>JALEJU010000015.1 GCA_022769485.1 Bacillota bacterium
CGAACATTGACCAGTATGTAGCGGTATCGTGTATAACCAAACCGGTTACACAAACTGCGGAGGTGGCGGTAAACAGTGCGTCTGAACATACAGCGCCTTTACCGTCCCTTGTTGCAACGGGCAGCATTAACAGTATGCTGCTAAAATTATCACAGACAGAAAGCCTAATATAATAATCTGGAACGATGTAATGTGCTTGTGTTTTGGATTTTGCCGTTTTATCATAACGGATACCTTCGCAATCTTAATATCAAATTTAGACTGTCTTTATTTTATCTTAATCTGCATTAAATCGGCGTAAGCAAGATAAAGACGATATTAAGATTGCATAAAGGTAAAGGCGGAAAAGCCGAAACTCTTCCGCCTTAAAACTATTACAGAATTCCGTCCAGCATCAAATTTACTTTAAGAACATTTACTGTTTCTTCTCCGAAGACTCCTAAGAATTTACCGTCGGTGCATTTCTTAATAATCTCCCATACCTCGTCCTCGGTCATATCGTTTGCTTTTGCGATTCTTGCCACCTGATACTCGGCGGCGGCGGGGGAAATATGGGGGGCAAGTCCGCTGCCCGAGCAGGTCACAAGATCAACGGGGATTGCTGTTTCGTCCATGTCGGGATTGGCCTCCCGCAGTTTTTCCACACGCTCTTTCACCAAAGCCTCATATTCTTCGCTTGCCGGGGAAAGGTTGGACGGTGCGGCATACATCAGAGTTTTTCCGTTTTCGTCCTTGTAGGTTGAAACATCAATATTCATAATTCGCCCCCACATATGTCCGTCATCCGTATACTGCTGACCGAGCAGCTCACAACCGTACTTTTTTCCGTCAACCTCAATAATACTCCCGTTTGCTTTGTCGGGGAAAATAAGCTGCGCAAACCCTGTAACGACACCCGTATAAACCACGCAGCAGAGCAATGTGAATATAAGAAAAATTGGCTCTGTTAAAGTTACGCTTTCTTTGACGGCGGAGCCGAATATCGCGTCTAATCCCACGGATATTGTGTTGATTCTTGATCGTTCCCGCAGTATGGCAGGAAGTCCCCTTGCCAATTTGAAAAGCGGGGCGAAAAAATTTATCGACATTATCGATGGGGCTACTGACGGTGCGCAGGACGGCCATATCGGGTACGGAAGCCGCATCGGAATTGTCAGCTTTGCCGACACAGCGAGACAGGATACGCAGTTTATTACTGATGTGGACGATTTAAAAGACGCAGTGGACGATCTGTCTGCGGGAGGGCTTACAAATCATGCGGACGCGTTTACCAAGGCCTTGCAGCTGTTTGATCCTGCATCTACAAACGAAAAAGTAATGATTATGTTTACAGACGGAAGAACCACCGCCGGAGCAAATCCGAATCCGGTGGCCGAAGCCGCAAAAGCTCAGGGAGTTATTATTTACTGCATCGGGCTTTCCGGAAACGGCGGATTGGATGAACAGGCGCTTCGGGATTGGGCGTCTGACCCGGATTCCGCTTATGTAGCCATTACGCCGAATGACGAGGAACTGGAAGATTTGTTCGAGAATCTGGCTCAGAATATTGCAAAACCGGGAGCTACGGATATTGTAATTGAAGAAGAAGTAAATCCGTGCTTTGAAATTACCGAGCTGTCTTCTCCTACGAAAGGAACGGTAGAACGGACGGGTCAAACTTCTCTGCGGTGGATGATCGACGAGCTTGGCGTAACTTCCAGCGAAGGAGCTGAGTTGGAATTTACTCTGCAGTATATAGGACCCTGCTCAGGCGTCCTGGAAATAAACAAAGGCCTCAAGTATCGGGATAATGAAGGGAATTCGACGGATTTTCAGTCTCCCGAGATAACCGTTGACTGCGGAACGGTGGTTTTTCCCGAAGAATGTCCTAAGCCGGTGCCCATTGATGTGTGCGGCTGTAAAGATACTGTTGAATTTGATGCCGGCGAGATTGGCATGGAGTCCCTCGGAAGAATTGTAAAGCTGGATGTAACCCTGCGGGATGTCTGCCCCAATAAGCGTGTAGCGCTGGGTGTGATTCTGACGGAATTAGGAGCCGATGGAGTTGAGCATAAACGGGGTATGAAAACGGTAACTGTTCCGGCACACAGGTATCAGGGATGCAGAGATGTGACCGTAAAATGCATTAAATTTGTCCTACCCGAAAATCCGGAGGATCCTTGGAAGACGGAGGATTCCATCTGCAAGGCTCGCCATATCAAAGCGCGGTTTATCGCACATTATGTAGATAATGATTTTGAATGCTGCGATATTACCCTGCAATAGATAGCTCTTTCAAAAACGGTGCTCCGCTGCGGGCGCCGTTTTGTTGTTTAATTCAAATTCCGGCAGGGTATAACTTTAGGACACAAAAGGTGTGATGATTAGGAGGACAGAGTTATGAATACACAGGCTTTTATTACAGCGTTAGAAAAAAATCTGTACAAGGTAAGTCATTTTGCAACTGCGGAAGAAGCTGCGGATTATCTGGACAAGAGTTTGGACGGCCGCGAAATCGGGCTTGCCTGTTCTGCGACCATGAGTGAAATGGGCCTTGCAGACAGGCTGGCCGTACATAATACCGTATATGACCCGGCTGAAGGCAATTCCGAAGAAGATTTTCTTACACTTTCCAAGCAGTGCCTGACTGCCGAAATCTATATGGTTTCTGTCAATGCGGCGGCGGAGACGGGAGAATTTGTTAATTTGGACGCAACCGGAAACCGCCTGGCAGGTTCTTTATTCGGCCATCGAAAAGTTTATTTTATAGTTACAGCCAACAAAGTGGAACCCACTCTGGAAAAAGCGATCCGGAGGGCTCGAAATGTTGCGGGACCGGAAGACGCAAAGCGTATGGGACTGACGACTCCCTGCGCCGCTAAGGGGGATAAATGCTATAATTGTTCCGCTCCGGACAGAATCTGCAATGGAATGGCGGTTTATCTCCGCAAGATGGAAGGCGTAGAAGAAGCGGAAGTCATTTTGATTGACGAAGCGATGGGATTTTAACAAAGAGTACAAAAGAGGGGCGTTATGGGAAAAAAGGCGGGCAAAGGGAAGCCGTCAGAGCAGAAAACCAATGTAATGCGATTGCTGGAACAAGCGGGAGTGCCGTATCGGCAGCATTGTTATGCGGATACGGATGCTGTCAGCGGAATGGAAGTTGCTTCTGTGCTGGGGCAGGATCCCGACCGAGTATTTAAAACTCTGGTTACCGTGGGGAAGTCCGGTGAGCATTATGTGTTTGCGGTGCCGGTCAGCGGAGAATTGAATTTGAAAAAAGCAGCCGGAGCGGTAGGGGAGAAATCCGTAGAAATGATCAAATCCAAGGAGTTGCTGCCGCTGACAGGATATGTTCACGGAGGCTGTTCGCCCATCGGCATGAAAAAAACGTTTGTCACCGTATTTCATAAAAGTGCGGAGAAATATCATACGATTTTTTTCAGCGCAGGCAGAATCGGATATCAAGTGGAGGTTTCTTTGTCCGACTTGAAAAAAATCATCTTGTTTTCTCTGGCGGATATTATAGAATAGAAAAAAGAACGTCGGGTATAAACCGACTCTCTGAAAACTCGGATGATGATGGAAGGAATGATGAAAATGGTAAAATCCACATTGACAGAAGAAAGGGCATTGGATTGTTATCTTGGCGGTATTGACTGCTCACAGGTGACCTTCGGCGAATTTGCGGAACAGCTGGGCATCGATAAGATGACGGCAAGAAAAATTGCTTCTGCTTTCGGCGGCGGATTGTTCCATGCCAGAACCTGCGGCTGTGTTACCGGCGCGTTGATGGCTTTGGGACTTGCCTGCGGCTACTGCGAGGAAGGAAACGAAGCGGCCAAAAATGCGTTTTTAGCCAAAAAGGCAGAGTTTGAAAAGCGTTTTGAAGAAGAAAACGGCAGCTGTATCTGCAAAGAATTGCTGGGTTATGATGTCAGCACTCCGGACGGCCTGGCTCACATTATGGAAGAAAACCTTTTCCAGAAGCGCTGCGCCCCTTACGCTGTAAGCGCTTGTGAAATTGCCGCGGATCTTATGAACGAATAACCGTGAGAAGTAAAAGAAAATCGGAAGCGTGATTTTACGCTTCCGATTTTTATAAACGGACATATTTTCTATTCGCCGCAGCATTCACAGGTTTCGTGATCGCAGAACAGCGCTTTATCGTATTCGATGCCGTTCTTGTCGTAGTAATCTTTTAAAGCGCTCTTTATGGCTTCTTCCGCCAGAACCGAGCAGTGCAGCTTGTGCTCCGGGAGTCCGTCCAGCGCTTCTACAACTGCTTTGTTGGTCAGCTCCAGAGCCTGGTCTACGGATTTGCCTTTAATCATTTCTGTTGCCATAGAGCTGGAGGCGATAGCGGAACCGCAGCCGAATGTTTCAAATTTTACATCTTTAATAATGTTGTCCTCGATTTGCAGATAGATTTTCATAATGTCGCCGCATTTTGCGTTGCCTACTTCACCGATTCCGTCTGCGTTTTCTATAGAACCCACATTTCTGGGGTTCATAAAGTGATCCATTACTTTATCGCTGTACAATGCCATTTAAGTCACCTCATTATTTCAAAATAAATTCTTTTCTGTTTTCCACTTTGTCTCTCCAAAGAGGAGAGATGCTTCTCAGATATTCTATTACTTTCGGAATCGCTTCCAGCATGTAATCGATTTCTTCCTCGGTATTCCAGCTGCAGAGAGAAAGACGCAGGGAACCGTGAGCAATTTCGTGCGGTCTGCCGATGGACAGCAGCACATGGCTGGGGTCCAAAGAGCCGGAAGTGCAGGCGGAACCGGAGGACGCACAGATGCCGTCACGATCCAGCAGGAGAAGAAGGGACTCGCCTTCGACGCCTTCAAAACACATATTTACATTACCGGGCAGTCGGTTGACCGGATCGCCGTTCAGGATGGAATGGGGAATTTTAGAAAGCCCCGCAATCAGCTTGTCCCGCAGAGCGGAAACTTTTTTTGTGTCTTCGTCGATGTGCTCACAGGCTTCCTTCATAGCAGCAGCCATACCTACGATGCCGGGGATGTTTTCTGTTCCCGCACGTTTGCCCCGCTCCTGGGCGCCGCCTTCGATAATATTGGTAAGGGGGATACCCTTTCTTGCATAGAGAACGCCGCTGCCCTTTGGGCCGTGAAACTTATGCGCAGACAGGGACAGCATATCGATGTTCTGTTCTTTTACATTGATGTGCAGATGACCTGCGGCCTGTACGGCATCGGTATGGAAAAGAACGCCCTTTTCTTTGCATACGGCGCCGATTTCCGGGATAGGCAAAATGGAACCGATTTCGTTGTTTGCATACATTATGGTTACCAGACAGGTATCTTCCCGAATGGCGTCGGCTACCTGCTGAGCGGAAATCATTCCGTTTGCATGGACGTCCAGAAGTTCGATATCAAAGCCTTCTTTTCTGAGCTTTTCCAGTGTATGCAGCACAGCATGGTGTTCAAACGCTGTGGAAATAATATGCTTCTTTCCTTTTTTCGCGCCAATGCGTGCAGCGGATATGATAGCCTGATTATCTGCTTCGCTTCCGCCGGATGTGAAATAAATTTCCCGCGCTTCGCAGCCAAGCAGGGATGCTACCGTTTCTCTGGCTTTTGCAAGCGCTTCAGCCGCCTGCTGACCCACAGTGTGGAGGCTGGACGGATTTCCATAGAATGTCTCCATATATGGAAGCATAGCATCGATGGCTGTGCGGCTCATTTTAGTTGTTGCAGCATTATCTGCGTAAATCTGCATCATAGTTCCCTCCTCGTATTCCTAAAGGCGGTCGAATTTCAGTGCCTTTTCGGAAAGAAACGTCCCCGTGCAGGCTTACGCATCTGCTCGCCGAGAGAGTGCGCCGAATGGTTGGGACGCTTCGAATTGTTATTTTATAACCTGAGTTATTATACCCTTGATGCGGTAATATTAACAAAAATCGCTAAATAATCAAGGGGAAATTTCCATGTTGTACGAATATCGGGTATTTTTTTAAAATTACCCATAATAAAGCAATGATACCCCAATCATTTAGGCAAGTCAATGAAGTTTAATCAAAAATTCCCGGCGTATTTCTTCATTATATGCAGCGCAGACAACATGTACCCGGATACTTTGTATGCGGGAGTTGATGGGGCAGAATAAAATAAAACCCGCTGAATTTCAGCGGGTTTTTCATGGCACCCCCAAGAGGATTCGAACCTCCGACGCACGGTTTAGGAAACCGACGCTCTATCCCCTGAGCTATGGGGGCAGGAATCAAGGGATATCTTATCATAAAGACTGTAAATTTTCAACCGCAGAAAATGTCTAAAAGGTATTCTTCGCCAAAAGAAGAAGCAAATTGTTATCGTACAAATCCGCGGCAATATGGGAAGCTGCCAGAGCGATTTGGATTTCATCTCCGGGAACAATAATCTCCATGGGAACCAAGAAAGCCAAAAAGAGGAAGACCAGCAAGATTCCCCGCATACAGCCTATTAACAATCCGGCCGCCCCGTCTCCGAAGCTCAGAAAACCACAGCGGCCTTTCTTTTGAGAAAAGACTTTGGAAAACAGAGAAAAGAGCAGGCCAACCAATATTGCGGCGCCCAGGAAAACAAGGATTTGAAACAGCAGACCGGTTATCTCCGCGGCTGCGGAAAGCAGCAAATCCCGAGAGGCTTGTTCCAAGGCGTCGCTAAGAATTTTAGGCAAAGAGCCGGCCAAGGGGTCGACGGCTGTTTCGCCGCTTTCCAGGAGCTTTGCCGAGACCGCATTTTGCAGGCTTTCAAACAAACCTGTATGATCCCGCAGAAAAAGGTTAATTGCCGGAGACCAGGCAAAGCCCAAAATAACGGCGGATGCCCAGCCGAAGGTATGAATCGCTGTGGAAAAAAGACCCCGCCGGAATCCAAGCGCCGCAGAACCCACAAAAATTACGGCTGTAATAACATCGAGCCACATAAAAGCCTCCGAATGTGAAAAACCAAAGGTTTCATTTTGTTTTGCCCGAACGTTTTGCTCATACGGCGCACAGCACGGGCATAAAGTAATAGTATCAAGTTACCCGGGCGAATACAAGGAGGAAACTATGAATTACATGAAATACAAACGGTTTTTTGTGTTGATGGAGGAGGCCGAAACAGAAAGAAGCAGGGGGGAAAAACGCCCAGGCGGTCATGTGAAAATTGAAACGGGGAACCGGAAAGGCGCTATGAGCTGTACCGTACAAAATCTTAAAAGCCCGTCGGAAAAGCCGTGTCAATACAAATTGATTTTCTTCGGAAAGCGGAGAGAAAAGACCATCTACGCCCTGGCAGGGAATTTGGCAGTGAACCGGGAAGGAAACGGAGAAACGCATTTTCGCTTTGATCCCAATAATTTTGACGGAAAAGGAAATGCGCTTGACCGGTTTTCTCTGATAGTCGTAGCTGCGGTGTCGGAGGAGCGAGAAGGAACGATGCGCCCTGTTTTAACCGGAATTTTGGAGTGGGAAGAGCAGGACCGTCCTCCTGCGGAGCAAGAGAAGGATCGGCCGGAGGGAGACACTGTGCTGGTATCCGGGGGGAAAGAGGTCTTGGAGGAAGCCAATGCGGTATCGGATAAAGTGAATTATAATCGATTTTATAATCAATGCCTGCTTCGTTTTTGCAGACATACCTGTAATGTATCCGGCTATTACAAAAATGTGTCGCCCTTTTCTTTTGATGAAACAGGAGCGGAGTGGAAACGGATGGCCAACGTAGGAAATTTGCCGCTGGTTTCGCCGGGGGCCCATTACTTTGCATCCCAGTACCGGCACTATTTGTTCGGTGTGCAAAGGGATGAACATAACAATGCGGAACGCTATTTCTTTGCCGTACCCGGACGGAACCTGCCAGCGGAACAGCCGGACGGCGGAGAATCGGGATTTGTGCTGTGGCAATCCATCCATGAGAGCGGAGACGAAGATGCAGACGGGGTGGGCACTGCTGCGGAGCCGGGAGCATACGGCTATTGGATTTTGGCAGTCAATGCGGCATCGGGGGATATTGAGGCTCCTTGAGTTCTTTTAGTTGAAAAGTAAACACGCATATGATAAAATAGTAAGGCTAATGCGGAAAGGAATACGGAATGGGACAAGCTGACAGAGAGATGCTGCCGGAATTTTTCATGAGAGAAGCGCTGAAAGAAGCGAAAAAAGCTTACGCTTTGAATGAAGTCCCCATCGGCGCTGTAGTGGAACAAAACGGCAGGATTGTGGGCAGAGGATACAACAGAACGGAAAGTCTGAAAGATCCTACCGCACATGCGGAAATGCTGGCAATCCGGGAGGCGGCAAAGAATCTCGGGGGCTGGAGATTGATTGATTGCAATCTCTATGTAACGGCAGAACCCTGTGCTATGTGCGCGGGAGCCATCGTGTGGTCCCGGATCGTAACCGTATACATCGGCACGCTGGATCCCAAAGCGGGAGCCTGTTGCTCTCTGATGAATATTCCGCAGGATGAGCGCCTGAATCATCGGGCGGAAATAAAAACCGGAATTCTGGAATCGGAGTGCCGGCAGTTGATAAAACAGTTTTTTAAAGATCTTCGAACAAAAAAGAAACAGGAACGTTGCGAAAAGATAAACCAGGAGGAATTGCAGTTATGAAGAGATTAGGCGTCGTTTTATGTCTGTCCGTGTTATTGGTTGCTTTGGCTACAAGCTTTTGCTTTGCGGATGATTTTGCCGTAAAAAAGACATTCCCCGAAGAAGGAAATCACACGCTGAATCCCGTAAATATTGCGGTAAAAATTGAATTTACCGACAATGTAACCAGTAAGGATGCGCAGAAATGGAATGCGGAATGTTTTACCTTAAAGAATTCCTCGGGAAAGAAAATAGCGGTAAAGCCGCTGTATAATGCGAAGGTCTATCCCAATGAAATCTGGGTGCAGGTAACGAAAACGCTGAATCCGGCGGAAGATTATGTTTTTACAGTCTCGGGCGATTTGAAAAATTCGGATGGAGAAGCGCTGGGACAGGATTATGTAGTGCATTTTTCTACCCGGGATACCGCCAAAGATAATAAAGTTAACATGGGGATTATGGCTCTTATGTTTGTGGGGATGATGGTCTTTACCGTTTGGGAAACCAAGCACAAGCTGAAAAAAGAAGCCGAAGCAAAGAGAGCCGCTTCCAACGAAAAAGTAAATCCGTACAAAGAAGCGAAGAAAACCGGAAAATCGGTAGAAGAAATCGTAGCGAAAACAGAAAAAGAAAAGGCGCGGCAAGCCAAGAGAAAGCACGCCGCAATAAAGAAGGAAGAGGCTGAAATCGAAATTGAGGACACGGCGGATGACGGCGTAAAACACGTCAAGGCGGCGAGACCTATCGCATCGGCAGGCGGAACGTTGCCCAAATCCGTGGCAGACAAGCGGGCAGCTAAGGCTAAGGCCGAAGCGGAGCGTGCGGCGCAGAAAGCCAAGCCGAAAAGCAAGGGCAGCAAGCAGCAGCAGAAAAAGAATAAAAAATAAACGGTTTTGTAAAAATTGATGAAATCCGGACTCTTTTGAACAGAAAAAGGGTTCGGATTTTTTATTTGCGTTTTCGGGAGTCGCCGGACCGTGATATGCACAAAAAATAAACTGTATATAATAAGGTAGAATAAAGTGACAGATTTAAGCTCTAAAAAGACTTTAAATTACAAAATTCAAACGAACTATATATATTAAAAATAATAAAATTGCGTATTTTAATAATATCATTTATCTATATAATAGTAATTGTAAGCGGATAAACCGCGATAAATCAATATGCCCATAGTATCAACGGTAAAATTGCAATTTTAAAATGTCGGGTAATGTTACAGAGGAATGGAGAGTTTGTAATGAAGGAAAACAACAGATACGAATTAAATAAGCAGTTGGTACAGATGCTCAAGGGCGGCAATGTCCTTCCACCCGGAGTTGACGGAAAGCACCGCTATGCATGAACGATTTGCGGACATAGTTGCAGGAGTACAGGCGGGGAAAAGTAAGCCGGAAGATGCGGCGGCAGACCTGTGCCGAAGTATATGAAGTATATAAAATAATCGAAAGCCGCGGCGAAATGCCACGGCTTCTTTTGTCGAAAGGCGCTGCTTGCAATTGGATGGCACGGATGATATGGTAAAGCAAAGGGACGTAAGTACAAACTGTATAAGGGGGCGTGGATATGGGAAATAAGAATATCGGTTTGAATCTGGACGGGCTGGATTTTTCAAGGGAATGCCTGGAAATTTACACGCAGGAACTTCAAAGAGGGCAGCAGAGGCTGGAATCCGGACAAGAGGAATTTACCGGCTGGTATCGTCTCCCGTTCGATTATGACAGAACGGAGCTGCAGAGAATTTTAGAAGCCGCGGAAGAAATCAGAAAAAAGTGTACGGTTTTTGTAGTAATCGGAATAGGCGGTTCTTATTTGGGAACCAGGGCTGCTGTGGAATGGCTGGAGCCTGCGGCAAAAGCCGGCTTCCCTAAAATCTGTTTCGCCGGACAGAACATCAGCAGCCGCTATCACAGGAGCCTGCTGAAAGAACTGCGGGATAAAGATATTTGCCTCTGTGTGATTTCTAAATCGGGAACCACGGCAGAACCCAGTATTGCGTTTGGAATCTTAAAAGAGTTTTTAATTGAAAAATACGGAAGGGAAGAAGCCGGAAACAGGATTTATGTGATAACAGACCGGGAAAAAGGCGTTCTTCGGGAGGAAACAAATCGGGAAGGATATAAAAGCTTTGTAGTTCCCGACGATATCGGAGGGCGGTATTCTGTTTTAAGTGCTGTTGGGCTTTTGCCCATTGCCGCTGCCGGAATTGATGTAAAACGAATGTTGGAAGGAGCGGCTGCAGAGGCCGGGCGGGTTTCTTCCGGTGAAAATGGAAGCGAACTGCCGAAAGATCCCGGAATGTGTTATGCGGCGGCTCGAAATGAACTGTACAAAAGGGGCAAAATAATAGAAGTGTTTGAGGCTTATGAGCCCAGCTTGGCTTCGTTTATCGAATGGCTGAAGCAGCTGTTCGGAGAAAGCGAAGGAAAGTGCGGAAAGGGGATATTCCCGGCGGGATTGCAGTTCAGTACAGATCTGCATTCTATGGGACAGTTTTTACAAGAAGGGAATCCTGTTGTATTTGAAACGATTCTCAACGTGGAAGATCCCGGCGAAGATTTGATAATTCCGGAAGGCGCCGGAGCGGCTTTAGCCGGAAAAGGCATGAGTGAGGTGAATCGGGCGGCTTTACAGGGAGTAACGGCAGCGCACAGAAAAGCAGGCATTTCTGTGATTCGGATCGATTTACCGAAAGCGGATCCCTTTGTGTTTGGGAGCGCTGTATGGTTCTTCGAGCGAGCCTGCGCTCTTTCCGCTTATTTGCTGGGGGTAACGCCTT
This sequence comes from Bacillota bacterium, assembly GCA_022769485.1. GTDB lineage: Bacteria > Bacillota > Clostridia > Peptostreptococcales > Anaerovoracaceae > JALEJU01. The sequence goes on from JALEJU010000015.1 coordinate 11,351, forward strand.
TTGACCAGCCCGGCGTAGAGCAGTATAAAGCGGAAATGCGCAGTGTACTGGAAAAAGAATAGGAAGTTTTTTCTTTCTGCAATTCTGCTGTGATTGCAGGTTATAAATCTAACTTTAAATCACCGTCTTTGATCCAGCCGATTTTTCGGAAAGGAATTGCGATCAGCGGAGTCAATATCGCCGGCAGTACGATGGATACTAAAAGCAAACCGATCCAGGAGGACGCGTTGCCGAAGCCTTCCGCAGCCATAATTCCGATGGGACCAACCAGACCGCAGGTTCCCATACCGGAAGCGATTGCAACGCCGTTTTCCAGCCGGAACACGCAGGTGGCGACAGGACCGGTTATAGCTGCCGCTAATGTGGGTGGAATCCAGATTTTTGGATTGCGGACAATATTGCCCATCTGCAGCATGGAGGTGCCTAAACCCTGGGCTACGATGCCGCCCCAGCCGTTTTCACGAAAGCTCAATACGGCAAAGCCGACCATCTGGGCGCAGCAGCCCGCTGTAGCGGCGCCTCCCGCCAGGCCTACGAGCCCCAAGGCGGCGCAGATAGCGGCGGAACTAATGGGCAATGTTAAAGCGATGCCCACCAGAACGGATACGCAGATGCCCATCCAGAAGGGGTTCAATACGGTGGCGTTCATGATTACGGCGCCGAAACCGTTCATCAGGGCGGCGACGCCGGGGCCAACCAGAGAAGCCATAGCCAGACCGGAAAGGATAGTAACCGTAGGAGTAACCAGAATATCGATCTTTGTTTCCTTAGAAACGATCTTTCCCAGTTCTGCGGCTATAATGGCGCAGATTAAGGTTCCCAGCGGACCGCCTAAGCTGTTGGCTCCCGCGCCTACTGCGCAGAGAGAGAAAAGAACCAGCGGAGGCGCTTTTAAAGCAAACCCGATGGCTACGGCCATAGCGGGACCGGCGGCGGAAGTGGCAAATGCCGCTGTGTCCGACAGCCACTGAACTTCCAGTTTGTCCGCGATGGTGTTAAAGATAGTGCCGATGAGCAGCGAGGCAAAAAGACCCATTGCCATGGAACTCATAGCGTCGATTAAGTAGCGTTTTACGGTGATTTCAACTCCCTTGCGTTTTAAAAATGCCCGGAGGCCTTTCTGCTCTGTTTCCATTTAAGTGTTCCCTTTCTGTCTTAGATTTTATCGAATTTGAATCAGCTTCAAAACTTTACAGTTGACTTTACACATTATATCCATTTTGACGCGGGAATTGCAAGCGATTCCCGGGAATTTCCTGATTTTCCCCGGATTCGGCGCCGGAACATGGAATTTCGCGCAAAAGTATGTTAAACTGTTGCCATATGCGGAAGGGCTTTCGCAAATGTAAGATTTTTATGGAGAGGGCAGTATGGAACAGAAGGAAAAGACCATTGCGCTGCAGAAACATGCAGAATGGAAAGGAAAGTTGGAAGTTGTGGTGAAAGCGCCCATCGAGACAAGAGAGGAGCTTTCAATTGCGTATACGCCGGGGGTGGCGGAGCCTTGCCTGGAAATTGTAAAAGATGAATCTCTGGCATACCGCTATACGGGGAAAGGCAATCTGGTGGCGGTGATTACGGACGGTACGGCTGTGCTGGGGCTGGGAGACATCGGCCCTGCGGCCGGAATGCCGGTTATGGAAGGGAAGTGCGCATTGTTTAAGCGCTTTGCAGGTGTAAATGCGGTTCCCATCTGTATTGACTCGAAAGACCCCAAGGTAATCATCGACACGATCGTAAACATCTCCAAGAGTTTCGGAGGCATCAATCTGGAAGATATTTCGGCGCCCCGCTGTTTTGAAATTGAGGAGGCGCTGAAGGAACGCTGCGATATTCCGGTCTTTCACGATGACCAGCACGGTACGGCCATCATTACGGCGGCGGGCGTTTTAAACGCAGTAAAGCTGACGGGCAGAAAAATGGGGCAGCTGAAGATTGTGGTTAACGGTGCGGGAGCGGCGGGCATTTCCGTGGCTCGCCAGTTTGTGCGCATGGGATTCGGCGATGTGATTCTCTGTGAAAAGGAAGGAACCGTATATCCGGGCGCTCCTTATAATAACGAAGCCCAGGAGGCGGCAGCGCGGATTACAAACAAAGGAGGGCTGCGGGGAACGCTCGCGGATGCTATGCGGGATGCGGATGTATTTATCGGTGTTTCCCGTCCCGGCCTTGTAACAAAAGAAATGGTGCGGTCCATGAAGAAGGATCCCATCGTATTTGCTATGGCCAATCCCACGCCGGAAATCATGCCGGAGCTGGCAAAGGAGGCCGGCGCGGCGGTAGTAGGGACAGGGCGCAGTGACTATCCCAATCAGGTAAATAACGTGCTGGCTTTTCCGGGCATTTTTAAAGGCGTACTGTCCGTTCGGGCTTCCGCGATTACAGATGCCATGAAGGAGGCGGCTTCAAGAGCCATTGCTTCTGTGATTTCGGAAGAGGAACTGCAGCCGGATTATGTCCTGCCGGATGTATTCGATCCTCGGGTAGTGGACGCTGTGGTGGACGCTGTTGTAAAGGAAGCCGCTGCTTCCGGGGCAGACAGGAGGTAGAGCATGGGAGACCATATGCGGATAGAGCGGGATACCATGGGAGAAATTGCTGTCCCCGCAGATAAATACTGGGGCGCGCAAACGCAGAGAAGTCTGGAAAATTTCCGCATCGGGCAGCAGACTATGCCCCGGGAAATCATCGACGCATTCGCTGTTTTGAAAAAGGCGGCGGCTCTTACCAATCAAGGTCTGGGCAGCCTGGATGAGGAGCGGGCAGCGGTTATCGCACAGGTTTGCGATGAGATTTTAGCCGGCAGTATGTACGATCAGTTCCCGCTGGTAATCTATCAGACCGGAAGCGGGACACAGAGCAATATGAATGTTAACGAAGTAATCGCCAATCGGGGGAATGAAATTGCGGGAAAAAAGCTGCTGCATCCCAACGATCATGTAAATCGTTCGCAGAGTTCTAACGATACTTTTCCGACGGCTATGCATATTGCGGCGGTGCAGGGTTTGGAAAACAGACTTCTGACTGCTGTACGGCTTCTAAAAGATACATTTGAGCAGCTGGAGAAAGAAAACCGGAATGTGATCAAAACCGGGCGGACTCATTTACAGGATGCTACGCCTTTGACGTTCGGCCAGGAGATCAGCGCCTGGAAACAGATGCTGGTTCGGGACGAAGAGGCCGTTACGGCTTCGCTGGCCGGGCTGCGGGAACTGGCTTTGGGCGGCACGGCGGTGGGAACCGGGCTGAACGCACCCGAAGGCTTTGCCGGGAAAGCGGCGGAAACTATCAGCGCGCTGACCGGCACTGCGTTTGTTACTGCGGAGAATAAATTCCATGCGCTGACAAGCAAAGACGCACTGGTATTTGCTCACGGGGCGGTAAAAGCTTTGGCCTGTGATCTGATGAAGATTGCCAACGATGTGCGCTGGCTGGCCTGCGGCCCAAGAACCGGGTTCGGAGAAATCTCCATTCCCGCAAATGAGCCGGGCAGTTCTATTATGCCGGGTAAAGTGAATCCCACGCAGTGCGAAGCGCTGACTATGGTCTGTGCGCAGGTTATGGGAAACGATGTAACAATAGGAATAGCCGCTTCCCAGGGAAACTTTCAGCTCAATGTTTTTATGCCTGTATTGATTTATAATTTCCTGGAATCGGTTAATCTGTTGGCTTCGGCAATGGATTCTTTCCGGATCCATTGTGCGGGCGGAATTAAGGCAAATGAAAGCAGAATGCGGGAAAATCTGCAAAAATCCCTGATGCTGGTTACAGCTTTAAGCCCGGCGATCGGCTATGAGAAAGCGGCTGAAATCGCTAAACTGGCGGAACGGGAAGGCTTAACGTTAGAGGAAGCTGCTGTTCGCTTGGGATATTTGACCGGGGAAGAGTTTCGGAATATCGTAATTCCCGAGCAGATGGTTTGAATGAAAATCGCTCCCGCTTTTTCGGATTCTTGCAAAGAAAAACGGGGAATGCTATAATAACCTGATATTTACGCTTAAAGAATTGTTTCTATAAAAACAGGAGGATCGCAGAATGGCAGATCAGATAGATATTGAAAAAAAGGAACGGTCGGCGGAGGAAGCCGCAAGCAATAATTTCATCCACAACATTATCGAACGGGATTTGGAACAGAAAACCTACGGAGAACGGGCGGTGCATACCCGCTTTCCGCCGGAGCCTAACGGTTATCTGCATATTGGGCACGCAAAGTCCATCTGCCTGAATTTTACCACTGCGATGAAGTACGGCGGCAAATGCAATCTGCGGTACGACGATACCAATCCGGTGAAAGAGGATGTGGAATATGTAGATTCCATCGAAGCCGATGTAAAATGGCTGGGCTTCCAATGGGATGAACGGCTCTGGGCTTCCGATTATTTCCCGCAGATGTACGAATGCGCGGTGCGTTTGATTAAAAAGGGAAAAGCTTATGTCTGTGATTTGAATGCGGATCAGATGAGAGATTATCGGGGAACGTTGACGGAGCCGGGAAAAGATAGCCCTTATCGGAATCGTTCGGTGGAAGAAAATCTGCGGCTGTTTGAAGAAATGAAAGCCGGGAAGTACGCCGACGGAGAAAAAGTTCTCCGGGCGAAAATCGATATGGCTTCTCCGAATATGAATATGCGTGATCCTGTTATTTACCGTATCGCCCATGCAGAGCATCATAATACCGGCAATGAGTGGTGTATTTATCCTATGTATGATTTCGCCCATCCTTTAGAGGATGCCATCGAAGGCATTACGCATTCCATCTGTACATTGGAATTTGAAGATCATCGGCCTTTATACAACTGGGTGCTGGAAGAGCTGGAGTGGGTACAGCCGCCGAAGCAGATCGAATTTGCCCGGTTAAATCTGACGAATACCGTTATGAGCAAACGGTATTTGAAGGCTCTTGTGGACGATGGCAGTGTGGAAGGTTGGGATGATCCCAGAATGCCTACGATTGCAGGGCTGCGCCGCAGGGGCTATACGCCGGAAGCGATTCGGGATTTCTGCGAACGGGTAGGCGTAGCAAAGGCCAACAGCATGGTTGACATTTCTTTGTTAGAGCATTGTGTGCGGGAAGATCTGAAAGAGAAAGTAGAAAGCCGCCATGTGATTATGGATCCGCTGAAAGTGGTCATTACTAATTACCCTGCGGATTTGACGGAAGAAATGGAATTGGAAAACAACAAGGAAAACCAGGCACTGGGAACCAGAAAGCTTCCTTTCTCCAACGAACTGTATGTAGAGCGGGAAGATTTTATGGAAGTTCCGGTGAAAAAATATTTCCGGCTGTTCCCCGGAAACGAGGTTCGCTTTAAAGGCGCATATTTCCTGACGTGCACGGAGGCAGTCAAGGACGCGGACGGCACGGTTACGGAACTGCGTTGCACGTACGATCCGGAAACCCGCAGCGGCAGCGGATTCGAGGGAAGAAAGGTCAAAGGGACAATTCATTGGGTAGATGCGAAAACCGCTGAAAAAATCAAGGTGCGGGCATATGATTACCTGATGATCGAAAACGAAAACGGTGAAACGATTTTGAATCCGGAGTCCGGGAGGGAATTTGAAGCGTATGCGGAGCCTTCACTGAAAGAAGCGAAGGCCGGTCAGCGTTTTCAGTTCTTCCGCCATGGCTATTACATCGCGGATGAAAAGCTTTGCACGGAAGAACAAAAGGTATTCAACCAGATAGTTGGTCTGAAAAGCTCCTGGAAGAAATAGACTGTTCCAAAATGGAAGAAAAGGTATGCAGCAGAGAAGGCAGTTCTTCGGAATTGCCTTCTTTTATCGTATGTTCTAACTCTAAAGCAGCTGCGGTTAAAGCGTTGAAGCCCAGCATGGATGCAAGACCTTTGACGGAATGAACGGTTCGATGTGCCTCTTCCAGATTGCCTGCACGCAGTTGGTTTTCAATTTCTTTATCTACGTCAGCATATTTAAGGCAAAATTTGCGGTAATATTTTTCGTAGAGGTCGGTTCTGCCGTCAAAATGCGAGAGACCTTCTTCGAAAGATATCAGCGGGCTGCAGCAGGGGGATTTTCGGGAATGCGGAACTGTTTTTGCCGTGGGAGCCGCCGGCGCAGGGGCTGCTTTTGCAAAGTCCGTTTCCGGAGAATCGGTTTCCGGCGCTGTATCCGCTTTCTTTACGTGAGCATTTAAAAAGGAGGCCACGGTTTTTTGAAACTCCAAAGCTTTAAAAGGTTTTAAAATTACACCGTCTATAATGCCTTTTGATTTTTGGCGGGAAATTTCATCGATAAAAGTAGCGGTTAAAGCGATAATGGGGCAAGTAACCCCAATTTCATTTTTCAGAATGAAAGCTGTGTCGTAACCGTTCAGTTTGGGCATATGAATGTCCATCAGAATCAGGGAATAGTGGCTTTGGAGGTTGTGACGGCAGAGCCGAATGGCTTCGGTTCCGTCGCAGGCTGTGCAGCTGTTCAGACCCATCTCCAAAAGAAGCTGCTGCGCGATCTCTGCGTTGATGGCGGTATCGTCTACAATTAAAATCGGAGGCACATCTTTTTGAATTTGAGGACACACAGCGGCAGATGCGCAGGAGGAAGAAGTTTCTTTTTCAATGGGAACTCCGGGGAGAGAAACGGTAAAACGGCTTCCCTGGCCGGGAGCACTGTCTACTCGGATTGTTCCGCCCATGGCGGTTACAAGCTGTTTGGTAATAGGAAGCCCTAAACCGGTGCCTTGATGATATTTAGTCATATGGTTCTCCAATTGTTCAAATTCTTCAAAGATTCGGGATAAATTTTCCGGGCAGATTCCGATGCCGGAATCTTTGACTCGAATGATCAAGTCAACCTGCCGCTCGGAACAAAAATTTGTTTCAATTTCCAGCGAGATAAAACCCCGTTCTGTAAATTTGATGGCGTTCCCTATGAGATTGATGAGAATCTGGGTTAAACGGTGCTTATCCAGATTTAAAATCAAATCGGGACGAAAATTACAGTTGCAGCGCCAGGAGAGGCCTTTTGCTATGATCTGGTCGCTGAGCAGCATTTCCGCATCATTGACGATTCTGGTCAGCGGAACCGGGGCGGGATGAATATTCAGGGAATGAAGTTTTAATTTAGACAAATCCAATACGTCCTCGATAATTCCTAAAAGCACATCGCCGGAGCTTTCAATTTTGGAAAGCAGGTCTTTTTGCTTATCGGAAAGCGGCGTGCGCAGCAGAAGATAAGACATGCCGAGAATCGTATTAAGGGGAGTTTTCAACTCGTGGGAAATTCCGGCAATAAAAGAGTCCTTTGCGGTGGCGCAGTTGGACATCTCTTCCAATTGTTCTTCAAGGTCTTTCCTGATTTTTTTCAGATCCTTGGTTTCCGCCAGCAGGTGCAGCCATTGATAAAAGAGAGCGATACCGATTAAAATGAGCAATGCGATGAGAATTTTTACAAATAACATGGGAACGCCCCCTCTTTTTTTAAAATGAAAAGCACATGTGCAGCAGCTTTTCTATGCATCAGCTTTTGATTATTATAGCAAAAACAGTGTTATTTCTTTGTCGAAATAGGGCGAGAAAATCAAAAAACAAGCGTACTGTAAAGAAAATTATGAAGAAACCGGCTGCAAAACTGTTTTGCAGAGAAAGTGCGGCATGCTATACTGATATCGATAAAATACAATGAAAAGTCGGGGGGCGGAATGAAAAATATCCTGTTGACGATCGAATATGACGGAAGTCGGTTTTCCGGCTGGCAAAGGCAGCCCAAACAGCGTACCGTCCAGGGAGAATTGGAGCGGGTGCTGTCTGTTTTATGCGGACAGGCTGTTCAGATTGCGGGAACCAGCCGCACCGACGCGGGAGTTCATGCCTGTGGGCAGAGGGCTACCCTGCGCGGCGAGTTCGGTATTCCCACGGAACGGATCCCTTTGGCTGCAAATCATCTGCTGGCAGGCGGCAAACGAGGAGCTACGGGAGACATTCGCATTTTGGAAGCAAAAGAAATGCCCGAAGATTTTCACGCCAGGTTTAACTGCGTAGGAAAGACTTACCGCTATCGTATCTACAATGGAAACGAACCGGATTTATTTCAGCGCGATTACTGCTATTGGCTGGAATCACCTTTGGATGCAGAAAAAATGCGGCGGGGGGCTGAGTTTTTGACGGGAACCCATGATTTTCGCTGTTTTATGGCAGCGGGCGGCCAGGAGCCGGAAACTACGGTGCGAACCATTTTCGGATTTACACTGGAGGAACGGGATGCCGCTGCAGGGTATGCAGGCCGTGGCGCCAGGGACGGAAAAGAGATTGTCTTTCGAGTTACGGGAGATGGATTTTTATATAATATGGTGCGGATTTTGACAGGAACTTTAGCAGAGATCGGAGCGGGGAAAAAGTCTCCTGAAGAAATGAGGGAAATTATTTTAAGCAAGGATCGCCGCCGAGCCGGGCATACCGCTCCCCCGCAAGGGCTGTACCTGGAAAAAATCTATTACACCCAAGAAGACATGCTGATCGGTATGAAATAGGGATTTAAATGTGAAAACACGCTGAAAACGTGGATTTGTGATGTACCCTGTGATATAATGTCCACACACGGCGATTGGCGAGCCGAAAGCGAAGGCAGAGCCGATGTGTGACAGATACCCAAAGCGCATAACGATTGGCAAGCCGGAGGCGCAGACAGAGTACAGCGCTTACGGTGAAATGTCCACACACGGCGATTGGCGAGCTGAAAGCGAAGGCAGAGTTCAGCGCTTACGGTGAAATACAGCGCGAAATAAAGAGGCTCCGCTGCCGGACAAAGAGCGGTTAAATAGCTGAATAAAGGAGTAAAACTGTTATGGAACGACCCGATTGGGATGAATATTTTATGCGAATGGCGGAGGTGGCCGAAACAAGATCTACTTGCACCCGACGGAAGGTGGGAGCGGTAATCGTAAAAGACCACAGAATATTGGCTACCGGATATAATGGCGTGCCTACGGGCATTCAGCACTGTTCCCAGAGGGGATGCCTGCGGGAAGAATTAGGCGTCCCTTCCGGCCAGAGGCATGAACTGTGCAGAGGTCTGCACGCAGAGCAGAATGCGATTATTCAAGCGGCGCATCTGGGTTTAAGCATTGCGGGCGGAACCCTGTACTGTACGAACCAGCCCTGTGTTATTTGTGCAAAAATGATTATTAACGCGGGAATCGAACGCATTGTTATTCGGGACGGTTATCCGGATGAATTGGCTCAGGACATGCTTCGGGAAGCGGGATTAAATGTAGAATTATTGGAGAGATAGAATAAATGCTGACAAGTTTACCTATTGTGATGTGTCTGCTCTTTATCGGATCTTTGGCAATTGCGCTGGCGGTAACGCCTTTGTCGATTAAACTTGCGCCGAAGATCGGTGCGGTGGACGCTCCGAAGGCTCGGGGAATGCATAAGAAAACCATGCCGCGTTTCGGCGGAATGGGAATTTTTGCGGCCAGCATGGCTGCGATTTTGTTGTTTGTTCCGCTGAAGGAACCTATGACGGTAGGGGCAACCACAATTTTGCCGGAATCCGGTTTGGTCGGTGTTCTGATTGCCGGAACCTGGATGTATCTCGTGGGAGTGATTGATGATATCCGGGGACTGTCTGCAAAAGTAAAGCTGGCAGGACAGATTATTTCCGCATTGATTCTGTTTTTTTTTGATGTCCGGTTTTCCAGCATTACAAATCCGTTCAGCGGACAACAGATTTTTTTCCCATGGGCGGTAAGTTTAGTATTGACTGTTGTCTGGGTAGTAGGCATTACCAATACCATAAACCTGATCGACGGACTGGATGGGTTGGCAGGGGGAATTTCCGCCATCGCGTCTCTGTGTGCGGCGTATACTGCTTACGTACACGGCTGGTATCTGGTCCCCATGGTGTTTGTTATTTTAGCAGGAGGATGCGCAGGATTTTTGGCTTACAATTTTCACCCGGCAAAAACGTTTATGGGAGACAGCGGGGCTTTGTTCTTAGGGTTTATGCTGGCGTCGGTTTCCATGCTGAATCCGGTGAAAACCACGGCGTTGACTTCTACCCTGGTGCCCATTTTTATTCTGGCGCTTCCTATTTTTGATACCGTTTTTGCAATTTTGCGCCGGGCAGTGAACGGGCGGCCTATCATGGAAGCGGATAAGGGTCATCTGCACCATCGGATTATGATGGTAGGCATGGGGCAAAAGCGCACTGTTTTGACATTATACAGCGTAAGCATTGTGCTTGGCGTAAGCGGCATCCTCATCAGCCGCGGCCTGTGGAAGGACTCTGTACCTCTTTTGTTGGCCGTGGGGCTGCTTATCTATGCTTTCATGGGAAAAGAGGAAGAAAAGGGATTAAAACTGTCCGGTTTTGCCATGTTTCGGAAACGAGGCGCTTCGGATGCAGAAAAAGGCGCGGAGAAGGAGGAAGCACAGCCGCCGGCTGAGGCAGAAGAAAAGGAGCAGAAAGAATGATAAAAGTGATGACGGTGTTCGGAACCAGACCGGAGGCGATTAAAATGGCGCCGCTGGTTCTCGCCTTAAAAAAAGAGCCTTCCATCCAGTGCGTGCTGTGTGTAACGGCGCAGCACAGGGAGATGCTGGATCAGGTACTGGAGTTGTTTGATTTGATTCCGGATTATGACCTGAATATTATGAAACCCAATCAGACCATCGGCATGATTACCAGCAATGTAATCCTGGGGCTGGAAGAGGTATTGGAAGAAGTAAAGCCCGACATCGTACTGGTTCACGGCGATACTACAACGACGTTTGCTACCGCTCTGGCAGCTTTTTATCACAGAGTGAAAGTGGGACATGTGGAAGCAGGGCTTCGGACTTATGATAAATACTCTCCTTTCCCGGAGGAAGTCAACAGAGTGTTGACCGGTCATATTGCGGATCTGCATTTTGCTCCTACAGAGAGAAACCGGGAAAATCTGCTGAAAGAAGGCATTCCCGATGAAAAGATCATAGTTACGGGGAATACGGTAATTGACGCACTGCTGACTGTGGCCGAAAAACCTTATGAATTTGAAGACGAGACGCTGAAAGCCCTGGATTTTGAAAAGAAGCGCATAATTACGGTGACTTGTCATCGCAGGGAAAATTTAGGTGAAAATATGGAGCATATTTTCAGTGCCATTCGGGATATTGCCCGGGAATTTGAGGATGTAGAAATCGTTTATCCGGTACATCTGAACCCAAAAGTCAGGGAAATTGCAGACCGTATTCTTGGCAGCGGAGAACGGATTCATTTGATCGAACCGCTGACGTATCAGCCTTTTGTAAATCTGATGGCGAAATCGTATTTGATCGTAACGGATTCCGGCGGCATGCAGGAGGAAGCGCCTTCTCTCGGGAAGCCGGTTCTGGTAGTTCGAAAGGAAACAGAGCGGCCGGAAGCGCTGGAGGCGGGAACGGTGAAGCTGGCCGGGGTAGAACGGGATACGATTTACGGGATGATAAAGACTCTTTTAACGGAACAGGAGGCTTACGATGAAATGGCTCGTTCGTCGAACCCTTACGGCGACGGAGCGGCATGTGACAGAATAGTGAAACAATTAAAACAATTATAATCAAAAAGAAGTAGAAAAATGACTGTTTATTCATAAAAATGGTTTTAAATTAATGCTGAAAAATTGCACCGAAAAAGAAGGCGGGAATAATTCGAACTTTAGTCCTGAGAAATAAAGAATGGCGTTTTGAGCGACCGAGATAAGTTTCGCAAAAAGCATAAAAAAATCTTTACAATTGACTGTGAAAACGGTATAATGCAAGTGCTGTATTCATGGAGAATTTTGCATAAAAATTTAATTTTATGCATAGAAATGATACATAAAATTAGGAGATAACAACGAAATGAAAGGAATGCAATCTCTCGCACTGTTTACTCAGCTTGGCCTTACGCTGGCCGGACCGATGGTTGTCGGGGCTGTGTTTGGAAACTGGTTGGACGAGAAGTTCGGAACCGGATGGATTTGGACAGTTGTGTTTCTGATACTCGGGGTTTACACCGGCGTGTCCGGCGCCTGGAAGATGGTTCGGACCGAAGTTAAGCGAAAAAAATGATGGATGAACAAAAAAAGACTCCGCAGGAAAGCGAATATGAAATATTAAAGGAGTATAACGCTTTTCGGATTCAGATCTATAAAACCGCGGTCGCCATATCGGCGATGGTTGTTTTCCTTTACGGAACGGTTTGGATTTTGTTTTTCTCGTTTAACTGGGCGTTTCCCATCGGAATCGCCGCAGGGACGGTTGCCGGAATTCTGGCGTTTGAACTGAACGCCTGGTCCTGTCGGAAAATTATTTTTAGCGGCTCTGGAGCAAAGTCGACCAGTATTTTAAGTTATGCGGGGCGGCTGTTGATTTATGGGGCAAGCTTTTATGTTTGCGCCCTTTATAATATGTTTTACTGTGGCTTCGGCTGTGTATTTGGGATTATGACCATAAAGATCGCGATTTATTATTTACACGCGTTAAAGCCCTGGCTGACAGAAAAGTATAGAGCACCAGAAAAAATAAAAGAAAAAGAGGAGGAATAGGAAAGTGCATGATCTAAATAATCTTGGATCACGAAAAATCATCGGGTTCGGTGATGGCAGCGTTTTCATTACGGAAACGGTACTGTTTGCTATCATCGTAGCGGTTGTCCTGATTATCCTGGCATTGTTTCTGACAAGAAAAATGCAGCAAGTGCCCGGAAAATCGCAGGCAATTGCGGAAATTATCGTAGAAACTATTTACAACATGGTTGGCAATAACATGGGGAAACATAACCTTCGGTTTGCCCCATATATCGGAACTTTGATGATATTTCTGATATTTTGTAACGCCACCGGGCTGTTCGGGGTTCGTCCTGTAACTGCGGATGTGAACATGACATTCGGGATGTCGACGATAACTTTCTTTATTATCCAGGTAAGTTCTATCAAAGCGAACGGACTGGGAGGATATTTTCACCATCTGTGCAAGCCGATGGCATTTATGCTTCCGTTAAACATTCTGGAACAGATTTCGTTGGTTTTATCCCTGGGCTTCCGACTTTTCGGCAACATCGCCGGCGGTATGGTTATCATGGCAATGATTTTCTCGGGACTCCACGCAGGCTGCGAAGCGCTGCATCTGCCGATTCCCATTTTGCAGGCCGTTATTCCGCTTCCGGCAAACCTGTTCTTTGACGTATTTGAGCCGGTATTGCAGGCATTCATTTTCACTATGTTAACTATGATCTTCATCTCGAAAGAGCTTCCGGCTCCGGGTGAAGAGCATTAGATAAATTATTTTTCAAAACATTTTTTTAGAACAAGAAGGGAGAAAATTATGAGTTTAGTAACACCTGAAGCATTCGTACTGGGAATGTCCGCTCTGGGAGGCGGTATTGTAATGTTAGGTATCATGGGTATCGGTATCGGCCAGGGTCTTATCGGCTGTAAGGCTGTAGAAGGTATCTCCAGACAGCCCGAAGCAAGCGGCACAATCATGACAACCATGCTGGTTGGCCAGGCTATCGCTGAAACATCCACCATTTTCGCATTCATCATCGCTATCGTATTGACGCTCATTAATCCTCTGGTAGGTATGTTATAGAAAAAGCTTCGGCTTTAAAACCAAAGCGTATCTTTAACGTATGATACTGAAGAGAGGAGAGTATGAACGTTGGAAATTTACACAGGGTTAATTGAATTTAACTGGACCCTAGTAATGGTCTGGGTCACCGTTCTGGTCTTATACCTCATACTCAAACGCAACTTCTTTGATAAAATCAACAATTTTATCACTGCGAGACAAGAAGGTATTCAGAAGCAGTTTGACGAAGCTGAGCAGTCGATTGCGGACGCAAATGCTATGATGGCAGAATATAAAGAAAGAATTGCCAACGTGGAAAGCGAAGGACGTGAAATCATTGCAGATGCCAGAGAGCGCGCCGACATGCAGGCGAAGAAGATTCTCAACGAAGCAAACGTGAAAGCTACTGCTATGTTAGAGCAGGCAACAAACGAAATTGAACGTGAGAAATCGAAAGCTGTTGCTGAAATGAAGCAGTACATCGCTGACTTGGCTATTTGTGCAGCAGAGCAGATCTTGGAAAAGCAAATTGATGCGAAGGGTCAGGCGGAAATCGTCGACCGAATCATTGAACAGGCAGGTAATTCGCAATGGCAGAACTGACGGTAGATTTAACATACGGTCAGGCCTTATTCGAAGCTGCTCAGGAATGTAATAAGGTAGACGTATTTGCGGAAGAAGGCCGGGCAATGGTCGATATTTTCCGTAATGAACCCGAATTCCTGGAATTTATAGCTTCGCCGGTTCATGCGGCGGCTGAAAAAAAAGAAACAGTCAGTAAAGTTTTTGAAGGCAGAGTTTCTCAGGAATTGGTCAATCTGTTATATGTCCTGATTGATAAAGGCCGTGCAAAGCATTTTGAACGGATTATCAAAAGGTATTTAGAGCTGTTGGATGAGAGTCATGGCTTTTCTCGTGGAACGATTTATTCTGTTGCGCCCTTGACCGACGCACAGTTGGCGTCTATCGAAGAACAAACGGGTAAACTGCTTAAAAAGCAGGTCAAGCTCGAGAATCTGATTGACGCAACCATCATCGGCGGGATAAAGGTTTATGTAGAAGGCAAGATGATCGATGCTTCTATTCAGAAGCGTTTGATTAGCCTGGCAGAAACCCTCAAATAAAAAGGAAGGTGATGAGTGAGTGAATTTAAGACCTGAAGAAATCAGTGGAATCATAAAAGAACAAATTAAAGGTTACAAAAACGAAGTTGAAATTTCCGATTTCGGTACAGTTATCCAGGTTGGCGACGGTATCGCCAGAGTTTACGGCCTCAGCAATTGTATGGCAGGCGAACTGTTAGAATTCCCCGGTGAAATCTACGGTATGGCTCAGAACTTGGAAGAAGATAACGTTGGCTGCATTATCATGGGACCCGACAAAGACATCAAGGAAGGCGATATTGTAAAGCCTACCGGAAGAGTTGTTGAAGTTCCTGTTGGTGAAGAACTGATCGGCCGCGTTGTAAATGCGCTGGGTCAGCCCATCGACGGAAAAGGTCCCATCAAGACCAGCAAAACAAGACCGGCTGAAAATCTGGCTCCCGGCGTTTTGTACAGAAAATCTGTATTTGAACCGATGCAGACCGGTATCAAGGCGATCGACTCCATGATCCCCATCGGCAGAGGTCAGAGAGAGTTAATCATCGGCGACAGCCAGACCGGTAAAACTGCTATCGCTATCGATACAATTTTGAATCAGGCAGATACGGACGTAATTTGTATTTACGTTGCTATCGGTCAGAAACAATCTACAGTAGCACAGCTGGTGCAGACTTTGGAAAACAAAGGCGCGATGAAATACACGATCGTTGTATCCGCTACCGCTTCCGAAGTTGCTCCTTTGCAGTTCCTTGCACCGTATTCCGGCTGCGCCATGGGCGAAGAGTTCATGCATCAGGGCAAGCACGTCCTGATCATCTACGATGACCTGTCCAAGCACGCGGTTGCTTATCGTGCTATGTCTCTGCTGCTCCGCAGACCGCCCGGACGTGAAGCATACCCCGGCGACGTATTCTACCTGCACAGCAGACTTTTGGAACGTGCTGCAAAACTGTGCGATGAATGGGGCGGCGGTTCTCTGACCGCGCTGCCGATCATTGAAACGCAGGCAGGCGACGTATCCGCATACATTCCGACCAACGTAATTTCTATTACAGACGGTCAGATCTTCTTGGAAACGGAGCTCTTCTTCTCCGGTCAGCGTCCGGCTGTTAACGCGGGTATTTCCGTATCCCGTGTAGGCGGTGACGCACAGATCAAGGCGATGAAGAAGGTAGCCGGTAAGATCAAGCTGGAGTTGGCTCAGTACAGAGAACTGGCAAGTTTCTCTCAGTTCAGCTCCGACCTGGATCAGGATACCAAGGATCGTTTGGAACATGGTCAGCTGCTGATGGAAATCCTGAAGCAGGGGCAGTACCATCCGGTAAGCGTAGAACATCAGGTTATGATCCTGTATGCTGCAGGACAGGGATATCTGAAGGGCATTCCCGTAACTGCGATCAAGCAGCTGGAAGAAGACCTCTACGAGTACATGGATACGTATCATTCGGAAATCGGAGAAACAATCCGAACCGAGGGTAAACTGTACGAAGACACAGAAAAAGCTTTACAGGAAGCTTTGACGAAGTTCTTGGAAGTCAATAAATATGAATAGAACATCGAAATTAAGGAATAAAGAGAGGAGGTGTTATTTTGGCTGAAAATATGAAAAACATTAAACGCAGAATCCAGAGCGTAAACAGCACAGAGCATATTACAAATGCGATGAAACTGGTATCTGCGGCAAAATTTCGGAGAGCCAAAAGCACCTTTGATAACACTCAGTTATATATTTGGGATATTCTCGAGACGTTTAGAGACATCTTCAAGAACAAAGCGGCGGTGCCGGAACGGTATTTGGAAGGGAATCGTGAGATCAAAAGAACCTGCTATATCGTTGTAACCAGCAGCAGGGGACTGTGCGGCGGATTCAATTCCAACGTTATTAAAGAAACGGAACGCCTGATCAAAGAACATCCTGAACGCGAAAAACCGTCAATTGTTGCGGTTGGAAGCCGCGGTAAAGAGTTTTTTGAAAAGCAGGGATACGAAATTACTCGGGAATATTTAGGCGCTGCGGAGAGCATTTCGTTTGCGGAGGCGCGGTCGATTGCGTATTCCGTAATCGGTCAGTATGAACGGGGCGAGGTCGATGAAGTCGTTCTCGTAACGACTCGTTTCATCAATACGTTGAGGCAGGAAATTGAATCCCTGACGCTTGCTCCCTTTACGGAAGAGACGATCGAAAAGATCACTTACCCGGAGGAGCTGGATAAAGAGGAAACAAAAGGCACCACTCGAAGAGAAGTGGAATTCGAACCTTCGGAGCAGGAAATATTTGAGTATTTGACACCCAAGTTCGTGGAGATTGTACTGTACGACGCCATTGTAGAATCGGCGACGTGCGAACATGCGGCGAGAAGAATGGCGATGGAAAACGCTACGGACAACGCCCATGAAATGATCGACGTATTGACCCTCTATTATAACAGAGCACGTCAGGCGGCGATCACGAAGGAAATTACAGAAATCGTAGGCGGAGCGGAAGCTCTTGCTTAATTAGGAGGAAATAGAGTGAGTAAAAATGTAGGAATTGTTCACCAGATTATCGGACCTGTTGTGGACATCAAATTTGATCCGACAGAATTGCCCGAACTCCTGAACGCCATTACGATTGAACACGAAGGACAGGAAATTGTAGTAGAAGCTGCACAGCACATCGGTGACGATGTTGTTCGCTGCATTTCTCTTTCCTCTACCGACGGTCTGCGCCGCGGCATGGAAGCCGTAAACACAGGCGCACCGATCAGCGTACCCGTTGGCAAAGAAGTGCTCGGCAGATTGTTTAACGTAATCGGCGAAACCATCGACGAAAAAGGCCCCTGCAAAACAGCAACGAAGATGCCGATTCACAGACCGGCACCGTCGTTTGAAGAGCAGGATACGTCTTCTCAGATTTTTGAAACCGGTATTAAGGTTGTAGACCTGATTGCTCCTTACACAAAGGGCGGTAAGGTTGGTCTGTTCGGTGGTGCTGGCGTAGGCAAAACCGTATTGATTCAGGAATTGATCAACAACATCGCGAAGGAACACGGCGGTATCTCCGTATTCGCAGGTGTAGGCGAACGTACCAGAGAAGGTAACGATTTGTATCATGAAATGATCGAATCTGGTGTAATTGATAAGACCGCTATGGTATTCGGTCAGATGAACGAACCCCCCGGGGCAAGAATGAGAGTAGCTCTGACCGGTCTGACCATGGCTGAAAGCTTCAGAGATAACGAGGGTCAGGACGTACTGCTCTTTATCGATAACATTTTCCGTTTCACGCAGGCAGGTTCCGAAGTATCCGCTCTGTTGGGTCGTGTACCCAGCGCTGTAGGTTACCAGCCGACTCTGGCTACTGAAATGGGTGCTTTGCAGGAGAGAATCACGTCTACGAAGAAGGGTTCTATCACATCTGTACAGGCTATTTATGTACCTGCGGACGACTTGACTGACCCTGCTCCGGCGACAACCTTCGCTCACCTGGATGCTAAGACGGTACTGGATCGTTCTATTACTGAGCTTGGTATTTATCCCGCGGTAGACCCGTTGGCTTCCAACTCCAGAATTCTGGATCCCCTGATCGTAGGAGAAGATCACTACAACGTAGCTCGTGGTGTACAGGAAATACTGCAGAAGTATAAGGAACTGCAGGATATCATCGCTATTTTGGGTATGGACGAACTGTCTGACGAAGACAAGCTGTTGGTAGCCAGAGCAAGAAAGATTCAGAGATTCCTTTCTCAGCCTTTCTCTGTAGCAGAACAGTTTACCGGCAGACCCGGCAAGTATGTTCCCATTAAGGAAACGGTTCGCGGCTTCAAGGAAATTCTGGAAGGTAAGCATGATGAAATTCCTGAGTCCATGTTCCTGTTTGCAGGCGGCATCGATGAAGTAGTAGAAAGGTTCAACGAGAGCAATGGCTAAAAGCGTCAAATTAAAAATCATAACTCCGTCCCAGATTTTTTACGACGGCGAAGTGGAAATGCTGATCGTAAGAACGGTTTCGGGCGAAGAGGGTTTTATGGCCGGACATACTTGGGCGTGCAAGCTTCTGGCTGTCGGCGGGAAATTGTGCATTCGGGAACCGGGTGCAAAAGAGCTGCGCGTTGCAGCGATTTCCAGCGGATTTGTTGACGTAAAAGAGAACTTCGTGGTATACACCGACGCTGCTGTATGGGCAGAAGACATCGATATCGAGCGTGCCCGTGCTATTCAGGCAGAAGCCGAGGAATTCTTAAAGCAAGAAAACCAAAACCCGGACGAGGTGAAAACGGCCAAAGCGGCTCTTGAGAGAGCAGCAAACAGAATTAAAGTTGCAGAAGGCGTGAAAGCGGTAAAACACTAAGCCTTCTGAAACGAGATAGAAAATATTCCCGAAGCGGAATGCGAAGGGACGAAAAGAGCGGTATGGCTTCAACCATACCGCTCTTTTGTTGTACAAAGAAAGCCGTGTATTTGGGAACGACGATTTTGGCTATGCCTGCGCGTACAGGTGAAGGTGTTGTTCCGTCGTGCGTTTTATATGTGTATTTTTCAGCAACCGGTGTCGTATGCAAAAAATTTTCCGTATGGCATTGACATAAATCCGAAATCGGATTATACTGAAGCAGTCCGATTTCGGACTAATAAAGAGAAAAGGAAAAGAAAATGGATAATGTGCTCAGAGAACAGGGAATGGTTCTCAACCAAATTTATAAAAAAATAGGAAAGCTTCATCACGACTGCGCTTTGCATTCGGGTCTTTCCGATACGGCGTTTTGGATTTTAAATGAATTGTATACGTTTAAAGAACCTGTTACCCAAAGCTTTTTCTCTGAAACCTGCGGCTGTGTAAAACAGACCGTGAATTCCGCAGTCAATGTGCTTGTAAATAAGGGGTATGTGTATTTAGAAGCGCTTCCCGGGGCTCGTAACGGAAAAGTTATGAAACTTACGGAAGAGGGAGAAGCTTTTTGCCGGGATAAGCTGATTCGGGTTCATGAAGTTGAGATGCGCGCTTACCGGCGGCTGAGCAAAGAAGAAAGAGAACTGTATTTTTCTCTGGAGAAGAAGTGGTTTTCTCTTTTTGAAGAAGAAATAAAAAAAGAACTGAAATAGGGGGGAACTACTATGGATATCCAATTATCGGATCATTTTACCTACAAGCGGCTGCTTCGGTTTACGCTGCCTGCCATCGGGATGATGGTGGTAATGTCCAGCTATACCGTGGTAGATGGACTGTTTATTTCCAACGTAGTGGGAAAATCAGCCTTTTCCGCTGTGAATCTGATGTGGCCTTTTACCGGGCTTTTCGGTGCGGTGGGTCTTATGGTCGGCACCGGAGGAAGCGCTCTGGTGGCTAAAACGATGGGAGAAGGCGATCGGGAAAAAGCAAAGCAGATTTTTACTATGCTGATTGCGGTTCTGATCGGTTTGGGGCTCGCCCTGGCCTGCGCAGGCGTAGCTTCCGTGGAATGGGTTGCTCTGAAATTAGGGGCAGAGGAGGCGCTGTTACAGTATTGTATCACTTACGGAATCATTCTTTTTGCCGCTATACCGGCATATATGCTGCAGATGGCGTTTCAAACGCTGCTGATTACGGCGGAAAAGCCTCAGATGGCTTTTATCCTGTCTATCGCCTCCGGCGTGACAAACATACTTTTGGATTTCCTGTTGATTTATGTATTCCCGTTCGGAATCGCAGGCGCGGCTGTGGCAACGATAATGGGGCAGATCATAGGGGGATTTATTCCGCTGATTTATTTTTCCCGAAAAAACAGCAGCCTTCTTCGATTTGTTAAGTTTAAATGGGACGGGAAATCTCTTTTCAAGGC
This sequence comes from Bacillota bacterium, assembly GCA_022769485.1. Classification (GTDB taxonomy): domain Bacteria; phylum Bacillota; class Clostridia; order Peptostreptococcales; family Anaerovoracaceae; genus JALEJU01. Next base: position 31,781 of record JALEJU010000015.1, read on the forward strand.
CTGTACCAACGGCGTTTCCGAGATGATCTCCAACCTGTCCTTCTCATTTCTCAATATACTGTATAATTACCAATTATTGCGTCTTCTGGGGGAAAACGGCGTGGCGGCATACGGTATTATTATGTATGTGGCTTATATCTTTGCGGGAGTCTTTATGGGTTATTCCGTAGGCTGTGCGCCGATTATCAGCTACCATTACGGAGCGCAGAATGAACCGGAATTGAAAAATATGTTTAAAAAGAGCAATGTTATTATCGGAGGATTTGCACTTGTTCTGACTCTGTTGGCGGAGCTGACAGCACCGTTTCTGGCGGATTGCTTTGTAGGATACGATCCGGAATTAAAAGTCCTTGCGATATATGCTCTGCGGCTCTATTCCATTTGTTTCCTGCTTTGCGGATTTAATATGTTCGCATCGGCTTTGTTTACCGCTTTAAATAACGGATTGGTTTCCGGTCTTCTTTCCGGGGTTCGCATGATGGGATTTGAAGCGTCTATGGTAATCCTGATTCCCATAATCTGGGGGGTTAAAGGTATTTGGCTGTCGGTTTTAGTAGCGGAGATTTTAGCCCTTCTTATGAATATCTGCGTATATCTGGGCATGAATAAGCGATACCATTATCTGTAGGCGGCGAACCGGGTATAAAAAATGGCCGGTGGAACAGCTGTCCGCCAAAATGCCGGAGGATAGAACAAAGTTTGCGGGTTGAGAAAGGATGTGAGGGAAACGTGTTTGCCGAAAGAGAAGGGTTCCTGTTGCCGGGCATGGGGATTCGTGATAAAATAACAAAAATTATCTTACGCCAGGAACGGGGGACAGAACGTTGATTGTAGCAGTTGTAGACGGACAGGGCGGCGGAATCGGCCGTGCTATTGTAGAAAAATTAAAGGCAGCGCTTCCGGATATTCGCGTGGTTGCCTTGGGAACCAATGCTCTGGCTACCAGTCAGATGCTGAAAGCGGGAGCTGACGACGGAGCTACCGGAGAAAATGCTATCATACACAATATGCTGCATGTGGATATCGTGTGCGGCGTAGTGGGGATTTTGACCGCCAACGCTATGATGGGGGAATTATCTCCGAGAATGGCCGAAGCCATTGGAAGCAGCCACACATATAAAGTTCTTCTGCCTTTGAACCGCTGCCACATTCATATAGTCAGCGTGGAGGACATCCCTATGACTCAGCACATTGACAATCTGGTGGCGGAAGTTGCCCGCTATCTGGAGGAGCATAAAGGGGAACATACACATCATTAAAAAAATCTCCATCCCGGATTCGGGATGGAGATTTTTTCATGCTTATCTTCGGTCGGGTTCTGCAGGGCTGCAAAGTCTACCGCCTGTACGCCCGGCTGCCGGTTATAAAATCAGAATTCCTATATGGTAAATTACAAAGGATACTACCCAGGCGATGCAGGTTTGGAACAGTACCACACCGAATGCGTAGTGCAGACCGCCCATTTCTCTGCGGATGGTAGCCAGGGTGGCTACACAGGGCATGTACAGCAGGCAGAATACCAGAAAGCAGAAGGCGGTTAAAGGCGTAAAAATCGCTGTCAGCATAGCGGTCATATCGCCGCCCGCGGCTCCTGTAAGAACGGCTAATGTGCTGACTACCGCTTCTTTTGCCGACAGACCCGTAATCAGGGCGGTGGCTGCTCTCCAGTCTCCGAAGCCTAAGGGGGCAAAAACCGGCGCCGCCGCTTTACCCATGGAAGCTAAAATACTGTTTTCGGGAGAATCTACCATGTTCAGCCCCATGTCAAAGCTCTGCAGAAGCCAGATGACGATGGTGGCCACGAAGATAACGGTAAAAGCTTTTTTAATAAAGCCCTTGACATTGGCCCACATGCGGAGCCAAACGCTTTTCAGTCCGGGCATTCGGTAGGACGGAAGCACCATGACGAAGGGAACCGGGTTCCCGTTAAATACAACGGTTTTCAGCAGAAGGGCGCACAGGATGGAAACGATGATTCCCGTGATATAAATGCTGATAAGAATCAGCGCCCGGTGGTCTGCGAAAAAAGCCGCTGTAAACATAGCATAAATGGGGAGCTTGGCACTGCAGGACATAAAGGGTATCAGTAAAATCGTTAAATAACGATCCCGCGTGCTGGGCAGGGTTCGGGTAGCCATAATGGCCGGAACCGAACAGCCGAAGCCGATGAGCATGGGTACGATAGAACGTCCGGACAGCCCCAGAGGCCGCAGCAGAGTATCCATAACGAAGGCCACACGAGGGATGTACCCGCTGTCTTCCAGAATGGACAGGAAAAAGAACAGCACGCCGATAATGGGGAGGAAGGAAAGTACGCTCCCTACGCCTGTACAGATGCCGTCGATAATAAGCGAATGCATGGGCGCCGCGATATCCGTACTGGTCAGCAGAACGTCCAGTCCATGGACGGCATCGGTAATTACAATATCCAGAAGATCGCTGAGCCAGGCTCCTATCACTTCAAAGGTCAGCCAGAAGATCAGGAACATAATGCATAGGAAAATAGGAATTGCAAAGATCCGGTGGGTCAGAATGCTGTCGATTTTCAGAGAGCGATCCTGTTCCTTTCGGGTTCCGCTTTTTTCTACGCAGCGACTGCAGAGCTTTTCTATATAGGCGTAACGCATGTCCGCCATAGCGGCCTCTCGATCCGTATCCAGATGGAATTCCATATCTTCCACAATGTGATCGATAATTTTTCGATCGGGAGCCTGGATCTGCAGGCGCCGGGCAATGGGCTCATCGCCCTCTACCAAACGGGTAGCGCAGAAGCGGAGGGGCAACCCTTCCCTCTCTGCATCCTCTTGAATCAGATGAGCGATGGAGTGGATAGCCGTATGTACATGGCCGCTGCAGAAATCCAGCCTCTGCGGCTTGGCCTTTTCTGTGGCTGTGCGGATGGCCGCATGAATCAAATCGTGGATCCCTTCGTTTTTTACTGCGGAAATAGGAACGATGGGGATAGTCAAAGCTTCCTTCAGCTTCTCCAGATCCACGGTGTCCCCGTTGTCTCGTACCTGGTCAATCATGTTTAACGCCAAAATCATGGGCGTTTCCAGCTCCAGCAGCTGCAGCGTTAAATAGAGACTGCGTTCGATGCTGGTAGAGTCTACAATGTTTATAATCACATCCGGTTTTCCGTTCAGAAGAATATCCCGGGTAGCCAGATCTTCCGGAGAGTAGGCGGAGAGGGAATACAGGCCGGGCAGTTCGATTACGTTTACGCCGGGATGATCCCGAACCGGCCCTTCTTTTGTTTTATGGCGGGGGGTAGCAAACTGGCCGCTGTGCTCAATGCCGTTGGTCATGCGGTTGAACAGTGTAGTCAGGCCGCTGGTAGGATTTCCCACCAGGGCGATGGATATTTTAATCTTATTCATCTTTCGGAGCAGTCTCCTTCAGCCGAACTGTAATATAGTGTGCGTCTGCCCGGCGGAGGGTCAGTTCATAACCACGCAGGCAGAGCTCCATAGGATCGCCCAAGGGAGCCACTTTTCGGATCATAATTTCCGTTTTCGGCGTAAGCCCCATATCCAGCAGACGTTTGCGCAGGGCTTTTTCACCTTCCACAGAGTAGATAATTCCGCTGTTTCCGGTTCCCAGGCAGTCCAGAGGAATGTTGATTTCTCCTTCGCAGGTTTTCTTTGCGGTGTTGTTTGCGTTTTGATTCATTTTTTTACCCTTTAATTGACGTTTCACAACATGCTGCTCAAAGTCGGCAGCTCATACTGTTGATTAAAGTTCATACCCTGAAATTTATAAATTCAATCAAGGTAAAACAGGGAAAACATGGAGAGATATATGTTTAATACGAGGGCGCTTCCGGGTATACTAATAGCGATGGAAACAAAGGAGAATTCTTATGAAACGGAAATTTAAAGTGAGCGGAATGAGCTGTTCTGCCTGCTCTGCTCATGTGGAGCGGGCGGTGGAAGAACTGGAGGGCGTGCAGGAGGTAAACGTGAATCTGCTGGCGGCTTCTATGACGGTTGAATATGCAGAGGATCGTTTATCCCCGGAGGATATTATACATGCGGTAGAGGCTGCCGGTTACGGAGCGGCGGAAGAAGGAGATGGCGAAGAGAGCCGGAAAGCTTCTTCGGAGCCGGAAGGAGGGGATGTCCCCGGGGCAGAGCAGGAGCGAGAAGCGGTCGCTTTAAAAAAACGGTTTTTAACATCCCTCTTGTTTTTGCTTCCTTTGTTTTACCTTTCTATGGGGCATATGTTAGGGATGCCGATTCCGTCTATTTTTGTGACCGATAACGGGGAGGGCAATCTGCTGCTGAGCACGGTGGAGCTGATTCTGGTTGTTCCCATTGTGATTATAAACCGGAATTATTATAAAACCGGATTTAAAATGCTGGTCAAGCTGTCCCCGAACATGGATTCGCTGATCGCCATAGGCTCTTTGGCCGGTTTGCTTTACGGTTCGTTTGAAGCTGCGGGTATGATTTTAACGCTGGTCACATTGGGCAAATACTTTGAAGCAAAATCCAAGGGAAAAACTTCGGACGCCATTCGCAGGCTTATGGAATTAGAGCCGGAAACGGCATTGGTTTTGAGGAACGGAAAAGAGAGAGAGATTCCCGTTGCAGAGGTGCGGAGCGGTGATACGGTGCTGATTAAACCGGGACAGCGGGTTCCCGTGGATGGCGTGATTCTGGAAGGTACCTCCGCCATGGACGAATCCGCTTTAACCGGTGAGAGTTTACCTGTGGACAAGGAGACAGGCGATGAAGTGATTTCCGCGTCCATTAACGGCAGCGGGTTTTTGAAAATTCAAGCCACACGGGTGGGGGACGACACCACGCTGGCACAAATTATCGCATTGGTGGAAGAAGCGGGTTCTTCCAAGGCGCCTATCGCCAAATTGGCGGATCGGGTGGCGGGGGTCTTCGTGCCTGTGGTTATGGCAATCGCTTTGCTGGCATGTCTTGTCTGGCTGATTTTGGGGTATCCCTTCGGAACCGCTTTGTCCATCTGCATTTCCGTTTTGGTTATTTCCTGTCCCTGTGCGCTGGGGCTGGCAACTCCTGTGGCTATTATGGTGGGTACCGGCAGAGGTGCGGAAAGCGGTATTTTGATTAAATCTGCGCAGGCGCTGGAAACGGCTCATAAGCTGAATACTGTTGTTTTAGACAAAACCGGAACGATTACGGAGGGGAAACCTCATGTAACGGATCTGCTGATAGCGGAAGGTGCGGGGCTTACCCGGCAGGAATTCCTGGCACTGGCGGCCTCCATCGAATCGCCTTCGGAGCATCCTCTGGCAGGGGCTTTAATTGAGCTTGCTGCGGAGGAACAGCTGGAACTGCGGACGGTTTCCTCTTTCCAGAGCTTTGGAGGAAAGGGAATTGAGGCGGAACTGGATAAAGCGCATTATCGGGTCGGCAGCAGCCGCTGGATGGAAGAACAGGGAATTACGGAAGCGGCGTTTCGGCTTCCGGAACGGGAAGGTCTGTTTTCTTTCCGCCAATTGGCGGATCATTTTTCCGGAGAGGGAAAGACGGGGCTGTGTTTTGTACGGGAAGGAAAACCTTTAGGCTTTGCGGCGGTTTCGGATAAAATTAAAGACACCAGCGCGGAAGCGGTTCAGGGCTTCCGGGATCTGGGGCTGGATGTAGTGCTTTTGACCGGAGACAGCGAGAAAACCGCACGGGCAGTTGCAAAGCGGGTAGGAATCGAGAAAGTAATCGCCCAGGTGCTTCCTCAGGATAAAGAAGCGGAGATCCGGCGGATTCAGGAAAGCGGGAAAAAAGTAGGCATGGTGGGAGACGGAATTAACGATGCGCCGGCTCTTATGCGGGCTGATGTAGGGGTAGCTATCGGCGCGGCTTCCGATGTGACCATCGAATCGGCAGATATTGTACTGATGCGGGGAGATCTCACCGACGCGGTTCAGGCTATTCGCCTGTCTAAGGCGGTAATTCGAAACATCAAGCAAAATCTGTTCTGGGCCTTCTTTTACAATTCTTTAGGGATTCCTCTGGCAGCGGGCGTCTTTTACCCCGTCTTTCACTGGATGCTGCCGCCGATGTTTGCGGCGGCGGCCATGAGCCTCTCCTCGGTTTGCGTGGTAACCAATGCTTTGCGCCTCAGAAACTGGAAATAGAAAATCGAAAAGCAGCGCCGATCGGAACTCCGGTTCGGCGAAACGGCTTGTAAAACCAAATACGGCAGAAGGCCGGGGCAGAGGAACTGCCCCGGCCTTCTGTTTTTTAAGGGTTGCCCCTTCTTTCTATTTTACGTCCTGTTAAATTATCTCAACAATCTTCGGGAGTCCAGCGTATCGTACAGAATCATATCGGTTATGGTAATCATGGCTTCCGGCGGCAGGGGGTCTTCTGCTTTCAGCCAGTTGGTCAGAATGGAAATCAATCCGCCGGCGGCAAAGCAGGACAGATATTCGTAAAGGTTTTTTGCCTCTTCCTTTTTCTTTTCGTCATCAGGATCAAAGGCGATCTGCGACATTCCCTGATGCAGAGCCCGGCGAATTATGATCTGCTGAAATTCGGTAATAAATCTTCTGTTGGACTGGGAAAGGAAAAGTGCCTGGCATACCCGTTTGTTTTCATATACATAGTGGAATGCTTTGCTGCCGATCATATAGGAGCTGTCCGCATTTCGCGTTAAAAAATATTCTTCCGCCAGACTGTCGAATTTCTGCAGAACTTCATTCTCTATTTCTTTCAAAAGATCATAAACATCCGTATAGTGCAGATAGAAGGTGCCCCGGTTTAAATCCGCCCGTTCCACGATGCTCTTTACCGTGATCTGCTGAATATCCTTTTCTAAAAGAAGGTCGGTCAAAGTTTCTTTTAAAAGACGTTTTGTGCGTTTTACCCGTTTGTCCTCGTTCTGCGATGTTTCCATGTGTTTTCCTCCTGTACGCTGTATGTAAAGAAAAACATAGATAATAAACACTACGTTCAATATTGTTCATTGCGTTCTTTTACGGGTTCAATTATACTTATATAGGTGAAATATGTCAATAACGAGGCCTGAACGAAATATGAGGAAAAGAAAGAAACGCGGATTTACAGAAAACAAGGATGGCAACTCTCCCGGCGATGTTTTGGTGAACTTCATTGTGGAACGAAGTAAATGGATTGAGAAGTTTTTTATCGTCGCCTGTATTATTTCTGCCGTCTGTTTTTTGTTTGTGGAAATCAACTACGATCTGAGCAAATATCTGCCCGGGGAAATGGAATCCAAGCAGGGTATCGAGCTTATGGAAAAAGAGTTCGGCTACCCCGGAATGGCGAGGGTTATGATTAAGGATGTGTCCGTCTACGAAGCAAAGATTTACAAAGACAAGATAGAAGCGCTGGACGGAGTGGATATGATCAGCTGGCTGGACAGCAGTTCGGATATCTATCAGTCGCCCATGTTTCTGGATTACGAAGGAAACACGAAATATTATAAAGACCGCTGCGCGATTATGGATATTACGTTTACGGAGGGAAATTATTCTCAGGAAACCTACGATACCATCGACGAGATCAAAGAAATTGTAGGCGAGAAAGGCTGCTACGGCGGCACGGCGGTGCAGAATAAGTTTCAAACGGAATCTCTGGCGCACGAAGCGGCTTTGATTTTGATTATGGGTACCTGTGTTATCTTTCTGATCCTGCTTTTGGGTACGGAATCCTGGTTTGAGCCGGTAATTTTCTTGCTGGTAATCGCGGTGTCCATTATCATCAATATGGGAACGAATCTGATTATGGGCAGCATATCCAGCATTACGCTGAGCATTGCGGCGATTTTGCAGCTGGCCATCGCTATGGATTATACCATCATCCTGTTGGACAATTTTACGAAGGAACGGGCAAAATCGGAGAATGCCGATATAAAGGAGTGCTTGAAAAAGTCCATAAAGAAGAGCATTGTGCCCATCGCCTCTGCCGGAAGCGCCGCTGTATGCGGATTTATTGTTCTGGTTCTCATGCGATACAGCATCGGCAAGGATATCGGGCTTGTACTGGCAAAAGGTATTCTGATCAGTTTGATTACGGTTGTGACGCTTATGCCTGCGGCTTTGCTGCGGTGGAATCATCTGGTGGAACGGTTTCGTCATAAGCCCCTGGTGCCTAAGTTTGACCGGGTTGCCAAAGGCGTGTACAAATACCGTTTTCTGCTGCTGGTTCTGGTGGTAATTTTGACGGTTCCTTCTTTTGTAGGGAAATATATGACGGATTACACATTCGGCAGCAATGCCTTCGGCCTCTGCGAAGGTACGGAGGTTTACGAAGATACGCAGGAGATGGACGAAAAGTTCGGGCGAAGCAATCCGCTGCTGGTGATTATACCAAACGATTCTATGGTAACGGAAAAACTTTTGGCTGAGGAATTGGAAAACCTGGAATACATGGGTTCGGTCACCTCTCTGGCGGGAATCCTTCCGGAGGGGGTTCCGGTCAGTTTCCTTCCGGAAAGCACGGTTTCTCTTTTACATACGGACAATTATTCCCGGCTGATCTGTGTGCTGCGTACCAGCTCGGAAAGCGATTTTGCGTTTTCCTGCATTGAAGAGGTTAAGGCTATTGTGGAGAAATATTATCCGGAAGGAGGTGCAGTTGTAGGAGAAACACCGTCTACAATGGACATTCGGGACGTAATCGTGGACGACTATAATCTGGTGGAATTCCTGTCTCTTGTGGGTGTTGCCCTGGCAGTTATTCTGGCTTTCCGAAACCTGTTTCTTCCCATTGCTCTGCTGATTCCCATCGAGTGCGCCATCAATATCAATATGGTAGTGCCTTATTTAATGGGAGATCGAATTTTGTATATGGGTTATGTTATCGTCAGCTGTCTGCAGCTTGGCGCTACGATTGACTATTCCATTGTCATGACTCATCATTACCAGTTGCACAGGGAGAACCACGATAAGCGGACAGCGTCGGAACTGGCTACGAAAGATTCCTGCCTGCCCATTTTGATTTCAGGGCTGATTTTGTCTGTGGCAGGCTACGGCGTGTATATGCTTTCGAGTATTACGGCAATTATGGATTTAGGGCATCTCATCGGCCGGGGAGCTCTTCTGAGCATTTTGCTGGTTATCGGAATCCTGCCCAATTTGTTCGTCTGGTTTGATAAACCCATTATGGCCACCCGTTTTGGAAATTTAGAACGGTCCGGGAAACGCCTTTTCGGAAAGGGGAATAAAAACGATGAAGAGATTTAAACACATGATGAGAAAATGTCCGGTGTGGATTATATGCGGAGCGTTGGTATTGACCGCAGTGCTGCCGGGTTTTGCGCAGCCCGTTTACGCGGCGGCTCCCCGGGTAGATGTGGACGAGGCGGCCTATGTGAACTTGGATTATTACGGCGGTCTGCAGGATGTAAGCGTGGTAAAAGGCTGCGCTATGAACGGCCTGACGGAATTTACCGATTACGGGACCTATGAGTCGGTAGAGAATATGTCCACTTACGATGAACCGAAGCTGAGCGGCGCCGGCGTACAGTGGACGTTTAAAAAACCCTTGGAAAAACGGTTCTATTACAGCTGCAATCTGGGCTTGGATCAGCTGATTCTGCCCTGGAGTTTTGATATTTCCTATAAACTGAACGGCGTACCGAAAAAAGCGGAGGAACTGATCGGTGCGGAGGGGCTGGTAGAGATTAACATCCATGCGATTCCCAACCCAAAAGCCACCGAGTATTTTCGCAACAATATGCTGCTTTCCGCTGCGCTTTACGTCAATATGGAAGACACTCTGAGCTTTGAAGCGGAAGGCGCACAGCTGCAGAGTTTAGGTACATATAAAGGCGCCATGTTCTTAGGACTCCCGGGGGAAGATATGACCTATACCGTCCGCATCGGAACCACAGATTTTGAAAGCAGCGGTGTGACCATGATGATGATTCCGGGGACGGCGGAGCAGCTGGAAAAAATTGCGGATTTAAAGGAAACGAAAGATACGGTCAAGGATTCTGCGGATGCTATTTACGATAGCATTAACGCGCTTTGCTTGACTTTGGAAAGCATGGACAGCGGGCTGGCGGCCATGAGCGAGGGTGTGTCCGGGCTGGAGGGTGTTCATCAGAATGTCAGCGAACAGAGAGAGTCGCTGGAGGAGGAGCGTCAGGAGAGCTTAGAGCAGTTGGAAGTTCTTGCAAAAGATCTGGATCTGTTGATTCCCGAGCTGAAAAACGCAGAGGAAATGACAGAGCTGCTTTTAGATAAAACAGAGGGACTTTTAAAAACCCTGGGGTCTTTAAGAAAGGATTTTGACTACCTGGCAGATGATATGGAAAGCCTGCAGGACGCTATGGAGATCTTGGAGGACGATCTGGAGGCCTATAAAAAAGATATTGCGAATATGATGACTGCCCTGGCGCAAATGTATAATTCCATGCAGGGACCGAAAGGACTGGATCCCGGCACGGGAATGCCGGTTTACTGGGACCCTGCTACACAGGACAGGGGCTTTTTCGGGAATCTGACTTTGAAGCAATTGCAGACTATGATGGACAGTGCGTCAAAGAGAAAAGGAGCCGACCGGGTTATGAGCTCGCTGAAAAGCGCCTGCGATACATTGGAGGATCTGTCCAAATCCATGATGAAAGTGGCTTCCGCCAGTACACAGATGGGAAATGCCATAGGAACATATCATGAGGATATTGTATCTGTGGTCACGTCTTCCAAACAGCTGGTAACAGACAGCTCCGGGGTTATGCACAGTTTGATTCAGAATTTAACTTCCATGAACAATATTTTGAAGGAAAACGGTGAGCCTTTTGACCGCAGCCTGACCCAGAGCGCCCAGGGGATGATTCAGGTGCTGGATCAATGCAGAAGCGGGTTAAAAAATATTTCCCTGATCCGCACGGCTAACAGCACGGTGAAAGATGCCGTTGACCGGCAGATCAGTGAGTTTGAAGATGAAAATAATTTTTTGAATCTGGATGCCGGGGCGGATAAAATTTCCTTGACTTCGCCGAAGAATCCGGAGCCTTCCAGCGTGCAGATCATTCTGCGAAGTGCGGAACTGACGCATGAAAGCACGGATGATGACATCGTTGATCTGGAGCAGGAACCCGAGGACGAAGGTTTTTGGGCGCGGCTCTGTGCTATCTTTGTTCAGATAAAGGAGAAACTCATGGGGTAGCAGAAATCGTTTTTGATGTTTTTCTTTTTACATAATGTGGTATAATAGAAGCAATATAAAAAATATGTCCCCGCAATTGAATTTGGCTTTCTGCGGGAATGGATAAAAGGAGAAAAACCATGAGTGAAGCATGTAATCATGATTGCGGAAGCTGTTCTTCCAACTGTGCGGAAAGAGAATCTTTGGCGGCGCAGCCCCATGAAAGAAGCAGTGTAAAGAAAGTAATCGGAATTGTAAGCGGAAAAGGCGGCGTAGGGAAATCGATGGTCACGTCGATGCTGGCAGTGGCCATGTCCCGTACAGGAGCAGGCGTAGGCGTTTTGGACGCGGATATTACCGGCCCTTCGATTCCGCGGATGTTCGGAATTAAGAAAAAAGCGGAAATGACAGATTTGGGTCTGTATCCTGTAAAAACAGAAAGCGGCATCGATGTCATGTCCATTAATCTTTTACTTCAAAAGGACACGGATCCCGTGGTATGGAGGGGGCCTGTTATTGCAGGTGCGGTAAAGCAGTTCTGGACAGATGTCATCTGGGAAAACGAAGATTATCTGTTTGTGGATATGCCTCCCGGAACCGGCGATGTTCCTTTGACCGTATTCCAGTCTCTCCCCATTGACGGCATCGTGATCGTGACTACGCCTCAGTCTTTGGTTTCTATGGTTGTCTCCAAGGCGGTTCGTATGGCGCAGATGATGAATGTTCCGGTTTTGGGCATTGTAGAAAATCTGTCCTATTTCCAGTGCCCGGACTGCGGAAAAGCGTATGAAATTTACGGCAAGAGCCATGTACAGGATATAGCGGACGAATATCATCTGCATGTATTGGGACGTCTGCCCATCGACCCGCGGATTGCGGAAGCCTGTGATGAGGGCCTGGTGGAATCCTTAAACGGCGAATGGTTGGATAAGCTGGCTCAGGCTTTCTCCCGCAGAGTAAAGGAACTGGATGAAGATGACTTTATCCGGATTGCGGTTCCCGTGGACGGTGACAATATTTATCCTCATTTCGGAAAGGCAGAGGGTTTCCGGATGTACAATGTGGAAAACGGTCAGGTAGTGGGTTCCGTGCTGGTGGATCCCGCGGGAAGCGGCCACGACGCGATTGCGAAATTCCTGAAAATGTACGGTGTTAATGCGGTAATCTGCGGCGGCATCGGCGAAGCTGCGGTTCAGGTGCTGAACGATTCGGATATCTGGGTCATTTCCGGACATGAAGGAAAAGCAGACGACCGGGTTGCGGAATTCCTGAGAGGAGAATTGGATCTGGGCGAAGCCACATGCAATCACGATCACGGCGACGGTGACGAAGAATGTGACGGGGACTGCAGATCCTGCGGTTGCGACTGCCACTGATAAACAAAAAGTAAAAATGTGATAAAAACTGCCCCCGCCGGTCAAGTGAGCTTGTCAAGCGGGGGCAGTTTTGCTGCAAGGGAAAGCGGCTATACCGCTTTCCCTTGTCTTGTTTCGCAAATCGAAATTTGAAATTATTTTAAAGTGATCTATATGGCTTCTTTGCCGTACCGTCTGCGCAGTGCAAGCAGAGTGACCAGCATCAACGCGATGCCAACAGGAAGCGCGATGATCCCGGGTGCGCCCGCAGACGCCAAAGCTCCGGCAAGGATATAGCACACGAAGGAAACCCCCGCGCAGGTAAGCGCATAAGGCAGCTGGGTGGACACATGGTTTACATGGTCGCATTGAGCGCCTGCGGAAGCCATGATGGTGGTGTCGGAAATGGGGGAACAGTGATCCCCGCAGACGGCGCCGGCCATACAGGCGGAAATGCAGATAATGCTCAGAGGGTTGTCCATCGGGAATACGCTTTGTACGATGGGAATCAAAATGCCGAAGGTGCCCCAGCTGGTGCCTGTGGCAAATGCCAAGCCACAGCCGATGAGGAACACGATGGCGGGCAGGAGCATCTGCAGGCTTCCTGCGTTACCGTATACGAAATCCCGTACAAAATATTTTGCACCCAGGGAGTCTGTCATAGCTTTCAGGGACCACGCAAAGGTGAGAATCAGGATGGCGGGAACCATAGCCTTAACGCCGTCGGGAATACAAGCCATCATATTTTTAAAGGTCATAGCCCGGCGGATACCGTAGTAAATGAAGACGAACACCAAGGCAAATGCGGAGCCCAGCATAAGACCTACGGATGCGTCGGAGTTGGAGAAGGCTTCAATAAAGCCGGCGCCGGAGAAGAATCCGCCGGAATAGATCATTCCGATTACACAGCAGATTACCAGTGCGGCGATGGGAATCACAAGATCGATAACCCGGCCTTTTTCCTCCTTTGTTTCTTCGTCCAGCATGGCATAAGGGTTGGAGCCTGAAAACAAGTCGTTCTTTTCGATGGCGTTGGTTTCGTAGCGAGCCATAGGGCCGAAATCTACACGCAGAACTACCAGACCGATCATCATAATGATGGTAAGCAGGGCGTAGAAATTATAGGGAATAGCTTGAATGAACAGGTTCAGACCCTGGCCGTCTTCTGCGAAACCGGCTACGGCAGCCGCCCAGGAAGAGATAGGAGCTATAATGCAGATGGGTGCAGCGGTAGCGTCGATCAGGTAAGCTAATTTAGCCCGTGAGATGTGATGTTTGTCGGTAATCGGGCGCATAACGCTGCCTACGGTCAGGCAGTTAAAATAGTCATCGATGAAAATCAGACAGCCCAGAACGACAGAGGACAGCTGAGCCCCGATACGGGTTTTAATGTGAGTTTGAGCCCAACGTCCAAAAGCGGCCGAACCGCCGGCTTTGTTCATCAGGCAGACCATGCAGCCCAAAATAACCAGGAATATCAGGATACCCACGTTGTAGCTGTCGGACAGTACCGAAACCACGCCGTCGCTGAATACATGGAGGACGGTTCCTTCAAAGGAAAAGTTGGAATACAGAAGTCCTCCCGCTAAAATCCCGATAAACAAAGAAGAGTATACTTCTTTCGTGATAAGCGCCAGTGCGATAGCGATAATGGGAGGAAGCAGAGCCCAGAAGGTGTTGTAGAAATGGCTGGGGGATTTCGTATAACCGGTGCCCTCGCATGTGGCGCAGATATTGGCGCCGCCGCAGTCCTCACAGTCTGAATCCAGACCGTAGCAGCTCATGCATGCGCCGCTGCCTCCGCAGTCCGGACATTCGATCATTTTTGTACCCGCTGCTTCTGTTGGGTCGCCGGCGGCGAAAGCGACAGGAGACAGCGTCAGCACCAGCAGGAATACCACTGCCAGGAGAGGCAATAGTCTGTGTAGAGTTTTTTTCATGTTTTTTCTCCTTACATTAAAAATGAAGCTATGATATGTTCCATCATGGCTTCATGCGGGGGAGCTGATATCCGAATGTACGCCATGATAGCACTCCGCAGAAAAAAGTTCTGCGACAGTACGGCGGATATTCTCCGACGTCCCGATTTTACGCCTTCAGGCAGGGGCGAAAAACCTCGGCGGATGCTCCTTTTGCTCTCTTTCAGGCCTGCAACACAGAGAGTTACTTTTAGCAGCCGCGCCTCTATCACGCTTTCTTATATGTCCCTTTTATTATATCGGTAATTTATAAAAAAGCAACCGGCGCCGGCAAAATTCTGAGAACAGGCGTATTTTAGACTGCGGGGAACGAAAAAGCCGTGTTCGATTCTGCGGAAATCAAACACGGTTTCTCGCTTTTTTCGTTGGAAAGGGACATATATTTTAATAGAAAATATGCCCATCGGTTCAAATCAAGGTCTATGGGTTCAAACTGATACCCATCGGTTCAAATCAAGGGTAATCGGTTCAACCCAAAAAATCAATAGCACATGGTATTCCACAATACCAAAAAAGATTGAAATTTGTTGAAAAAAATGATATAATGCATAATGGATTTTTGTATCCACACGGAAGTTGTGCGAAAATACAGTGCATTTCCATAAAGCCCACAGACCCCCGTAAACAAACGCCGCTGATACCCGGCACAAACAGTAAAACAAAATGAAACATTTTTGAAAGGAGGTCCCGCATGGCGAAACAAAATCACAAAACAGGCTTTCTTGTAGCCGCGATGATTTTCTCTGCTATTTTCTTACGCGTTTTGGGAAAGTTTGATATACTGATTGTTCCGGGGGGGATCGTCCGCTCGCTTATCTATATCGCCCTTTATATCGGATGGGGAATTTCCGTCAGTAAACGGATTATTCAGGTACAGGTGCGCCATTATCTGATTTCCGTTTCCTGCTTAATGGTTTTCTGGTTTGTTATCCGTTCAACGAATTACTTTTTTACAGCCGATGCCGAAATCAAACGGTATCTATGGTACTTGTACTACCTGCCGATGCTGTTTATCCCACTGTTTTCTTTGTTTGTAGCCATCTCGCTGGGCAGACCCGTGAACGCAAGGTTATCGAAAACGATGCTTCTGTTATTATATATTCCTACAGTGCTTTGTCTGCTGCTGGTGCTTACAAATGATCTCCATCAGCTTGTCTTTTCCTTCCCGAAAGGAGAGGTATGGACGGACAGAAACAATGGATATACATTCGGATATTATATCGTACTCGGGTGGGAGATACTTTGCGCTTTAGCGGCATTTGTCATCATGTTAATCAAGTGCCGGCACTCGCAAAGGAAAAAATATCTGCCGTTTTTGCTGTTAACAGCTTCTATTGTATATGCCTTGATATATGTCAGCGGCGTAGAGTGGCTGCAGATGATTGGTGGCGACATCACGGCGGCGCAGTGTCTGATGTTCACCGGAATATTGGAATGCTGTATTCAATGCGGGCTTATCCAGACCAATACCGGTTACAAAGCTCTGTTTGAAGCCGGGTCCATAGGAGCACAGATTG
>JALEJU010000017.1 GCA_022769485.1 Bacillota bacterium
ACTCATCCGTACCCGTCATCGTCGCTTTAACCCTCACCTTCTTATTCGTACCAACCGCATCATCCTCCATCACGCCGATGGGGTCAACCGTTATGGTGAACTTCCCGTCTCTCAGCGCCTCATTCAGCGCGTTCTGCGCATCATCATCGATATTGATCGGATTAACCGTTCCATCCCATGTGATGTTTACATTGAGATTCCCTGCTTCATAGGGGCGGCTCTGCGCTGTGACGCCCGTTAAGTTAATAGTCCTACTTATGATTTTCCAATTCAGAGAGACCGGGTCGGTGCTCCCGTCCTTCCAGGTATAGTTGGAAGATGGCTGAACTGTTGCGGTATATTCCCCGACAGCGGATTTCAAATAGTCCCCGCCATAGGTAATTGCATCAGCAGGGATAATTTTGCTTGTAGTACCATACTCGCCTGCTTTCATGCAGGGCGGAGAGAGCTTCCTTCCTGTGAAGTATTTAACTTGATTCTGCTTCACCTCATCCGAATTCAACTTCAGCGCCTGTTTCGCGATGGTGACGGAAACGCTTTTTGTTTCGCTGTCGCTGATCGGAACGGTTGAGGTTCCGTCGTTGAACGCTTCGCCGAAGACCTTATAGTAGACCGTATAGGTCCCGGCATCTTTCGCCGTTGGGATGTCCGTGCTCCAGCTGGTGTTGTCCAGGCTGTACTTCACGGTACCGACGGTGCCATTCGCGGGGGACACCAGTTCCTGCGTCTTGCCGTTATAGGTCAGTCCCGCAATGGCGGCAGCATCTCTGGTGATCTGCGCCTGATTGACGATATTGACGGTGATCGGTCCGAACACAAAGGTGTCATTACCGCTGGCGCCGGAGTTTGTGACCTTTTGACGTTTGACTCGAATATACACCTGATACGAACCGACATCCTTGCGGAAACCGGCGTCTTCCGTTGCCTTGGACTTGGTATACCATGTATCTACGCCGTCCAGACCATAATTGACCTCTGATGTCCGCTGGGGATCATTGTTCGTGCCGGTAATGACCGGCAGCTTCACGGTGCCGTCATAGGTAAAGGTCTGCACCTTTTTGACGGACAGGGTCTCCTGCATCTTTCTGAACTTGGGATAGCCATAGCTAAACAGGCGCCTGCCGGTGCTGACGCACTTCAGATCTTTATCTTTGAGCTCGATCAGCACCGGCTCATCCGAAAGAAAGACATCGGACACGCTGTTCCAGCCGAGATACTTGCCGTCAATGGGCTGATTGTATTGTGGGAGAATGTATAGCGTCTGATTATAATAGGGCGCGGCATTGCCGATGCACTGGATGGTAATGTGCGTCTCGTCGACCACATGAAAACGGAACCGGACGGCCTCGGTGTTGGTCGTGATTGTGGTCGTCTTTTCATAGAACGCGTACTGAACGTCAGACATAACACCATTCGTTTGTTCTTTGTATGCCTGGAGCTGGAGGACATTACCGCCCGCCCAGATCTCGTAGATGCCGTTGTCCGACACATAGGCCGCAGACGTTAAGGTCCCTCTGCTGTCGAGAACATCACCGTCCAGTGTCTGATTCCACGGGATCAGCACATCGGTCCAATAATCGTCTTCGTTCGTCGCTGCCAGCGCCGTTGCGGGCAGCAACCCCAGGCACATGGCCAGGGCAAGGATGATGCTTAACAATCTTTTTTTCATTCACATTACCTCCACAGGTTTCCATACGCTCCGGGCAAGTATCCCTTCCGTGCGATTCGACATAAATGCCCATAATTCGTTACTCTATAGTATACGACTTTTTTGGGAAAAGCAAGATGATAGGGACGAATAGTGAATATTTGAGACGAATATATTTCGGTCTGGGACAAAATTCCGCATTCGTCCCAGCTCGAAAAATTCAGTTTGACTCCAGCAGCTTTCCGAAGTAGTGCATCAGCGCTTCGGGTGCTTCCCTGCTGGTTCGGGTGTAATGGATCTGTGAAACATCGGACAGGATGCAGCCGCAGTGCCCACGGAAGGTGGGGAAGCAGAGAATCCGCAGATAGGTGTCGATCTCCGGGCTGAAATCAACGATTTCCAGTGTCGCGCCGTACAGCGCCGCCTGTTCATAGGCTCGAAGCCACTTGTCGTTCATGTTGGGGAACAGGTTGCTGAAGGTGCTGCCGATAAGCTTTTCCAGAGGAATCTTTTCCAGTAAAGCCAGCGCCTGATTGCCATAGCGGAAGATCCAGTCCACCGCCCGTCGCTCATCGTCAAACACCATTTCGATATCCGCAAAGGCAATGGGCAAATCATCAAAGCATCGGTAATGGGCGTGATAGGCTTCTTCTTCCTCGGGAATTCTTCCCTCGCTGAAGCGGCTGATGATCAGCTTCTGCTTTTCCTGTAATTGGGCAACGACCGCATTCCTGTTTCGAACCGAATAGGGCAAAGACTCGCCAGTGGTAAGTTCAATGACATTGGAGATGTCGTGGATCGCCATGACCGACACCAGGCAGCCACGGCTCACCTTGAGAAAGCTGTCGCCCAGATCCTTCTCAAGCTCATTGAGCGTGATCCTTGTTTTGTAGTGCTTGCCGCTGAATGTGTGTATCTCGGCATAATTCTTTTTCATCAGAATATAGAGAACCGTGTTGACGTTCAGCTCACGCTTTGTCCCATTGGATAAAATTGTTATGGTTTTTGCTTCCCGCATTTCATATTCCTCTTTTCTGCAGAACAGGGGCCTTGATCGGTGAAACACGACCAATCAAGAAATACCATCCCCGAAAACTTTCGTTTGCGTCCATAAATATTGCAATTATCGCATGTTTTTTTCAAATATCAACCGTTCGCACGCAGGTAAGAAAAAGATATGAGAATATGCAAAAACACGCCATACCCAGCCTCTGGAGCTGAATATGGCGTGTTTTTCGTTGACTAACCCTGCCTGACAGATGCTGCAAAGTAGTAATTTTGTTGGATTACTGTTTTACGGACACTCCGCTAAACTACCGCAGTTCTTTTGCCGGTCGATTTTATTTTATTGTCAACATTGACCGACAGGCCTGCTATTCGGCGATTTCCGTTCTCTGTCTTCTTTCCGCCTTTTTTTTGTCTCTGCAGGCTTTGCATCTCTTCGGTTCGTTATCAAAACCCTTTTCTTTGTAGAATTCCTGTTCGCCTACTGTGAACACGAATTCCTGTCCGCAGCCCTGACATACGAGTATTTTGTCTTCCATTAATTTTTGTTCCTCCATTTTGGTAATAAATCAATATTTAAAATGAATTTCAAGGGAACGATTTTCCGAAGAGAGATCGGCCGTTGGATTATTTTAAATATCTTTGACTCATTATAGCGGATTGCCGCCGGAATGTCTATCGTTTATTTTTAAAAATATAAAAGGCTTTTTTTGTTGAAATTTCGACAGCTTGAGGGGTTTTAAAATCTGGTTGAGAAGCAGAAGCAGGTAGGGGGGAAGAGAGAGGATCAGCGCCGCGCAGGAAAACAGCTCCTGCCGATCCAGATAGCCTGCCCGCCGATCCAGGCCGGGAGCAGAATACCAGGGATAGGGAAGGGCTTCTGTCAGATTCGGTCCGAGAGCTAATACTGCGGAAAAGAACAGAACGCTTAAAATCAAAGCAGACACGCAAAGCATTTTCCCGAAGTCGGCAGCGGAAAATTCCAGATTTTCTATATTCAGGAGCATCATGCTTATACTGATCCAAAGAAGGGTGCAAGCGAAAACGGAAAAAAGAAAACCTTGGATATTTTGAGAAGGGAACCAGTATTCTGCAGAAGGCAGAAAGAAAAGCTCCACTTTTCGAAAGGTGGCCGCTGCGGAAATTACAAGCAAGACTAAAATGAGAGGAGAGCTGATGGAGGCTAAGCGGAATAAGAATTTTTCGTCTTTGAGAGCAAGGGAGGATGAAAATAAAAACAGCAAAAGGCATGCGGGAAACAGACAAACGGGCGAATTCTGGATGACCTGCCCTTTTAAAAACCGGGAGATGCCCCAGATAATCATAATGAAAAAGAACAGTGACAAAAGAAAAAGAAATACATTTTTCCCCATTCCGTCCCGAAGGAGAAAACGCCGGGACAGACAGATCGGAAAGAAAGCTATTATTGCGCTTAAAGGAACGGCAACCCAGAAAAAGCGGGTCTGCGGCAAAAATGAGCCCAGGAGAAGAAAAGGCGGAATAAAAAATAAGAATGCGGATTTGGATAAATGCAGACCGGAATTTTGTTTGTTCATCATTTGTTTCCTTTCTCAGAATTCGGAGCGCTTCTGCTTTTTACAACATGAAAAGCACCGTCCTGGTATTGTATGGGAGAAGAAAAGACCGGCGTGTTTTCTTCGGCCGAAAGGCAGGGAAGCAGCAGGGGCTGGTTCTGTCCATTTAAAATTTCATACGCTTGAAACGCTTTCATACGGGGAACCAGCGTTCTGTTTTTTGCCGACGCCAGCATTTCTTCCAGGTCAAACGCATGAATCCCGGTAGAGCCGGGTTTCAGATTCCAGAAATCGGAAGCCTGGGGCAGATCCAATACGATCAGATCCACAGACAAGCGCATATCACTTTCAAAAATCAGATAATCCAAGGTTGATTCGAAGGCGGACGCGGAATTTTGGCTGAAAAGAAGAACCTGCGCATGGCTCCAGTAGGTCTGTTTTCCTTTTTGATCCTGCATTTGCTGAACCGCTTCCTGAAATGTTTTTCCCTTCCCCTTTATAATCTGCAATTCAGGTTCGCCTTCCGGCGCATCCGGAAAACGGGTGGCAACTTCTGCGGTTACGGTGTATTCGCCGGTTTCTGTGCTGTAATCTAAAGCGGCGCCGGAGATTATGGAAAAATCGTTGATTTCCGTTTGCCCCAGACAGCCGGTGAGAAAGAAGCAGAGCAGAACAGTAAAAAAACCCAGGAAAGAAGCAGGTTTACTTCTTTTTTTCATTTTCAGATCCCCTTTTCTTTTGTCTGTGTATATTTCCGAAACTGATTTTATCAGGGCGCAGCTCCATCTGGTTCCAAGGTGCCCGGGCTAATACATCCTTGTATTTCTGTCGCTTTGTACGGTTCAGGAAAGACGCGTAGGGAAGCCCGAACGTTTCTAAAGATGCCAGGTGAATTAAAAGCCAGGCGGCACCCAGCAGAAAACCGGGAATCCCTAAAATTGCCGATAATAAAAGCCACAGAAGCCGAAGCAGGAGGATGGGCGTTTTCAGCTGCGGGATGGTAAGCCCGGTGATGCCGGAAAACGCCACGATAATTACCACAGGGATGCTGACCAGACGCGCATCTACAGCCGCCTGCCCTAAAACCAGACCACCGACCACAGATAATGTTTGTCCGAACCCGGAAGGAATGCGGGAGCCGCTTTCCCGAATCAATTCAAAAGATAAAATCAGAATGATCATTTCCAGGAGGGTGGGAAAAGGCAGGCCGGAGCGGGCTTCGGAAAGGCTGAGGAGAACTCTGGTGGACAGAAGTTCCTGGTTGAAGGTGGCAAAGGATAAGTAAAGCGCCGGCAGGCCGATAGCGATGAAAAAGGCAATAATCCGCAGAATGCGTCCGAAAGAACCGAACCAGAAATCCGAATAATAATCGTCGTTTGTCTGGAAATTTTCCAGCAGGAAAAAAGGAACGGTTACGACTACCGGTGTTCCGTCTGCAAAGATGGCAATCCGGCCTTCCAGCAGCTTTGCGGCTACCACATCCGGCCGTTCCGTAGAACCTGTACTCAAAAATGGAGACCAGCGGGAATCCCGTATAAGTTCTTGGATGTAATTGGCATCTAAAATTCCGTCAATATTTATGGCGGCTATACGGAAGCGCAGCTCAGAAAGAATTTCGGGATTTGCAATTCCATCCATCCAGCAGATGCAGATCTTGGTTTTTGTCTGCTGACCTAATTGCTGAAATTCATATTTAAGCGAAGGATTTTGGATTTTTCGGCGAAGAAGAGAGAGGTTTACTAAAATGGATTCGTTAAAACCTTCTCTGGGACCCGCCAGAACCCGTTCCGAGTCCGGTTCTTCCAGCCCTCGTGTTTCCCAGTCCTTTGCGCCTACTACAATGCCTTCGGCATATCCATCGGTCAAAAGTATGGCGTCGCCTGACATTAAGCTGTCAAGGAGTTCATCTCCTTTTTTGCTTCTGCTCAGCTCGTTAAAGGCTAAAATATCGCTGCATAATTTGGGGATGAGCTGTGCCGTTGGGTTTAGGCCTTCGGCAAGGAGCAGCGGTGTTATAACATGCTGGTTTAATGTCAGGCTGCTGCTCATGCCGTCTACAAAGACAAGAATCCACCGCAGTTTCGGATTTTCACGATTGACGATATCTCTGTATTTTATGGTTTTATCAGCAGGAAAAATTGTTTCCAGATCAGCTTTGTTTTTTTCAAGAGATTCACTCAATTTCCACATAGTTTTCATGAGGATAGCATTTGCTTTTTGCAGGGGATTCATTCATAATAAAACAGGAAAGGATTTATGTGTTAAAATCGGATAAATGTAAAAAACGGGACTTTTATGTTAGGATATATCGTACCGGATAAGCCGGAATTAAAAGTGAAAGAATATGAACTTTACAGTGGGTATTACTGCGGGATTTGCAAATCCATCGGGAGACGGTACGGACAGCTTCCCCGAATGGTTTTGAATTATGACGCGGTTTTTCTGGCACTGATCGTTTCCTGCTTTGATGAAAAAGAAGAGAGAGTAGAAGCGGAGCGCTGTATTGCGCATCCGCTGAAAAAAAGAAAGGTAGTTTATAATCAGGATGCCTTGGATTATGCCGCGGATATTATTTTATTTCTTGCTTATTATAAGCTGAAGGATGATTTAGCCGATGAGCACGCAGTTCGTGGTGCGGCAGGGGTTTTTCTGCTGAAAAATAGTTTTCGAAAGTGGATGAAACTTCATGAAAAAAAAGGTATACTGATGGAAAAGAATCTTCGGGATCTGGCGCAGCTGGAATCGGAAAACTGCCGGTCTATGGACCGGGCGGCAGAGCCGTTCGCAAAACTGATGGAGGCAGTCTGCGTTCCCGAATGGCTGGAAGGAACAACCGCGGAAGAGCCGCTGAAGCATATCGGCTATCATATGGGGAAATGGATTTATTTTATTGACGCATGGGATGATTTGGAGGATGATTTCGCTCGCAAGGAATACAATCCGCTTTTATCCCGCTTTGAATTTTCTGCGGACAGAGAAACTGTAGGCCAGTTCCGTACTCGCATAAAGGAGCGGGTAGAATACAATTTGTTTTCCTGTCTGGGAAAGATCGCGGAAGCGTGGACAGAACTGGACCGGGAAAAAAACAAAGGGTTGATCGATAATATTGTTTATTTCGGGTTGATGAAAAAAACAGAAGCAGTACTGAAGAAAGGGAATATAACAGATGCAGAATCCGTATGAAGTATTGGGTATTAAAGAAGGCGCCAGCGTTGAGGAAATTAAAGCCGCATATCGGGAACAGGTAAAAAAGTACCATCCCGATAAGCATCAGGACAATCCTCTGTATGAGCTGGCAGAAGAAAAGCTTCGGGAAATCAATGAGGCGTATGACTTGCTGATGAAAAACCAGGGGGCGTCCGGCGGCAGTTCCTATAACGGCGGAACGTCTTACGGCGGAAATGCCGGAAGGAACTCCGAATTTGCGCAGATTCGCCGGGATTTGGACGCGGGTCGTCTGGATCAGGCGGAGCAGGCTTTGGAGCGAAGCCGGAACCGATGCGCAGAGTGGTTCTATTTGCGGGGCATGGTTTCTCTTCGCCGGGGCTGGTATGACGACGCGCTGACCAATGTGCAGACCGCAATCAGCATGGATCCCAATAATTACGAATACAACAATACCATGAACATGCTTATGCGTACTACCGGAAACTACCGCAATGCGGCATACGGAAGAGGATACGACTCCCGCAGTGACGAGATGTGCCGTATGTGCCAGTGTCTGATCTGTTTGGATTGTTTGACGGATTGTTAGAAGAGAACAAAGAGGTATGAGTATGAAGGAGAAGAGTCGTACAATCGCTTTAGGCGGCGTGCTGCTGGCGCTTTCGGCAGCTTCCCTGTTTCTGGCTTCCTTCGTTCCCGGAATCGAACTGAGCTTTTATGCGCTCAGTTCCTTTTTCACGGCGGCAATGGTTGTGGAAGCGGGCGCGAAAGGCGGATGGATGTTTTATTTTGCTTCGGCTTTGCTGACGTTTTTTTTAATTCCAAATAAAGGGGCGGCGTTATTGTATGCGGTTTTCTTTGGCCTTTATGCACTGGTTAAGTTTTACATAGAACAGATTGGAAAAACACCTTTGGAAATTCTTCTGAAGCTGCTTTTTTTCGGAAGCGCAGTGTTTGTTCTGCTGTACTTTTTTAAGGAACTGTTTCTGGGAGCCGTTGGGATTCCCGTGGAATATCCTCTCTGTCTTCTGCTGGCAGCTTCGGCGTTAATTTTCTTACTTTACGATTATGTGTTTACAATGGTAATCCAATTTTACAGGCACAGAATCCAGCGAAAAGCCTGATTTCGGTGAGCGGCGGAATCCGGATTTTCAATATCGGTTTTTAGCATAATTTCCTGTACTCTCCCATAGTATGAGGTAGGGATGTCCCGAAAACAGAAAGATGAGAGGGTAAGAAATTGAGAAATAGACGGCGGGGAGTACGGAAACGAATTACTTTCAGCAGAAATTTGACAATCTTTTTTTTAATTGCTGCGCTGGCTGTGAGCGCCGGCTGCTTTTCTGCCAAGTATTTGGTGGGACCCTGGTTGTTTTCAAATGAGAAATCGGTTCCCGAAGCACAGCGGGAATCCGGGGGAAAAGAGCCTTCGACCGATGCCGGAAAGGATAAAAAGGAATCCGGCGGTGTGATCAGCGACGGACAGGATATCGAGGAAATTGACCCTCAAAAAGAAAAAAAAGAAGAAGAAACCAAGGAAACATCTGCCGCTGCAGGCGGCACGGCAAACCTTTATACCATACAATACGGAAGTTTTACTACGAAGGCCGCGGCGGAAGCGGAAGCAGCAAGGCTGAAAACGCTGGGAATCGAAGTAAAAACATTTGAAAAGGACGGGACGTTTAAGGTTGTGGAGAGTCCTTTTGAAAGCGAAAGCGCTGCTCGGAGCTCGCTGGAACTGCGGCGGCAGACCGCGGGGGAAGGCGCATTTATTACAACTGTGGAGGCGGATGGACAATGATTCCATTATCGACCGGGATGCGGCCGGAAACATTAGATGAATTTACTGGACAGGAGCATTTCTTATATAAGGGATCACTGCTGTACAATGCGATCAAAAATAAAACTTTTGACTCAGCTATTTTTTTCGGGCCTTCCGGTACCGGAAAAACTACGCTGGCTCGGATCATTGCCGGGGAAATGGACGCCAATTTCTATGAATTGAATGCGTCCACGGCAGGGATAAAAGAATTAAAAGAAATTTTAGAACGGGCGAAAGTAAAATTCTTCGGGCTGCAGAAAGAGACAAGCTACCTTTATGTGGATGAGTTTCATCGCTGGAATAAATTGCAGCAGGATTCTTTATTGAAAGCGCTGGAAGAAGGAGTTATCCGTTTTATCGGGAGTACGACGGAAAATCCTTATTTTGCTGTGAATAATGCGGTGCTCAGCCGGGTAAGTTCCGTTTATGAGTTTCGCCGCCTGTCAAAAGAAAACATTTACGGGCTGCTTTGTAAAGCGTTAGAAGATACGGAAAAAGGGTTAGGAAAACGAAGACTGGTCTGGGAAGAGACGGCGTTGGAAGCATTAGCCGATCTGTCCGGCGGGGACGCGCGGGTAGCGCTGGATACGCTGGGATTCATTGCGGATAATTTGAATGAAGGGCAAATCCTGGATTTGAAGATCGTAGGGGAAGCTATGCAGCGGCAGACTGCTTTCTATGACCGGCGGGAGGACAAGTTCAATCTGCTTTCCGCGCTTCAAAAATCCATTCGGGGGAGCGATCCGGACGCGTCGATTCATTATCTGGCGCGATTGATCGACGGAGGCGCTGATGTACAGATGATTGGGCGGCGGCTTCTGGTTATTGCCAGCGAGGATATCGGCCTGGCTTATCCGCAGGCGATCAGCATTGTTCAGGCTTGTGTACAGGCGGCGCTTATGGTGGGGTTTCCGGAAGCCCGGATCAATCTTTCGGAAGCGGTTTTGCTTTTATCCTCCTGCCCGAAAACCAATACGGCCATCATGGCCATTGACGGCGCTTTAAACGATTTACATAAAAAAAACATCGACGATGTGCCGCTGCACTTAAAAGATTCTCATTATTCCGGGGCTGCAAAGAGAGGGATCGGGTTGGATTATAAATATCCTCACGCCTACGGCGGATATGTAGAACAGCAGTATTTGCCGGATAACCTGTATAAAGCAGGGGTTCGCTACTATGAGCCTACTGCCAACGGAAAGGAAGCGGCTTTCAAAAATTATCTGGAAAGTTTAAAAAAGAAATGAGAAAGGTCGAAATCAAAGTTGCAAAGCATTCCGGCTTCTGTTTCGGTGTGCGGGAAGCGCTGCGGAAGACGGAAGAGACGATTGAGAAATACAAGGGCACGGGACGTTCTATCTATACCTGCGGCCCTTTGATTCACAACAGCCATGTGATTTCCGAATTGGAAGAAAAAGGCGTTTTCAGGATTGGAAGCCTGGATGAAGCGGAACCCGGCTCTGTAGTGGTGGTTCGTTCCCATGGAGAAGGCTCTTCTTTTTACCGTTTAGCGGAAAAGCGAGGGATTCTTTTAGTTGATGCCACCTGTCCTTTTGTGCTGCGGATCCATCGGCTGGCGGAAGAAGCCAGAAAACAGGGGAGAAACGTGGTTATCGTGGGAAACCGGGAGCATCCCGAAGTACAGGGGACTGCCGGATGGACTGACCATACGGCGGAAATTGTTTCCAATGGAGAAGAAGCTGCGCTGGTAGAAGGAGAACGAGTTACGGTTGTGGCGCAGACCACGATTACGGAGAGGCTTTGGAACGAAACTACGGAGGAATTGAAAAAACGGATTCCGGATTTGATTCTTCATCCGACCATCTGCAGCGCTACACGAGACCGGCAGGACGGCTGCCGGAATGTGGCTGCTGTTTCTGATTTCATGGTAGTCATCGGAGATCGGGAGAGCTCCAATTCGCAAAAATTGTATGAGATTGCCAAAGAAAACTGCGCAAAAGCAATTTTTGTGGAAAGAAAAGAAGATTTACCATTGAAAGAAGTCGAAAGATGTAATAAAATAGGTGTTGCGGCAGGCGCGTCGACGCCTGAACGCATCATTAAGGAGGTTATTTCTACCATGAGTGAATTTGTCACCGAAAACAATCCCGTTGAAGAAGTAGTTAGTGAAGCGGCTGCTGTTGCAGAAACCGCGCATGAAGAACCCTGTCAGATGGGCGATCTGATGGATGAAATTGAAAAGTCATTGCGCTTGCCCGGAAGAGGCGAAATCGTTGAAGGCGAAATCGTTCAGGTTACAAACAAGTACATCGTTGTAAATCTGGGCTGCAAAAAAGACGGCATCATCCCCAAAGACGAACTGACCGTAGAAGGCGAACAGGAATTGACCGACCTCTATAAAGAAGGCGATACAATCCAGGCGAAAGTTATCAAGAACGATGACGGCGACGGAAACATCCTGCTCTCCAAAAAGAAGCTCGAGGTCAATGAGCACTGGGATGAAATCAACGAAGCGCTTGAAAATAAGACGGTTGTAAATGCCAAGGTTGTGAAAGAGGTAAGAGGCGGCGTTATCGCAGTATATAAGGAAGTTGCCGGCTTTATCCCCATGTCTCAGCTGTCTGACAAGTTTGTTGAAAAGGCCGATGAATTCGTAGGCAAAGTGCTGCCGGTAAAAGTAAGCCGTGTAGACCAGAAGAGAAACAAGGCGGTATTCTCTCATAAGGCATATCTGGCTGAAGAAAAACAGAAGAGAATCCAGGAAATCTGGGACAGCATCAATGTCGGTGATGTGGTAGAAGGTACCGTAATGAGATTTACCGACTACGGCGCATTCGTGGATATCGGCGGTCTGGACGGACTGCTCCATATCTCCGAAATCTCCTGGGGTAAACTGAAGCATCCTCAGGAAGCTCTGGAAATCGGACAGAAGATCAACGTAAAGATTCTTTCCATGAACAATGAAAAGGGCAAGATTTCCTTGGGTCTGAAGCAGAATCAGCCGGAGCCCTGGTCAGTAATCGACGAAAAGTACGCGGTAGGCCAGGTAATCGAAGGCAAAGTTGTTCAAATCAAGGAATACGGTGCGTTTGTTGAATTGGAACCCGGTTTGGACGGATTGGTTCACATTTCCGAGATTGCCTTTAAGAGAGTTACCAACATTGCAGACGAGCTGACGGTCGGTCAGGTCGTTCAGGCAAAAATTCTTGAAATCGACAAGGAAAGAAAGCGCATCAGCCTTTCCATTAAAGCGACTCTGGATGAGTCCGCTCAGGAAGAAGCTCCTGCGGAGGAGACTGCTGAAGAAGCGTAAACATAATAATAATTTAACAAATTGCGGTGTATGTCTGTTATGGGCATACACCCTTTTTATATGTTTATAAACCAAAGGGGGAGTGGGTATTCGTGAAATGTTCCTCAGCGGAGATGAGTTTGCGGAGGGCATCGTTTCCGGTTTACTTGATTTTAACGGGGTGATATGATATACTTCGTCCAAACATTACAGCATGTGGAAACGGAGTTAAAGTAAAATGACGCATCAGCTGGAGGATTTGTATAAGGAATATTTCCCGCGCATTTATTCTTTCCTTTACCGCATGTGCGCAGATCCCGCGGTAGCGGAGGAATTGACTCAGGAAACATTTTATCAGGCGTATCTGTCCTTTCATAAATTTAAGGGGCAAAGCGAATTTTATACATGGCTTGTAGGAATTGCGAAGCATGTGCATTTAAAGCATCTGCGAAAAACGAAAAAAGCGTTCGTGGAAGCGCCTCTTGACTTGGTTGCTGAGGTGCTTGCGTTGGACGAAGAACAGCCTGATAAAAAGCTGGAAAAAGAATTTACGGAAAAAACCGTGCAGCGGCTGATAAAAAAGCTGCCTTCAAAATATAAAGATGTCGTCATGCTGCGGGTGTATGCGGAAATGAGTTTTGCGCAGGTTGCACAAACCCTGAATATCAGCGAAAATTCGGCAAAAGTGATTTTTTGCCGAGCCAAGAAAATGCTTGCGGAGGAATTAAAAAATGAATTTGAATTGTGATATTGTAATGGATATGGTTAGCCTTTATAACGACGGCTCCGTAAGCGGGTCAAGCAGAAAAGCGATTGCGGAACACTTACAAAAGTGTCCGGAATGCCGGAAGTTTTACAAGGAGTACCGTGCGGAAATGAAACGGGGATTTTCCTCTTCCGGTGTGCTGCTTTCCGATGAGGAGCAGATATACAATGCATTTGCGGCGAAACTGAATCGGCGCCGGATGTTTTTTACAGCGGGGCTTATGCTGTATTCCGGCTTCACGATCGGAGTATTGACATGGCTTCTTTTAAAACAGGAAAAGCGGGAGGCAAAATAAAGGAATGGAGTTTTTAAAAAATCACAGCAAATGCTGTGATTTTTTTGTAACCTTTTTTCTTTTACGGGGACTAATTATAGAGAACATTAAAAAAGAGAAAGGACGGGGCGTTGTAAAAACGTCCTGCGGCGGAGACTATGAGCTTTAAAATAAAAGGCGTGGGCATGTATGTTCCGCAGCGTATCGTCACAAACGATGAATTGTCGACATATGTTGAAACTTCCGATGAATGGATTCGTCAAAGGGTAGGCGTGCAGGAACGCCGCGTCTGTACGGATGAGACAGCGGCGGATTTAGGATATAAAGCTGCTTTGGAAGCGCTGAAAAATGCAAACTGCAAAGCTTCGGATATCGATTTGATCATCGCGGCCACGGTCAGCGGTGAGGATGTTTCCCCGTCGATTTCCTGCACGGTTCAGAATCGTTTGGGTGTAAGCTGCATGGCTTTTGATATTAACGCAGCCTGTTCCGCTTTTATTTTTCTTCTTGAAACCGCAGCCGGGTTTATGGGGCGCGGATTTCAGCGTATTCTTGTTATCGGAGCGGAGCGTATGAGCAGGCTTGTGGATTGGACCGACCGTTCAACCTGCGTAATTTTCGGGGACGGAGCGGGAGCTGCAGTATTGGAACGGGGAGACAATTACCTGGCTTCAACTTTTACGGTTAAGGGAGGCAGCGATGTAATTGAAATCGGTACCTTCCGGGGGAATTCCCCGTTTTTCCGAAGGGAAACCGTAACGCCGTACATTCATATGAACGGGCAGGAAACGTTCAAGTACGCAGTAAATGCTATCTGTGCGGATACGAAGACGCTTCTGGAAAAAACCGGGAAAACTATTGAGGATATCGCATATATCGTTCCTCATCAGGCAAATTCCCGCATTATTGACTTTGCTGCACAGCGGCTGAAGGTGTCTCCCGAACGCTTTTTTCAAAATATCGGACATTACGGCAATACTTCGTCGGCCAGCATACCGATGGCACTGACAGAAATGAATGAAGCGGGTCTTATAAAACCAGGCGATTTGCTGATTCTCAGTGCTTTCGGCGGCGGGCTCGCCAATGCCGCATGTTTGATTAAATGGTAAATAAATTAAAAAATCAGATTGGAAAATCAGGAGGAAAAAAATTATGGTATTCGAAAAGGTATCACAGATGATTGCAGAACGGATTGATATGGATGCAGCTGAGATCACAATGGAAACACAGTTTGATGATCTGGGGCTCGATTCTTTGGACGTTATGGAGCTTCTCATGCAAATGGAAGACGAATTCGGCCAGGAGATCAGCATCGGCGAACGCAAGATTACAGATATCGGGGGATTGGTTGCGCTGATAGAAGAAACCATCCAGTAGGGGGAATAAAATGAAATCAATACTGTGCGAACGTCTGGGTATAAAATATCCGATTTTTCAGGGAGGAATGGCGTGGATTGCCGACGGAAAACTTGCCGCAGCGGTTTCCAATGCCGGAGGCCTGGGAATTATTTCGGCGATGAATGCCGGCCCCGACTATCTCCGCCGGGAGATTGCCGCCGCACGTTCTTTAACCGATAAGCCCTTTGGTGTAAACATTATGCTGATGAGTCCGCATGTGGACGAAGTGGCCGAGGTTGTTGCGGAAGAAAAGATTCCGGTTGTTACCACGGGGGCAGGGCTTCCGGGCAAATATACGGCCCGGTGGAAAGATGCCGGGATTACGGTCATTCCCGTTGTAGCGTCGGTGGCATACGCAAAAATGGCTGTGAGAGCCGGAGCGGATGCAGTTATTGCAGAGGGAGTGGAGTCCGGCGGACATGTGGGAGAAACTTCGACGTTGGCTTTAGTTCCGCAGATCTGCGATCGGGTGGATGTGCCGGTAATTGCTGCCGGGGGCATTGCCGACGGGCGCGGAATGGCTGCCAGCTTTATGCTGGGAGCCGTAGGCATCCAGATGGGAACGCGTTTTCTCTGCGCTGAGGAATGTCCTGTGCATTCAAACTATAAGGATATGGTGCTTAAAGCCACGGACGTTTCCACAGTTGTAACAGGACGGCGTTTTAACGCCTCCGCCTGCCGGTGTCTGAAAAGTTCCTTCAGCAGAGAATATCTCAAGTTGGAATATGCGGCGGATACAACGGCGGAAATGATGGAGCAGTATGGTGTCGGCGCTTTCCGAAAGGCAGCGGAGGAAGGAAACGTTGCAGAGGGATGCTTTTTCTGCGGACAGATAGCGGGAATGGTTTCAAAAATTCAGCCCGCGGCTGAAATTATTGCGGAAGTTATGGCCGATGCGGAAAAATTGATGAAAGGCTCTGTAATATGGGAAAAATAGCTTTTGTTTTATCCGGACAGGGAGCGCAGCATCCGGGAATGGGAAAGTCGTTTTATGACGCCTTTTCTTCGGTTCGCGTTTTATTTGATGAAGCGGAAAAATACCGGCCGGGGACTTTGGAACAATGTTTTTCCGGGACGGAGGAAGAACTCAAACGGACCGAAAATACGCAGCCTTGTCTTTATCTGGCCGATTTGGCGGCTGCAATTGCATTGACGGAGTGCGGTGTAAAGCCGGAAGCCGCCGCAGGCTTTTCTTTAGGCGAAATCCCGGCGCTTGCTTATGCCGGAGCATTTTCGTATTCGGATGGTTTTCGGATTGCCTGTATTCGCGGCTGCGAAATGAGTAAAACCGAGCCGGCGGCTATGGCGGCAGTATTAAAGCTTGCGGATTCTGTAGTTGTTGATACGGTGGCAGAAATTGAAGGTGCCTGGGCGGTGAATTTTAATTCGCCGGGACAGGTGGTGGTATCGTGCAGGCTTGAAAAACTGGAGGAAGTCAAGGCGCGGCTGAAAGAAGCAGGAGGCAATATCCTTCCGTTGAAAGTGGGAGGAGGCTTTCATTCTCCGCTGATGCTTCCCGCGGCGGAACGGTTCGCGGAGGCGCTTGAGGCGTTTGAAATCCGTATGCCGTCTTTACCGGTTTATGCGGACAGAACGGCTGCGGTTTATGGGGAAAATCCGAAAGCGGAGCTTCCCCGCCAGATTGCCAGTCCTGTGTTATGGTCAAAATTGATTTCCAACATGGCGCAGGATGGATTTGACACGTTTGTGGAGGTCGGAGTGGGGAAAACACTTACGGGCTTGATTCGCCGTATTTTACCCGCCGCAAAGCTTTATACGGTTACAAATGCGGAAGAAGCACAGGCGGCGGCAGAGGAGATCAAAAATGTTTAAAGGAAAAACAGTGGTAATAACAGGCGGCAGCCGTGGGATCGGAGCTGCAGCCGCTGAAAAGTTTGCTGAAAACGGTGCGGATGTGGCTTTGATTTATGCCGGAAACGCGGAAAGAGCCGGCGCGGTGCTCCGCGCTTGCAGAGAATTCGGCGTAAAAGCAGAAGCGTACCAATGCGACGTATCTGATTTTTCGGCTGTCTCCGAGACCTTTAAATCCATTTTGTCCGACTTCGGCACGATTGATGTTCTTGTAAATAACGCAGGAATCACATGCGACAGATTGATGCCCATGATGAAGGAGGACGAGTTTGATAAAGTGATCGACACCAATTTAAAGGGTGCGTTCAATACGATAAAACAGGTTTATTCTGTCTTTATGCGCAAACGCTCCGGAAAGATCGTCAATATTTCGTCAGTGGTAGGGCTTACCGGGAACCCCGGACAGGTGAATTATGCGGCGTCGAAAGCCGGAATCATCGGATTGACAAAATCTGTAGCCAAGGAATTGGCTTCCCGGGGAGTATGCTGCAATGCTGTGGCTCCCGGATTTATAGAGACGGATATGACAGCCTCTCTAAAGGACAATCCGTTAAAATCTCAAATTCCCATGGGACGCACGGGAAAACCTGAGGATGTAGCGAATGTGGTATTGTTTTTAGCTTCGCCCATGGCAGATTATATAACAGGCGAAGTGGTTCAGGTCGACGGCGGCCTGGCAATGTAAGGAAAGAAGGGTATCGCAAATGAGCAGAGTAGTAGTAACAGGTATGGGTGCGGTGACTCCCGTAGGAAATACCGTTCAGGAGTTTTGGGATGCGTTGAAGTCCGGGAAAAACGGAATCGCACCTATCACATACTTTGATACTGCGGATTCCAAATGTACGCTTGCAGCGGAAATTAAAGGTTTTGATCCGTTATGCTGCATGGATAAAGCTACTGTGAATCGAACCGATCCGTTTGTCCGCTATGCTCTCTGGGCATGTATGCAGGCGGTGGAAATGAGCGGAATCGAAGAAGCTGTTTCCAAGGAACAGTTAGGTGTGTACTTTGGATCCGGAATCGGCGGATTTCAAACCGTGTGCAAGGAGCATGCCGTCATGCTGGAAAAAGGGGGGCGCCGTGTTTCTCCGCTGTTTATTCAGAAGATGATATCCAACATGGCCGCCGGTACGGTGGCGATTCGATTTGGAGCAAAAGGACCGGCAATCTCCGTTTCTACAGCTTGTGCCACGGGCACTACTGCCGTAGGCGAAGCGTACCGCGCGGTAAAGCACGGTTATGCGAAGGCGGTTATCTGCGGCGGAAGCGAGGCGGCAATTACGCCCTTTGCAGTCGCAGGTTTCGGCGCATGTCAGACTTTGTCCAATGCTGCGAATCCGGAGGAAGGCAGTCTTCCTTTTGACTCGCGCCGGGGAGGCTTTGTTATGGGTGAAGGCGCAGGTGCGCTGATCCTGGAGGAATACGAACATGCAAAAGCGCGGGGTGCTAAGATGTATGCGGAAGTTATCGGATACGGCTCTACTTGTGATGCGTATCATGTAACAGCCCCCGATCCGGAGGCGGAAGCCAGTTCCAGGGCAATTGCGGACGCCGCTGCGGAAATAAGAGACGTTGCTCCCGATAGAATTTATTACAATGCTCACGGAACGGGAACGCAGCTGAACGATGTTTCGGAAACCCTTGCGCTGAAAAAGGTGTTCGGCCAGGACGCTTATAAACTTCATATCAGCTCGACGAAATCCATGACAGGGCATATGTTGGGGGCGGCGGGAGCCGTAGAGGCCATAGCCGCTGTACATGCATTGAATGACGGAATTGTTCCGCCCACAATAAATCTGAAAAGTCCGGATGCAGCCTGCGATCTTGATTATACGCCGGAAACGGCGTTAAAGACACCTTTGGATGCAGCGATATCTGCTTCTTTTGGTTTCGGAGGGCATAATGCCTGCATTGCGTTTAAACGCATGGATGAATAGATGAAGGGGATAACTATGGATACAAAAACCATAAGAGAACTTGCGGCGATTCTGCGGGAACATGATCTTCAGCGTATAAATATAAGTGAAAATAATGTGCATATCAGCATTGAGGCAAAAGGCGGGAGCACTGAGTCTATGTCGGTATCTGACAATACGTCATTTCCAAAATCCGAATCTTCTGATGCTGTTGTGAGTACAGAGTATGCGGGCGCGGTGAAGAGTCCTTTGGTAGGTACGGTTTATCTCAGACCGGATCCGGAATCCCAGCCTTATGTAACGGTTGGAAGCAAAGTAACAAAGGGCGACGTCCTGTGTTTGGTCGAAGCCATGAAAATGTACAATGATATTTATGCCGACCGTTCCGGTACGATTGCGGAAATCTGCGTTGTTAACGGACAGAATGTGGAATACGGACAGGCTTTATTTGTTATAGAGGAATAAAGAAATGCAACGAGATGAAATTGAAAAAATTTTGCCCCATCGGGATGGCATGCTTCTCATCGATGAGGTAGAGGTATCTGAAGGCATTGCTCATGCAAAGAAAACGATTCGGCCGGAAGAGTGGTTTCTGCAGGGACATTTTCCGGGTGACCCTATCGTTCCGGGTGTGATTCTGTGCGAAATTATGGCGCAGTCCACCTGCGCCCTGCTGGGTGAAGAGGCAGGCGGAAATATTTCCACCTATCTTACGGGGCTGGATAAAGCGCGGTTTCGTAATCCCGTTCGTCCGGGAGACACCCTTGAAATCACGGCTTCCATTACCAGATCGAAAGATAATTTTTATTTTGCTAAAGGCGAGGGGAGAGTCGGCGGAAAGCTGTGTGTAAGCGCCGAATATTCCTTTGTCATAGAAAGACATTCGGAGAAATGTGATGTTTTCTAAAATCCTTATCGCAAATCGCGGCGAAATTGCTTTGCGGATCATTCGAGCCTGTAAGGAAATGGGAATTGAAACCGTTGCGGTTTATTCGGAGGCGGATGAAAATTCATTGCCCGTTGCGCTTGCAGATGAACGCATCTGTATCGGCGCAGCTTCCGTGTCGGAAAGTTATCTCAATAAAAAGAATATTATTGCCGCCGCGGAAATTACGGGTGCAGAGGCGATTCATCCCGGATATGGTTTTTTATCGGAAAATGCGGATTTTGCTGATGAATGTGAAAAAAACGGCATTGTATTTATCGGGCCGTCATCTAAAATCATGCGTTTGATGGGAGATAAGGAAAATGCCAGAAGCACCATGCTGAAGATTGGCGTTCCGGTGGCTCCGGGAACCGGGATTCTTAAAAAATCCGATGATCCGGCTGCCCTTGCAGCGGATATCGGTTATCCGCTGCTGGTGAAAGCTGCGGCAGGCGGCGGTGGAAAAGGCATTCGGTTGGTGAACTGTGAAAGCGAGCTTTTGCCGGCTGTTTCATCGGCATCTGCGGAGGCTAAGGGTGCCTTTGGAGACGGTTCTGTTTTTCTTGAAAAGTATCTTACCGATGTACGCCATGTAGAAATGCAGATTATAGCTGACAGCTGCGGCAATGTTGTTTGTTTGGGCGAACGGGATTGCTCTCTGCAGAAGAAAAAACAAAAAGTTCTGGAGGAAGCTCCGTGCCCTTCGCTTTCGGAAGATCTGCGCCGCAAGATGATGGACTGTGCTGTTCGAATCGTAAGAGAAACTTCTTACACAAATGTGGGAACAGTGGAATTTCTGCTTACGCCGGACGGAGAATTTTATTTTATGGAAATGAATACCCGTCTGCAGGTAGAGCATCCCATTACGGAGGAAACCAGCGGCATCGACCTTGTAAAATGGCAGATACGAACTGCCGCGAAAATGCCGCTTTCGTTTAAGCAGGAAGATTTACAGTTAAAGGGCTGTTCTCTCGAATGCCGCATAACAGCGAAAACGACCGGGACAATTACTTTCTTCCATGGACCGGGAGGAGCCCGGGTGCGCTTCGATTCCGCCCTTGTAGACGGGATGACGGTTCTTCCTTACTACGATCCGCTGCTGGGCAAATTGATTGTTTTTGCTGAGACCAGAGAAGAAGCAGTGCGCAAAATGGAAACAGCGCTGTGTGAAATTGCTATCGAGGGAATTGAAACAAATATAAACGATTTGCTGATGCTTGTACGAAGTCCGGGCTTTGTTTCCGGAGCGTACAACACGGCATATATTGCGGAATTGGAGGATGACAGTGAGAAATAATCTTGCAGAACTCTTTCGCAAATCTATGAATGCGCTGGAAAAAGGCGGCATTACGGCAGTGCCCGGGGAGAAGATCGTATGCCCGTCCTGTAAACGTATGAGCGTAAAAAAGGCGCTTCAAAAAGACGGCATGGTATGCCGCTGCGGGTATCATTTTCGTCTTACAGCGCGGGAGAGAATAAGTCTTATATTTGATAAAGAAAATAATCACGAGCTTTTTGCCGGGATTCGTTCTTCTGATCCGTTGGCATTTCCGGGATACGCAGGCAAGCTTGCTGCCGCGGGAGCTTCTTCCGGCGAGCGGGAGGCTGTAGTATGCGGAGTCGGTATGATTCGCGGGAAAAAATGCGCCTATTTTGTTATGGACACCAATTTCATGATGGCCAGCATGGGATCCGCGGTAGGTGAAAAAATTACCCGGCTGTTTGAGTTTGCGGCGAAGAATAAGCTTCCGGTTATAGGCTTTACCGCGTCCGGAGGGGCAAGGATGCAGGAGGGCGTATTGTCTCTTATGCAGATGGCAAAAGTATCCGGAGCGGTCAAAAAACATTCGGACAAAGGGCTGCTTTATATAACCGTTTTGACGGATCCCACTACCGGGGGAGTAACCGCAAGCTTTGCCATGCAGGGAGATATTATTTTATCGGAGCCGGGAGCTCTTGTGGGCTTTGCGGGAAAGCGCATCATCGAGCAGACTACGGGTACCACACTTCCGGACTCTTTTCAGAAAGCGGAGTTTGTATTGGAGCATGGATTTATTGACGCCGTAATTCCGCGGACGAAGCTGCGGATAAAGCTTGCGCAGCTGCTTTATTTTCATGAAAATGAGGTGCAGGAATGACTGCTTATGAAAAATTAAAAGAAGCGCGGAGCCAGAACCGGCCTACTGCTTCCGCATATATATCAAAGCTTATTACCGACCCTATCGAATTTCACGGAGACCGCTGTTTTGGAGACGATCCCGCGATTATCGGCGGGGTGGGACTTTTGGGCAACATCCCCGTGACTTATATAGCCACGGAGAGAGGTACCGCTACAGAGGAAAGGATTAAACGCAATTTCGGCTGTCCAAAGCCGGAGGGGTATCGAAAAGCTCTTCGCCTGATGAAGCAGGCTGAAAAATTTCATCGCCCCGTAATAACTTTAGTGGATACTTCGGGCGCTTTTTGCGGAAAAGATGCAGAAGAACGCGGGCAGGGACAGGCGATTGCGGAAAACCTTGCATGTATGATGGGACTTCGTACGCCGATAATCGCTGTAATTATCGGCGAAGGTGAAAGCGGCGGCGCTTTGGGAATCGCCGTTGCAGACAGGGTATATATGCTGGAAAATGCGGTATATTCCGTGATTTCTCCGGAGGGGTGCGCAAGTATTTTATGGAAAGACAGTTCCCGCGCTCCGGAGATGGCCGAAAATCTGAAAATTACAGCGAAATACATGAAAAAATTCGGCATTGCCGAGCGTATTATTCCGGAGCAGTTTGATCGCTTTCACGCCATGTGCGGAGAAATGAAAAAAATCCTGTACCATGATATTATGCTGCTGAAAGAAAAATCCTGCGATACGCTGCTGGAAGAGCGGTACGCCCGTTTCCGAAGAATCGGAAGGGTGGATAAATCTGTATAGCTCATCTTCGGGATGCGATTTCCAAAAATTTCAAATTTGAAGAGTTTGTGCTTGCGAATAAAAGGAAAGATTGGTATAATTATAAATACTATCGAGATGAAATTCATTGGAAAAGAGGCGCAGGCCCTACAGGGAAAAGGAGCTATTTTATGAGATATTCCAGGCAGAATAAAATCCTTGATTTGATTGCAGCTTACGACGTGGAAACACAGGATCAGCTGGTTACCCTTTTAAATGAAAACGGATACCAGGTTACTCAGGCAACCGTGTCCCGTGACATTAAAGAACTGCAGCTGATCAAAACACAGACCAGCGCGGGACGGTATAAATATGCAGTCGCGGCGCCTCAGGAGCAGCCTGTATCCGACCGTTTTGTAAAAATCTTTCGGGAAACCATTAAATCAGTACAGGCTTCCGGAAATATAATCGTTGTAAAAACGTTGTCCGGCTGTGCCAATGCAGCGGCAGAGGCTATTGACACTATGGATTTTTCCGGCATTGTGGGATCTCTTGCAGGCGATAATACCATTTTTCTGGTTGTAAGCGAAAATATTGATGCCAATGAATTAGTAAACCAGTTTAGGGATATGCTGAATGCATAAAAGAGGGTTGCTATGATTTCTCATATTGATATCAGAGATTTTGCGCTCATTCATCGATTAAGCCTTGATTTTTATCAAGGCTTTCATGTCATTACAGGGGAGACCGGTGCGGGGAAATCCATCCTTATAGAAGCTGTGAGCCTGGCCTTGGGGAGCCGTGCAGACACATCCTTTGTCCGCACGGGCTGTGAAAAGGCTGTGATCGAATTGACTGCGGATACGGAAAATCCGGAAATCATCGCTTTATTACGGGAAAACGGTATAGAGACGGCGCAGCCTATGGTTTTTACCAGGGAAATTTTTGCTTCGGGGAAAAGCGTCTGCAGGATTAACGGAACGATGGTTTCGGTAACTTTTTTAAATACGCTGTGCCGGAAACTTGCGGATATTCACGGACAATATGATCACCAGTCTCTTCTCAATCCGGAACGGCATATGGATCTGCTGGATCGTTACGGAGAAGGGATGATCGGAGAGGAAAAAGCGCGAACTGCGGAATTGTTCCGGGCTTATATAAAAACAAAGCGAGAGCTTTCCGAACTGCGTAAAAATGCTGCGGAGCGGGAGCGGCAGCGGGATTTTATGCAGTTCGAATGGCAGGAAATCGATGGAGCGGCTCTTTCGGAAGGAGAAGACGAGGAACTGGAAAGCCGTTTATTGGTTTTACAGAACGGTGAACGCATTTACGAGAGCCTGAGCCGGGCGTATGAATTATTCAGCGAAGGAGAGACTCCCTGTGTGGATATGCTGGGGCGGGGGCTTGCCTGCTTACGGGAAGCGGAATCCTTTTCGGCGGATGCGGCTGCCATCAGCAGAGATGTGGAATCTTCTTATTACGCATTGAAAGACGCAGCTTCGGAGATTCGGCGGCTGCGGGATGATATGACGTTTTCCCAGGAAGAGCTGGATCAGACCCAGGAACGTCTGGATGTAATCAATCGGTTAAAGCGGAAATACGGTGGAAGTTTAGAGGAAGTTTTCGCATATAAAGAGCGCCTGGAGCGGGACTTGGAACTGACGGAAAGCAGTGAAGCTCTGCAGAAAGAATTAGCGGGAACTTTGAAGAAATACAAGGAAGGGCTTTTAGCGTCCTCCAGGCGGCTTTCGGATCTGCGAAAGGAAGCAGCGAAGCGGATCGAAGAGCGGGTCAACGCGGAATTAGAAGAACTGAATTTTAAGGACGCGGAATTCCGGGTACATTTCGGCCAAAAAGAGGGCGAAATCGTGCTTACGGAGCACGGAATGGATCAGATAGAATTCCTGATTCGTTCCAACAAGGGAGAGACATTAAAACCTTTGGCAAAGGTTGCTTCCGGAGGGGAAATATCCAGAATTATGCTGGCTCTCAAAACGGCTATCGGCGACTGCGACCGAATTCCCACCCTGATTTTTGATGAAATCGATACGGGAATCAGCGGTATTGCAGCCAGTGTAGTGGGCAGGAAGCTGCGTTCCATCGCGGAGAACCACCAGGTTATCTGCATTACGCATTTGGCTCAGATTGCGGCTTTCGGAGCCCACCATTACCGCATCGAAAAAAACGAAGAGAAGGAACGAACCGCCACGACTGTAACGCTTTTGGACAAGGAAGAAACGGTTCGGGAAATCGCGCGGCTTTTGGGCGGCATGAACATAACGGAAACGACATTGGAAAGCGCACGGGAACTTTTATCGTTTTCCGAAAAATAGAACAGAGCGGGCGGAGGTTTGAACGGAGACTTCCCCCGTTTTTTATATAGGTGTTAGACATAAGCGGTGGATTATGATAAAATAAAACGATTTTTGTTTGAGTGTAAGGGGAGGAAGTTTCCGGAAAAAACATGCGGATTTTAGGAATTGACCCGGGGTATGCCATAATGGGATACGGGATAATTGACCATATAGGAAGCCGGTTCTCCGTAGTGGATTACGGCGCATTGACTACAGACAAGGATATGCCCATGCCGGACAGGCTGAAGCATTTGTATTGCGGCATGACGGAGCTCATTGCGGCATATCAGCCGGATGCGGCATCCATAGAAGAATTGTTTTTTAACCAAAATACGACCACGGCTCTGTTAGTAGGACAAGCGCGGGGAGTGGCGATTTTAGCCTGTGCCAATTACGGAATCGAAATCTGCGAATATACGCCTCTGCAAATCAAGCAGGGGCTGGTAGGTTACGGGAGAGCGGAAAAAAAGCAGGTGCAGATGATGGTTAAGACCATTCTGAATCTGAAAGAAATTCCCAAACCCGACGATACGGCGGACGCACTGGCAGCGGCCATCTGCCATGGGCATTCGGCCGGAGGTCAAAACCGTTTGAAAGAAGCTCTGAGAGCGGGCGGAAAACGATAGGGGAAAAGAGATGCTTCATTACATAAAAGGGAACATTACCATGAAATTTAACGGAGGCGTCGTAGCGGAATGCGGGGGACTCGGTTATGAGATTCATACGCCGGATAATTCGGCTTTGTACTTAAAAGAAGCGGGCGAAGAGGTTTTGATTTTTACGGAAATGATCGTGCGGGAGGATGATGTGAGCCTGTACGGGTTTGCGGACAGAGAATCTTTAGAGCTGTTTCGGCGTCTTCGAACCGTGAACGGTGTGGGCGCAAAGGCGGCTCTGGCCATTCTTTCGGTCATGCCTTTGCCCGAACTGAAAAAGGCGATCATTCTGGAAGATGTAGCGGTGCTGACCCGGGCTAACGGCGTAGGCAAAAAGATTGCCCAGCGAGTAGTCTTAGAACTGAAAGAAAAGATAGACGATATCGCTTTGGGAAGCAGTATCTCTGCGGCAGAAGCGGTATCCCTGCAGCAGGATGAGCGGGGCGAGGCTGTGGAAGCCATGATGGAGCTTGGATACAGCAGAAGCGAAGCCGCTGACCTTATTGCGG
The DNA here is from genome assembly GCA_022769485.1 of Bacillota bacterium. Taxonomy (GTDB): domain Bacteria; phylum Bacillota; class Clostridia; order Peptostreptococcales; family Anaerovoracaceae; genus JALEJU01. The sequence continues at coordinate 25,980 of JALEJU010000017.1, forward strand.
CGGTAGGAGAAGACGGTTTATCCACGGAAGAATATATACGAAAGGCGCTGCGAGGGGCGGCGCGGTAAGACGAGATGGCAAATTATTACGAACAGGAAGAAGAACGGATCACCACTGCGGGGCTGACTCGCGGTGAGTCGGAATTAGAGGTTTCTCTGCGGCCTAAGCGGTTTGAAGATTATATCGGGCAGAAGCAGGTTACGGATAATCTGAAGGTATTCATCGAGGCGGCAAAGCGGAGAGGCGAGGCGCTGGATCACGTATTGTTTTACGGACCGCCGGGATTGGGAAAAACCACGTTGGCAGGAATTATCGCCAACGAATTGGGCGCGGATCTGCGTGTTACGTCGGGCCCGGCTATCGAGAGAGCCGGCGACCTGGCGGCAATTTTGACCAATCTGAACGATAACGATGTATTGTTTATCGATGAAATCCACCGTCTGAACCGGTCGGTAGAGGAAGTTCTGTATTCGGCCATGGAGGATTACGCTCTGGATATTGTAATCGGAAAGGGACCTTCCGCTCGCTCTATCCGGCTGGATTTGGGAAAATTTACTTTAATCGGCGCCACTACCCGGGCAGGCAGCCTGTCAGCGCCTCTCCGGGATCGGTTTGGTATTATCAGCAAGTTTGAGTTGTATACTGAGGAAGAATTGATGCGGATTTTACAGCGCTCCGCCGATTTGCTGGATGTAGCTATCGATGAAGATTCTTTGAGGGACTTAGCCGGCCGGTCGCGGGGGACACCTCGTGTAGCTAACCGGATGCTGAAGCGTGTAAGGGATTTCAGCCAGGTAGAAGGCGAGGGCAGAATTGACCGTAAAATTACCGATAAGACGCTGGACGCTTTGGGCGTGGACGCTTACGGCCTGGAACGGCTTGACCGGGAAATTCTGACTATGATTATAGATCGGTTCAAGGGCGGTCCGGTAGGAATTGATACCATAGCGGCAGCCATAGGAGAAGAGCGGATTACCATCGAGGACGTGTACGAGCCTTACTTGATTCAATCGGGTTTTCTGCATCGGACAAAGAAGGGACGCGTGGTTTCCGAAGCCGCATACCGGCATTTGGGAATTCCGCTTCCGGAGGGAGAATAAGTTATGAAGCGCAAAGGATATAAAAGAATCGCGGGAATTTTGGTTTTGTTCCTTTTCATTTCTTTTATCCCTGCGGGAACGGCGGAAGCCGCAGGCGGGGATTACATAAGAATCGGTCTGAAGTATGCGGGAACATCGGTCAGTCAATGCACCGTTTCCTCCGACAGCGGCTTTTTATTAGGAAGCGCAGACCGGGATGGATTTTATGAATATGAGGATCTTACAGATTATACGGAATTGACCGTATCTGTATCGGACGGGGAGATCCTGCTGTCAGACAGCGCAGAAACCGTTCTCAGCGATGGGGACTGCCTGATGCCTGCAGATTATGATGACGATGGAATGGTAAAGATAGACGGAATCGGATACCGGGGCGGTGTTATGGTTCGGCTGAACGGAAGTAAGTTAACTGTAATCAACTTTCTGACGATCGAACAGTATGTCCGGGGAGTTGTTTCCAAAGAAATGCAGGCCAGCAGCGCGCTGGAGGCTTTGAAAGCCCAGGCGGTAGCAGCCAGAAGCTTCGGAGAAGTCAATCGAAATAAGCATTCCCAGTACGGATTTGACCTCTGCGCAACTACAAACTGTCAGGTTTACGGCGGCGTGGCGGCAGAATACGACAGCACGAACCGGGCTGTAGAGGAAACAGCGGGAGAAATGATTCGGTACGAAGGGCGGGTAGTAGAAGCCAATTATTTTGCCAACAGCGGAGGCCATACCAGAAACAGTGAGGACGTCTGGGGCGGCTATACCGGTTATCTGCGGGGTGTGGAGGATTTATATTCGCCTGTTTATACCTGGACGGCGGATTTGACTTATGAGCAGGTTGCGGAAAAGCTGTCATCTCTCGGATCCTCTTATTCCTGCGGAACGGTTTACGGGGTATCCGTTACAGGCAGAGATGACTTCGGCTTTGTCAACGAGATGACGATTACGGGAAGCGACGGAACAACCATTATCAAGGGCGAAAAGTGCAGAACGGTCTTTGGTTTAAAATCCTCTAAATTTACACTGGCAGGCGACAGTGACAGTTCTTCGGATTCTTACGAAACGAAGGCCGTACTTGTTGTAAAAAGCCGGGACGGGCAGTACAAGAGCAGCCTGGAAACGATTTCTGTTCTTTCCGCTTCCGGTTTGAGAAAATGTGCTCTTTCGGATTTGTACATAACTGACGGAAAGTGCCTGAACAAAACGCCTGTGGAAACAACCGAAACAGGAGACGGAAATAATCAATCGGCAGAGTCCGGAACAGGGCACGCGGTGTTCAGCGGGACAGGCTACGGCCACGGCGTGGGCATGGCACAGCAGGGAGCGCAGAAAATGGCGCAGCTTGGCTTTACTTATAACGAAATTCTGCATTATTATTACACGGACATTGAGGTTAGATAATGAATATCAACGATTTTGATTATGCGCTGCCTTTGGAACTGATTGCTCAGCATCCTGCGGATAAACGGGATGCGTCCCGGCTTCTGGTGGTTCATCGTGATACCGGAAAAACGGAGCACCGCTGTTTTCACGACATTCTGGAATACTTAAATCCCGGCGATTGCCTGGTTATGAACAATTCCAAGGTTTTACCGGCACGGCTGTACGGAACCAAAGAGGAAACCGGTGCAAAGGTGGAATTCCTTCTGATTAAAAAGAAAGAAGGAGACATTTGGGAGACCATGGTCAAGCCGGGAAAACGGCTGCATCCGGGGGATCGGGTTACTTTTTCCGAAAGCCCCAGATTGGCGGCGGAAATTCTGGATTACGGAGAGGAGGGCACCAGGTTAGTGCGTTTCTCCTGCGACGGCAGTTTTATGGATACGCTGGAAATTGTGGGAAAAATGCCGCTTCCGCCGTATATCGACCGGGAAAGCGAAGAAGAGGATAAGGAACGTTATCAGACGGTGTACTGCAAGGAAGAAGGGTCTGTGGCGGCGCCTACGGCGGGGCTGCATTTTACGGAGGAGCTGCTGGAAGAGGCCCGGAGGAAAGGCGTGCGGTTAGCCTATGTAACCCTTCATGTGGGGATCGGAACGTTTCGCCCTGTGAAATGTGAGAACATTGAAGAACATAAAATGCATTTTGAGGAATATCATATTGATGAAGAAAATGCGGAGCTTATAAACAGAACGAAGGAAGAAGGCGGGCGAATTATTTCCGTAGGAACTACTTCTACCAGAACGCTGGAAAGTGCGGCGGATGAAAACGGGCGAATCCGCGCATGCGGCGGCGATACGGGAATTTTCATCTATCCCGGATATCGGTTTAAAATTGTAGACTGTCTGATTACGAATTTTCACCTGCCGAAATCCACGCTTCTGATGTTGATTTCCGCGCTGTATGACCGGGAGAAAATTCTTAAAATTTATGAAGAGGCGGTTTTACAGAACTATCATTTTTTCAGTTACGGCGACGCGATGCTGATCTTATAAACAAGTGAAAAACCGTGGGCCGACTGTCCGTTTAAATTTTGCGCAGTTAAACGATGAAGAGCTTACAAGCATTCCGCGCTTTGTTCTGCGGAAAATGTCCGGTTAAAAGGCCGGGCATTTTTATTCCTTGAATCAGGAAGCCGCTTTTGATAAAATAAAATTCCGGCGGTTTTCGATACCGCGAGAGGAGATATATAAGCATTTCATAAATGGAATATGACCATAAAACAGGGGAGGAAGGTATGCACGCAGTTCGTTACGAATTAATCAAGGAAGATCCCAAAACAAAGGCTCGAAGGGGAAGGCTGATCACACCTCACGGGGTAATCGAAACCCCGGTTTTCATGCCGGTGGGCACGGCGGCAACGGTGAAAGCCATGCGCCCGGAGCAGGTGAAAGAGCTGGGAGCGGGAATCATTCTTTCCAATACATATCATTTATATCTGCGGCCGGGTCACGAGTTGGTTCGGGAAGCAGGAGGACTGCACCGATTTATGAACTGGGACGGCGCAATTCTTACAGACAGCGGCGGGTTTCAGGTATTCAGTTTGGGCGATCTGAGAAAAATTACGGAAGAAGGTGTAAAATTCCGTTCTCATATCGACGGCTCTTCTCATTTCTTTACGCCGGAGAAATCCATGGAAGTGCAGAATGCTCTGGGGTCGGATATTATAATGGCTTTTGATGAATGCGCTCCGTATCCGGCGGACTGGCATTATGTAAAGAATTCGCTGGAACGCACGACCCGATGGCTGACCCGATGCAAGGCGGCTCATAAAGATATTGAGCGGCAGTCTCTGTTCGGCATTATGCAGGGCGGTATGTACAAAGACCTTCGGCGGCTCAGTGCGGAGCAGATCGTGGAAATGGATCTGCCCGGTTACGCTATCGGCGGATTGTCGGTAGGGGAACCCAAGGAACTGATGTACGAAATCATGGATGACTGCGTGGATTATCTGCCCCGGGAAAAGGCTCGCTATCTGATGGGTGTGGGCAGCCCGGACTGTCTGTTTGAAGGCGTGGAGAGAGGCATTGATATGTTTGACTGCGTATTGCCTACGCGGATTGCCAGAAACGGCCTGGCGCTCACTTCCCACGGAAAGGTTTCCATTAAAAACGCAGTGCATGAACACGATTTCGGACCTCTGGATCCGGAATGTGACTGTTACACCTGCAGAAACTATTCCAGAGCGTATCTGCGTCATCTGTTCAAAGCAAATGAAATTTTGTCGTCTATGCTCCTGACCAATCATAACCTGTATTATCTGGTGCATTTGATGGGCGATATACGGAAGGCCATCGAGGAAGACCGGTTTTCGGAATTGAAAAAAGAGTTTTATGAAAAATTCGGCCCCTACTAAAGCCGGTTTCCGCGGGAAAACGGCGGGCAGGAGGCGAAAGGAGAATGAATTTGGATATTTGTATTCACGATAAAGATTGCGGCGGCTGTATCTATCAGGGTATTCCCTATCAGGAACAGTTGGAGGCGAAGCTGAAAACCGTTCGGGAATTTTTGAAAGAGGAGCGAATTGCTCCGGAACTCTGTGCGGGAATTCAGGGGAGCGCTTCACAATACGCTTACCGGAATAAAATGGAATATACTTTCGGTGATGAGGTAAAGGGCGGCGAGATGAATCTGGGTATGCATAAAGCGGGTCGCTTTATGTCCATTATTACCGTAGACCATTGCCGGATCGTACATCCGGATTATAACCTGGTTCTGCGAGCCACCCTGGATTTCTGCCGTGAAAAAGGATACTCTTTTTATCATAAAAAAAGCCACACGGGGCTGATGCGTAATTTGGTGCTTCGTTCGGGAATTCGAACCAATGAACTTTTGATCAATATCATAACTTCTTCCCAGGGGGAGTTCGACGAAGCGGGCTTTTTGGAGCTTATGCACAGTTTGCCTTTGGAGGAAACCGTCGTGGGCGTTTTACATACGGTTAACGATCAGGTCGGGGACGGCGTTAACTGCGATGAGCTGCGTATTTTAGAGGGAAGAGACTATTACCGGGAAGAAATACTGGGCTTGAAATTTAAAGTCAGCGCGTTTTCTTTCTTTCAGACGAATATCGAATCGGTAGAGCGGCTTTATACGGAAGCACTGTCGCTGGCGGAAAATCCCGAGGGAAAGACGGTTTTTGATTTGTACTGCGGTACGGGTACGATTACCCAGGCTCTTGCTTTACAGGCGAAAGAGACCATCGGCGTGGAAATCGTGGAAGAAGCGGTGGAGGCGGCGCGGATAAATGCAGAAGAAAACGGTTTGAAAAACTGCCGCTTTATTGCGGGAGACGTGCTGAACGTGCTGGATACGCTGGAAGAAAAACCGGATTTGATCGTAGTGGATCCGCCCCGGGCGGGAATTCACCCGAAAGCCTGGCAGAAAATTCTTGCTTACGGGGTAAAGCAAATCGTGTATATTTCCTGTAATCCGAAATCCCTGGCGCAGAATTTAGGGCAGGCTGCCTGGGCGGATTACGAAGTGAAAAGCATTAAGGCTTACGATAATTTTCCGTTTACAAAGCATATCGAATGTACGGCGCTTTTACAGTTAAAATAAGACCGGAAAGTAAAAAGCCGGGAAACAGGAATCAGATACATATGTATACCGGGGGCGGGAGGAATGTCCTTATCAAAACAGGAAAAGCAGATGAAAAATTATGTCTATATTCTGCGGTGTTCCGACGGCACTTTATATACCGGGTGGACCAATGATCTTCAAAAAAGAGTAAAGGAGCATAATCGCGGGAAAGGTGCAAAGTACACCAGGGGGCGTTTGCCTGCGGAGTTGGTCTACTGTGAAGTTTTTGAAACCAGAGGGGAAGCTATGAGCCGGGAATACCGAATTAAGCGCTTGCCCCGGGA
>JALEJU010000020.1 GCA_022769485.1 Bacillota bacterium
CCTCGCGATTTCCACCTGCACAAGCTCCCAATCCTCCGGCGGTATGATGGCATCGTGAGAATGCTCGATAAAGTACTGTGGGACTTCACCTTCATTGGTTTTCATCTTTTTCTCAAGAAAGTCTACCGTGAAGGTCTTCTGGTGGGGACAGCGGGACTCGAACCTGCGACCTCATGCTTGTGACGCATGCGCTCTAACCAGCTGAGCTATGCCCCCAAAACTTTATATCTTATTATAACACCGATTTTCTTACATGGTATCCCTTTTTTCGAAAAAATAAAAAATTGCCCGGTGAATTTGTAAGGGAGTCGGCATTTAGGCTGATTTGCATCAAAAATGATCTGTTGCTCCAAATCGTCAGATTCCGCCTTGAAAAGAAAGCCGAAAACCGATATACTGAGATAGCAGAAATCTTGAAGGAGGATGCTATGGATGCGAAGAATTTTGAAATAAAAACCACTCATTCCCAGGATGAATTTAAAATTTTAGCGAAAATTGAATACAATACCCGCGCAGGAGGACTGCGGTATTTATTTTATCTGGGCTGTTTGATTTTAGTAGGCGTTGGAATTTTCTCCCTTGTAAAGCTGGGATTCAGCATTTCGGCATTGATCATGATCGCGGTAGGACTGCTGGTCCCCTTTATGAATGTGCGGCTGGTAAATCGCTTAGCGAAGCTGATGGCGAAACAGGCCGGAGATATGGAGGCGGTTTTATCCTATGCCTTCGATGAAGAGAGCTTTTCCATTCAGGATAAAAACGGAGACAGAAGTTATTCCTGTGAAGAGATTGAAAAAGTAGTGGAGACAGAGGAATATTTCTTTGTTTATTTGAAGAGTACCGTGTGCTTCTGTTTGCCGAAAAAGGACTTTCGGCAGGGAGATCCGCTGGATTTCACGAATTTTCTGCGGCAGCACGGGGCAGGCTGTAAATTTTTCCGGTATCCCGGGAAATTGAAATAGAGAGGAAAAGAAAATGAAAAACGTAACATTGGAGCGGTTTGTTGTGCGTAATGTGGAATTTATCAATAATGTAGAAGGTTCCATGAAACTGGAATTAAAGAACCGCCATAACTACAATGTGGATTACAATGAGGATGTAACCAAGTGCCGGAGCCGGTTAATCGTGGATATTCGAAACGAGCCGAACGATTCCCTTCTGCGGGTTCGTGTAGAGATTTGGGGTTATTTCCAGATCGGGGATTTGAAGGACAAGGCGAAAATTCATTGCGAAACTTATGACCAGATCTTCCCTCAGGCTCGCGCTTACATTGCTTCTTTGACAGCCATGGCGGGAATCGCACCTTTGATGGCAATTCCTATGGAATTAAATCCGGAAAATGTGAGTTTGCAGGCTCAGGGTTCCGATCCCATACCCGGAGTGCCCGGAACAAATTTAAAGAGCTGAAAATCATAACGCCCTGCGGGGCGTTTTCTATTTTTTAAGATAAAATGTTTCCTTTTTTTCGAGAAAAGAATAAAAAAGTATCGGGGGTTAGTGGGAAAAATCGCTTCGGGGATTTTGCCGGTATTTCGGAAACGCTTTCGGATGCGGAACGGCATTTCATTGCCTGGGGAGAAACCTGTGGTTTGTATGCAGGACAATGGATTTACATTTGCAGATGGGATCGGGTCTGTATCGTAAACATGAACACACTGCAAGCGGAAAAAACGGTGTTTTTCGGGGAAAAGTAATTTCAGCCTGACAGAAAAGTTATTATTTAATGGGAAGGAGCAGAAACGTGAGGGAACGTTCTGTTCCTTCTTTTTTAGGAAAAGGCAGGAATTTTGTCAAAATTTCTTTTCTTTCGTTTTATATTGGTGTATAGTAGTATGTATTGCTCATAAAAAAGCATCTGACAAACAATTTCTAAATCACAGACTCACGGGTGCTGCCTAAAAACGGGCTGCCGTTAAAAAATTAACGGTAAGCTACGATTAGATCAAAGCCTTTTGCGGGAAGCAGCATGAAGGTCTGTGGGTTGGCAGGGTGTTTTCTTCGTACCGGATCGGGCAATTGAGCGACCGGGATGCTGACTTTTCCTGCTTTAACTAAAATCCGCAAAGGGGGATGCACACATGTTACAAAATATTATCAGTTTACAGCACATTGCCGCGGAATACGACGGAGAACGAGTTCTCGACGATTTCAATCTGGACATCCGCGAGCGGGAATTCATCACATTTCTGGGTCCATCCGGCTGTGGGAAGACCACGGTACTTCGGATCATCGGCGGATTTGCCGAACCTAAGGAGGGTGATATTTTTTTTGAGGGAAAACGAATCAACGGGCTACCGCCGTATCAGCGGCATGTGAATACCGTGTTTCAGCGGTATGCACTGTTTCCTCATTTGAATGTCTACGATAACGTGGCGTTTGGATTGAAATTGAAAAAGATACCCAAGGATCAAATTCGGGAAAAGGTGGAGGAAATGCTTCGCCTCGTAAATTTGAAGGGTTACGGAAGGCGTAATGTCAACCAGCTTTCCGGCGGACAGCAGCAGCGGGTGGCCATTGCACGGGCTCTGGTAAACGAACCCCGGGTTCTTCTTTTGGACGAGCCTTTGGGAGCATTGGATTTAAAGCTGCGAAAAGAAATGCAGCTGGAATTAAAGCGAATTCACAAAGCCTCCGGAATTACCTTTGTCTATGTAACCCATGACCAGGAGGAAGCTCTGACCATGTCGGACAGAGTCGTGGTTATGCGTAACGGCGAAATTTTGCAGGAAGGGACGCCGGAAGACATCTACAATGAACCGGCCAATGCGTTCGTAGCGGATTTCATCGGGGAAAGCAATATTCTGGATGGGATTATGCACAAAGATTATCTGGTGGAATTTGCCGGGGTAAAATTTGATTGTGTCGACAGCGGCTTTGAACCTATGGAGCGGGTGGAGGTCGTTATACGGCCTGAAGATATTAAAGTGGTTCCTCCGGAGGACGGGCAGTGGAGCGGCATTGTCAGTAGCGTTACATTTAAGGGCGTCCATTTTGAAATGGAAGTAGAGGGGCATGGGTTTACCTGGCTGATTCACTCTACCCTAATGGAAGAACCGGGAAAGATGATCGGCATGAGGTTGATCCCGGATGATATTCATATTATGAAAAAAGCGGAGGAAGTGTAGATGAAAGGAAAATATGCGGCTTCCCCGTATTTGCTTTGGATGGTGCTGTTTATCCTTCTGCCGCTGGGGCTTATCGTATACTTCGCATTTACCAACGCAGAAGGCAGTTTTACTCTGGAGAACATTACACAGTCCGGAAATTATTTCCCTATTTTGATTCGTTCCATCTGGCTGGCAGCGGTCTCTACCGCAGTCTGTCTGGTTTTGGGTTATCCCATTGCGTATTTGATGTCACGCTGGAGGGGGGTCAGCGCCAGAACAATCACTTTGCTGATCATGCTGCCTATGTGGATGAATTTTTTGCTGAGAACCTACGCCTGGATGACGATTTTGGAGAACAACGGTGTGCTGAACCAGATCCTGGGGTTTCTCGGTCTGCCTGCTCTCTCCATGATCAATACACAAGGTGCCGTGGTTTTAGGGATGGTTTATAACTACATCCCCTTTATGATTCTGCCGCTGCATTCCATTATGGTAAAAATCGGCGACGATGTAATTCAGGCTTCGCAGGATCTCGGCGCGCGCCCTGTGGACGTACTCCGGAAGGTGATTCTGCCCATGTCGGTGCCCGGGATTCGGGCGGGGATTACCATGGTGTTTGTGCCGGCGGTTTCTACCTTTATCATTTCCCAGATGCTGGGCGGAGGAAGCAACCTGATGATCGGCGATATTATCGAGCTGCAGTTCCTGGGGAATGCGTACAATCCCAATTTAGGCTCTGCTATTGCTCTCGTGCTTATGGTGGTGGTTCTGCTGTGTATGAGCATTACCGGCTTTTTTGATGATGAACAGATGGAGGATACGCTGATATGAGAAAGACACATAAAATTTCCGCCGCGTATTTGGGACTGTTCATGCTGTTTCTCTATGCGCCGATTGCGATTTTAATTTTATATTCGTTCAATAATTCCAAGGGACGGGTATTTACGGGTTTTACCTTAAAATGGTATAGGGAACTGTTTCACGATGCGGCGGTTTTGGACAGCCTGATGACAACGATAACGGTCTCTCTGCTGGCTGCGGTTCTTTCAACAATTATCGGAACCATGGCGGCCATAGGCATTAACCGGATGAAGGGGACGGAGCGGAGTGTGATTATGAAATTCACCTATCTGCCTATCTTAAATCCGGAGATCATTACAGGGGTCTCTTTGATGCTGCTTTTTGTTACCTCCCGGTCGATTTTAAACAAGATTCATATGAATTTTGAATTCGGTATGGGAACGTTGATTGTGGCTCATGTGACGTTTGATGTAGCTTATGTTATATTAAACGTGCTGCCCAAGATCAAGCAGATGGATCAATCAATAGTAGATGCGGCTATGGATTTAGGCTGCAATCCCGTTCAGGCGTTCTTTAAAGCAACGATTCATGAGATCAAACCGGGAATTGTCGCGGGGTTCCTGATGGCGCTTACTTTCTCTATGGATGATTTTGTGGTTTCCTATTTTACGGCAGGGGTAAAGTACCAGCCGCTTTCGGTGCTGATTTATTCTATGACGAAACGCAGAGTCAGTCCGGAAATCAACGCACTATCCACTATGATCTTTGTAGTTGTGCTGGCGGCGCTGGTTATCTGGAATGCGCTGCAGATCCGAAAAGAACGGCAGCTGCGGCTGGAGCAGTCTGCAGCAGTTAAGGAGGGAATGCGATGAAAAACAGATTTTCGGCATTGCTGTTGACTCTGATGCTGCTTTTGTCCTGCGGACTTTTCTGGGGCTGCGGTGCCGGAGAGAAAACGGAGAAGACGGCGGTTTCTTCCCAGAGGGCGGAGACTGAAGAAGCAGAGGCCGAATACGTACCCGATTACGATTTAGAGTACTATGAGCGGTTTAAAGGACAGGATATCGAGATCAATGTATACAACTGGGGCGAATATATTGCCGACGGCGAGGACGGTCTCATGGATATCAATGCTGTATTTGAGGAACTGACAGGGATTCGTGTCAATTACACCACTTATGAAACCAACGAGGCCATGTATGCCAAATTGAAGAGCAAGGCAAATAATTACGATGTGATTGTGCCTTCGGATTATATGATTTCCCGGCTGATTGAAGAGGATATGATTCAGCCTCTGGATTTCAGCAACATTCCCAATTACCGTTTTATTGATGAGCCGTTTAAAAGCACGGATTATGATCCGGACAATATCTATTCTGTACCTTACGCCTGGGGGCGCGTGGGGATTGTCTATAACCGGGAAGCCGTGAATTACGAGGTAAACGGCTGGGAAGATCTGTGGAACGAAGCTCTCAGCGGGCAAATTCTCATGTTCAAAAATTCCCGGGATTCCTTCGCCATTGCGCTGATGAGCCTAGGATACAGCTTGAATTCGGAAAATCAGGAGGAACTGGAACAGGCCAGGGATCTGCTGAAGAAACAGAAGCCTCTGGTGCAGGCTTATGTGCAGGATCAGATCTTTGACAAGATGCAGGGGAACGAAGCGGTAATCGCTCCTTGTTATGTAGGCGACTATGTTATTATGAAGGAAGTCAACGAGGATCTGGAAATTTTTATTCCCAATCCCACAAACCTGTATATTGACGCTATGTGTATTCCTGCGGATGCGCAGCAGAAAGAAGCGGCGGAGCTGTATATCAACTTTTTAAATGAGCCGGATGTAGCTGCGGATAATATGGAATACATTGTATATTCTACACCAAATGCGGCTGCGCTGGAATTGCTGGATCCGGCATACAGCGAGGACGAAATTCTGTATCCGGATGCTTCCGAACTGGAAAACTGCGAGGCTTTTGTTCATCTGTCCCAGCAGACCAATCTGACAATGGATGAAATGTGGACGGATATTTTAAGTTCCGATTCGGCTTACCGAGCCTGGGCCATGCCGGTGTTTTTGATCTGTGCTGTCGCTGTTATTATCTGCATGTCCATATACCGGAAACGAAAGAAGCAGAGAGAATCTATGGATGACTGGAATTAAAACTATCCGGAGAAAGGGAAAGGCTGAAAAGTAAAATGAACGCATTAAAAGAGAAAATTTTGAAGGAAGGCAGTGTAATCGGCACGGAAATTATAAAGGTAGATCAATTTCTGAATCATCGGATCGATGTAAAGTTTCTGGAAGAAATCGGGGAGGAATTTCATAAACGCTTCGCGGAGGAAAGAATTACCAAGATTTTGACCGTGGAAGCAAGCGGGATTGCCATCGCTGTAATTGCGGCAAAGTATTTCGATTATGTTCCCGTAGTCTTTGCAAAGAAAGCCGTTCCCAGCACCATGACCGGGGGGAGTTATACTGCGGAAGCCAGGTCTTTTACCAAAGGGACGGTTTCCATGTTCCGGGTATCCAGGGAGGCTTTATCTCCGGAAGACCGTGTTCTGATTCTGGATGATTTTTTAGCCAGCGGTGAAGCCGGTTTCGCGTTGGCGGAAATTGTGAAGGCGGCAGGGGCTGCTGTCTGCGGTATCGGCTCCGTAATTGAGAAAGAATACCAAGGCGGAAGCAGACGGCTGCGGGAGGCCGGATACCGTGTGGAATCGCTGGCTGTAATCAAGGGGATTGAAAACGGAACCATTGTTTGGTGAAGAAATCCCGTTAAAATATTTGCCGGATAATAGCGAACGATATGAGTGTATTCCACAGATAAATATTCGATATAAAGCGAACATTAAAAGGAAAATGACAAAATCAAAGGAAAAACGACAGAGAAAAACTTTACCTGAGAAAACGGATTGTATATAATAAAAAGGCAGAAAAGATGCTCTTTAAGTCGGTTTACGAAGATATGATAAACCGGCTCTAATTATTTTCACCAGGAAAAAAGAAGGAGAGAAAGAATGAAAAAGGTAATTGCTATTTTATTGATGCTGACGATGGTATTCAGCTTTGCAGCCTGCGGCGGCGACGATGCAGACAACGCGGGCAGCGATCTGAAGATCGGCGTTATTCTCGTAGGCGATGAAAACGAAGGTTATACCTATGCGCATATGGAAGGCATTAAAACTGCCGCCAAAAATTTGGGCATTGCAGATGACCAGATCATCTGGAAGTATTCTGTAGCGGAAGATGAATCCTGCTTCGACGCTGCCGCTGATTTGGCAGACGCAGGTTGTACCGCTATTTTCTCCAACAGTTACGGCCATCAGTCCTATATGGTACAGGCTGCTGAAGAGTATCCTGATGTACAGTTTGTTTCCATGACCGGCGATACCGCAGCTGTATGCGGATTGGACAACATGCACAACGCATTTACAAAGGTTTATGAATCCAGATATGTATCCGGTATCGTAGCCGGCATGAAGCTGGCCGAGCTGATCGAGAACAATGAAGTTCCCGCTACCGGTATCGATGCGGACGGAAATTATAAAATCGGTTATGTAGGCGCTTATCCTTATGCTGAAGTAGTTTCCGGCTACACCGCGTTCTACCTGGGCATTAAGTCCGTTGTGGAAAACGTAGCTATGGAAGTTACCTATACAAACAGCTGGTTTGATATCGCTGCCGAGGGTACCGCTGCGGAATCTCTGATGGCGGATGGCTGCGTTATCATCGGTCAGCACGCAGACTCCACCGGCGCTCCGGCAGCTGTACAGGCAGCGCAGGAAAAGGGTACCGTTGCTTATTCTGTAGGCTACAATGTAGATATGCTGTCCGTAGCTCCCCAGGCTGCTCTGACTTCCGCAACCAATAACTGGGCTGTTTATTATGAAGAAGCATTCAAGGCTTTGATGGATGGCGAGGATCTGGCTGTTGACTGGTCTGAAGGTTATGAAACCGGTGCGGTAGCTATTACGGAGCTGGGCGAATCCTGTGCGGAAGGCACACAGGAAGCAGTTGATGAAGCGATCGCTGCAATCAAAGACGGATCCTTGCAGGTATTCGATGCCAGCAAGTGGACTGTAGACGGTAAAAACCTGACAACATACACCTTCGACTCCACAATTATTGACTTCTCCACAGGCAATGTTGTTTACGAAGGTCAGAAATATGAAGCAATCGTTGACGGCGCATTTGTTGAATCCAACTTCAGATCCGCTCCTTACTTTGACGTAAGAATCGATGGCATCACAGAATTGAACTAATTACTTTCAATCAGATAAATGAATTGAATGCACGGTTTGGCGGAGTTCTCCGGAACTCCGCCAAAGTCTTTGTATAGGACAATTACAGGCAATTCCAAAACAGGAGAATAGTAGAAATGACATCTGCCAATGCGATTGAATTAAGAGAAATTAGCAAACATTTTGGCGAAGTAATCGCGAATGACAAAGTAAGCCTCGAAGTAAAAAAGGGTGAGATCCTTTCCCTTCTGGGAGAAAACGGAAGCGGGAAGACCACGCTGATGAACATCCTGTCGGGTATTTATTATCCGGATCAGGGGCAGATTTTGGTAAACGGCAAAGAAGTGAATATCAGGAATCCGAAAGACGCTTTTGATTTGGGAATCGGCATGATTCATCAGCACTTTAAATTAGTTGATGTTTTTACTGCGGCGGAAAATATTATTCTGGGGCTGCCCGGAAAAATGAAGCTTTCCATGAAGCGAATCACGGAAGAGATCAATCAGCTGACTTTGAAATACGGATTCCAGTTGGATCCAAATAAAAAGATATATGATATGTCCGTGTCGGAAAAGCAGACCGTAGAAATTGTTAAAATGCTGTACCGGGGTACAAATATTTTGATTCTGGACGAGCCTACAGCGGTATTGACGCCTCAGGAAACAACTCAGCTGTTTGATGTCTTGCGGAACATGCGGGATGATGGAAAAGCTGTTATCATTATTACTCATAAATTGAATGAAGTGCTGGAAATTTCCGATCGGGTTTCTGTTCTTCGCAAGGGAGTCTATATCGGTACGGTGGATACGAAGGACGCCACGGAACTATCTCTTACGGAGATGATGGTCGGGAAAAAAGTCAGCTTAAATATAGAACGGGCGGAGCCGCGCGATACAAAAGAACTGCTCTTTGTAAAAGATCTTACATGCATGAATAAGGATGGAATCAAAGTTCTGGATCACGTTTCTTTTACCGCATTCGGCGGAGAAATTCTCGGGATAGCAGGCATTGCGGGAAGCGGACAAAAAGAACTGCTGGAATCTATCGCAGGGCTGCAGAACCCTCTGAGCGGCAGCAGCATCCGTTATTTGCAGAAGGATGAGGACGCGCCTCAGGAACTGGTGGGCAAAAGTGCCCAGCAGATTAAGGATATGGGCGTATCGTTGGCTTTCGTACCGGAGGATCGACTGGGTATGGGTCTGGTAGGTTCTTTGGGTATGGTAGGGAATATGATGCTTCGGAGCTATAAGAGAGGAAACTCCATTTTTACCGAAAGAAAGGCTCCCCGGGAGCTGGCGGAGGAGATAAGAGAACGTTTGGGCGTGGTCACACCGAGTATTTCTACTCCCGTTCGCAAATTGTCCGGAGGAAACGTACAGAAGGTATTGGTAGGTCGGGAAATTTCTTTAAAGCCACGGGTTTTGATGACTGCTTATGCGGTGCGGGGGCTTGATATCCACACGTCGTATACGATTTATAATCTCCTTTCCGAGGAAAAGAAGAAGGGGGTTGCGGTTATTTATGTAGGCGAAGACCTGGATGTTCTTCTGGAGCTGTGCGACCGAATTTTGGTTCTCTGCGGCGGAAAAGTCAGCGGTATTGTGGATGCCAGAACGACCACTAAGGAAGAAGTGGGATTGCTGATGACGAAAAATGAAAAGGGGGGTGAATAATATGGCAAACGGAAACGCGGTAAATGAAAAAAAGGAACCCTTTGTTCGAATTATAAAATGTGACAATACGCCCAGATGGTACGCGTGGAGCATGCGTGCGGTTGCTATCGTGTTCGCACTTTTGATCTGTGCAGTGGTAATCGTAGCGATTACCGGTTTAAACCCCCTGGAAGTATATAAAGCCATGTTTGAAGGCGCTTTCGGCACGGAACGGCGGATATGGATTACCCTTCGGGATATGATGATCCTGCTGTGCGTGGGGATTGCTTTAGCGCCTGCTTTTAAAATGAAGTTTTGGAATATCGGCGCGGAGGGTCAGATTTTGGTAGGCGGCTGCGCTACGGCTGCCTGTATGATTTATTTGGATAACGTGCTTCCTCTTCCTGCTCTGTTTCTGGTCATGGCTTTGACCAGCATGGCCGCAGGGGCTGTCTGGGGTTTGATTCCGGCTATCTTTAAGGCCAAGCTGAACACCAACGAAACCCTATTTACATTGATGATGAATTACGTTGCAATTCAAATCACTTCCTATTGTGTTGCGCTCTGGGAAAATCCTTACGGTTCCAACACTGTGGGGATTATCAATTCCCAGACAAAGGCAGGCTGGTTCCCGACTGTATTCGGGCAGCAGTATGCTTTGAATGTAATGATCGTTTTGACATTGGCGCTTGTTATGTATATTTATTTAAAGCACAGCAAGCACGGGTATGAAATTACCGTAATCGGTGATTCGGAAAACACGGCTCGTTATGCCGGTATCGATGTGGCTAAAGTTATCGTCCGCACCATGCTGGTATCCGGGGCGATTGCCGGCTTATCCGGCTTTATCGCTGTTGCGGGGGCGAGCCATACGATTTCGGTCAATACGGCAGGAGGCCGCGGTTTTACGGCAATTATCGTTGCCTGGCTGGCAAAATTCAACACGTTTACTATGATTGCAATTTCTTTCCTTCTGGTCTTTCTGCAGCAGGGAGCCTGTGAAATCGCGTCCCGGTTTAACCTGAACGATTACGCGTCGCAGATGATTACCGGTATCATTCTGTTTTTCATCCTGGGCAGCGAATTCTTTATCAATTACAGATTGGTGTTTCGGGGTAAAATGAGCAAGGAGGCGTAAAACATGGACAGTATGATTTCACTCATCCAGGCGGCCATCGTATTTGGTACGGTCATTATGCTGGGAGCTACCGGCGAAATTATTGCGGAAAAGGCGGGAAGCTTGAACCTGGGTGTCCCCGGGATTATGTACCTGGGAGGTATCGCCGGTTTGGTAGGAGTATTTTTTTACGAAAGCGCGGCCGAGTCTCCCAGTAAAATCGTCTGCATTCTCATTGCCTTAGCCTGTTCCATGACGGCGGCTGCTCTGGGCGGATTTATTTACAGTTTGCTGACGATTACGCTGCGGGCCAATCCGCAGGTTACGGGATTGACGTTGACCATTTTCGGATCCGGCGTAGCTAATTTTTTCGGCGGTTCGCTGAATAAGCTGGCAGGCGGAGTGGGGCAGATTTCGGTTGCTACTACAAGTTCTGCTTTTCGAACCATGATTCCCGGGCTGCATGATATGGGCGTCGTGGGGCAGATTTTCTTTTCTTACGGATTTCTTGCTTATGCTGCGGTTATTATCGCTGTTTTAGCGCAGCTGTACCTTTCTAAAACGCGGCAGGGTCTGAATCTGCGCGCCGTGGGAGAAAATCCCGGTACAGCGGATGCTACCGGTATCAATGTTATTAAGTACAAGTATTTGGCAACCTGCATCGGGGCGGCGATTTCCGGACTGGGCGGTCTGTATTATGTAATGGATTATACAAAAGGAACCTGGGCGAACGACGGTACGATTGAAGGCTTGGGCTGGCTGGCAGTGGCCTTGGTTATCTTCGCTACCTGGAGACCGAAAAACGCCATTTGGGGCTCGTATCTTTTCGGGCTGCTTTACTGGGCATATTTCTATATGTCCGGCCTTACGAGAAGCTCTCAGGAGCTTTTTAAGATGCTTCCCTATGTGGTCACCATTGCGGTGCTTATCGCTATCAGTCTGCGGAAAAAGAGAGAGGATCAGCCTCCTGCGGGTCTGGCAGTTTCTTATTTCCGAGAGGAACGATGAAATATCCGGGCATTTGCCCGAACGCAAAGAACCGGCAGAATGCTCTGCCGGTTCTTTGTTATTGTATGCCGCCTGCATCCCCGCAGGCGCAGGATAAATTTCTCAATATACCAGTGTTTCGGAGCGATCCTTTACGGTTTTTATTTCGTCGATCAAAGCTTCCAGTTTGGTTTCAATCAAATCCATATCCGCAGGATCTATGTTGTGGTCAATAAACATATTTTCAAACTGTTCGGTCAGGTCGGAGATGGATCCGGCAACCTTAGTAAACCTGTCAAAGTTGGAGCTCTTAGCCGCATTGCGGAATTTTACGATATCATCTCTGATAAATTCCACAATTTCATTTTCATCGGAAAATTTTCCGTGAGGAATTGCGTAAGGCTGCATCCTCTGGAGGTAATATTTATTTTCCATCGTAATATTGTATACATAGGATACGGTAATGCCATTCTCCAGGTTAAACTTGACTATATGCATGGCGCTGTCAATTTCATGAATTTCAGTGGGCTTTAACTGCCGCAGACTCATGTTGAGTACATCACTTGTAACTGTACGTTCTTTCATAATATTGCCGTCCTTTCTGAGACCCTAAGGCTCATTTATTTAATAGTCAATCTTTTTTCGACTTACTTTTCCATAGTATACAATGAATTGTCAAACTATTCAATATATTTTTTAAAATTTTTTCAAAAACGAAAACCGGCTCGAAGAAACCTTCGAGCCGGAATAAATCGTCTTTAATTACTACTAAAAACCGAAGCGAATCATTAAATAGATGGTAGAAATAATGATGGACAAAATCATCATGGGGAAGCCCAGCTTCGTGAACTGTATAAATGTAATCGGATGGCCGTGTCTTCCGCTGATACCGGAAAGTACAACGTTTGCGGAAGCGCCGATCAAAGTTCCGTTGCCGCCCAGGCAAGCACCCAGGGACAGAGCCCACCAGAGAGGAATAACATCCATGCCGCTTGCTTCCATTGTAATGATCATGGGGATCATAGTAGCAACAAACGGGATGTTGTCCAGGATTGCAGACAGAACCGCAGATGCCCACAGGATGATGATCATGGTAACAACCAGATCGCCGCCGGTGAGACCCATCAGCAGATCCGCCAGTTTTTCGATTACGCCGGTGGATTCCATACCGCCTACAACCATAAACAGAGCGGTGAAGAAGACGATAGTCGGCCATTCAACGTCGGCGATTGTCTCTTCCACATTCTGTTTACCGATCAGAATCATGATTACAGCGGCAGCCAGAGCGATGATGCTGGATTCCAGATGCAGCTGGCTGTGAAGCATAAATCCTACGGCAACCAGGATGATCATTACAACGCTCTTGTGCATCAAAGCGCGATCCTTTACCATTTCGTTTTCATCCAGCTCCATAACGGCTTTCATTTTTTCCGGAGAAACAAACAGTTTTCTGCCGTAGATGAACTTAAACGCAAAAATTGTAGCGATTAAGATAACAATAGCGATGCCGCCGGTGTTGATGATGAAGTCGGCAAAGCTCAATCCGGCTGCGCTGCCGATCATAATGTTCGGGGGATCACCGATCAGAGTGCCGGTACCGCCGATATTAGAAGCGAGGATCTGTGTCATCAGGAAGGGAACCGGATTCAGCTCCAGAATCTTCGTAATAGCGATGGTCATGGGGCCGATCAGCAGCACGGTGGTAACGTTGTCCAGGAAAGCGGAGAGCACCGCTGTGATAACCATAAATACGATCATCAGGTGCCAGGGTTCGCCCTTTACCAGCTTGGCGGACTTAATGGCGATGTATTCGAAGATGCCGGACTGCTTAACCACGGCAACGAACAACATCATGCCGACGAGAACGCCGATGGTGTTGAAGTCAATGTATTCAACACTGGTTTCGATTGTCAGAATACCGGTCATGATCAGAGCAACTACACCGGCAACGGCCGCAACCGAACGGTGTACTTTTTCGGACATGATGGCAACAATGACAACCACAAAAATGACAATTGAGATGATTGCTTGTTGTGACATAGAATTGTTCCTTTCATAGCAATAAAAGATAGTAGTAGAGAGTGTAGTAGTATAAATAAAGACGGCCTTACTTAATGCGGAAAGAGCTGAATTATCAGCGGTTAGCATTAAGCCGCACATTGGTATTTTATCGTTTTTTTGGACAATATGCAATCACTTTTTAGGACTTATTTAATGTAAGAAGAGAAAGACAGCGGCATATGGATGAACGGCAGAAAACACAAAAAATTCAGAAAACGATTTCCGTTTACAGATATGAGAACCGGTTTAGTGCCGTACGGTTTGACATCGATTTTACATAAGGTTTCTTTTTTATTTTACACTGCGGCGATATTCTGATAGCAGAAAGAAAAAAGTTTGAAAAATGAAAGGAGATCTTAAATATGAATATGAAAAAAATTATCAGCATTTTACTCGTTTTAGTTTTTGCGGCCTCTGCGCTGACCGGCTGCGGGGAAGAAAGCGGCGGAACGGTTTCCACCGACGGCTCCACTTCCATGGAGAAAGTCATCGGTGCATTGGGGGAAGCCTTTGAAGCAGAGAATTCCGGCGTTACCTTTACCTATAATCCGACCGGATCCGGTTCCGGTATCCAGGCTGTTTCGGAAGGCCGCTGCGACATCGGGTTATCCAGCCGCAGTTTGAAAGAAGAAGAAAAAGCCGAGGGATTGAAAGAAACCGTATTGGCCTATGACGGTATCGCTGTGGTTGTCAATCCCGAAAATCCCATTTCCGACTTGAGCGTAGAAACAATTGCAAAAATTTATACCGGTGAAATTA
Source organism: Bacillota bacterium (assembly GCA_022769485.1). Taxonomy (GTDB): domain Bacteria; phylum Bacillota; class Clostridia; order Peptostreptococcales; family Anaerovoracaceae; genus JALEJU01. The sequence goes on from JALEJU010000020.1 coordinate 14,727, forward strand.
CCAACTGGAAGGAAGTGGGCGGAAACGATGCGGAAATCGTTTTAATCGGTCGTGAAGCAGGGAGCGGAACGAGGGATGGCTTCGAGTCCATTACTCAAACGGAGGATGCCTGCACGTACCGTCAGGAGCTGACATCTACCGGCGATGTTATTACCACCGTTGCGCAAAACCCCAACGCAATCGGTTACGCTTCCCTGGCTTCTGTAAAGGACAGTGTGCGGGCTGTTTCGGTTGACGGCGTAACGCCTTCTGAGGATACGATAAAGGATGGAAGCTATATCGTACAGCGCCCCTTCGTTCTGGTTACAAAAGAAGGCGCAGAGCTTTCCGAAACCGCGCAGAAGTTCTTTGATTTTATTACCTCGCCGGAGGCAGCGGAAATTATTTCTGACGCAGGTGCGGTGCCGGCAAACTGAGTATTGCCACAGGGGGCAGCAAAATAACGGCTGCCCCCGACTTTAAGGAAAGGCTGAACGGAATGAAGAACAAAAAGCGACTGCTTGAAAACACAATTCATGGCATTTTTCTTATTTTAGGATTGATCACTGTTGGCTGTGTGCTGCTCATTACGGTGTATTTGGTCATCTCCGGTATACCGGCGATCAAAGAGATCGGGCTGTTTCGGTTCCTGCTGGGCAGGACATGGGCGTCCACTGCAGCGGAACCATCCTACGGAATTCTGCCGTTTATTTTGACCAGCGTTTATGGTACGGCGGGAGCGATTCTGCTTGGGGTTCCTGTTGGTTTTTTGACTGCTGTGTATTTAGCTAAGATAGCGTCGCCCCAATGGAAGGCGGTTATGGAATCCGCAGTGAACCTGCTGGCCGGTATTCCTTCTGTAGTATACGGCCTCGCGGGCATGTTGATCATCGTGCCGGGAATCCGAGCGGTATTCCGTATACCGGACGGCGCAAGCCTGCTGGCGGCAATCATTGTACTGGCAATCATGATTCTGCCCTCTGTTATAAAAGTGTCCATGACCGCGCTTGAGGCGGTTCCCAAAGAATATGAGGATGCTTCTCTTGCACTGGGGGCAACTCCCATGGAAACCTATTTTAAGGTATCCGTACCGGCGGCCAAAAGCGGTATTGCCGCGGCAGTGGTGCTGGGCGTGGGAAGAGCCATCGGCGAAGCCATGGCGGTTATGATGGTATCCGGCAACGTGCCCAATATGCCGGGGCTGTTTCAGAGCGTCCGGTTTCTGACCACGGCGGTAGCCAGTGAAATGTCTTATAAGGAGTTTGAACTTTTGCGTCTGTTTCTTTCTCATCCCGGTATGGCGTTCACCCGTGATCAGCTTTTTAATGAGATATGGGGTATGGATTACTGCGGCGAAACCCGCACGGTAGATGTGCATATCCGAACGCTGCGGCAGAAACTGGGGGATTACGGCAAAATGATCGAAACGGTGCGTAATGTGGGCTATCGGCTGGAGGCAACGGTATGACCAGAAAAATATTTCGTTCTATCCTCCTCGTTGCTTCCGCGGTTCTGCTGGCCAGTCTTATGATCGTTATGGGATGCCTGTACGATTATTTTGAGGGCGTACAGGAGGAGCAGCTCAAAGATGAATTAAGCCTTGCCGCTGCCGCAGTTGAGGATTCGGGGCAGGAGTATTTAGAGAAGCTGAAATCCGATCGTTACCGGATTACATGGATCGCTGCGGACGGTACGGTTCTTTATGATACCAAAACGGGCGCGAAGGGCATGGAAAATCACGGGAATCGTGAGGAGATCCGCGAGGCACTGGAGAGCGGCGAAGGGGACAGCTTGCGCTATTCCGCAACCCTGTTGGAAAAAACCATATATTATGCAAGAAAACTGGATGATGATACGGTGCTGCGGATTTCTGTCAGCAGCGTTACGGCGGGGATTCTTGTACTGGGCATGATGCAGCCCATTATAATCGTTTTCATTGTGGCCTTGGTTCTTTCCGGGCTGTTGGCAAGCCGCCTTTCAAAACGAATTGTGGAGCCGCTGAACCGGCTTGATCTTGAGCACCCGCTGGAAAATGATGCTTACGAGGAACTTTCTCCTCTGCTGAAACGCATCAATTACCAGCATAAAGAGATTGCCGGGCAGCTTCGCCGGCTGCAGCAAAAAACGGATGAGTTTGCGCAGATTACCGAAAGCATGGGAGAGGGGCTTGTATTGCTGGACAACAAGGGAACGATTCTCAGTATAAATCCGGCGGCACAAAAGCTGTTCGGCGCAGACCGTTCCTGTGTGGGAAAGGATTTTCTGACGGTTGATCGCAGCCATGATATGAGCATGGCTATCCGCACCGCATTGTCGGAAGGGCACTGCGAAGTTCGCGCGGAACGCGTGGGACGGGAATACCAGTTTGATGTCAGCCGTATTGAGTCGGAAAACATGACTATCGGCGCGGTATTGTTGGCTTTCGATGTGACGGAACAGGAATTTGCGGAGCGCAATCGTCGGGAGTTTACCGCTAATGTCTCTCATGAGCTGAAAACGCCGCTGCAATCGATTATCGGCAGTGCCGAACTGATTGAAAACGGGCTTGTAAAGCCGGAGGATATGCCCCGTTTTGTAGGCCATATCCGAAAAGAAGCAGCACGGCTTGTAGTATTGATCGAAGATATTATCCGCTTGTCCCAGTTGGACGAAGGCGATGAGATGCCCTGCGAGAAAGTTGATCTGCTTGAAATTGCGGAGGAAGCGGTTTGCAATTTGCAGGACGCTGCCGCCGAAAAAAAAGTGCGGCTCTCCGTCACGGGCGAAAATGCGGCGATAAACGGTGTTCGCAGGCTGCTTTATGAGATCGTTTATAATCTTTGCGAAAATGCCATCAAGTATAATGTGGACGGCGGTTGTGTGGATGTTACTGTGTCCGCAGATGAAAAAGAAACGGTTTTAACGGTAAGAGATACCGGCATCGGCATTCCGCCGGAACATCAATCCCGTGTATTTGAACGGTTTTACAGAGTGGATAAAAGTCATTCCAAGGCGTCGGGCGGAACCGGTCTGGGGCTTTCCATCGTTAAGCACGCAGTGCAGTATCACCATGGAAAAATCGAATTGCAAAGCAAATGCGGAGAAGGAACGACGATTACGGTTCATTTTTCAAAATCATAGGGGTAATGCGTTCAAAGTACTCCGTTGTCTACAGTCTGGCGGGCAAGCACCTTTGGGGCTTGCCCGCTTTAGTGACCACAAAGCGAATAAGCAGAAAACAGATCTTAAAATTCTGCGTTTGTCAATGATATGACCCAAGGAAAACGGCAAAAAGTGCTAAAATCTCTTGCTCAACAGGCATTTTTGCAAAATGAAAAAGCACGGCAGCTTCAACACCAATGGTATCAAAACTATCGTGCTTGTTTGGTGCAGGCAAGAGGACTCGAACCTCCATGAAGTAACCTTCACACGGACCTGAACCGTGCGCGTCTGCCAATTCCGCCATGCCTGCGAACTGACAAAATTTAATATACCAGAAGTCGTCATAAATTGCAAGCTTTTTTATGAAAAAAATGCCCTTAATCTTGGAATTAAAAAATGTAAAATTTGAAGAAAGGAAAAGCTTAATTTGTGCTATACTAAACATACATTCTTTTATAATCGGAGGGACAAGCATGAAAGTATTCGTTCATTTAGCAGCTGGATTTGAGGAGATAGAAGCATTGACGATTGTAGATGTGCTGCGGCGTGCCGATGTAGATGTACAGATGGTATCCGTTATGGATGATTTGGAAGTTACCGGTGCAAGAGGGATTACTGTCAAAGCGGATTTACTGTTTGAAAATGCGGATTACAATGAATGCGAAATGATGGTTTTTCCGGGCGGTATGCTGGGGACAACCAATATGGCAAATCATGAGCCTTTGATGATGCAGCTGCGGGAGTTCGTGGAAGGGAAAAAATGGCTGGCAGCGATCTGCGCGGCGCCTATTATTTTCGGTGAGTTGGGTCTGTTGGCGGATCGGGAGGCTCTTTGTTATCCGGGGTTGGAGTACAATCTTTTCGGAGCGCAGATTCCACAGGATAAAAACGTGGTATGTGATGAAAACTATATTACTTCCAAAGGACCGGCGACAGCGATGGAATTTGCTTTGCAGCTGGTAGAAGTTCTTGCGGGGAGAGCCAAACGGAGAGATATTGCTGCAGATCTGCTTTTTGAGCTGAACGAAACGGACGAAGAAAAGGCCGCGGCAGATGCGCATGTGCATGAATCCGGAGGCTGTTCCTGCTGTCATTAAAATATAAGGACGGAATCAGAACCCGATCTCGTAAAGAACGGTGAGGGTTCTGTTTTTTTATTGCGCTAAAATCTCTTGACAAATTAAAATCCTTATTATAGAATAACTGTAAAATTATTACAAAAAGAGGGGGATTTTATGAACGAGAGTAACCAGAAAAAAGAAATTACATTTGAAATTCAGAAGCATATTGGAGTCATTCAGGAAGAGAATAAAGGATGGAGAAAAGAACTGAACCTGGTTTCCTGGAACGGAGGACCGGCAAAATACGACATTCGAGCCTGGAGCGCCGATTATCAGAAAATGGACCGGGGGATTACGCTGAAACCGGGAGAAATGCGTAATTTAAAAACTCTTTTAGAAGATTTGGAAATAAACGATGCATAATGTACTCACCTTTTTCTTCCGGAATACATATTCTGGTGGAAAAGAGAAGGAGGTAGTTTACATGGGAAATTATAATAATTGCGGATGCGGAAATAACGGTATGGACGACAGCTTGCTGTTCTTTTTCCTGCTTCTGATTTTTATTTTCTGCCGCCCCGGAATTGTAGGCTGCGGAAACGATTGTGATTCCTGCTGCTAAAACTCATAAAAAGTCTCCCCGAAAAAGTTCGGGGAGGCTTTATGCTCCGGCTTGTACGAAACCGGAGGGTGCAGCCGCTGCCTTAAGATGCGCTGACAGCATTTCCGGATTTTCCTGTGAAATAGAATGAAATTGCATACAGGCCGCACAATCCGACGATTGCATATATGATTCTGCTGATAATTGCCAGTTGACCGCCAAAGATGGACGCAATCAGATCGTACTGGAAGAAACCGATTAAGCCCCAGTTGATAGCGCCGATGATCAGAATCGCGAGTACGAAATTTCTCATGTCAATCAACTCCTTTCAAAAGAAAGTATTCCCATTTCTTTTGTGTTTTATAAAGAGTTTTGATAAAATATTTGTAATTGTTACATATAATTACGAAATGCAGGAAGAAGGCATATGATGGAAATACAGTTGATTTTGCATACAGCTCCCGGAAAGAGCGGAATCCCCGTTTCTGTAAAACGAGGTACAACACTGAAAGATCTTGCCCGCAAGTGGCAAAAAGACGTTCCGTACCCAATTTTAGCGGCATTAGCAGGGCAGAGATGTGTGGAACTGACTTATGCGGTAGAAGAACCGTGTGAAATCACGTTTTTATCTTTAACTGATAAAAGCATGGAATCGCTGTATCAAAGAAGCGTAACCTTTTTATATTTAAAAGCGGTAAATGATGTGCTGGGAGCTGACGTGCCGGTGGAAATCTGCCATTCTATCAGCGACGGGCTTTACAGTGAGATCAAAAAAGCCGGGGAAATAACGGAAGAAGAGGTTCGTGCTGTGGAGCACAGAATGAAGGAAATCGTAAAAGCCGACCTTCCGTTTCAAAAAAGAACTGTTCGCGGAAATGAAATCCGTGCCGTGTTTGGAAACCGGGCAAGTTCCGAAAGGGTAAAGCTTTTAGAGCGGGCGCAGGGACACAGGGTATCCTTTTATTCCTGCGATGGATTCAGTAACTTCTTCTACGGGAAAATGGTACCGTCCGCAGGGTATTTGTACGCTTTTGAACTTCGCAAGTATAAAAAAGGCGTGCTACTGCGATTTCCCACGCAAGCTTCTCCCGGCAGTGTTCCTCCTTACAGGGAAGAGGAGGCCTTATATCGGGCATTTAAGGAGTCCCAGGACTGGTGTGATCTGATGGATATTGGTTATGTGAGCGATTTAAACCGCATGGTGGAGGATGGAAGTTACCGCGATGTAATTTTGATTTCCGAAGCTTTGCATGAAAAAAAGATCGCTGAAATTGCGGATCTGATTACACGAAAGAAAAAGCATATTATTTTTATTGCGGGACCCTCGTCTTCCGGCAAGACGACGTTTGCGCGGCGGCTTTGTGTGCAGTTGCGCGTTAATGGCTGTCACCCCTTATATCTGGGGCTGGATGATTATTTCCTGGATCGGAAAGACAGTCCCGTGGACGAAAATGGAAATTATAATTTTGAAGGCCTTAACGCATTGGATCTTTCGCTTTTTTCCCAACAGATGAGCACCTTGCTCCGCGGCGAATCTACGGATATTCCCCGTTTTGATTTCAAAACGGGATGTAAAGTATTTGGGGAGCGAATCACGAAAATTGAGGCGGGAGAACCCATTGTAATTGAGGGCATTCACGGATTGAATCACGCTCTGCATGAGGGCATTCCCCAAGAAGACATTTTTAAAATTTATATAAGCCCGGTTACACAATTGAATATTGACAATTATAATCGTGTGTCTACCACATATTCCCGTTTATTGCGGAGAATTGTCCGGGATCATCAATTTCGGGGCTGGTCGGCGGAAGAAACAATTCGGCGGTGGCCCGGCGTTCGGGAAGGAGAAAATAAAAATGTATTTCCGTATTGCAACGAAGCGGATGTGTTTTTTAATTCCGTGCATATATATGAACTGGCAGTCTTAAAAAAGTACGCGCTTCCTTTGTTAAAGGAAATCGGCGAAGATTCCGACTGCTTTATGGAAGCGGACTATCTAAGGCGATTCCTTCGGTTTATTAAAACCATAGAAGACGATTCCATTATTTCCAACAATTCGATTTTACGGGAGTTTATCGGGGGAAGCATTTTTGTCAATTCCTGAAAATGTTAAAATAATATCGCCGTTATATGAGGAGTATTGTTTACGAGAGTTTTGTATATCGGCCGCAGAGCCGATTTTTTACATAAGTTCAATGATCTGCCGGGGAAGCGTTTGGTCGAACTGCGGACGGGTAAAGTGCCCGGCAAAGGACGCGGGTCTTCCCGCCAGAACATAAATTTCATCAGCAAGGCGAAGGGCGTCTTCAATGTCGTGTGTAACAAAAAAAACCGTTCGTTTATCTTTTTCGTAAATGCAGCAGAAAGCTTCCAGAAGCTCTTCTTTGAGCTTTGTATCCAGACCTTTAAAAGGTTCATCCAGAAAGAGCAGCTGAGAGGGATAAGCAAAGGCTCGGCAGAGAGCAACCCGCTGTACCATCCCGCCGCTCAGGGAAGAAAGCGGTTCATGGGCGTATTTTAAAAGACCTACCAAGTCCAGATAGCGCCGGATGATTTTATGCCGTTCTTCTTTTGTGTAAAGATTTTTTAAAACGAAATCAATGTTTGAATAGGCATCAAACCAGGGAAGGAGCCGCGTCTCCTGAAATACATAAGACATTCGCATATCCCCGGGAAGAACAACCCGGCCGGATGTAGGCTCAGTCAAACCTGCCAGTAAATTTATAAGGGTAGTTTTCCCTACACCGGAGCCGCCTAAGATGCAGGTTGCTTGGTGTTCTTTAAATTCCGCGTTGAGATTTTCAAATAAAATGGAATCACCGAAAGATTTAGATACGTTTTCCAGTTTTATCATAGCCGGATACCTTTACAAATAAAAATTCAAAGAGATAGCTGAGGGCAATGATTACAATGGTCCAGGCAAACAGAGATGCCGGATCCAGCCATGTTTTCGACTGATAAAGATGGAAACCAATCGAATAACGGGGCAGCGCCAGCACCTCCGCGGCAGCTATCGCCTTCCAGGCGATACCCAGCGAGGATACAATGCCGGCGTTAATATAAGGAACAGCGGAACGGAAATAGACAGATCGAACCACGTCCGCCTTTCGGACGCGGTAAATCCGGCACATTTCCAATAGCTTTTCATCGGTGTTTCGGATTCCGGCCACGGAAGATGTAAAAATCAAGGGAAAGCACATCAAGAATCCCGCGAAAATCGGCACGTTGGTGGAACGAAACCAGATAATCGCGATAATGATAATGGATGCGATAGGCATGGAGCGAAGCACCACAACCAATGGGTTTAACAGATCATGTACAGAGGGGTAAAGCCCGCAGAGAATTCCCAGAGAAACCCCCAGCCCTACGGAAAGCAGCAGTGCTGAAACTGTTCGAAGCATGCTGTGACCGATTACAATATATGTTTCACCGTCGCTCAAAAGAGAAAACAGTGTTTCAAAAGCGGATAAAGGAGAAGGAAGGTAGATTTCCTTATTGATGATAAGGAAAACTGCCTCCCAGATCAATAACCAGAATAGAATAATAAGCGGTTGTTTAAATTTACGGTTCCGTATAGTAGAACGAGTCATCCGGTAAAGCGCCTCCTATGGAAGAGGGTTCAAATTTGTAGAGTACGTTTAGGAATTGGGAAATTTCTTCCTTTGCTTCCTGGGCGGATTTAAATACGATATTACAGTAAGGAATTGCCTGTTCTGTAACCTGAGCGTCTTCGATAATGTTGTTGTCGGCTACCAGCCTTGCCGCTTCTGCGGGCGATTCATTTACAAAAGCAACGGATTGCTTATAGCGGGACAGCAGCTCCGAAACAAATTCCGGATGATTTTCCGCAAACGTACGGGTGGATATCAGACAGCCCATAGAAAGCGTACTTTCTCCTTTTGAAGCCTTTTCCCATTCTTTTGTAAGATCCAAAAGGATTTTTACATTGGAGTCTTTACGGATAACCTGCGTGACAAAGGGCTGGGGTAAAATTGCCAGATCCGCATCTCCGGCCAGCAAAACCTGCGATGCGGAAGCATGATCCGTATAGTATTCCAGATTTACTTTTCCGGTAAGTCCATTTTGCTCAAAGATATAGTCTGCGGCATATTGGGGAACGTTCCCGGATCCGCTGATGGCGATTGTTTTGCCTTCCAGACCGTCGATGGAAGAAATGTCATCCCGTCCTACCAGATACAGGATTCCTAAAGTCTGTTCCGCTAAAACAACGATATTTCCGTCTGTTTTATTAAATAAAACGGAGGCTACGTTGGTAGGGAGCGCAGCAATTTGAATTTCATCATTGATTAGTTTCCCTGTCAGAATATCTGCCGATTCGGCTACCATGTAGTCTACGGTATAAGACGTATCGTCGAAAGTTTCACCGTCCAAGGCTTTTTTATCAATCAGCTGAATCATACCGATGGACGTGGGGCCTTTTATTCCGGCAATGGTAACCTGTTCTGTTTGCGTAGAGGGATCCGAAGCGGTGTCCTCGCCGCAGCCTGTAAGCATAAGGGTAAAAATCAAGCAAAAAGCAACTATAAGCGAAAGTGTTTTTCTCATAATCATAATTCTCCTATCTGCGAAATTATATATAGTTTCTGTACAGAAGGGCATCTCATGCATACTTTTGTAAAAGTTTTTAATTCCTTTTCTGCTTTCCAATATATACTGATTAGAAGAAAAAAGCAATCGAAAATCCATAAAGAGGCATAGAAAAAGGCTGCAGCACTTCGCTGCAGCCTTTTTTCTATATAGTTACAAGCCTTTCCGGTTCGTAATTAGTCCTGCTTATAGGAAGTCTTTGCTTCATAGTGAGTATGGAGCAGTTTGTGAGCCAGATGTCCGTTGGGTTCTTTCAGATATTCATCATACAGAGCCTTAACTTCTGCGTTTTCATGAGACTTTCTCTTGGGCAGTCTGCGGTCTTCGCTGTACAGACCTGCAGCTCTTGCTTCTTTCGGATTTACATCCAAACGAACCTTGGAGGATACGATGGACTGACCGCCGCCGTGTACACAGCCGCCCGGGCAAGCCATAACTTCGATGAAGTGAACGTCCAGTTCGCCAGCCTTAACAGCGTCCAGAACCTTTGCAGCGTTTGCAGTACCGTGAGCAACAGCGATCTTGATTTCAGTGTCAACGCCGTTGACGGGCAGAGTTACACTTGCCGTCTTAACGCCTTCCAGACCTCTTACAGCCTGATATTCGATATCCTGCAGGTCTTTGCCGGTCAGGATGTCTGCAACTGTTCTCAGAGCAGCTTCCATTACGCCGCCGGTTGTACCGAAGATTACGCCGGCGCCTGTACCTTCGCCCAGGATGCTGTCGGGTTCTTCATCGGGCAGGGAAGCAAATCTGATTCTTGCCTGCTTGATCATATCACCCAGTTCTCTTGTGGTCAGGGAGTAATCTACGTCTCTGACGCCGTCAACTTCCATCTCAGGTCTTGCGCATTCGCTCTTCTTGGAAGTACAGGGCATGATGGAAACGGAAACGATCTTCTTGGGATCGATGCCGGCTTTTTCAGCGAAATAGCTCTTAGCAATTGCACCGAACATCTGCTGCGGAGACTTACATGTGGAGAGGTTGGGCAGGAATTCAGGATAGTTCAGTTCGCAGTAGCGAATCCAGCCCGGGGAACAGGAAGTAATCATAGGCAGAACGCCGCCGTTGGTTAATCTGCTCAGCAGTTCCGTACCTTCTTCCATAATGGTCAGGTCAGCGGAGAAGTTTGTATCAAATACCTTGTCGAAGCCAAGTCTTCTCAGAGCAGCGGTCATCTTTCCGGTTACCGGAGTACCTACGGGCAGACCGAATTCTTCACCCAGAGAAACTCTTACTGCGGGAGCAGTCTGAACAACAACGTACTTTTCGGGATCGTCGATTGCAGCCCAAACATCATCGATGTTGGAGTGTTCTCTCAAAGCAGCAACGGGGCAAGCTTCGATACACTGACCGCAGTATACGCACTCAACGTCTCTCATGGAGAAATCGAAAGCGGGAGCAACTTCGGTTTTAACGCCTCTCTTTGTGAAGTCCAGAACGCCGATGCCCTGAACGTTTCTGCAAGTGCTTACGCATCTGCCGCACAGGATACATTTGCTGGAATCACGAACGATGGAGGGAGACAGATCGTCGATGTGAGCTTCTCTCTTTTCGCCATCGTAGGGAACTTCCTTAATATCCAGTTCGTCGCACAGCTTCTGCAGTTCGCATGTACGGTTTCTTCTGCATGTCAGACACTCTCTGTTGTGGGAAGCCAGCAGCAGTTCAACGTTTGTCTTAACTGCTTCTCTTACTTCGGGAGTGTTTGTTCTGACATTCATGCCCTCTGCAACCTGCAGTACGCAGGAAGCGGGCAGATTTCTCATGGGAACACCGTTGATGTCTACGCTTACAACGCAGACTCTGCAAGCAGCGATTTCATTAATGTCTTTCAGGTAGCAGAGAGTCGGAATATCTACACCGGCTTCTCTGGCTGCCAACAATACGGTATAGTCTTTGGGAACACTTACCTGGATCCCGTTGATTGTTACATTTACTTTATCCATTGTTCTCCTGTCCTCCTATTTTTTAATAATAGCCGCGAACTTACAAGCATCCATACAAGCTCCGCACTTGATGCACTTAGCCTGGTCGATGGTGTGCTTTTCTTTAACGTTGCCTGTGATCGCACCAACGGGGCACTTCTTGGAGCAGAGAGTACAACCCTTACATGCGTCGGTGATTTCGTAGCTCAGCAGAGCCTGGCATACGCCTGCGGGGCACTTCTTGTCTACAACGTGAGCAACGTATTCATCTCTGAAGCGATTCATAGTGGACAGAACCGGGTTAGGAGCAGTCTGACCCAGACCGCACAGAGCTGTTGTCTTAATAGTCTGCGCCAATTTTTCCAGAGTATTCAGGTCTTCCGGAGTACCTTTGCCGGCGGTGATCTTGTCTAAGATCTCCAGCATTCTCTTTGTACCTTCACGGCAGGGAGTACATTTACCGCAGGATTCATCAACTGTGAAGTCCAGGAAGAAGCGGGCGATGTCAACCATGCAGTTGTCTTCGTCCATTACGATCATACCGCCGGAACCCATCATGGAACCCAGGGCTACCAGGTTGTCAAAGTCGATGGGAGTATCCAGGTTTGCTGCTGTGATACAGCCGCCGGAGGGACCGCCGGTCTGAACAGCTTTAAATTCTTTGCCGTTGGGGCAGCCGCCGCCTACATCGTAAATAACCTGTCTCAGAGTTACGCCCATGGGAACTTCTACCAGACCGGTGTTGTTGATCTTGCCGCCCAGTGCGAATACCTTGGTTCCGGGGGACTTTTCTGTACCGAAGCTTCTGAACCAGTCTGCACCCTTCAGGATAATCTGAGCAACGTTAGCCAGAGTTTCTACGTTGTTGATGCAGGACGGTTTACCCCACAGACCTTTGTTAGCCGGGAAAGGAGGCTTATTTCTGGACATACCGCGCTTACCTTCGATGGAAGCGATCAGAGCTGTTTCTTCGCCGCATACGAATGCGCCTGCACCCAGTCTGATGTCAACGTCGAAGGAGAAGTCTGTTCCGAAGAGGTTGTCGCCCAAAACGCCCAGTTCTTTTGCCTGTGCGATAGCGATCTTCAGTCTCTGAACAGCGATGGGGTATTCAGCTCTTACATAGATGTAGCCCTTTGTAGCGCCGATAGCGTAGCCGCCGATAGCCATAGCTTCCAGTACAGCATGGGGGTCACCTTCCAGAACGGAACGATCCATGAATGCGCCCGGGTCACCTTCGTCAGCGTTACAGATGATGTACTTCTGGTCAGCTTCGTTGGGTGCCGCAAAGCTCCACTTCAAACCGGTGAGGAAACCGCCGCCTCCTCTGCCTCTCAGACCGGCTTTCTTTACTGTATCGATAACGTCGGCCGGAGTCATTTCGGTCAGAGCCTTAGCCAGAGCCTGATAACCGTTTCTTGCAATGTATTCGTTAATATCTTCGGGGTTGATCAGACCGCAGTTCTGCAGAGCAACTCTCTTCTGCAGCTTGTAGAAGTCCAGCTCTTCCAAAGTTTTCAGCGAGCCGCCTACAGTGTATTCAGCAACGGGCTGTCCGCCGGCCAGGTGCTTTTCAACGATTTCAGCAGCCTTTTCCGGGTTTACATGGATATAAGTAACCTTTTTCTTACCGGGTTCGAAAACTTCTACGATCGGTTCATAGGTACACATACCGATACAACCGGTCTTAACAACGTTTACATTCAGACCCTTTGCTTCAACGCCTGCCTTCAGAGCGTCCAGAACCGGGCCTGCACCGGCAGAGATACCGCAGGTAGCCATACCAACGGTGACTCTCATGCCTTCTTTAATTTCCACCAGATCGATGGATTTAGCCTGCATATCTTTCAATTCGTTCAAATTTTTCATCTGCGCCACCTCTATCCTCTATATTTATTCAAGATTTCAGGAATTCCGCTGACGTCGTCCAGCTTAGCATAAACGTCGTCATCGATCATCATAACGGGAGCCAGACCGCAGCAGCCCAGGCAGCGGGTAGCTTCCAGAGTGAAGATTCCGTCAGGAGTGGTGTCGCCTACAGCGATGTCCAGCTGCTTAGCAACTTCGTCGATAACAGCCTGAGCGCCTTTTACGTAGCAGGCAGTACCAAGGCAGATGCCGATCTTATGTTTCCCCTTCGGAGTCAAATTAAACTGGCTGTAGAAAGTGGATACGCCATAAATTTCAGCGATGGGTACGTTGATTTCATCAGAGATAAATTTCTGAACTTCCAGGGGCAGGTAGCCGAAAATGCGCTGTGCTTCCTGCAGTACGGACATTGTAACGCCCTGAGCTCCATTCAAAGAGTCAATGTACTCTTTGAGTTCAACGAATCTTTTGTCGTCTGCACTGATCTTGTTGCAGTTGCATTTGCAATCGTTTTGCATTTTTCTCATCTCTCCTTACATTGTTCGTGATTGCTCTTCCCGATTGCCGTTTGATTCTTTTTCGGCGTCCTCCTGTTCAGGGGAACTTCATACCGCTTCCCTGGGGCAGAGTGTTCCCCGGTTTGGAAAATTTCCGCTTGACGCAGAAAAAGAACCTTCCGGCAGATAAAATCCGCAGTTACGAACTTTTGATGCGGATTTCCGGAAAGATAACTGATACACTCCTTATAATTTCGACATGCTTCGCAAGATTATAAGACAACTTAACTATATCATCCAATTTCTTTTCCTGCAATACTTTTCAGTGTTTTTGACGGAAATTTCACAAGTATTTTATGGGCGTATTTCCATCTGTTTGCAAGGGAGAACCGGTTTTTTTTATCCGCCGGGTGAAAGCGGCCTGCTTTAAGCAGAGCATTCAGAAATATGAGAAAAATCATTCGTTTTTTCATACGGCGCATCGACAAATTTTGACTTTGGAGGGGCGGCCAAAGGCTTGGACAGTTTTGGCCGCTTATGATAAAATAAAAAACAAAATCGGAAAAAGAAAAGCGTCTGTTTGCTTGAAAAAGGGGAAGAATTTATGGACTATTTGGATAGATTAAACAAAGAACAGCGGGCTGCCGCTACGCATAAAGACGGGCCGCTTTTGATTCTGGCCGGAGCGGGGAGCGGAAAAACCAGCACTATGACCCACAGAATTGCCTGGCTGATTCGGGAATGCGGTGTGTCGCCCTACCATATCCTTGCGGTAACCTTTACGAATAAGGCGGCGCAGGAAATGCGGGACAGAATCGAGAATCTGGTGGGCTCCGACGTGCGGAAAATGTGGGTGGTGACATTTCATTCCGCCTGCCTGCGAATCCTGCGGACTTACGGAGAACGGCTGGGTTATGAGCGGGACTTTGTGGTTTACGATCCGGCAGATCAGAAAGTGGTCATGCGGAATGCGATAAAAGCGAAAAATATTGATGAAAAAAAATATTCGGTGCAATACGTTCTTTCTATTATAAGTGCCTGCAAGGAGAAAGGGCAGAGCCCGGAGGCGTATCTGGAGATAGAAGGAGAAAATCCGAAAACGAAGACAATAGCAGAGCTGTACCGGGCGTATGAAAGCACCCTCCGCAAAAATAACGCTGTAGATTTCGACGATCTGCTCTGGAAAACCGTGAAGCTGCTGGAGCAGGACGGGGAGGTACTGGAGCGCTATAAAAAACGCTTCCAATATATTATGGTAGACGAATATCAGGATACAAATATGATGCAGTATCGTTTTATAAAACTGCTGGCGGAAGGGCATAACAATATCTGCGTGGTGGGCGACGACGATCAGTGCATTTACCAGTGGAGGGGTGCGGATATTCGGAATATTCTGGAATTTGAGAAGGATTTCAAAGGCGCGAAACTTATTAAGCTGGAACAGAATTACCGCTCCGACGCCAATATTTTGGACGCGGCGCATTCGGTGATTTCACATAATAAAGGAAGGAAGCCGAAAAAGCTCTGGACGCAGAGAGGGGCGGGAAACAAGATCAAGTATTACCGGGCTGACGACGATCGGGAGGAGGCTCGTTATACCGCAAGGGAGATCTGCCGGATTCATGACGGGGGAAAGAATTACTCGGATTTTGCTGTGCTTTACAGAACCAACAGTCAGTCCCGCCGCTTTGAAGAAGCCTTTACCGGGGCGGGAATTCCCTACCGGGTGCTGGGCGGCCTTCGATATTACGATCGGAAAGAAGTTAAGGATCTTGTGGCTTATATGCGGCTGGTGCTGAACCCTGCGGACGATCTGGCTCTGGAACGGGTTATCAACGAGCCGAAGCGCGGTGTGGGCGGCAAGACCATTGAAAAGCTGAAAAAACTGGCGGAAGTACGGGGCGAAAGTGTGTTTCAGGTCTTGTGTGACCGGGAAGTAACCGGCTCCCTTTCCGGCAAAGCGTCACAGAATCTGACAGCGCTGGCGGAACTGATCGAAGAACTGTCCGAAGAAAAGGACAATCTGCGGATTTCGGACATCTGCGATGCGCTGCTGGTTCGCAGCGGGTATCTTCCTGCATTGCAGTCGCAGAACACCATAGAGGCCGAGAGTCGGATTGAGAATCTGATGGAATTTAAATCGGTGATATCCGATTATGAGAAGGAAGCGGAAGCCGTTTTGGAGCAGGGGACTTTTGATCCGGAATCGGGAGAGACCGAACCCGGCAGTTTAGGCGCATTCTTAGAAAAAATCGCTTTAATGGCAGATGTGGATAACCGGGATTCGGAGGAAAATGCCGTCATTCTGATGACTTTGCACAGCGCCAAAGGTCTGGAATTTCCCGTAGTGTTTATGGCGGGAATGGAGGACGGGCTGTTTCCCGGCTGGCGGGCTTTTGAAAAGGCCGACGGGCTGGAAGAGGAAAGGCGGCTTTGCTATGTGGGTATGACCCGGGCTAAGGAATTGCTGTATCTGACCGGCGCACGCATGCGGACGCTGTACGGCAAGACGGATTATACCAGAGAATCTGTGTTTTTAAGGGAGATCGACGGAAAACTGCTGGATGGAGACGCGGTTTTTGAGGGACGGCGTTATGATAAGTATTCGGATTATACCCCCGCCGGCGGCACAGTGATGACCGGAAAAATCCGGGAGTTTACGGAGGAATCAGCGCGCGGGCCTTTCGGCGGAGGCGATCTGAAAAGATACGATGCGGGAAGAGCCGCCAGAGAGACTGCGGCGAGAACAACAGCGGCGGGAATAGAACTGAAGCCGGGGGATCGGGTTAGACACGGAAAGTTCGGCGAAGGTATGGTGATCGAAGCGGATGCGAAAACCGCTTCGGTGGCCTTTGACACGGCAGGTGTGAAAAAACTGGCGCTGCATGTGGCGCCGTTGAAAAAGTTATAAAACGGAAGCAAGTGGAGAAACGGTATGGACGTAAAGAGCAGAATCGATATTCTGACAGAGGAACTGAACCGGCACAGCCGGAATTATTACGAAAATGATGCGCCGGAAATCAGCGATTTTGAATACGACCGGATGATGGCGGAACTGATACGGTTAGAAGAAGAAATGCCTTTGCTTCGGCGGCCTGATTCGCCTACGCAGAAGGTGGGTGGGGCTGCGTCCAGACAATTCAGCCCTGTACAGCATAAGGTGCCGGTTATCAGTCTGGATAATTCTTACGATGCAGAGGAGCTGCGGAATTTTGACCAGAGAACCCGGAAGGGGCTTCCGGAAAGCGCCTTGGTGGAGTATGTGCTGGAGCCTAAAATTGACGGCTTGTCCGTAGTGCTGCGGTATGAGAGGGGAGTCTTTGTACAGGGAGCTACCCGGGGGGACGGTATAGTGGGAGAAGATATTACGGAAAATCTGAAAACCATAAAATCCATTCCCTCTGAGATTGCGTACACAGGAGAACTGCATGTGCGGGGGGAGGTCTATATTTCCAGGAAAGCTTTTGTGGAATTGAATCACAGGCAGGAAATTTACGGGGGACAGATCTTTGCCAATCCCAGGAATGCAGCGGCGGGGTCTCTGCGGCAGACAGACCCCAATGTGACTGCATCCCGCCCACTGGATATTTTTGTATTCAATATTCAGTATGCCTCGGATGCGGGAACGGATCAGGCGCCGGCGCTGAAAACCCACAGAGAAACCCTGGAGTTTTTAAAAGAGCAGGGATTCCATACGGCGGAGTATGCTTTCTGCCCTGATATAGAGGCTGTAATGGCGCAGATTCCTGTTTGGGATGAAAAGCGGAGGACTTTGGATTACGAAATTGACGGTTTGGTAATTAAGGTAAATGATTTGCGGCAGCGGGAGGTTCTCGGATTAAAGGCAAAGAGCCCCCGGTGGGCCATTGCCTATAAATTTAAAGCGGAGGAACAGGAAACCCGTATGAAAGACATACAGGTTCAGGTAGGGCGCACCGGCGTAATCACGCCCAGAGCCGTACTGGAGCCGGTGCGGGTGGCGGGGTCGGTTGTTTCTTTTGCAACGCTGCACAACGAGGATTTCATCAAAGAAAAAGATCTCCGCATCGGCGACCGGGTTATCGTACACAAAGCGGGGGAAGTGATTCCGGAAATCGTACGCAGTATTCCGGAGGAGCGGACGGGGGAAGAAAATGTGTTTCGGATGCCGGAATTCTGCCCTTCCTGCGGCACGGCGCTGGTTCGTCTTCCGGGAGAGGCCGCTTTGCGCTGTCCCAACCACAAAGCGTGCCCGGCCCAGAACCTTCGGGGGCTGATCCATTTTGTTTCCCGGGGCGCTATGGATATCGAAGGGCTGGGCGAGATGATGATGGAAAAACTTTCGGAATGGGGTCTTGTATCCGAAATTCCGGACATTTACCGGTTAACAAAAGAAGAATTGGAAGTCTTGGAAGGGCTGGGAGAAAAGTCTGCGGATAATCTGATTAAGGCAATTGAACGTTCCAAAAAAGCGGATTTGGGGCGGCTGCTCTTCGGCCTTGGTATTCCGCTGATCGGCAGCAAAGCGGCAAAGCAGTTGGCTCGTCATTTCGGCTCTATGGACGCTCTGATGGATGCAAGCCGGGAGGAACTTCTGGCTATGGATGAAGTCGGCGATAAAATGGCGGACAGCATTTTAAGTTGGTTTGCTTCGGAGCGAAATCGGGAGACGATTCGGCAGCTAAAAGAAGCTTCTTTAAACATGGTTTCTACGGAACGGGTTTCGGGAGAAAACGAAAAAGAAGCCGTTGCGGGAAAAACCTTTGTGCTGACAGGGACGCTGGAGCGGTATACAAGGGACGAGGCGCAGGCTTTAATCGAGCAGTTCGGCGGACGAAGCAGCAGCAGCGTCAGTAAGAAAACAGATTATGTACTGGCAGGCCGGGACGCGGGATCGAAGCTGAAAAAAGCAGAACAGCTTGGTGTTCAGGTATTGACGGAAGCAGAATTTGAAGAAATGATAAGGTAATCCTGTTCTTCAAAACTCTTTTTGTATTACGGGGTTACAGCCGCACCTGCGCATACACCTCTGTGCAGGCGCAGCGGAAAAAAGGAGCAGATCGAAAAGAAAGGGCTTTTTTCTCTGTTTCGCACGTAGACGAAAATTATGCAGGATAAAAAGATTCGGCTTCAATTCCCGGAAGCCGGATTTTTTATGCTTCGTATGTGGTCGGATGCACATTGCAATTTCGCTTTCTTTTTGCTATAATAAATAGCTATATTAAGAAGGAATAGGGCTGTTTTTTTCGCCGGAACCGGGCGGAAAGATGTGCATGATAGGAGGAATGCAGAATGAGCTGCAAAGAAAGCTGCTGCTGCAAAAAAGAGGACGCGTTTCCGGAATTGATTTCGGTTTTGCAGAATTACGGGAGTGTTCCGGGAAGTTTAATTACGATTTTGCAGAAGACGCAGGAAATCTACGGCTATTTATCCGTGGGCGCGATCGAGTATATTGCTGAAAAAACGGGAATCAAACCGGCAGATATTTACGGCGTCGCTACGTTTTATACACAGTTCCGGTTAAAACCCATCGGCAAACATCTGATCATGCTGTGCAAAGGCACGGCATGCCATGTAAACGGGGCAGATCAGATCGAAGAGGCCATAACCGAGGAATTGGGGATCGGAGACGGAGAAACTACCGGGGACGGGCTGTTTACGCTGAATAACGTGGCTTGTCTGGGTTGCTGCAGCTTGGCGCCGGTTATGATGGTGCGCACAGGCGAAGAAAGCGAGACCTACGGCAATTTGACCAAGGATTCCGTAAAGGAAGCGCTTCGGAAGATCAAGGCAGAAGAGGAGGCGAAGTAAATGAAGGTCGTAGTAGGACAGGGAAGCTGCGGAATCGCTACCGGAGCAAAAAAAACTGCGGCGGAATTTGAACGCCTTATAAAGAAAAAGAACCTTTCGGGTATATCCGTGGATAAGACCGGATGCATCGGCACCTGTTATCTGGAACCTATCGTGGATGTTTACAGCGATGACGGAGACCTGCAGGCCCGATATGTGAAAGTGCAGCCGGATAAAGTCGAAACAATTGTAAACCGGCATTTACAGAACGGCGAAATTGTTTCGGAATATGAAATTTCAGAAAGTGACCGGGAGTTTCTGTCAAAACAGAAACGCATCGTGCTGCGGAACTGCGGTGTGATCAATCCGGAGCGGATCGAGGAATATATGGCTGCGGGCGGTTATCAGGCGCTGAAAAAAGTCGTAACGTCTATGACGCCGGAGCAGGTGATCGAAGAAATGAAAGAGTCCGGGCTGCGGGGCAGAGGCGGAGCCGGATTTCCCACATGGTTTAAATGGAATGCGGCGAAAGAATCGCCGGATGAAGAGGGAAAATACATGTGCTGCAATGCGGACGAGGGAGATCCGGGCGCGTTTATGGATCGGTCTGTGTTGGAAGGCGACCCTCATTCTTTGATCGAGGGTATGATCATCGGCGGATATGCAATCGGCGCTTCCGAAGGCGTGATTTATGTACGGGCAGAATACCCTCTGGCGATTGAGCGGCTGGAACTGGCGATCCGGCAGGCGGAAGAACACGGCTTTCTGGGAGACCGGCTTTTCGGAACGGATTACAGTTACCATCTTCGGATCAAGGCCGGTGCAGGTGCTTTCGTATGCGGAGAAGAGACCGCTCTCATTGCTTCCCTGGAGGGGCAGCGGGGTATGCCCCGGCTGAAACCGCCTTTCCCCGCGCAGAAAGGCTACTGGGGAAAACCTACGAACATCAATAATGTAGAAACCTTTGCCAATGTACCCTGGATTTTAGAACACGGCGGAGCGGCTTTCGGCGCCATGGGCACGGAACAGAGCAAAGGGACAAAGGTATTTGCTCTGGCAGGGAAAATCAAAAGAGGCGGACTGGCGGAAGTACCCATGGGGCTTCCTCTCCGGGATGTGATCTTCGGAATCGGAGACGGGATCAAGGACGGACGCCGGTTTAAAGCCGTGCAGATGGGTGGCCCTTCCGGGGGCTGTATTCCTGCGGAATTGGCCGATACGCCTGTTGATTATGAAAATATAAACAAGACCGGAGCAATCGTAGGCTCCGGCGGTATGATCGTTATGGACGAAACCACCTGCATGGTGGATATGGCTCGGTATTTCCTGGATTTTACCCGGAAAGAATCCTGCGGAAAGTGCAATTACTGTCGGGTGGGAACGAAACGGATGCTGGAAATTCTGGAGCGGATTACGGAAGGAAAGGGCAGAGACGGCGATATTGAATTGCTGGAAGAGCTGGCTTTAAAGATCAAAGAAGGATCTCTGTGCGGCCTGGGGCAGACAGCGCCCAATCCGGTGCTGACTACTTTGAAATACTTTCGGAATGAATACGAAGATCATATTTATAAAAAGAAATGTACCGCAAAATCATGCTCTGCACTTTTGACGTTTGTTATTACCGACGCCTGCAAAGGCTGCACCCTGTGTGCGAAAAAATGTCCTGTGGGTGCGATTACAGGCGGCGTGAAAGAGAAGCATGTCATTGACACGGAGAAATGCATCAAGTGCGGAAAATGCGAAGAAAGCTGTAAATTCGGCGCGATTTTAAAGGAATAGGAGAGGGGTGAAACGGATGGAACAAATCAAGGTAATGATTGACGGCCGGGAGTGCTTCGGCCGGCCGGGGCAGACTGTCTTGTCCCTGGCGAAAGAAAACGGTATTTTCATCCCTACCCTTTGTTTTGACCAACGGGTTGAGATATACGGGGGCTGCGGCATCTGCATGGTAGAAATGAAAGGAAGCCCCAAGCTGTTTAAAGCCTGCGCAACCGTAATCGGGCAGGATATGGAGATTTGGACAGACACGGAACGGGTACGGGAATCGAGAAAAACAAATCTGGAACTGCTGCTGTCCGACCATCGGGGCGACTGCCGGCCTCCCTGTGCGCTGAATTGCCCGGCGGGTACCGACTGCCAGGGCTATGTGGGAATGATTGCCAACGGACAGTATGAAGAAGCTTTGAAGCTGATTAAAGAAAAAATTCCGCTTCCGGCTTCTATCGGGCGGGTCTGCCCCCACCCCTGCGAAGACCACTGCCGGAGAAAATTGGCAGACGAGCCCATTTCCATCGCATGGCTGAAGCGCTTTGCTGCGGATTTAGCTGCTGCCAATCCGTATATTCCGGAAATTCCTGAGGAGACAGGGAAGAAAGTGGCAGTAATAGGCGGCGGCCCTATGGGGTTGTCCTCGGCGTATTTTCTGCGTTTAAAAGGGCACAGCGTTACGGTGTTTGAAGCGATGCCTCATTTCGGCGGTATGCTGCGCTATGGGATCCCCCAATACCGTTTGCCGAAGGAAGTAGTGGATGCGGAAGTCGAAACCATTGAAAAGATGGGGATAGAACTCCGCCCGAATACAAAGATCGGTCAGGATATTTCCTTCGAGCAGATCAGAAAAGATTACGATGCGGTAATTTTAGGAATCGGAGCATGGGTATCTACGGGTACCGGCTGTCCGGGAGAAGATGCGGAAGGCGTGGAAGGCGGCATCGATTTTCTGAGACAGGTGATCAAAGGAGAAGCTCCCGATCTGACCGGTAAAAAAGTGGCTGTAGTAGGCGGCGGAAACACCGCTATGGACGCTTGCCGTACAGCTGTGCGCCTGGGGGCGGAAACGGTCTATAACATTTATCGAAGAACGAAGCACGAAATGCCTGCGGATCGGCTGGAAATTGAAGAAGCTGAGGAAGAAGGCGTTGTATTTAAGAATTTGACCAATCCGCTGGAATACTATAAAGATGCAGAGGGGCATGTGAAACAGGTACATCTGCAGATTATGGAATTAGGCGAGCCGGACGCCAGCGGCCGACGTTCTCCCAAGCCTGTGGAAGGCAAAACGGAGCTTTTGGATGTGGATATGGTGCTTCTTGCGATCGGGCAGGCTGTTAATACCAAAGGCTTTGATGAATTGGACAAATCCCGGAAAAAGGGAATCGCTTACGACCCGGAAACCTTCATGACCAGCATGGAAGGTGTTTTTGCCGGGGGAGACTGCGGAAATGATAAAATTTCCATTGCTATTGAAGCAATCGCGGATGCGGAAAAAATGAGCAAAGTGGCGGACGCGTACCTGCGGGGAGAGAAGATACGGTATCGGAAGCCGTATGTGCATGAACGCAGGGATATCGACGAAACTTCGTTCGAGGATCGGGAACGTCTGTGCCGGTCTAAGATGGAGCAGCTTTCTCCGGAACAGAGAAGGGATAACTTTAAGGAAATCGTAGCGGGTTACAGAGAAGAAGAGGCGCGGAGAGAGGCAGACCGCTGTCTGGAATGCGGATGCGGAAAATATTACGACTGCAAGCTGCTGGAATACGCAGACCTATATAATGTAAAGCCCGAACGTTTTGCGGGAGAAGTGAATCATATCGAATTTGAAGACGATCATCCTTATATTCTCCGGGATCCCAATAAATGTATCCTCTGCGGGCTTTGCGTCCGCATATGCAGCGAGGCGGTAGGAAGCGGCGTCCTGGGGCTGGTACACAGGGGATTTGATACGGTAGTCAAGCCGGCGCTGGAACGGCCTTTAGAAGCGGCAGGCTGCGTTTCCTGCGGAAACTGCGTAAGCCTTTGTCCCACCGGGGCGCTGCTGCCGAGGGTTACAGAGCGCAAGCCTGTGCCTATGCGGGTGGAAAAGGTGAGAACCACCTGCCCTCATTGCAGCGTCGGCTGTCAGATGGATCTTTGCATAAAAGGCAATCTGTTGGCAGGAACAGAACCGGTTTCCGGGACTTCCGGCACAGGGCTTTTGTGCAAGCGGGGGAAGTTTGATTACGGTTTCGTAAATCGTGGGGATCGGCTGAAAGTGCCCATGATTCGAAAGGATGGCGCCTTAGTTCCCGTTTCCTGGGACGAGGCGTTGGATTTCACGGCGGCGCGGCTGAGCGCGCTGAAAGCGGAATTCGGGGCGGATGCTTTGGCGGGCTTATCCGGAGGGCGCAGCAGCAATGACGAGCAGCAGCTGTTTGCGAAGCTTATAAGTGAAATTGCAGGAAGTGAAAATCTGGACTGCTGTACGGATTTGAAGGACGCAGAGGAAAATGCGGCGTTGGCCGCCGAAGGAATCAGCCCGCTGAACGGCCCAAATAACCTGCGGGGCGCCCGGGATATGGGTGTGCGGCCCGGAAAGTGCGGAAGATCCGCGATGGAAATCATGAAAGGAGCTTCTGCGGGGGAAATAAAAGGCCTGTTCATTTTGGACGAAAATCCAATGTATTCCGATTTTGAGCCTTTCTATGAAGAGGCAGCTTTAAAGCGGTTGGATTTCTTAGCTGTGCAGGACATCTTTTTAACGAAGACCGCCGCTTTAGCCGATGTGGTTCTCCCGACAGCCTGCTTCGCGGAAAAAGACGGTTCCTTTACCAATGCGGAGGGGCGAGTTCAGCCGATCCGAAAAGCGGTTTCCGCTCCGGGTGAGGCCAAAGAGGGGGCGTGGATTTTGACGCAGCTTATGAGAAGGCTGAATACGGAAAAGTAGATTTTGCGGGAAAAACGCCCGGCTCATTGCGGTTGGGCGGGAAATCCGGTTGACTTTCAGCGGGTTTATCCGTATAATAGACAAGAGAAATAGATTGCCCTTTGGCAGCTTCGCTTGGTGCGGTTTCGGGTTCTGTGCAATAAGAATCTGTGAACCTCGTCAGGTCCGGAAGGAAGCAGCGATAAGCGGAACACCTTATGTGCCGCAGAGTAGCCTGTTCCGACGCCGGCGGGGCTGCCAAGGGGCAATCTTTTATGTGGGAAGAAAAGTTCGGAAGAAGATAAGAGAATTTCATGTATCAAGCATTATACCGAAGCTTCCGCCCGGAAACCTTTTCTGAGATTTTAGGGCAGGAACACATTGTAAAAATATTAAAAAATCAAATTGCCGCGGGTACCGTGGGACATGCGTATCTGTTCTGCGGAACCAGAGGAACCGGAAAGACATCCACGGCGCGAATCCTGGCAAAAGCCATGAATTGCACTTCTGACGGCAACGAAAAACCGTGCGGCGTTTGTTCCAACTGCCGTGCCATAAAAGAGGGCACATTTATAGACGTAATAGAGATCGACGCTGCTTCCAATAATGGCGTAGAGAACATTCGGGAGCTGCGGGAGAGTGTAAAATATCCTCCTGCAGCAGGCGCATGTAAAGTTTACATTATAGACGAAGTGCATATGCTTTCCACGGGGGCGTTCAACGCGCTTTTAAAAACCCTGGAAGAACCGCCGGCCCATGTGATGTTTATTCTGGCAACCACCGAACCGCAGAAGCTGCCGGCTACTATTTTATCCCGCTGTCTTCGCCTGGACTTTCGCAGGGTATCCGAGGCACAGCTGCGGGCGGGTATGCGCGCTATCTGCGGAGAACTCGGGGTAAAGATCTCCGATGCGGCTTTGGGATTGGTGGCGGCCAATTCCGACGGATCGGTGCGGGACGCTCTTTCTTTACTGGATCAGTGTATTTCAGCGGGAGGCAAAGAGGTGACCCGTCAGGATGTGCTGGATTTTCTGGGAACTTCCGGAGAGGAAGTCTTCCTGGAAATGACGGATTTGATTACCGCGGGAAAAGTGGCGGAAGCCATCGGGCTTTTAAATCGAATTTTAAGTGACGGGAAGGATGAAAGACAGTTTTTAAAAGATTGGGTGGCGCATTATCGGAGCCTTCTTTTAACCAAATATATGAAAAGTCCCGAGGACATTTTAAATCTGTCCGTTGAAAATGTAGAACGTCTGCGGGAGCAGGCGCAGCGGCTGGATCTGGAACAGCTGAACGACGGGATTACAGAATTGTCCAAAACTCTGGCAGAAGCAAAATGGTCTACGCAGCCTCGGGTGTTGGCGGAGCTCTGCATCGTGAAGCTTTGCAAAACCGACGGGATATCTTTTAAAAAGACCCCGGCGGCTTCGAAACGGAAGGCGGCAGAAGGAGCGGACGCACAGGAAAGACGGAAAGAAGATTCCCCGATGCAGGAACGCCCGGAAAACCCGGATTTATCAGAAACAGAGGAACCCGCCGAAGAACCGGCGAACGCTTCGGAGGAAGAGAATCTGGATTTGGTTCTTTTGTGGAACTGCATCTGTGACGAAGGAGAAAGTCAAAAAGGGAGCTTTCACATTTTGCGGACAGGGGCTCGGCTGGCAGAATTGACGCCGGAAACGTTTGTGCTGGAAACCAACGGTGCTATGTCAGCCCGTTATGCGGAAACCAATTTGTCCTGGCTGTCCGATTTGATGGAAAAACATACGGGGAAACGGCGGAAGGCTTTATGCCGTAGGGAGCAGACGCAGCAGGAGCAGAAAAACATCGACGAATTGGTTCAGGAACTGGAATCGTCTTTGGGGATTAAAATAGAAACAGAATAAAAGGAGAACAGAAATGGGAAAAGGAATGAAAGCAGGTAAAAAACACACGTCGGGCGGCGCAGCTTCTATGCAGAAGCAAATGGCTCAGCTGCAGGCGGTTCAGCGAAAGATGGCGGAAACGCAGGCGGAACTGGAGAAACAGGAAGTCAGCGCTACGGCAGGGGGCGGCGCGGTCAGTATCACCGTAAACGGCGCCAAGACTTTGACGAAAGTAGAAATTAAGCCGGAAGTAGTGGATCCCGATGATGTAGAAATGCTTCAGGACTTGATTATCGTAGCGGCGAACGAAGCTCTCCGGCAAATGGAGGAAATTTCTCAGACGGAAATGAACAAGCTCACCAGCGGGTTTGGGATTCCCGGCATGATATAAAGCCATGAACCATTATGCGAAACCTTTAGCGAATCTGATCAATCAGCTGGCGCGGCTGCCGGGCATCGGAGGAAAAAGCGCACAGCGGCTGGCATTTCATATTCTTGCAATGGAGGAGCAGAATGCGGAAGACCTGGCTCGGGCGATTTTGGACGCAAAAAAGAGCATGAAATACTGTTCCGTCTGCGGAAATCTGACGGATCAGGATCCCTGCGCCCTGTGTTCGGATCCGGGTCGGAATCCCAACGTAATCTGCGTAGTAGAAAGCCCCAGGGACGTGTTTGCTATGGAGCGGATTCGGGAATTCAAAGGGCAGTATCACGTTCTGAACGGAGCCATTTCTCCTATAGACGGAATCGGTCCGGAGGATATCAATTTAAAATCGTTGATCATGAGGCTTCAAAAAAACGATGTAGAAGAAGTGATTTTGGCTACAAATCCAAACATAGAGGGGGAGGCTACCGCTATGTATATCGCCAGGCTGATCAAGCCTTCGGGAATTAAGGTCAGCCGGATTGCCCATGGTATTCCTGTGGGAGGGGATTTGGAATATACGGATGAGGTTACGCTATCCAAGGCTATGGAGGGCAGACGAATACTATAAAATTTGCAGTAAAGTGACCGCATTACAAACGAGGTAAACGTATGAAACGCGAAATACTTTCCGCGGCGATCCGGGTTACCGTGCCGGTGCTGATGGGCTATCTGGCTATCGGAATGGCTTTTGGGCTGATGCTGCAGTCGGTAGGATACGGGGCGCCTTGGGCTTTGTTAATGAGCTTGACTATTTATGCCGGATCCGGACAGTATCTGGGGGTATCTTTGCTGGCCACGGGGGCTTCCCTGCCTCAAGTGGCCTTTTTAACGTTGATGATCAATTTTCGTCATTTGGTTTACGGTCTGTCCATGCTGGAAAAATTTCGGGGAATGGGGAAAAGAAAATTCTATATGATTTTCTCCCTGACGGATGAAACCTACGCATTGCTCAGTTCGGTCAAGGTTCCGGAGGGGATACGAGCCCACGATTATTATTTTACCATCGCTATGCTGAATCAAAGCTACTGGGTGCTGGGATCGGTGCTGGGGTCGCTTTTAGGGGCAGCTTTGGGAATTGATACAACAGGGGTGGATTTTGCCATGACAGCGCTGTTTTTGGTTATCGCTGTAGGCCAGTGGAAAAAGGCGGAAAGCCATCTGCCCGCATTGTTGGGAGCGGCTGCGACGTTAGTCGGTCTGCTGCTGGCGGGAGCAGAGAATATGCTGCTGCCAGCTCTGGGGGTTATCGTGGCGGCACTGACGTTAATGCGTCCCCGGTTAGAGGAAAGAGTTCAGGAAGAATGCGGAGAGGAGGCTGCTCCATGACGCTGAATACCGGACAAGCCCTTGCTGCCATCGGCGTGATGGCGGCGGTGACATTTTTAACGAGAGCTTTGCCTTTTTTTGTCTTTGACCGAGGAGGGAAAATCCCCGGGATCATTCTGTACTTGGGACGGGTGCTGCCTCCGGCTATTATCGCCATGCTCATTATCTATTGTTTGAAAGGGGTCAGCTTTGCCCAGCCGTCCGGCTGGATTCCGGCGGCGCTGTCCTGCGGGGCGGTAGTGGCGCTGCACCTGTGGAAGAAAAACGACCTGTTGTCTATTTTCGGCGGAACTGTTTTATATATGGTGCTGGTGCAGACCGTCTTTGCGTAACGTGCGGATATCCATATCTGCAAGGGCAGGGTGTCTTATTGACATCCTGTCCTTATTTGATTTTTGATTAAATAAGCAGAAGCAGCAGGAGCCCGGGGAGTCCTAAAATGCCCACTGTGAGGATAGAAAGGAAATTAAGGGGAATATGAAAACCGAAAAACGTACCTGCCGCGTTGACCAGTAGGAGAAGCAGACCTCCCGCTAAGCTGTTCAGCACGAATTTGAGCAGCAGTTTTCCCGGCTTGAGAAGCCATTTTCCCAGAAAACAGACGGATAATATCAGCAGGGCATAGATCAGCATGATGCCGATTTCTGTACTCATGTTCATATGCGCACCTCGTTTTAAATTGGAATGACTGTATAAAATATGCAGAGGAAGAATAGAATAGAAGCAAACAGAAAGGGGTGGATTAAGATGGAAGGACATACAGCGGCAAGAATGGCAAAGGACGGAATGCGGGCAATTTTATCCAGATTCGGGTGGAAGGCGGAGGATTCGGCGGCAAATGCCGAAAAGAGAGAAAACGAATGGATTTTGACCAGTCTGAATTTGGCAAAACGCGAATGGGAAGCGGCGGAAAACCGGTTTAACGAGGTGACGGTTCCGGAGCTATTGGATGCGGCGGCGTATCAGATTATGGCTGAAAAGTCCAAATACGAATATTTGGTCAAGAGAGCGAAAGAGCGGAATCTGCATTTCTGATCTTATGTATTCCCGTTGCCAATTCAATTTTAAGTGTGCTATTATAGTAAACACGAATCAATTATGCGGTATCTTGGAAGGAAGCCGATTCGGGAGGCACGGACAAGGGATAAGGAGGGAATATGCACGCCATTGAACGGTATGAATTGGAGCGGGCAGCAGAATTGCTGACGTTGGCATATCAAAACGATACAAAAACTCAGCTGGAAATGGACGGAGTCGAAAACAGTGAAGAACTGCTGGCTATTCGGGCGAAGGACTATCTGGAAACTCTCTTTGGCAGAGGCGCTGTCTGGATTGAAGAAACGCAGCCAAAAAGCATTCTTGTGGCGTTTCAGAGCAAGCGCTTTTCCAATATGCGGTATTTAACCATGCTGCGAACCAGCATGAACCATATAGCGGAAGCGGCGGGAAAAGAGCGCTTGAAGAAAATGGCTGAAAACGGTAAGAAGATGAAGCGCCTGGAAGACTATGTGTGGCACAGAAAGGTTCCGAAGAAAAAAAAGGATACTTACTACCATTTGCTGACCGTATTTATTGAGCCGGAAAGTTTAGATACGGATCATGTGTATGATATGCTGGAGCCGTTTATGAGCTATTGCGACCGGTATGCTATGCCCATGACCTATGAATCCTGGAATCCGGAAATGACAGAGATTATGAAAAATCTGTGCTTTGAGGTTCGGAAAACGAAGGAAGTCAAAGCCTGTCCGGGCGTGACGGTATGTCATATGGTGCGGCAGCCCCAGAGGGACGAGGCGGAAAACAGCGGGACGGAGCCGCAGAAATCCGTCGAGGATACGGATGATCTGTACGAAGGCGAAACCGATTACGAATAGCGGAAATCAAGAAACACAAGTTGGGGGAATCGATGAATCAAACAAAGACATGCCGCAGCGGAATTTTGCTTTTGATTTTGCTGCTGGCGGCTATGAGCATTGCCGGGGGCTGTGCCGCTCAAAGCGGTGGGGAAAAATCCGCTGCGGATCAAACGAATGAGGGCGAGGATCTCCTGCAGGAATCGTGGGTGACCCGGGAAGCGGATCCTTTATCGGCGGAAGAACTCAGCGGCGATTGCTTGATTTTAGTAAATAAGCTGCATCCTGTAGAAAAGGGAGAACCGGATGATTTGGTTTACGCACCGTATTATGCGGATCGCAGCGGTACATATAACCGATATATTCGGAAAGAGGCTTGCGAAGCTTACGGAAGACTGGTAGAGGCGGCAAAGACGGACGGGTATGATATTCGGCTGACATCAGCGTTTCGGACATACGATGTGCAGAAAAGCTACTATGACCGGTATGTGCAGACCAAAGGACAGGAGTGGGCAGACAAATATTCTGCAAAGCCCGGAACTTCCGAGCATCAGACCGGTTTGGCCATAGACGTCAGCAGCCCCTCTGTAAACTGGGAGCTTACCGACGGGTTTGCAGATACTGAGGAAGGCCGGTGGCTGGCGGCACACTGCGGCGAATACGGATTTATTATCCGTTATCCGAAAGGCAGAGAGGAAATTACCGGGTATTCCTATGAGCCTTGGCATATCCGGTATGTAGGGGTCGCTGCTGCTGCGGAAATCTGTGGAAAGGACTGGACGCTGGAAGAATATCTGGCAAATTTATAGAAATATGAAAAACGCTCCCCGAATGCTCTTCTCAGGAGAGTGCGGGAGCCGGTCGGACAAGAGATGAAAAAGGCTGCCTCAATTTGAGGCAGCTTTTTTTTATTTTTTATATTGTTATTTGCGATGCTTTAATGCGATCGCCAGGGAGATGGCGCAGCCGCCCCAAAGAGCTCCGCAGCCGATGATCATAAGAACAATTGCTCCTGTACTCATTTATTTGACCTCCTTGGATGCGATTTTACTAATATCTGCATAACCTTCCTTGCCCTTCATAGAAGTGAGGATAATAACCGCAGCTACGCAGATTGCCAGCATACCCCAGCCGAAGACGTTAATATCACTCTGCGCATAGCCGCCGTAACCGTTTACGATGAAATCTTTGGTATTGAGGATCACCATAACGCCAAGGCCGAGAACAGTAACGATTTTAAGTGCATAGACCCACCACTTACCGATGCTGAAGTTAGAAAATTCGTTTGCTTCTTTCCGAAGTGTTTCGGGTTTAAAGAACCAGCCGATTATCAAGACTTCCAGGAAGCCGGCGGTTGCAACGCCTACGTTGTTAATAAATGCGTCTACGATGTCCAGAATATTCAGCCCTGCGCCGGTCACGAACAGGAGACCGAGCAGGAATGCAGGAACCATAACGACGGTACAAGCTTTTTTATGACTCATAGCGAATTTGTCCTGCATACCGGAAACAACTGCCTGAATAATGGAAATCAGAGATGTAATGCCTGCGGTCAGCAACGCACCGAAGAAGCATACTCCGAAGAAACCGTTCATTCCGGGGAGTGTGTTGATTGCGGTGGGGAATGTCATAAATGCCAGCCCTACGCCGGAGCCTGCGATTTCTTCCACACCTACGCCCTGCGCATAAGCCATGTAGCCCATAATGGAGAATACGCCGATACCCGCAAACACCTCAAAACCGTGGTTTGTTGTAGCTGTAATAAATGCGGTGTTGACAACGTCGGTTTCCTTGGGCAGATAGCTGGAATACGCCAGCATAATAGCAAAGCAGATGGATAAACTGAAGAATACCTGACCGTAAGCGGCGACCCAAACGCTGGGTTTGGTAAGCGCAGACCAGTCGGGCTTAAACATATATTCCAGGCCGTCAAGCGCGCCGGGCAGGGTCAAGCCTCTGATAACCAGGATTGTG
Source organism: Bacillota bacterium (assembly GCA_022769485.1). Taxonomy (GTDB): domain Bacteria; phylum Bacillota; class Clostridia; order Peptostreptococcales; family Anaerovoracaceae; genus JALEJU01. The sequence continues at coordinate 46,306 of JALEJU010000020.1, forward strand.
ATCATGATCAGCAGCAGGGGCAGACAGATTTTGCATGCGATGTTGATGCCCTTGTTAATGCCGCGGTACATAATGAATGCTACAACAGCCCAAACGGCCAGGTAAGGAAGCAGAAGATTCATCTGAATCCCGCCCAGATTCAGGGCACTGTCGGAAAGACCCAGGAAGGACACGAAGAACGATGTAGGATCATCTCCCCACGCAGACGTAAAGGAGAATCCTACATAACAAACGGTCCATACGACGATTGCAAAATAGTAAACGGTGATGATGAATGCACACATAACCTGCCACCAACCCAGCCATTCAAACTTTTTGTTGATGCGCGCCCAGGTTACGGGAGCTCCGCCTCTGTAAGTTTTACCCATGGTATATTCCAAAATCAAAATGGGGATACCGGCGGTAAGAATTACAAAGAAATAGGGGAGCAGGAAAGCTCCGCCGCCATTGTTTGCGGCAACGTACGGAAAACGCCAGATGTTTCCCAGACCCACAGCGGATCCGATGGCGGCCAGTACAAAGCCCAATTTAGAATTCCATTGATCTCTCAAGAAAATAACCTCCTTTTTAGCCAGCACATGTTAGTAATAATGATAGTAGTGCGTCTGTTTTTTCTCGAAAAAAACGAATACTTATTCAGTATAAAAGAACAGAATATCAATGTCAAACAAAAAGTGGTGAGAGGCGACAAGTGCTTTTTTTTATTTTTGTTTGGTTAAACAAAAAATAAGGCGGAATGAGAGAAAACACAGAAGAAAGCCCTTGGTTATCTGAAAAATACAAAAGTATAAAAGTTTCTTGAATGGGGACATTTTTTGATATATAATGTGAAACTAATATAATCGAAACGAACATAGATGAACATGTAAAAGAACAATGAATCTGTCGGGACGACAGGAAAGAGAAAGGAGCTGCCATGGCCTATTATTTCGAAGAACCGTCCAGAACTTTTAATGAATATCTGCTGGTGCCCGGGTATTCCGGCGAGAACTGCATTCCTTCTGCGGTGGATCTGCGAACCCCTGTAACAAAATACCGGAAAGGTGAGGAATCGGATATTTACATGAACATTCCTCTTGTATCGGCGATCATGCAGTCTGTTTCCGATGACCGTATGGCGATCGCCCTGGCCAAAGAAGGCGGCCTTTCCTTTATATATGGTTCACAGTCTGTAGCCAACGAGGCGGCTATGGTTTCCCGGGTAAAGAACCATAAAGCCGGCTTTGTCACCAGTGATTCCAATGTCCATCCCGATCAGACTCTGGCGGATATCATCGCATTAAAAGAGAAAACGGGGCATTCTACCGTAGCGGTTACCGACGACGGCACGGCGGAAGGCAAAGTGCTGGGTATCGTTACCAGCCGGGATTATCGAATCAGCCGGATGTCCATGGATACCAAGGTAAAGGAATTTATGACGCCTTTTGACCATTTGATTTATGCGGAAGAAGGAATCAGCCTGAAAGAAGCAAACGATATCCTTTGGGAAAATAAGCTGAACGCACTGCCCATCGTGGATAAAAACGGCCGATTGACTTATTTTGTATTCCGAAAGGATTACGAGAGCCATAAAGATCATCCCCTGGAGCTGCTGGATTCTCATAAGCGCTATATGGTGGGCGCGGGTATCAATACCAGGGATTATGAAGAGCGGGTTCCGGCTTTGCTGGACGCAGGAGCGGATGTGCTCTGCATCGACTCCTCGGAAGGATTTTCCGAATGGCAGCGTAAGACCATTTCCTGGGTTCGTCAAAATTACGGCGAAGATGTAAAAATCGGCGCGGGAAACGTAGTGGATGAAGAAAGCTTTCGTTTTTTGGCTGACGCAGGCGCGGATTTTATTAAAATCGGTATCGGCGGCGGCTCGATCTGCATCACGAGAGAACAGAAAGGTATCGGAAGAGGGCAGGCTACCGCGGTCATCGAAGTGGCAAAAGCCCGAAATCAATATTTCGAAGAAACCGGAATTTATATTCCCCTTTGTTCCGACGGCGGCATTGTATACGATTATCATATGACGCTGGCTTTGGCTATGGGGGCGGACTTCCTTATGCTGGGTCGTTACTTCTCCCGGTTTGATGAAAGTCCTACGGACAAGCTGAACATCAACGGCAATTATGTGAAAGAATACTGGGGCGAAGGTTCCAACCGTGCCCGCAATTGGCAGCGTTATGATATGGGCGGCGACGCCAAGCTCTCCTTTGAGGAAGGCGTGGATTCTTACGTTCCTTATGCGGGAAGCCTGAAGGACAACGTAACCCTTTCGTTAAACAAGGTGCGATCTACCATGTGTAACTGCGGAGCTATGACCATCCCCGAGCTGCAGAAGAACGCCAAGCTGACTCTGGTTTCCGCTACCAGTATCGTAGAAGGCGGAGCACATGATGTTATCTTAAAGGATGGAAAGGGCTCTCAGATCAGATAAGCTCATAGAAAAAATATTGACATGAGTAAAGATGTGGAGTATAATACTTCCTATAAAATAAAGAAAGGACGTTTTTGGGGATGAAAATGAATTCCGGTATCAACTTCGGTTATTATTTTTACTTTTACTATGATGTATAGTAAGAGTAATTTGTGATGCCGAAATTGTATAGACGGAGTTCCCGAAAAAAACTCTCTTATATAAGCTTGAGCCGCACAGATTACGAAATCTGTGCGGCTTTTCTTTTTTATTCCGAAAGAGGAGGAGAAAATTATGATCGTTGTTTTAAAACCCAATACACCGAAAGAACGGGCGTCCGCGCTTATCGAGTGGCTGAAAAGCCAGAACCTGACGGTGCATATTTCTGAGGGGGAAATCAATACTGTTTTGGGATTGGTGGGCGATACCGGAGAAATCGATATGGACCTGGTTTCCAGCCTGGACATCGTAGAGGACGTAAAACGGGTATCGGATCCTTTCAAATGCTGCAACCGCAAATTCCATCCGAAAGATACTGTAATCGAGGTGGGAGATGTAAAAATCGGCGGGGGGCATTTCTGCTTGATTGCGGGTCCCTGTTCCGTAGAATCAGAGGAGCAGATTGTAGAAGTAGCGCAGAAGGTGAAAGCCGCCGGAGCGAATATTCTTCGGGGCGGCGCGTTTAAGCCGAGAACTTCGCCCTATGCTTTTCAGGGCCTGAAAGCCGACGGGATTGAACTTTTGCTGGAGGCAAAAAAGATCACCGGCCTTCCCATCATTACGGAAATTATGAATGCCAATCACCTGCCTTTGTTTGAGGATGTAGACATTATTCAAGTGGGAGCCCGAAATATGCAGAATTTTGAATTGCTTAAGGAGCTGGGCAAGCTGAAGAAGCCGATTCTCCTCAAAAGAGGGTTGGCCAATACTTTGAAGGAATTGCTGATGAGTGCGGAATACATTATGGCCGGCGGAAATGAGCAGATTATTCTCTGTGAACGCGGCATCCGCACTTTTGAGACGCAGACAAGAAATACGCTGGATATTTCCGCAGTTCCCATGCTGCATGAACTCAGCCACTTGCCGGTGGTAGTGGATCCCAGCCATGCTACCGGCGTTCGCAGTTTAGTAGAGCCCATGGCTTTGGCCGGTGCGGCCTGCGGTGCGGACGGACTGATGATTGAGGTGCATAACGACCCCATGCATGCCTGGTGCGACGGGGCGCAGTCTCTGCGACCGGAGCAGTTTGCCGAAGTGGCTCAAAAAGTACTTGCTGTACGGGAGGCACTTAGAAAATGATCGTAGGAATCGTAGGGTTAGGTTTGATCGGCGGATCGCTGGCAAAGGCGTATCAGGAAAGCGGAAAAGCTACCGTCCTTGCATACGATCAGGATGAAAGCGTGTTGTCTTTTGCGCAGCTTTCCGGCGTGGTCAGCGGCAGATTGACAAAGGAAACGATTTCCTCTTGCGATGTGATATTGATAGCGGTGTATCCTCAGGCGGCAATTGCCTATCTGCAGGAAATGGGAGCGCATATCGGATCTCATCCTGTGGTGATTGACTGCTGCGGCACAAAGCGGACGGTATGCGGCGCCTGTTTTCCGCTTGCGGAAAAATACGGTTTCACATATTTAGGAGGCCATCCTATGGCCGGCACGCAGCACTCCGGATTTAAACATTCCAGGGGAAATCTGTTTCGGAATGCGCCTATGGTAATTGTACCGCCTTCCTTTGATGATATCGAGCTGCTTTCCGGCGTCAAAGAGCTGCTTGAACCGGTTGGCTTCGGCAGTCTCTCCGTTACCACAGCCGAAGAGCACGATAAGATGATTGCTTTCACATCTCAATTAGCGCATGTGGTATCCAACGCTTATATTAAAAGCCCTACCGCTGCAGAGCATAAAGGCTTTTCCGCCGGCAGCTATAAAGATATGACCCGGGTGGCCAGGCTGAATCCGGAAATGTGGACAGAGCTGTTTTTGGAAAACCGGGATAATCTGTTAAAGGAATTAGATGGATTTATCTGCGCTTTGCAGGAATACCATACCGCTTTGGAGCAGAATGATGAAGCGGGGCTTATCCGTTTGCTCCGGGAGGGAACAGAACGCAAAGAGGAGGTGGACGGGCGGTGACAGAAATAACGATTTCTGCTTCGCGGACGTACAGTGTGCGGATTGGAACGAATTTGCTGGAACAATGCGGAGAAGCGGTACGCTCCATTTCGGAGAAAGCACAGAAAGCGGCAATCATAACCGATGATATCGTGCATGAACTTTATGGCCGGCGCGTGGAAGAGTCGCTGCGCCGGGTAGGCTTTCAGACGTTTTCTTTCGTATTTCCCCACGGTGAGGAGCAGAAAAACCTGGATACCTACGCCGCGGCTCAGAATTTTCTGGCGGAACACCGGGTTTCCCGGGGCGATATTATCATAGCTCTGGGCGGCGGCGTTTCGGGCGATTTAGCCGGGTTTACAGCGGCTACTTATATGCGAGGAATCCCGTATGTGCAGATTCCCACCACGGTGCTGGCGGCGGTGGATTCCTCCGTGGGAGGTAAAACCGCTGTGAATTTGAACCGCGGAAAAAATTTATGCGGCTGTTTTTACCAGCCGGAGCTGGTGCTCTGCGATTGCAGTACTTTTTCGACACTGCCGCCGGAGGTGTTTCGGGACGGCTGCGCGGAGGTAATCAAATACGGGGTTCTGGGCGGCGGTGAGTTTTTCGCCGGCCTGGAACAAACGCCGGCAGAAGAACAAATCGAAGGGATGGTTGCCCATTGTGTTTCGATGAAAGGTGATTTGGTCTGCAAAGATGAATTTGACCGCGGGTACCGTCAGTTGCTGAATTTGGGTCATACAGTGGGGCATGCAATTGAGGTCTGCAGTGATTTTCAAATTTCTCACGGCAAAGCTGTGGCTGCGGGAATGGCTATTATGGCCAGATCTGCCCGGAAACAGGGAATATGCGATCCTGAGGTGCCGGAACGCATTGCAGCTTTGCTGAAGAAATATTCTCTGCCGTGTGAAACCGCGTTTTCCGCAGAAGAATTATATCAGGCCGCCTGCGCTGATAAAAAAATCACCGGGGGAACCGTGTGTATTGTGGTGCCGGAGGCTATCGGAAAGTGTGTACTTAAGACGATAAAAACGGAAGAGTTATTTGATTGGATTTCTATGGGGCTTTGTGTATGATTCAAATTATTTCCAATAAAAACTGGCACGGGACGATTCAGGCGAAAGCTTCAAAGTCTCATGCCCACAGGCTGCTGATCTGTGCGGCTCTGGGAAAAGAACCGGTTAGGCTGCGCTGCAGCGGGTTTTCCGAAGACATTGAGGCGACCATACGCTGTCTGCGGGCAATGGGTGCTGAGATTCTTATCCGCGGAGACGAAATTGCCGTGACGCCGATTAAAACGCCGCCGGAGGGTTTGTGCAGCCTTTCCTGCGGAGAGAGCGGTTCTACATTGCGATTCCTGCTTCCCGTGGTCGGGGCGCTGGGACTGTCCGCAGTGTTTCATCTTGCCGGGCGGCTTCCGGAAAGGCCTTTGAAGCCGCTGGAGGAGCAGCTTGTTTCTCACGGCATGGCGCTGACCCGTCGGGACAGCTATATCCATGTTTCCGGGAAGCTGCAGGCGGGAGAATATTTCCTGCCCGGTAATGTGTCTTCTCAATATACGTCGGGGCTGCTGATGGCTTTGCCTCTGCTTCGGGGAGAAAGCACGCTGGCAATAGACGGGAAACAGGAGTCGGCGGCTTATGTGGATATAACCAGAGACGTGCTGCGCATATGCGGAGTGGAAATAGAAGAAACGGGCGGTTCATATCACATTTCCGGCAGGCAGAAGTTCTGCCCGCCGGAGAAGATTGCTGCGGAGGGCGATTGGTCCAACGGCGCGTTCTGGCTGTGCGCCGGGGCGCTGCTGCCGGACGGCCTGTGTGTTGCGGGGCTGAATCCGGATTCCTGCCAGGGCGATAAAGAGATTCTTTCTGTTTTGCGCCGGTTCGGTGCCCGGGTGGATGTATCGGCGGAGAAGGTTACGGTTCGCACGGGAGTTTTAAAAGGAATTGAGGTAGACGCCTCCGGAATTCCCGACCTGGTTCCCATTATCAGCGTAGTGGCTGCCGGGGCGCAGGGAGAGAGCCGGATTGTAAACGCGGCTCGGCTGAGGCTGAAAGAGTCGGATCGGCTGAAATCCACTGCGGACATGCTGTGCCGTCTGGGAGCCGATGTTGTCGAAACGGAGACCGGGCTTGTAATTCGGGGAGGAAAGGCTTTGGCCGGAGGCCGGGTCTCTTCTTGGAGTGATCATCGAATCGCCATGGCGGCGGCTGTGGCAAGCTTATTATGTCAAGGTGAAGTAACCATAGAAGGAAGCGAAGCCGTGTCGAAATCGTATCCTGCTTTTTGGGAGGATTTGCAGTCACTGACAGGAAAGGAGAACGACGCATGAGCAGTATTTACGGTAAAAATTTGAAAATCTCTCTGTTCGGACAGTCTCATTCCCCGGGCATAGGCGTTACGGTAGAAGGGCTGCCTCCCGGATTTGCTGTTGATTTTGAAGAATTGAACGATTTTATGTCCCGGCGCAGGCCGGGCGGGAGCCCTTTCGCCACTCCACGGCGGGAAGCCGACCACCCGGAGTTTCTTTCCGGTCTGGTTGGAAATGTGATCTGCGGCGCTCCTCTGACCGCTGTTATTCGAAATACAAATACTCGTTCCGGAGACTATGAGGCGTTTCGGGATTTGCCCCGACCCGGACATGCTGATTTTACGGCGCAGCTGAAATTCGGAGGCGCACAGGACACGGCAGGCGGGGGGCATTTTTCGGGACGGCTGACAGCTCCCCTCTGTTTGGCGGGCGGCATTGTAAAACAAGTCCTGCGGCAGAAAGGTATTTTCGTTGCCGCGCATATCGCATCTGTGGGAGAGATCGAGGATGACCTCTGGGATCCCTGCAGAGAGATTGAACGTATAGAGAACCGGGAGTTTCCGGTTTTAAATCCTGCGCAGGGAGAAAAAATGCAGCGCCTGATTTTAGACATGCGGGAGCAGGGCGATTCTGTGGGAGGTACTGTGGAATGCATGATCAGCGGCGTGCCGGGAGGCGTTGGGGATCCTATCTTCGACGGCATAGAAAGCCGTGTGGCGCAGATTGTTTTCGGAATTCCTGCAGTAAAGGGGCTGGAATTCGGAAGCGGATTCGCCGGTTCCCGTCTGAGGGGCAGCCAGAACAACGATCCGTATACGGTGGTTGATGGCAATGTGCGCACGGAGACTAACCGAGCCGGCGGCATTCTCGGCGGAATTACAACAGGTATGCCGGTTGTGTTTCGGGCAGCGTTTAAACCCACGCCGTCTATTGCGCGCCCCCAGAAAAGCGTAAGGCTATCCGTACTGCGTGAGGATATTTTGGAAATTCAGGGGCGTCACGATCCCTGCGTTGTAGTGCGGGCGGTGCCCTGTGTGGAAGCGGCTGCGGCTATCGCGATTTACGACGCACTTTTAGATGTCAGATAGTGATATAAAGGAGGATTTTTTATGGATTTGGAAAAGATGCGGGAAGAGATTGATGTGATCGATGATCAGCTGGTAGACCTTTTTTCACAGCGGATGGCGATTGCCGGGAGAATTGCCGAATACAAGAAGGAAAACGGCCTTCCGGTTCTGGATGCGGATAGAGAGAGAAAGAAGCTGAACAGCATATCGAAAGCCGCAGGGGAGGAAATGCAGGATTATGCAGCGGTATTGTATTCTCTGCTTTTTGAAATCAGCCGCAGCTATCAGAATAAGGTTTTAGGCATTACAAATGAACTGCCGGAAAAAATCGAATGTGCCGTTAGAGATACGGCGCCCCTGTTCCCGGAGCGGGCGGTAGTAGCGTGTCAGGGCGTGGAAGGGGCATACTCCCAGCAAGCATGCGAAAGGTTGTTCCGTATGCCGGAGGTTATGTATTTCCGCAACTTTGAGAGCGTATTTTCCGCAGTGGAAAGCGGGCTGTGCCGATACGGCGTAATTCCTCTTGAAAACAGTACGGCAGGTTCCGTAAATATGATATACGACTTGATGATGGAGCATGATTTTCGCATTGTGCGGTCTACCCGCCTGAAAATCGATCACTGTCTTATGGTTCCGGAGGGTGTACAGCTTGAAAATGTGAAAGAAATTTTTTCTCATGAACAGGCTATTTCCCAGTGTTCGGAATTCCTGAAGAGTCTGGACGGCGTAAAAATTACCTGCTGCGAAAATACGGCGGCAGCTGCGGCACAGGTGGCTGCGGATGGACGCAGAGATGCGGCGGCTTTGTGTTCCCGTTCCTGTGCCGGATTATACGGGTTGAAAATTTTAAAAGAAGCGGCACAGAATCAAAGCAATAATTACACTCGTTTTATCTGTATTTCAAAAAAACTGGAAATTTACCCGGGAGCAGACCGTACCAGCTTGATGATGGTGCTGCCTCACCGTCCCGGTTCCTTGTATAAAGTATTGTCCCGTTTCTATGTGCTTGGCATTAACCTGAATAAGCTGGAAAGCCGGCCGATTCCCGAACGGGAATTTGAATTCATGTTTTATTTCGATCTAAATACGCCGGTGTATTCTCCGCAGTTTATTCAGCTTATGGGCGAATTACAGACTTTAAGCGATGAATTCTCCTATCTGGGCAGTTATTCCGAGGTGATTTAGATGCTTCGGTGCGGATTGCTGGGAGAGAAGCTGGGGCACAGTTATTCTCCGGCTATTCATGCTCTTTTGGGTGAGTATACTTACAAATTGTATGAAAAGAAAGCCCATGAGCTGCCGGAGTTTCTAACGGCAGGTGATTTTGACGGCCTGAACGTTACGATTCCATATAAAAAAGCGGTGATCCCTTACTGCGATTCGCTTTCCGAATCGGCGGCGCGGACAGGGGCGGTGAATACGCTTGTCAGGAGGGCAGACGGCACTCTTTACGGGGATAATACGGATGTGTACGGGTTCTCTTATCTGTTGGAGAGCAGTGGAATTGATGCGACGGGGAAAAAAGCGCTGGTGCTGGGCTCCGGGGGCGCTTCGGCGGCGGTATGTGCCGCTCTGGGCGATCTGGGGGCGGCTTCCGTGATCGTGATTTCCCGCAAAGGCGAGAATCATTACGGAAATTTAGACCGGCATGCAGACACGGATTTGATTGTAAATACCACGCCGGTAGGCATGTATCCGGAAAACGGGGCAGCGCCTTTGGACTTAACTGCCTTTCCCAATTGCAGAGGTGTGCTGGATGTGGTATACAATCCCCTTCGGACTGCGTTGGTTCTTCAGGCGGAAGAGTTGGGAATCCCCTGTGACGGCGGTCTTCTTATGCTGGCTGCACAGGCAAAGCGCAGCAGTGAACTGTTTACCGGGAAACGTTTAGACGATGGAATAATAGAACGGGTTTACAAAAATCTGCTGGAAACTATGGAAAATATCGTTCTGATCGGGATGCCCGGCAGCGGAAAAAGCAGTACGGCCAAGCTGCTGGCGGAGAGAACGGGAAGGATGCCGGCGGACAGTGACGAGGAAATCGTTCGGCGCAGTGGCATGAGCATTCCCGAAATTTTCTCGAAATACGGCGAAGAGGAATTCCGAAGAAGGGAAAGCGCGGTTTTAAAAGATCTGGGAAAGCGAAGCGGTATTATTCTTTCTGCGGGAGGCGGCTGTGTGCTGCGGGAGGAAAACTACGGGTACCTGCGCCAAAACGGCCGGATCGTCTGGATTTACCGGGATCTTGACGCATTGGAAACGGAAGGCCGGCCTCTTTCTCTGGGGACAGACCTGAGGGAAATGTTCCGCCGACGCAGCGCGCTTTATGAACGGTTTGCCGATATCCGTATCGAGAATAACGGTACATTGGAGCAGACGGCGGAAAAAATAGAAGAGAGGCTTGTAATAAGATGAAACTATTAGTGATCAACGGACCCAACCTGAATCTTTTAGGACTGCGGGAACCGGAAATTTACGGAAGCCGGGATTATGCTGCGCTGTGCGGATTTATTCAGGACAAAGCGGCGGAAATCGGTGCGGAGGCGGAGGTCTTTCAGTCCAACCACGAGGGTGCGATTGTGGATAAAATTCAGCGGGCTTATGGCGTTTTCCAAGGGATCGTCATCAATCCGGCCGCATACACCCATACCAGCATTGCGATTTTAGACGCGCTTAAGGCCGTGGGTATTCCCGCGGTGGAGGTGCATCTCTCCGATGTGAGCCTGCGGGAGCCTTTCCGTCAGGTGTCTTACGCGGGTATGGCCTGTATAAAGACGTATATGGGTTTGGGCTTTGAAGGATATGCAAAAGCTATGGATTATTTAAAGGACTATTTAGCAGCCGAATAAAGGGAATAAAGCGCCCCGCTCAGGATTTGAGCGGGGCGCTCCGGTTATGCGGTCGTGCCGGCTTTTTATAATATGGCCTTCTGCATTCCTGTTTAAGTACGGCTGCGGATGGAACAAAAATGCAAAAATAATATCCTGACTTTAACGCAATCTCGTCTATTTATGCTATTATTAAGTGTTAGGGATAGGAAATACCCGGTGCGGTAAAAATAAGAAACAGATTGATTGTCGGAGGGAAACAGGATGGATTTTGGTTTTCTGAAAGCGGCTGCAGCTACTCCGTTGGTAAAAACGGCCAATCCGGAGTTGAATGCGGCTGAAATAATAAAGTGTATGGAAGAAGCGGATAAAGAAGGCGCGGGCTTGTTAGTGTTCCCGGAGCTTTGCTTGACGGGCTATACCTGCGGCGACTTGTTTTTCCAGCCGTTTCTGTATGAAAAACAGATGGAGGCGCTGAAACGCATCGTAAAAGCTTCGAAGAAAAACCGGATGCTGATAGCAGTGGGCTGTTATCTGCGGATTGAAAACAGGATGTACAACTGCGCAGTTATGGTGCAGGACGGAGCTATTGTAGGCGCAGTGCCGAAATTGTTTATTCCCGCGGACGGGGAGCATGAAGAGGAACGGTGGTTCGCGCCGGGAACGGAAATCGCCGGCGCAAGGACGGAAATCAGACTGCTGGATGAAACGGTTCCCTTTGGATTTCTGCTGTTCCGGGACGAGGAAAGGAATATCTGCATCGGCACGGAAGTCTGCCGGGATCTTTGGGTTCCGGTAAACCAGGGGGCGCAGCTGAGTATGGCGGGAGCCCATATCGTGTGCAATCTTTCCGCCAACCTGGAAATTGCGGGAAAGGCGGCTGTTCGCAGAGATTTGATAAAACAGGCCAGTGCAAGCTCCCTGTGCGCTTATGTTTACGCCAACGCGGGAGTGGGCGAATCCACGGCGGATGTGGTTTTCAGCGGCCATTCTGTAATTGCGGAAAGCGGAGCCGTATTAAAAGAAAGCCCCCGTTTTTTAAGAAGCAGTAATTTGATTTACGCCGATATTGATGTAGAGGCGCTGCGAAACCGCAGAGCGGTTACCGCGGATTTTGATCACTGCGCGAATTATTACGGGGATAAAGATTTGTACCGTGAGGTTTCTCTGAAAAAATTGCCCCGGGCGGAAGAAAAGAACTTTACCAGGCATTATTCCAAGCTGCCTTTCCTTCCGGAGAATCCGGAAGAGCGGGCGGAAGCCTGCAGGGATGTGTTTTCCATTCAGACCGCGGCGCTGGCCGGACGTTTAGAGAGAGCCCATGCGAAAAAGGCGGTTATCGGTATTTCCGGCGGGTTGGATTCAACGCTGGCTCTTTTGGTAACTGCAGGAGCTTTCCGGCTGATGGGGAGAAAAACGGAAGATATTGTGGCTTTGACCATGCCCGGATTCGGGACTACCGATCAGACTTACAATAACGCGTTGACCATCATGCGCCTTTTGGGAACGGAGGTACGGGAAATTCCCATCGGAGAGGCGGTTTTACAGCACTTTAAAGATATCGGCCACGATCCGGAGGTAAAGGACGCGGCTTATGAGAATGCCCAGGCGCGGGAACGCACCCAGATTCTTATGGATATTGCCAATAAAGAGGGCGGCATCGTTGTGGGAACCGGGGATTTGTCGGAAGAAGCGCTGGGATGGTGTACTTACAACGGCGACCATATGTCCATGTATGCGGTCAACGCCGACGTGCCTAAAACCCAGCTGCAGTATATCATCAGATGGGTTATGGCCCACCGCCTCAGCGGCGAAGAAGCGGATGAAAAATTCAGCAGCGACAACGCTCTGCTGAAGAAGACGCTGCAGGATATTCTGGATACGCCCATTTCCCCCGAGCTGCTTCCGCCGGATAAAGACGGGAAAATCGCGCAGAAGACGGAAAATGCGGTGGGACCCTATATTCTGCATGATTTCTTCCTGTTTCATACCGTGCGGCATCAGGTTGGTCCCGGAAAATTGCTGTTTCTCGCATCGCAGGCATTTGCCGGGGATTACGAAGAGGAAGAAATACGGAAATGGCTCCGTCTGTTTTACCGCAGGTTCTTTACACAGCAGTTTAAGCGCAGCTGCAGCCCGGACGGTCCGAAAGTCAATGCGGTGGATTTGTCGCCCAGAGGCGGCTGGCATGTTCCCAGCGACGCGGACGGATCGCTGTGGATTTCGGATTTAGATAGGGACGAAAATTAGCCTAAGTTAAAATTGGAAAATATTGACAAATCAAGACCGGAGGTATATTCTGACAGAAAGGCAAACCCCGGCCTTGGTTTAAATAAAGGCAGAATTCCGGAGGAAAGAATGAAAGAGCATTATATTTGTTTTTTGCAGACCAATGAGGAACTTACGGATTTTTTTATGGTAAAGACCATCGCCATAAAGCTGGGTTCCAATAAAAAACAGTATCTTGACTTACTGCTGTGCGACAACAGCGGGGAGATTACAGCGAAAAAATGGGATGTTTCCGACGAGGAACTTCCGTCTTTGGAGGCGATTAAAGAAGGAGATTTTATTAAGGCCAAAGCGGTAGTTACAGAGTGGAACGGGATGCGTCAGCTGAAGATTTTAAAGCTTCGCAGAGCGGTAGAGCAAGACGCTTTGGAACTTTCCGATTACATAAAAGCAGCCCCGGAAAAGAGCGGGGATATGCTGGCATTTATCAGAAGCGCCGCGGAACGTATGCAGGATGAACAGCTGAAAGCCCTCTGCCTGCGGGTCTTGGACGATAACCGGGAACGCCTCTTGTACTATCCCGCAGCTATGAAAAATCACCATGCGGAACTGGGCGGGCTGCTGTACCATACCAAGCGCATGGTTATGATGGGTGAGCGCTGCTGTGAGGTGTACACGAACCTGAACAGGGATCTTTTAATTACCGGCGTCATCATTCACGATATGCAGAAGATTAACGAAATTGATGCGGATGAGATGGGCATTTCTACGGGATATACTTTTGAAGGACAGCTGCTTGGACATATTGTTCAGGGAATCTGCTCCATCGATCGTTTGGCAGAGGAATTGGGCATGGACAGAGAGAAAGCGGTTATGCTGGAGCATATGATTTTATCTCACCATTATGAGCCCGAATACGGAAGCCCGAAAAAGCCTCTGTTTCCGGAAGCGGAAGCCCTGCACTACCTGGATATCGTAGATGCCAGAATGTACGATATGGAGGCGGCTCTGCGGGGAGTACAGCCCGGAGAATTTTCCGACAAAGTCTGGACGCTGGACAACCGGAAATTGTATAAGGCGGAAGATCAATGAGGGCAGTTCCAGCGGATGTAAAAAGAATATTGAAAAAGATCGAGGAAGCGGGATACCGGGCGTATATAACAGGCGGCAGCCTGCGGGATCTGCTGCGGGGACGGGAACCTGCGGATTGGGATCTGTCCACAACAGCGCCGCCGGAAACAGTGTCGCTGCTGTTTCCCGAAGCCGATAGGCGGGGAATGCCTTTCGGTGTGGTAAGGGTCAGAGACGGTGCGTTGGAAGCGGATGTAGCGTCTCTTCGGAAGGACGGCGCTTATTTTGATTACCGGAGGCCTTCCGGGATTACTTTTACAAACTGTGTAGAAGAAGATTTAATGCGCCGGGATTTTGGCATGAATGCTATGGCTATGGGAACCGACGGAAGGATTATCGACCCCTTCGGCGGTCAGAAACAGATTCAAAAAAAGCTGATTCAGGCGGTAGGAAATCCGGAGGATCGATTTCGTGAGGATCCGCTGCGGATTTTAAGAGGACTGCGGCTTGCGGCGGAACTGGACTTTGATTTGGAGGCGGAAACCTTTCATGCCATGGAAAAAACGTCTTCCCTTTTGCATGAGGTCAGCCCGGAGCGCCGGCGCACGGAATTTGAGAGGCTCATTTCCGCAGAACATGCAGGGAAAGGCTTGAGAATGTGCACGGCGGCAGGAGTTATGCCGGCACTGATCGGCGGCTGTTTTCCTCCCCCTCGCAGTACAGAGCATGGCAGTTTTGAAATGCTGCTGCAGAATATCGATTTGGATAAACAACGGCGAACCCGCCCGGATCTTCGGATTGCTCTTTTGTTTTTGTGCTGTGATCAAAAGAAATCCATGCAGGCAATCGATGATCTGCATTATGATCGTCATACGGCAGATTTAATGAAATGCGCCCAGAAGCATTTGTCGGAGCTGCATCTGGCTTCCGGTTCGTTTGAATTGAAACGATTTATTTATCTTCATGGCTGGGAGGCGTATGCGTTTTTAAATGAGTTGACAAAAATGCAGAGGGATATTTTTCATATTTCCCCGTTTCGAATCGAAAGCCGTTATTACATTTTGCAGGAAATCAAGAAGAATAACGAGCCGATTTTTGTAAGGGATCTGGCGATAGACGGAAATGATTTAAAAGAAGCCGGGATCGCGGAGGGGGAACGAATCGGCGAGATTTTAAAGCTGCTGACGGAAACGGTGCATCGTTATCCGGGATTAAATACGAGAGAAAAGCTGCTGAAAAAAGCCAAATCGATGAAAAATCCCTGGATAGCCAAGCTGAAGAGCTTGAATTGGACCAGATAGGCGCAGGGCGGAGATAAATCCATGGAAGAAAAAAAGGCCGTTTTAGCGGAGATCATATATAAAAACAGAGAAAACGGGTATACGGTAGGCGTGGCGGAAAACGAAGAGGAACAGGAGCAGTTTACTGTAGTGGGATATATGCCTGGGGCAGAGCAGGGGCAGACGTTTCTCTTTCAGGGTGAATGGAAGGTGCATGCTTCTTACGGCCGGCAGTTTCAGGTTTCGGGGTATCGCCAGCAAATGCCCGAGACACCGGAGGGTATTGAACATTTTCTGGCCTCCGGCGTTTTAAAAGGCATCGGCAAGAAAACGGCAAAGGCTATCGTACAGAAATTCGGAAGCGATACCCTGCGGATTTTAGAGGAAGAGCCGGAACGTTTAACGGAAGTGGGCGGCATCGGCAGAGTCAAGGCGCTTTCCGTGGCGGATGCTTACCAGGCGCATAAAGAATTTGCAGAGATCGTGGTCTACTTTCAGCAGTATGGAATTTCCGCGGCGTATGCCATGCGGCTGTATAAAGTTTACGGCGGCGATACCATCGCGGCGGTGGAGTCCAATCCGTATCAATTAGTAGACGATATATTCGGAATCGGATTTCGGAAAGCGGATGAAATCGCCTCCAAGCTGGGAATCGATCCGCATTCGGAATATCGACTGCACAGCGGGATTCTGTACGGTCTTTGGAATTATGTAAATGAGGGGCACGTGTTCGTTCCGCGGAAGCTGCTTTGCGAAACCATCGGCGAACTGCTGCATGTAGGCGCGGAAGAAATTTACGAGGAACTGACACAGCTGGCGTTTGAAGGGAATGTGCACATTGAACTGCTGGAAAACCGGGAAGTAGTTTATCTTGCGCCGTATTATACTGCGGAGCAGAATGTGTGCCGCAAGCTGATCGAGCTGAATCAGGCGCAGCTGAAAACGCTGGCTTCCGGTGTGGACGGTCTGATTGCCGCCGCGGAGCGGGACGCTGCGATCAGTCTTTCGGAACGTCAGAAAGAAGCGGTGCGGACAGCGGTAAACAGCGGCGTCTGCGTGATTACCGGCGGCCCGGGCACCGGAAAAACTACGATTATCCATACGATTATACGGGTTTTTCAGCAAAGCGGGCTGAAAACGGCTATTGCCGCGCCTACGGGGCGGGCGGCAAAGCGCATTACAGAGACCTCCGGGTTTTACGCGTCTACGATTCACCGCCTTTTGGAGTACTATTATTCAGAAGACGATTCTCAAATGAGCTTTGGGAAAAACCGGGAAGATCCTCTGGATTACGACGCGGTTATTATTGACGAAGCTTCTATGATCGACATTCTTTTGATGAACGGACTGCTGGCGGCGCTGCGGCCGGGCACACGGCTGATTGTAGTGGGAGACGCGGATCAGCTGCCTTCTGTGGGAGCAGGAAATGTATTGCGGGATATGATCGCCGGAGAAGTGATTCCCTGCGTGGAATTAAAGGAAATTTTCCGGCAGGCTCAGGAGAGCATGATCGTAGTAAACGCCCACCGCATTAACCGCGGGGAGTATCCGGGACTCAACGAAAAAGACAAGGATTTCTTCTTCCTGCGCCGAAAAGGAGAGAAAGAAATGCTTGAGACATTAAAGGATCTTTGTATCCGGAGGCTTCCCTCGTATTTTGAAAGCTGCGACCCTCTGCGGGACGTGCAGATTTTAACACCGGTGCGGAAAGGCACGCTGGGGACTTTAAACTTGAACAGAGAGCTGCAGGAAATCTTAAACCCTCCTTCGCCGGATAAAAAAGAAAAGAAGTTCGGAGACCGAATCTTCCGCGAAGGGGATAAGGTTATGCAGATGAAAAATAACTATACCATCGAATGGAAACGTATGGAGGATTTTACGGAAGGATCGGGGGTTTTTAACGGAGACAGCGGTTTTATCGACAGCATTGATACGGAATTCAACGAATTAGTTGTAGTTTATGAGGACAGCAAGTATGTAAAATATGAATTCGGACAGCTGGACGAACTGGAACTGGCGTACGCGATTACGGTTCACAAGAGCCAAGGCAGCGAGTTTCCGCTGGTCATTATGCCTGTTTCTTGGTTCCCGCCCATGCTGGCCACCCGAAATCTGCTGTATACAGCGGTAACCAGGGCAAAGCAGGCAGTTGTTTTAGTGGGATCTGAAGACAAGATGAGAGCAATGGTGGATAATAACCGGACAGAGGAACGCTGGTCGGGGCTTTCGCCGAAGCTGAGAAGTTTTTTGGAGCTTTCATAGAAGCGGAAGAACGCGAAGGAGAGAAAAACGAAGCGGATTTTTATTGAGAAACGACTGAAACAAATCGGAAGTCAAATGCAGGAATGGCTTTTTCCTTCAAATTTATATTGCATTTGCTGCGGAAAAGCGATGGACATACGGTTTCCTTACGGACTTTGCGGAGATTGCGCGGAAAATTTGCACTGGGTCACCGACCGCTTCTGCCTTTTGTGCGGGAAACCGCTGCCGGAACCGGAAAGCCGGGGGGAAGGAAAGAAAGAAACGGAATCCCTGTGCGCGGACTGCAGACAGAACGGAAGGGCTTTTGACAAAGGTGTGACATGCGTTTGGTATGGGCTTTTGGAACGGGAGCTTATGCAGCGGTTTAAGTACGGCGGTCAGGCCTGGTATGGAGAAAAGATGGGACAGCTTATGGCAGAGAAGCTGCAAAGGGAAGGACTGCGGGCAGATTTGGTTTTGCCTGTTCCCATGTATCCGGGCAAAGAAGTGCGGAGGGGGTACAATCAGGCGAAGCTGCTGGCAGAGGAAATCAGCCGAAAGCTGGATATCCCTGCGGAATACAATCTGCTGCTGCGGAAAAAAGAAACCGCTGCTATGAGCAGTCTCAGCGGAGGGGAGCGAAGAGGAAATTTACTGGATGCGCTGGCGGTCAATCCTGAACGGATGGGAATGGCAAAAGGAAAAGCACTTCTTCTGGTGGACGATGTGTTTACCACAGGCACTACTGTGGAAAGCTGTGCGGAGCTTTTGAAACAGGCAGGCGCTTCCGCTGTTTATGCGGCAACTTTTGCCGCTACTGCAGGAAGGACGGAAATACAGTGGTAAACGCTGCGTTTTGAAAAAAAGACGAGCAGGGTGACGTGCCGCGGCTTTTATGATACAATATGGGAAAAGAGAATGAGTACGGAAATTGCCCGGGTCTGTGGTTGAAAGTCCATGCCAGTTACGGGCGAAGGGACCCACGTAAGCTGGACCGCAAGGCGGCAGTGATCATGGCGTAGCTTAGAAGTAAGTCCTGTCGGATCGGAAACGAAAAAAATAAACCGTCAGGCAAGTGTGGGGGCAAAGACCAGGTCAGCCGGGTAATTTCCATACTCATTCTGTAAAAGGAGCAGGCGCCGGTTTATTCGCAGGGAGAAAACCGGCGCCTGCGGTTATTTGCAAAGTTATCCGGGGCGGATAAGTAGACAGCTGTGAATTGCATAGAAAATAAAAACTTAAAATATTTTTCAAAAATAGTTTGAAAAGTCAGAAAACGTGGTATAATAGAGTAACGAGAAGACACTGGCGACTTCACAATGAAGGAGGTTGTAACGATGAAGGTAATTATCAGCAGCAAAAATTTTAATGCAAGCGAACATCTTAAGGAAAAAATTGAGAAGAAATTAGGAAAGCTGGATAAATATTTTTCCAATGATATTGTTGCAAACGTAACATTGTCGGGAGAAAACGGAAGACAGAAATTAGAAGCTACAATCAACGCCAACGGAACGATCTTCCGCGCAGAAGAAACCACAAACGATATGTATGCGGCTATAGACAGAGTTATTGACAAGCTGGCAGTGCAGATGTCCCGGTTTAAGGAAAAACTTCAGAGAAAACATAAAGGGCAGAAAGAAACCTTTTTCGAGGAGCTTCCCGATATGGGCGGAGCGGAACCCAGCGAGGAGCGAATCATTCGTCGGAAAAAATTTGATTTGGTGCCCATGTCTGTGGACGAAGCTATTATGCAGATGGAGCTTCTGGAACACAGCTTTTATGTATTCCTGAATATGGAAACGGATTCGGTGGCCATACTTTACAGAAGAAAAGACGACAATTACGGCTTACTGGAGACGAACTATTAGAGTTTCGGCAAGGTGTTTCGCAGGATAAGAGTAGAGCAGGTTTTAAGATTGCCGGCGGCGGTATGCCGCCGGCAATTTTTCATTACGAAGAAAGTGTAAAGCGTGTGAATTCTTTTCTTTTCTTCTTGCAAGTTGCCCATGCATTAGGTAAAATTGAAACTGAGACATTAGGTGAAAAGGGGGATTGTAGTGTCGGATTTTTGGGCTAATCTGGTATCGGGAATCGGAATTACGGATGTTATAGACGTTTTGATCGTAGCATTCGTAATTTACAAGCTACTCGGCTTTATTCGGGAAACCAGAGCGGAACAGCTTGTAAAAGGGCTTTTGATTTTAGTAGGCGCTACTGTGGTTTCCGACCAGTGTAATCTTTATACGCTGAACTGGATTTTAGAGGGGACTTTAACTCTGGGCGTAATTGCGCTGATTATCGTATTCCAGCCGGAATTGAGACGGGGGCTGGAATACATCGGACGGGGAAACTTAATTCGGCGGCAGTTCGGCCAGATGAATAAAGACCGGGCAAAGCAGCTGACTTCGATTCTGGCGCGGACTATGGACTATTTTTCTATGAACAAAATCGGTGCGCTGATTGTTTTGGAGCGAGAAACTGCTTTAAATGATATCATCGAGACCGGTGTTGTTTTGGATGCGGAAATGTCGGAGGAAGCGCTGGGGAACGTTTTTTACAAGGGAGCTCCGCTGCACGATGGTGCGATGATTATACGAAACGGAAGAATTTACGCTGCAGGCTGTGTTCTTCCTTTGACGCAGAACAGAACTTTGAGCAAAGATTTGGGAACCCGTCATCGGGCGGGAATCGGGATTACAGAGCATTCGGATGCCATCGCGCTGATCGTTTCGGAGGAAACCGGCATTATTTCTATGGCGGAAGACGGGAAGCTGTCTCGTTTTCTTGATATTAAAACCGTAGAAAAAGCAGTTTTAAATATCTATATGGCGCAGCTGCCCGCTGAAAAGCTGAGCATTTTCCGCAAATTCTTTGAAGGGAGGAGAGACGATGAGTGAGTTCAACACGATGAAAATCAAACCTCCGGAAAGCGGCGGAAAAGACGGGGAGAGAGAGGAACGCAAAGGTAAATCTCAAAAGATTATTACCATGGCGATTTCTTTGGTCATCGCTTTGTTTTTGTGGGGATATGTAATCGGCGAAGTAAATCCGCCGAAAAAAACTACTATTTACGACGTGCCGGTTGAACTTATGAACGTGGATTCTCTGACGGAGAAAGGGCTTGCGGTTCAGGGCGGAGGCAATTATACGGTAGACGTGGTTGTAAAGGGCAAGAGAGCGGATCTGAACAAGCTGAAAGAAGATGAAATTATCGCTACCGCAGACCTGGTAGGATTTGGGAAAGGGAAAAATTATGTGGCCGTAAATGTATCTCTGCCGTCTTCCGCGGATCTGGTAGAGGTGAAGCCGTCAAAGATTTTAGTAATCATTGAAGATTTGGTAGAGGTCAGTATGCCGGTAGAAGTGGTGTTTACCGGAAAAATGGGAAATAACACGGAAATCGGAGGCGTTGAAATCAAACCCGCGGAGATCGAAGTATCCGGTGCGAAGTCCGACGTGGCAGAGGTAGAACGAGTTCAGGTGAGCATGGACTCCGGGCTGTTTCAGTCCGAAGAAGGCAGTCGGGCGCAGGGTACAGTTGCCGCTTTGAACGGGGCAGGTTTAAAAGTAGAAACGGTTCATCTGTCTTCGGATACCGTGGATGTAACGGGATTTCTTATGCAGCTGAAAGAAGTTGAACTTATAGTAAAGACACAGGGATCTCCGGGAGACAGGCTGGGGGTCACAATTGACGCATTGAAAAAAATTAAAATCAAGGGTTTGAAGGACAATTTGAAAGAAATTACTTCCGTGGAGGCAGAACCCATTGATCTGAGCGGCTTGTCCGGGGTTAATGAAATTCCTTTGAAATTAAGGCTGCCTGCGGGAATTGAAGCGGCCGAAGCATTTCTTGATTTGAAAGCGACGGTTACGGTAGAGGAAATGCATTCCAAGGTGTTTACTTTTACCCAGGAGAATGTTGATTTTAATAATTTATCTTCCGGATATAAAGCGGAAGCGGAACCGGTGTCCGTTGCGGTAACCGTAACGGGGACGCGGGAAGCACTGCAGGATCTTACCGGCGAGAATATTGTTCTTTCCGCGGATCTTCAGGGGTTTGCGGCGGGTTCCGGCGAAGTGAAGATCAGGGTATCCTGCAATCGGAATGTGCATAGTATAGTGGCGGAGCCGGATACGATTTCAGTAACGGTTTCGGAAGAAGAGTAAGGCCGCAGAAAATAAGAAGCAAGTATGGAGGGAGTTCATTGGGCAGATTATTCGGAACGGACGGAGTCAGGGGAATTGCAAATACGGAATTGACTCCGGAATTGGCTTTTCATTTGGGAAAAGCGGGAGCATATGTTTTAAGCAAAGATAACGGAGGGAAACGTCCTGTGCTTTTGATCGGGAAAGATACCCGCATATCCGGCGATCTGCTGGAAGATGCTATCAGCGCAGGCATTATGTCCATGGGGGGCGATGTAATTAAAATAGGCGTGCTGCCTACTCCGGCAGTTGCTTATTTGGTACAAAAATTTGAAGCGGACGCAGGAGTTGTAATCTCCGCATCTCATAATCCGTATGAATATAACGGGATAAAATTTTTTAAAGGCGACGGATTTAAGCTGGCTGATGATATGGAGGACGAAATCGAAGATATCGTGCAGAAAACGATTGATATCAACAGTCATATTATGGGGGAAAAACTGGGGAGATGCCTGGAAAGAACCAATGACGCTGCGGCCTTGTACGCGGATTTTCTGAAGGGAACGATAGATGTTTCCTTAAAAGGAATGAAGATTGTCATTGACTGTGCAAACGGCGCATCCTATACCGTTGCGGAAACCGTGCTCCGGGAGTTGGGCGCTGATTTGACGGTTCTTGCCAATAGACCTGACGGGATCAATATTAACGCGGGCTGCGGCTCCACTCATCCGGAAAATCTGCAGAGAAAGGTGTTAGAACTGGGAGCGGATGTGGGGTTGGCTTTTGACGGCGATGCGGATCGTTTAATCGGTGTAGATGAAAAAGGCCGCCTGGTGGACGGAGATCGGCTGGTCTATATCTGCGCCAAAATGCTGAAAGAAGAAGGAGCCTTGAATGGAAACCGCGTAACGGCTACTGTTATGAGCAACATCGGATTCCATAAGGCGGTGGAAGCGATGGGCTGTACTGTAGATGTAACGCAGGTGGGAGACCGTTATGTGCTGGAAAGCATGTTGAAAACAGGGTGTGCGATCGGCGGGGAGCAGTCCGGACATATTATTTTCCGAAATCACAGCACGACGGGTGATGGAATTCTGTCTGCGTTGCAGCTGCTTCAGGCTGTAAAACGCAGCGGGAAAAAGCTGTCTGAGCTGGCGGATGAGGTTACTATTTATCCGCAGGTTTTGAAAAACGCAAAAGTGAAAAATGAGCATAAGAAAAAATATATGGAAGATGCAGACATTGCCGGCGAAATCCAGCGCATTGAAACATTGATGGAAGGAAGAGGCCGGGTTTTGATTCGTCCTTCCGGCACGGAGCCTTTGGTTCGGGTTATGCTGGAAGGAGAGGATACGGAAGAAATTACAAAGCTGGCGGAAGGCTTAGCAACGCTGCTGACCAAGAGACTGGGTTAAAGGAGGCGGTTCATTATGTGTGGAATTGTAGGTTATATTGGCGATGGAAACGCTAAGGATATTATTATAGACGGACTGAAAAAATTGGAATACCGGGGGTACGACTCTGCCGGAATCGCAGTTTATAAAGACGGTAAACTGGAAATTCGGAAGCGCCGGGGTCGTATTGTAAATCTGGAAGAAGCTATTTCAAACGAGGATCTGCAAAGCGGGCTGGGTATCGGCCATACCAGATGGGCCACTCACGGCGCTCCTTCGGAATTAAATTCCCATCCCCACAGCAACGCGGACAATACCGTGGCAGTTGTACATAACGGGATTATTGAGAATTTTGCGGAACTTCGGGAGTGGCTCAGCAAGGAATACGGTATTGTTTTCCGTTCGGAAACGGATACGGAGGTTATTGCGCAGCTGATCGGCATCTACTATGACGGCGATCTGCTGGACGCTGTATATCGGGCGGTTGATAAAATGCGGGGTGCTTATGCGATCGGTGTGATATGCAGCAAGGAGCCGGATAAATTGATCGCTGTCCGCAAAGAAAGTCCTCTGGTAATCGGCCTGGGTACAGACTGCAATTTTATCGCTTCGGATATTCCCGCTCTTTTGAAATACGTACGGGAGCTTTATCTCCTTGAAAACAACGAAACGGCAGTGCTGACCCGGAATGCCGTCGTGATTTACGACGCGGAGCGCAAGTCTGTGAAGCGGGATGTTCTGCATGTTACCTGGGATGCTGCTGCCGCGGAAAAAGAAGGGTACGACCATTTTATGATGAAGGAAATCCATGAACAGCCGAAAGGGATTTCCGAAACTTTGAATCGCCGGCTGACACCGGAAGGCGAGATCGTACTGGACGGCATTTCCCTGACAAAAGAAAACTTGGAGAATTTTAATAAAATATACATTGTTGCCTGCGGGACGGCCTACCATGCAGGTTTGGTGGGAAAATTCGCCATTGAAAAGCTGGCAAGAATTCCGGTGGAAGTAGATGTGGCGTCGGAATTCCGATATCGGGATCCTTTCGTGGATGATAAGACATTGTTTATCGCCATTAGCCAATCCGGAGAAACGCTGGATACGTTAGCTGCTCTGCGTGAAGCGAAGAAGAAGGGAGCCCGGATTCTATCTGTAGTTAATGTTGTGGGAAGTTCCGTGGCCAGAGAATCGGACGATGTATTCTATACCTGGGCCGGTCCGGAAATCGCAGTGGCCTCTACAAAAGCTTATACAACACAGCTTGTATGTATGTATTTGATCGCTTTGTATATGGGACGGCTGAAGGGGACGCTTTCCAAAGCGGAATGTGATAAATATATCGGAGAATTAAAATCCATTCCGGAGAAGCTGGAGCGGATTTTGGAAAAAGAAGCAGACATTGAGGAAATTGCGAAACAGCTGTACAAAACGGAGCAGGTTTTTTTCATCGGAAGAGGTCCGGACAGCGGTGTTTCTTACGAAGGCTCTCTGAAATTGAAGGAAATCTCTTATATCAATTCATTTGCTATTGCAGCCGGAGAACTAAAGCATGGAACGATTGCTTTGATCGAGCAGGGTACTTTGGTGGTCGCTTTGGCTACGCAGGATCGCCTTTTTGAAAAGATGCTGTCCAACATTCAGGAAGTGAAAGCCAGAGGCGCTTATGTAATGGGAATTGCCAAGGAGGGCAATACGGATATTGAAAAACAGTCGGATTGTGTGATCTATATCCCGGATTGCATGGATGAAGTCAGCCCGCTGCTGGCGGTGGTTCCCCTGCAGCTTTTGGCATATTATATTGCGAAGCTGAGAGGCTGCGATATCGACAAACCGAAAAATCTGGCCAAATCGGTGACGGTGGAGTAATTTTTGCCGGCAGTACAAATCAGAAAAGGGGTAAGGAAATGAGAAAGCAGAATAGTAAGAAATGGGCTTTTATGTTGTTCCTGGTTTTTGCGCTGGCTGTGTTCACTGCCTGCGACAATCAGGAAACAGAAGAAAATAAAGAGGACGTGACACCTCAAGGAACAGAACAGACGACGTATGATCTTAAACTTTACTACGCCAGTTATTCGTATATGGAAAGCGGCAGCGGGAACCATCTGATTTCTTATGAATGCCAATTGATTTCCGATCCGGATGATATTTATATTGAAGTAGCCAGAGCCTTGAGTTCTGTCCCCGAAGGGCTTGATCCCAAGGTATATCAGACTGCGTTTTATGACGGACTCCGGATCGAAAATGTATATGCAAAAGACGGGACGATATTTGTGGATGTAAGTTCCGAAGGGTTAAACGGGGGCTCGTTGGAAGAAACCTTGTTCATCGAGCAGGTAGTGGAGACCTATCTGCATACATTTGAAAAAGATGGGATAGATCATGTCCGCTTCCTGGTAGACGGAGCCGAGGCGGAGACTTTAATGGGTCACTGGGATGTTTCTCAGCCTTTCGGACATATTGCGGACGGAGAGTCGGAACAGCAGTAGCTGTGAAAGGATGAAGTTGTGAAGAACAGTAAAGCATATTTCAGAGGCTGCATGATCGGCGGTGCTGTAGGAGATGCGCTGGGGTATCCGGTGGAGTTTCTGTCTCTGGACGAGATTCGGGAAACGTACGGAGAAAAGGGAATTCAGGAACCGGTCTGTGAAGAGGCTACCGGGAAAGCTCTGGTATCTGATGATACGCAGACTTTGGCGTTCACTATGGACGGCTTGCTTTGGGCCGATCGCAAAGCGAAAGAGAAGGGCATTTACGCATATACTCCCTGTATCTTTTATGCATATCAAAAATGGCTCTATACTCAGACCGGTCATTTTGCCGAAAAGAGTTATGAATTCTTATTGCAGGGAGAAATCCTGAAATGGGAGGAGCTTTTTGCCAGGAGAACACCGGGAGAATCCATTCTTCAGGCTTTGGCGGGCAGCATTAACGGGAAATACGGCACCATGCGGAATCCTATCAACAACAGCA
Organism: Bacillota bacterium; assembly: GCA_022769485.1. Taxonomy (GTDB): domain Bacteria; phylum Bacillota; class Clostridia; order Peptostreptococcales; family Anaerovoracaceae; genus JALEJU01. The sequence goes on from JALEJU010000020.1 coordinate 72,364, forward strand.
AAGGATATAATACGGTTGCCAGAGTTGCGCCTGTGGGTCTGTATTTTTATGAAGATCCGCGGAAGGCGTTTAAGATTGGCTGCGAAAGCGCCGCAATTACCCATGGGCACCCCACTGCTTATTTAACCGCGGGCTTTTTTGCCCATTTGATTTCCATGATCATTCAAGGGATTTCTTTAGAGCGGGCAGCAGAGGTTTCGGTGAAAAACCTTTCCCTTCATAAGCACAGCGAAGAGAGCGTAGGGGCATTGAAAAGAGCTATGGAGCTTGCGGGAAGCGACGCACCGGAGGAAAAGGCGATTGCTTCCCTGGGAGAAGGCTGGACAGCGGAGGAAGCCATGGCTATCGCGTTGTACGCTGCTTTAAAGCATCCCGAGGATTATGAGACAGCCCTGCGAACTGTAGTAAATCAAAGCGGAAACAGCGACGGCACCGGAGCGATCTGCGGAAATCTCTTAGGGGCTTATTTAGGCACACTGGAAATCCCTTATCGATGGATGCAGAACGTAGAATTATCGGAGTTGATGTCCATTGGCGCAGACCGGCTTTTGGCGGCGGTTATGGATTAGGTGAGCCGATGCCTGTTCAGGAGGAGTTATGAAGCTTGATGTTAAAAGCATGACTAAAAAGGAGCTGGAAAGCTCCTTTCTCTCTATGGGAGAGAAAGGGTTTCGAGCCAGACAGGTGTTTCGCTGGCTTTATAAAGGTATAACGGATTTTCGGGAGATGGCGAATTTGCCGGAAACGCTTCGGGCAAAGCTGGATGAAAAAGCTTTCATTGAAAAAGTTGAAATTCAAAAAGTGCAGATATCCTCTAAAGACGGCACTCGAAAGTATTTGTTCCGCTTGAGGGACGGCAGAGCCGTAGAGGGCGTGTTTATGAAGTACAAATACGGGAATGCCGCCTGTATTTCTTCCCAAGCGGGCTGCCGCATGGGATGTGTTTTCTGCGCTTCAGGCATGGCGGGGCTGGCCAGGAATTTGACTGCCGGGGAAATGGCCGATGAGATTTTAGCCATGGAGCGGGATACGGGAGAGCGCGTGGGGCATCTGGTTGTTATGGGAACCGGGGAACCGCTGGATAATTATGGTGAACTTGCGGTTTTTTTGCGGAATATTCACGACGAGGAAGGATTGAATTTATCCTGGAGAGCTATCACGGTTTCCACCTGCGGGCTGGTTCCGCAGATTGAAACATTCGGCGATGAGTTTCCCCAGGTCAATTTGGCAATTTCTCTGCACGCGTCCTGTGATGAAGAGCGTAACGCGCTTATGCCCGTAAATCGTAAATACGCGATAAATGAGCTGCTGCAGGCTTGCCGGCGGCACGCGGAGAAAACCGGAAGGCGGGTGACCTTTGAGTATACCCTGATTCGGGGAGTCAATGACGGAGCAGACAGGGCAGACCGTCTGGCAGACTGTTTATCCGGCATACTTTGCCATGTAAATCTGATTCCGTTAAATCCTGTTTCGGAAAAATCTTTTCGGGGAATCGACCGAAGAGCGGCCGAGCAATTTCGAAAGCTGTTGGAAACTCGAGGAATTCCGGCTACGGTTCGAAGGAGTTTGGGAAGCGACATTGACGCTGCCTGCGGACAACTTAGATTAGAGGAGTTAAAAGAAACGAAGAACACAAAGAATTCATAAACGCTATGCAGTTTGCCTATTGCGGGCTCTTTGCTCATGGTGTATAATTTAAAGTGTCAGAATAGTTTTGCTTCGGACAAACAGGTGCGGAGCAGCTGCAAAACAAATAGGCAAAGAAAAGGAGGCGGATCCCCTTGGTTAAAGTATTGATTGGACATAAAGGAACCGGAAAAACAAAATTGATGGTTCAGACAGCAAATGAAATGGTGGATACTGCTAACGGCAGTATCGTTTTTATCAATAAAGACAGCCGCTTGATGTATGATTTGAAGCATGAAATCAGAGTCGTATGCATGGAAGAGTATGACCAGATTACGAATGTAGATGAGTATATTGGCTTTATCTACGGTATTGTAAGCTCTGACCATGATATTGAAGCTATTTTCATCGACGCGATCCTGAAGAACAAAGATGTTCATATTCCGGATTTGAAAGGCTTCCTGCAGAGATTGGAGATGATTTCCGAAAAATATGATCTGCAGTTCATCGTCAGCATCAGCGCGGACAAGAATGAATTGGGAGATACACTGGAAGTGTGCGAAGTTCTGAACTAAACAAAGCAGAACGGCTCATTTTCTGGGATATTGACGGAACGCTGATGTATTGCGGCGCCGACGGTACCGCTGCGTTGAACCGGACGTTTGAAGAGCTTTACGGAATTCGGGCGGCTTTTGAAAAAATCAAAGTGGGGCAGTCTATGGATTCGGCGCATATACAAGCGGTTATAGAGCATTTTTCTCTTCCGCAGAGCGATGTGCTCCGGATTAAGGAGGTTTATGCGCGCCTGCTGACGGAAATTGTGGACGCGGATCCCGACAAGAGAATTATGGCGGGGGTTGAAGTGCTTTTGCATGAGATCGAGAAAGCTCCCGGTGCGGTGAATGCGCTGCTGACCAGCAACTTTCGTGTGGGCGCGGAAATCAAGCTTCGCTCCGTAGGATTGGATTCCTTTTTTTCCCTGGGAGGCTTCGGCGATGAAGAAGGAGAAAAATGGGATGCGGCGGAACGGGGGATTGCCTTGGCTGAGAAACGGTACGGCACCAAATTCGACCGCAGTAAAATTTTTCTTGTAGGGGACGGAGTTTATGATATTTCAACGGCTAAGCACCTTGGAATCCGCAGTGTGGCGGTAGGAACAGGGTGGACTTCCCGGGAGGAATTGAAAGCTCGGAAACCGGAATTTTATTTTGATAATCTGGCAGATACGAAAGCCGTTTTGGACGTACTTCTGCATCAGTAAATCTCAAAGTGAATATGAATGGAAGATTTTGAGGGGTTCCTTTTTTTAAAAGGAACCCTTATACTTTGCCATGACGCGCGTTATTATGCCTTTTCAAGTTTTCGGGATTGTCAGCCGAAAATTGTTGGGTTAAAAACACTTTGTGAAAACTGACAAAAAGGAGGACAAAACGATGAAACATATTGTCAAATACGCTGTAGTCCTGTGTATGTTAATGGGGATGATTCTGCCGGTTCAAGCGTTTGCGGGCTGTGACGCCGCGGGTTGGACAGAGAGCAGTACAGGCGGAGATCAAGCTGCCTGGCAGACGAAATGGAATTGCGGGAATTGGGCTTCCTGCTTGAAAAATACAGGAAAAGAGTGCACAGCACAGAAAGAAAACTGCTTCGGCGGAATTTGCAAGAAAGACCAGAATACTCGGAACACTTTCTTCAAAACCTGTACGAACGACAATTGTAAATTGCAGAAGGACTGCACAGACGGCAGCTGCGGCGCCGATCAGAATTGCACAGACGGCAGTTGTGATGCCGATCAGAATTGCGCATACGGCAGCTGTGATGCCTCCGATGCAGATTTGACGCAAAAGCTTCCCGGTCAGGCTGAAAAAGAACCTCAAGCAGAGGTTGAGAAACCCCGGCAGCCTGAAGCTTCCCGGCAGGAAACGCCGAAGAACACTGCTTCGGAACAGAAAGGTTCTCAGGCACAGCAGATTTTAGCATTGGTTAATCAGAAACGAAATGCGCAGGGACTGAACGCATTGGTGTTAAACGATGAACTCAGTGCAGTTGCGCAGGCGAAAGCAGAGGACATGGCTGCCAAAGGTTATTTTTCTCACACCTCTCCTACATACGGCTCTCCCTTTGATATGATGAAAAGCTTTGGAATCAATTACACTGCTGCAGGAGAAAATATTGCAAAAGGCTACAGCTCGGCGTCTTCCGTCATGGATGGATGGATGAATTCCGAAGGACACAGGGCTAACATTCTTAATACGAATTTTACACAGCTGGGTGTTGGTTACTATGTAGATGGAAACGGCACGGCCTATTGGGTACAGATGTTTATCCGCTAAAATACTTTTATAGAAAAAGAGCTGCAATTTATTTTGCGGCTCTTTTTCGCGTTTAAGGGAACATGCAGAAATTGGGAAGCTTGCTTTCAGGGAATCTTTGTATTATCATGTATAGAATGGGAGAAATATACGGATAGGGGGAAAACCATTGAGAAAGATTTTTGTGGCACTGTTATGTCTGAGCTTATTGTTTGGAACTGCATCCTGCGGAATCGGCTCCAAGGATCGTGAAGACGGAAAAATGACTGTGGTCATGGTTACCGATGAACAGGGCGTAGAAGACGGCACGCTGAATGAAGCAGCTTTCGAGGGCTTAAAGCGGGCTATGAAAAATTTGGGAATTCGGGCAGAAGTCCTGGAGAGCGCCTCTCCGGAGGACTATCAGAAGAATATTGAGAGCGCGGCTATAGGCGGTGCGGCTATGATTATTTCCGTGGGGTGCCAGTTGGAAGCGGCTATGGAGGAGACAGCCGGACGGTATCCCGGGGTGAAGTTTGTTTTAATTGACGGAACATCTTCCAACGGAATCAACCTATTAAGTCTGAGTTTTGAAGATCAGCAAAGTGCTTTCCTGGCGGGTGTGGCCGCCGGTATGACCACGGCTTCGGATGTAGTCGGATTTATCGGCGGTACGAAGCATTCTTCCGTTCAGCGGCAGGAATACGGGTTCCGTGCAGGGGTACAGGCGGTGAATCCCGACGCTTCGATTGTTGCGGAGTACGCCGGTACGATGAATGACCCGGAATTGGGGAAGCAGCTGGCTTTGGAACAGAGAGAGCAGGGAGCCGATGTAATTTATCAGGTGGCCGGCCGAACGGGAATCGGAGTAATTCAGGCGGCAGCGGAATACCGGGAGTCTCAAAGAGTCCTGCGGGAAGAAGCGGAGGCCTTGCAGCAGGAGGGCGGCCCGGAGGTCGTCATCGGATTTGGCTCGCAGGCCGAAGTGCTGGAGGGAACGGAACACAGCGACTCGATAGAGGGAAGATTTTGGGTAATCGGTTCTATGGAAGACCAATCTTTCCTGTCGGAAGACGATGTGCTGTGCTCGACTTTAAAGCGGGTGGATCATGCGATTTATCTGGCGATTGAAGATTTGACCCGGGGAAAATTTGAAAGTGAAGTTCGTACTTTCGGTATGGATTTGGAGGGAGTAGATTACAGCGATGAAGCGGAAAATCTTCCCCCGGATATTGAACAGGTCATGCGGCAGTTCAGGGAACAGATCATCAGCGGCGATTTAGTTATTCCTGTGGACAAAAAGAACCTGGCGGATTTTAAACTGCCGGAAGAATAGGAGTATTTATGGCGTTTTTGCCGGTAACAAAACAGGAGATGGAAGAACGGGGCTGGGGGCAGGCGGACTTCGTGCTTGTCACGGGGGACGCTTATGTGGATCATGCCTCTTTCGGGCATGCCATTATCAGCCGCGTGTTGGAAAGCCGGGGCTATAAGGTTGCGGTTCTGGCGCAGCCGGATTGGCACAGCGCGGAAGATTTTAAACGGTTCGGAAGGCCGCGTCTTGGGTTTTTAATCAATTCCGGAAATGTGGATTCCATGGTGAATCATTTTTCCGTTTTTAAACACCGCAGGAAGAAAGACAGCTACTCCCCCGGCGGAAAAAGCGGCTGCCGGCCGGATCGAGCCGTAATTGTATACAGCAACCGGGCTCGGGAGGCCTATAAAAATGTACCGGTGATCATCGGCGGGCTGGAAGCCAGTCTGCGCCGGCTGACCCATTACGATTACTGGGATGACAGCCTGCGCCGTTCGATTCTTTTGGATTCGAAGGCAGATCTGTTAATTTACGGAATGGGCGAGCGAGCCGTTGTGGAGATTGCGGAGGCGTTGGACAGCGGGATCCCCGTGCAGGAGATTACTTGGATTCGCGGAACGGTTTACCGAACGTTCTTGACAGCGGAAAAACGGAGCCTGCGGGAGGCTGCGCAGGAAATCGATCCGGATGTAATTCTGCTTCCCTCCTTTCAGGCGCAGAACGCGTCGAAGGACACCTATGCAGAAAGCTTTCGCCTTCAATATCGAAACAATGATTTTATTACGGGAAAGATGCTGATAGAGCCTTATGAGGAAAGCGGAGAGCGGACATTGGCTGTGGTTCAGAATCCGCCGGCGGAGCCTCTTTCTGCATTGGAATTAGACGATGTATATGAATTGCCCTACGAGGGAACATATCATCCCATGTATGAAAAACAGGGAGGTGTTCCGGCCATTGAAGAGGTGAAGTTCAGTATCGTAGCCAACCGAGGATGCTTCGGCGGATGTGCGTTCTGCGCCTTGACCTATCATCAGGGCAGGGAAGTTCGGGGGCGGAGCAAAGCTTCGATTTTACGGGAGGCAGAGGCTATTACGAAGCGGCCGGATTTTAAAGGATACATTCACGATGTGGGTGGTCCTACGGCGAATTTTCGGGGTCCTGCCTGCGAGAAACAGAAAACGGCAGGCGTCTGCAGGGATCGGGATTGTCTGTATCCGTATCCTTGTAAGCAGATGAAAATTGATCATTCGGAGTATCTGGACATTTTACGGGCTGTCAGAAAGCTGCCCGGAGTAAAAAAAGTGTTTATTCGATCCGGCATTCGATTTGATTATCTTATGGCGGACAAAGATATGACATTTTTAGAGGAACTTTGCCGCTATCATGTAAGCGGCGTTTTAAAAGTAGCTCCGGAGCATATTTCGCCTCGGGTGCTGAAGGAAATGCGAAAACCGGAGGCCGGGGTGTTTCGCCGATTCAGCAAATGCTATAAAGAGATGAACCGGAAGATAGGGAAAAAGCAGTATCTGATTCCTTATTTGATTTCGTCCCATCCGGGAGCGACTTTGGAGGATGCGGTAGAATTGGCGCTCTTTTTGAAGGAGACCGGTTTTGTGCCCGATCAGGTGCAGGATTTTTATCCTACGCCGGGGACTCTGTCAACTTGTATGTACTATACGGAAAAAGACCCGCTGACAGGGGAAGCTGTGTATGTGGCGAAGGACTTAAAAGAAAAACGAATGCAGCGGGCATTGCTGCATTATCATAAGCCGGAAAATAAAAAACTGGTTCTGGAGGCGCTGAAGCAGACAGGGCATTCTCCCGGTGAACTCTATTAAACAGCCGGAGGCAGCGGAAAGGAGGACGGCATTTGAGCTTAATTATGAAATTCCCGGATATCCTGCGGGAAAGCCGGAAGATGTATGAAGATCAGCTTTCACAGGAAAAGATAACGGATTTTTATCTTACGGAGCGGATGGGAAATCAATCCGCTTCTTGGCCAAAAGCAGGGAATTTGCTTGTCAGAGGCGATAATGCCGACTGTATGCTGTGGCTGGCAAAGAACCCGGATGTCTCGGGGAAATTGAAACTGATTTATGTAGATCCGCCCTTTTTCACCCGGGCGAACTACGGCGCGGAGATGAAGCTCCGTTCGGATAAAGTGAAAAAAATTCCGGCAGTAAGGCAAAGAGCGTATTCCGATACCTGGGAAAACGGAATGGAAGAGTATCTGAAAATGCTGGCTTTTCGCTTCTATTTAATGAAAGACCTGTTGGCGGATGACGGCTGTCTCTGGGTGCACCTGGATTGGCATGCAGTCCACTATGTCAAGGTTCTTTTAGATGAGATCTTCGGGGAAAAGCATTTTATCAACGAGGTCGTCTGGCAGTACAAGTCGGGGGGCGCAAGCAAACGAACCTTTGCCAGAAAACACGATACGCTTCTCTTTTATTCAAAGACCGATAAGTATTACTTTTTACCGCAAAAAGAAAAATCCTACAACCGGGGGCTTAAGCCGTACCGGTTTAAGGGTGTGAAAGAGTATCGGGATGAGGTCGGCTGGTACACTATGGTCAGTCAAAAGGATGTGTGGCAGATCGATATGGTAGGGCGAACGTCTTCGGAGCGAACGGGCTATGTGACACAGAAGCCGGAGGCGCTTCTGATGCGAATTTTAGAAAGCTGCACCCGGGAAGGAGATTTGTGCGCGGATTTTTTCGGCGGCTCCGGGACGTTAGCGGCGGCAGCGGAAAAAATGGGACGGCGCTGGATCAGCTGTGACTCAGGACGATTGGCTACGGTGAATACATATGGGAGAATGGCGGCGCAGCAGGCGGCGTTTGATTTATATGAGGCAGCGGATTCCGCTTGTTTGCAAAAAGAACAGGAACCGCAAATTCATCTTTCTGCGGTGAGAAAAAAAGATTCTGTCTTATCCCGGGAAGTTTTGGAAATACAAATTACGGGATATGAGCCGGGTTCTTTCCGGGAGCTTCCCATAGATGAAAAATACTTATCTGCGGTAAAAGAGGCGGCAGAGGCGGATCCGCTTCAGTTTATCGCCTGCTGGAGCGCGGACTGTCGGTATGACGGAAAGACTTATCGGCCGCAGGTTTGTTTCTGCAGGGAAAACGGAAACGTGAAGACTTCGTATACCGCTTTTGCAGATGGTTTTGAAATGGCTGCGGTGCGCGTAACGGATATTTTCGGCCGGGCCGTTTTCCTGACGGTGAAGCCGGTTTTGGCGAAGGAATAAAAAGAAATAAAAATAAGTTGTAGGGGGGTAAGAGAGATGAAAAAAGAAAAGTCATCTTCCCGGAGGCACATGGAAAAAATCGGGCTGGATTTGGTTTTTGTGACTCTGGGCTGTCTGGCAGGGGCGTTTGCTACGATCGGTATTTTAATTCCGTACGGATTATCCAGCGGGGGGTTAACGGGTATTGTACGAATCATTCAGGGTTTTTTGCCGCTGAACTATTCCATCCTGTTTTACGCGGGCTCTCTGCTGATCTTTACTCTTTGCTGGATAACAATGGGCTTTAGAGAAGCGAGAAAAATTCTGCTTTTGACGGTTTTATATCCCCTGGCTTTGATGCTCTTTGAGCAGTTTGACTTTACATTGCTGGAGGAGGAAGATATCTTTCTGGCGGTTATTTATTACGGCGTGCTCACGGGCATCAGCAACGGTCTGGTGTTCAGCCGGGGATATTCTTTCGGCGGTACGGACACGATTGCGAAGATTATCAAAAAGAAATTTCTGCCGCAGATGGATTTATCCAAGATACTGCTGGGGATCGATGCGGTGGTGATTATCGGTTCGGGGTTGCTCTTCGGCCGGAATATCGCGCTGTACGCGCTGGTTACCCAGGTAATCTTGACAAAGGTAACGGAAATTGTTCTGTACGGTTTTGAAACAAAAGTGGTGCAGATGGAAGTAATCACCGAAAAACAGGAAGAAGTCGCAGATTATATTATGCATACCATCGGCAGAGGTGTGACCCATGTGGATGTAGTAGGCGGATATACCGGAAAAGAGAAAAATAAACTGATTACACTTTGTTCTCCCCGGGAAAGCATGCTGATCAAGCAGTTTATTGCCGGAGTGGATCCCAGAGCTTTTGTTACGGTTATCCGTGTGGAAACCGTCTGGGGGTATGGATCAGGTTTTTCGGAGCTGTCGGACAAATAATTTATAAAAAGGAGAAGGCATATGAAAGGGTTGTATAAAACAGAAGGCGTTTGCTCCGCGTATATCGGAGTGGAGTTGGACGGCGATATTATCAAGAGGGTGGAATTTATGGGCGGCTGTCAGGGAAATCTGCAGGCAGTAGCCCGTTTGGTGCAGGGCATGCATGTGGACGAAGCTGTTCAAAGGCTGAAAGGCATTGACTGCGGCGGCAGGGGTACTTCCTGTCCGGATCAGCTGAGCAAGGCTCTTTTGGAAGTGAAAGAAAAAGGAATGGCGGAGGAAGCATAGATGATTGCGGTTGCAGCGACCCGGAACAGACATAAAATTGAAGAAATCGGAGCGATTATGGGCGCTTTTGGCTTTACTCTGCAGAGCCAGAGTGAGGCGGGGCTGGAAGCCATCGATGTAACGGAGGATGGCGATACCTTCGAGGCGAATTCCCTGAAAAAGGCAATGGCAATCTATCAAGCCTGCGGGAAAACTACGGTGGCGGATGATTCCGGGCTTATGGTGGACGCTCTGGACGGGGCTCCCGGCGTATATTCCGCGCGGTTTTCCGGGGAGGGCGCTACGGATCAGAGCAATAATGAAAAGCTGCTGCACTTGCTGGGAAATCTTCCTCTCGAAGAGCGGAGCGCAAAGTTTGTGGCTGTCATTACCCTGATTTTGGAGAGCGGAGAAAAAATTGTGGTTCGGGGCGAGTGTCCGGGAACGATTCTCTTTGCACCTAAAGGGGAAGGGGGGTTCGGTTACGATCCGCTGTTCTGCCCGGAGGGGTACGAGGAAAGCTTTTCGGAGCTGGGATCGGAAATTAAAAATAAAATCAGTCACAGGGCAAAAGCGCTGCAGGCGTTGGATGCGGAATTAAAGCGAAGAGGCGTTGCGTATGACTAAGCATCGGATGGGAACCATCCTGGCGGGAACCTGGGTACAGATGCAGAAACCGTATTACCAGGGGGTTGCTGCGGAATTAGCTTTTTTCTTTCTGATCTCCATTATCCCGCTGTTTATTGTTTTAGCGGAACTCTTGGGTATTTTCTCCATTTCCGCGGATATGCTGCGGGATTGGATCGAAACCTATGTTGATGATGAGCTGGTACAGTCGGTTTTGGGATTCTTTGACTATACGTCTTCCGGAACTACGAATGTAATTTTCCTGCTGTTTGCTCTTTGGGCAGCTTCCAAAGCGCAGTTTTCCCTGATCCGAATTGCCAATTACACATACACGGGAAGAACTGTCGGGAACGGTTATTTTCGGGAACGTCTGCGGTCAATCTTAACGGTATTGCTGCCTCTCCTGCTGCTGATCTTTGCTTTTCTGGTGCTGTTTTACGGCGGAGCTGCAGCAGGGGTGCTGGATTTTTATGCCGGGCGTTTGCTGCATGCAGAGGCTTCTTTCCTTCAGCGGTTGTGGAGCCTGCTTCGCTGGCCTCTGGCAATCGCCGTATACTTTGCGGCCATAAGTTTGATTTACTATCTGCTTCCTACAAAACGCTGGAAATTTCGTGAAGAACTGCCCGGAGCCGTGCTGGCTTCTGCGGGTATGTTGCTGGTGACGGGATGCTACTCTTTCTACTTGACGCATTTTTCCAATTATGATGTTCTTTACGGGAGCCTGGCTGCTGTGGTAGGTCTGATTATGTGGTTCTACTTTTTAGGATTTGTTTTGGTCATCGGAATTGTGTTTAACGCTGTGGTGAAAGAGGTAGGGGATATAGATTTGCAGAGGAAATAACAAAACCGCTGCCTGCAATTTTGCGGGGCAGCGGTTTTGATTTTTTGCGTTTTTACGGGCAAGATAAATCCGCAGCGTGTTTCCGCCCTTAGTTTTTGATTACGCGAACGGAGATTACGCCTTCTACGTTCAGCGCTTCTTTCAAAGCGGCTTCATCCACTTCGGAATCAATATCGATCAAAGTGCAGGCCAAATCACCTTTGCTGCGGTTGATCAGATCGTTGATGTTAATGTGCATATCTGCCAGAATGCCGGTTACTTTACCCAGCATGGAAGGAATATTTTTATTCAGCATGACGATTCTGGCATGAGCGGTGCAGACTCCTAAGTTGCATGCGGGGAAATTGACGGAATTGCGGATGTTTCCGTTTTCCAGGTAATCCATGATCTCTTCTACTGCCATAGTAGCGCAGTTTTCTTCGGATTCCGCGGTGGATGCGCCTAAATGGGGAATGCAGATTACATTTTCCTGACCGATGAATTTTCCGTTGGGGAAGTCGGTGACATAAGTGCCGATTTTTCCGCTTTTCAGAGCTTCTGCTGCATCGTCTTCGTTTACAATCACGTCTCTGGAGAAGTTCAGAAGTGTTACGCCGTCTTTCATCAAAGCAAAGCGGTCTTTGTTAATCATCTGCTTTGTGTTGTCTTTTGCGGGAACGTGAATGGAGATATAGTCGCACTTGGGCAGCATGGCATCCATGTTTTCGCAGATCTCAACGTCTGCGGACAGATCATGGGCGGCCTGTACCGTGATGTAGGGGTCGTAGCCTACAACGTGCATGCCCAGAGCATTTGCTGCGTTTGCAACCATAGCGCCGATAGCGCCCAGGCCGATTACCCCTAAAGTCATGCCTTTGATTTCATGACCCGCAAACTGGGACTTATTCTTTTCTACCGTCTTAGATACATCTTCCGTCAGGGTTTTTGCCCAAGCAACAGCACTGGACAGATTTCTCGCGGCAATCAGAATGCCTGCGATAACCAGTTCCTTTACGGAATTGGCGTTTGCGCCGGGCGTGTTGAAAACAACGATGCCCTGCTGGGAACAGCGGTCGATGGGAATGTTGTTTGTGCCTGCGCCGGCTCTGGCAATTGCCAGCAGATCCTTAGAAAATTCCATCTCTTTCATATCCTGGCTCCTGACCAGAATGCCGTTTGCCTCTTCCGGTGTGTCAACAAGTGTATACGCGTCGGTCAAATGCTTCAGACCTACAGGGGAAATTTTATTTAATGTTGCGATTTTAAACATGGTACAAAATCCTTTCTTTTTTGATTTACATGGAAGAAAAGAGCAGCCTGGCGGCTGCTCTGCGTACATCTCTTTACAGGTTGTTCTTTTCGAACTCTTCCATAAACTTGATGAGCGCTTTCACGCCGTCAACAGGCATTGCATTGTAAATGCTTGCGCGCATTCCGCCTACTGTTCTGTGCCCGCCTAAATTTACCAGACCCGCTTCTTTCGCTTCCGCAATGAATTTTTTGTCCAGATCCGGGTTGCCGGTTACAAATACCACGTTCATCAAAGAGCGATCCTTCTTTGCAACGGGGCAGGAGAACATCTTGCTGTTGTCGATAGCATCGTAGAGCATTGCCGCCTTGTCTTCGTTTATTTTCTGCAGCGCGGCAACGCCGCCCTGAGCCTTTACCCACTTAAAAGTCAGTCCCGCCATATAAATAGCAAAGCAGGGCGGGGTGTTGTAAAGAGAGTTGTTCTCAGCCTGAATTTTATAATCCAGCATAGTGGGAACGTTTTTCTCCGCGAAGCCGATAAGATCCTCTCTCACGATAACAATGGTTACGCCCGCAGGCCCCACGTTCTTCTGTGCCCCTGCGAAAACCAGTCCGAATTTTGTAATGTCCAGATCTTCAGACAGTATCATAGAAGACAGGTCAGCAACAAGAGGAACATCTCCTGTTTCCGGCAGTTTTGTATATCTTGTGCCGTAAATGGTGTTGTTGTATGTGATATAGAAGTAATCTGCATCCTTTGTAAAGTTTGCGGGGTCTACCTCCGGAATATAGGTGTATACATCTTCTTCGGAAGAAGCCAGAACATTTACTTCACCGTATTTTGCGGCTTCTTTCGCGGCTTTCTTTGCCCAAGCACCGGTTATGATGAAATCCGCTTTCTTGGAATTCCGGAACAGATTCATAGGAATCATGGAGAACTGGAGAGAACCGCCGCCTTGCAGGAAAAGCACCTTATAGTTGTCAGGGATATGCATCAGATCTCTGAGATCCTGTTCCGCTTCCTGGATGATAGACGCAAACTCTTTAGATCGATGACTCATTTCCATAACGGACATGCCGCATCCGCAGTAATTTGTCAAATTGGCAGCCGCGCTTTCTAATACTTCCAACGGGAGCATGGACGGCCCTGCAGAGAAATTGTAAACTCGATTTTTTTGATTCATTTTCGTTTGCCTCCTATCGAATCGGAAAGCATATCTGCTTTCGATAAATATTATAATGCAAAGAGTATACCACAGAACGGGGCATCGAATCAATTTTTTTTGCGTAAGATTGTGAAAAAATTATCTGGCTCCGAACAATAGAGGAAAAATTTTTATGGAATATTCATTTGCGCCCGATATATATGCGTGTTAAAATACAGTGTCATGGGTAATAAAAAATAGAAGCCTTAATTATTGATAATTGATGAATGCATATATGGAGAATAGAAAATGAAGTATTTGATCGTATTGACAGATGGAGCTGCGGATGAGCCGATGGAAGCTCTGGGGAACAAAACGCCGCTTGAGGCAGCGGAAATGCCGCATATCGACGCATTGGCAAAACGGGGACGGATCGGAACAGCGGATACGGTACCCGAAGGAATGGCACCCGGAAGCGATGTGGCGAATCTTTCTGTAATGGGTTATGATCCGGCTGTGTACCATACCGGGAGATCTCCCTTGGAAGCCGCCAGCATCGGCATTGATATGGCTGATACGGATGTGGCTTTTCGGTGCAATCTGGTAACCCTGCAGGGAGACGGCGCTTATGAAGATCTGACTGTAGTTGACCACAGCGCCGGAGATATCAGCACGGCGGAAGCCGATGAATTGATTCGAGCAATTAACGAGGCATTCGGCAACGAGCGCATTCATTTTTATACCGGTGTAAGCTACCGGCATGCAATGATTATTCATAACGGGATTACCGAATACGAATTGGTGCCGCCTCATGATATCTTGGATCGCAGAATCGGAGATTATTTGCCCAAGGGGGCTCAGGCTGCTGAAATCGAGGAGATGATGCGGAAAAGCTATGAGATTTTGAAAAATCACCCCGTAAATCTCAAACGGATAGAGAAGGGACTGAATCCGGCCAACAGTATCTGGATCTGGGGACAGGGGAAGAAGCCTTCGCTTATGTCTTTCCACGATAAATACGGGATTACGGGAACCGTGATTTCCGCAGTGGATCTGATTAAGGGCATCGCGATCTGCGCCGGGCTGAATACGGTGAATGTAGAGGGTGCTACCGGAACATTGCATACTAATTATGAAGGAAAAGCAAAAGCCGCCATGGACGAATTTTCCAAAGGACAGGATTTTGTCTACATGCACCTGGAAGGACCGGACGAGTGCTCCCATCAGGGCGACATGGAGGGAAAAATCAAGTGCCTGGAAAGCATCGACGAGAGGATCGTGGCTCCCATGGTGGAATATATGGAAAAAGAGAACTGGGATTATCGCATTCTGGTTTTACCGGATCATCCTACCCCGCTTCGTATTCGGACGCATACGAGACGGCCGGTTCCTTTTGTGTTCTTCGACAGCACGGATGTGCAGCCCGAAGATGCGGCTCGGGCTTACAGCGAAGCGGCTGCGCAAAACGGGATGCATTTCGCAAACGGATATGAGTTGACC
This sequence comes from Bacillota bacterium, assembly GCA_022769485.1. Classification (GTDB taxonomy): domain Bacteria; phylum Bacillota; class Clostridia; order Peptostreptococcales; family Anaerovoracaceae; genus JALEJU01. The sequence continues at coordinate 87,395 of JALEJU010000020.1, forward strand.
GATTACTTCTTTGCAAAATAGCATTGCTATAGGACGCAGCAGGGGACGCAGATGAAACGGATTATTAGTATGTTATTGGCTTTCTGTGTGGTTTTGACGTCTACGGGGATTGCGGCGGCAGAACCGAAGGCGGAGCAGATTGAATTGCTGGGAGCCGGCGCGATTTTGATCGACGCATCTACCGGCGAGGTTCTCTATTCCAAAAATGCGGATAAGACCTACTACCCGGCCAGCATGACCAAGATTTTAACGTGCATTCTGGCACTGGAAAATCTCGATTTAGACGACGTTTTGACCATTGACGCGGAGACACCTTTTACGGAGGGAAGCCGGATTTATTTGGAAGAAGGTGAAAATATAACCGTACGAGAATTGATGTACGGTATGATGCTGGAGTCGGCCAACGATGCGGCGGTGGCTTTTGCCAAAGCCATATCGGGCAGCGTAGAAGAATTCGCTGAACTGATGAATAAAAAGGCGAAAGAATGCGGTGCGAAGAACAGCAATTTTGTGAACCCCAACGGGCTTCACGAGGAAGAGCATGTATCTACGGCCTACGATATGGCTATGATCGCCCGCTACGCTATGAAAAACGAGGTTTTTCGCCGGTATGTTTCTACATACAAGCACGATATTCCCGAGACCAATAAGCAGGAAATCCGCCATCTTTATAATACAAACCGTTTGCTGTATGACAATCAGCATAAGGTTACGGTCAACGGAGAGGAACGGGGCTGCAAATACAAAGGCGTGACGGGGATAAAAACAGGATATACCAGCCACGCGCAGGGGTGCCTGGCGGCCGGAGCAAAGCGAAACGGCACGGAATTGATTGCGGTAGTGATGGCTTCTACCGACATGGGTCGATTCCAGGACTGCATTACGCTTTTGGACTACGGATTTGAAAATTATAAGACCGCAGATGTGTTAGAGGCCGGAGCGGATATGGGATCCGTTCGGGTTAAACACGGAGCGGTAAACCGCGTGACGGCTGTTGCGGGAGAAGACGTATGCGTGACGTTGACTGCGGACGCTTCCGAAAATCTTATAAAAACGGAAATTAAGCTGGATAAATCGGTAAAAGCCCCGGTAAAAAAGGGGCAGAAAATAGGAACCCTTATCGTTACCGCGGGCGGCAAAGAACTGCGAACGGCAGATCTGGTAGCAAAAGACGCGGTGGCGAAAGGCGGAATTCTTTCCGTCGTGGGAATTTCAGACCGGGCGGCAAAATGGATCAGAAACATAATTCTGAGTTTGCTGGCACTGTTTATTTTGGTTTTAACCGCATATATTTTGATTAAGCGCAGACAGGTCAAAAAACGAAAAATGGAGCGGGCACGCAGAAAAGAGGAAGCGCGCCGCCGGGAAATGGAACAGAAAGCCCGGTGGGAGGAAGAATACTGGAAGAGCCGTATGTAAGGCGAAACGACAGAGAAACGAAACGGAGCCGGCAGCTGCCGGCTCCGTTATTTTTCTTGTAATTTCAGGAATGAAAACATATAATAAAAATGGAATAGACTATAAAAATGAAATTGGGAAATGTTTAAACAGAGCTTACGGGGAGGCTATTATGATAAAGCGGATTCTTACAATATTGATGGTTTGCATGCTGGCGGCTATAGCACCGGCCTGCGGCGTGGCTCAAGGCACGGGGGAAGAATCCCGGGAGCCTTTAACCGCGGAGGTAATTGCAGCCGCTTTTGACGGGGATGTGAAATTAAAAGATGAAAATACGGTGGTAGTTTTAGAGGATTGTACTTTTAACGGTGCGTATGTAAACGAAGGATCGTTTGTTATTGACTTGAACGGCTGCAGCGTAAAATTTGAAACCGGCGGCGGAAGCGATGACAGAGGCTGGGAGCGCTGCATTACTGTATGCGGCAGCGGCGACCTGCGGCTGACAGACTCCGTGGGGAGCGGCATTTTTAAAGGCGTCTGCAGCAACCAGGCTGTTTTCGCGGCAGCGGAACCGGGGGGGACGCTGGTCTTAGATTCGGTTGCCGTTGAACTGTTTTCGGAAAATGCGCAAACAGGCGCCAGAGGGCACTGCTTCGGATCCTGGGGAGGTACGGTTACGGTCAGCGGAGGCGTTTATGACGGGGATGTGGTAGCGATTGCGTGCGGTACGGAGCAGCCGGCTTCTCTTCTGATTGAAAACGGACTTTTCGGAAGCAAGAAAGCGAAAACCGCGCTGTATATGACCGGAAAGGTGAATGTAAATGTGAAGGACGGAGAATTTTCCTACCCGACTTTCGGTGTCCGCGCGGCACAGGACGCTGATTTGAGCGGGTTCCTTATAGAGGGAGGCAGTTTTCGAGATGCGGCTTTGGATGAGTCCGGCCGGAGTCTGACAGCGTTTATCAGCGAGGAAAGTCAGAATCGAACCCGTAAAGACGGGATCCTGACGGTTGCAAAATAGGAGTGAAGCGATTGAAAACAGACCAGATTGAAAAGGAAATACGCGGGGCGGAGCCCGGTACACAGGTAAGGTCAAACGCACCTATGGGCGAGTTCTGTTCATTTAAGACAGGCGGCGCGGCAGCGCTGCTGATTGAACCGGAAAGCCCGGAGGCGCTGGGAAATGTTCTGCGGATTCTGCACCGGCAGGAATTTCCGGTATTTATTATGGGAAACGGTTCTAATCTTTTAGTAAAAGACGGGGGATTTCCGGGAGCTATTGTAAAAATCGGAGAGCGCATGTCCGCGGTTGAAATCCAGGGGACAAAAGTACGGGCGCAGGCAGGCGCCCTGCTTTCCTGTATCGCAAACCGGGCTTTGGAAGCGGGACTCACGGGTTTTGAGTTTGCCGCCGGTATTCCCGGCAGCATCGGCGGTGCGGCATTTATGAACGCAGGCGCTTACGATGGAGAGATGAAGCAGGCGGTTGAGGAAGTAACGGTTTTATCCCGGGACGGGAGCCGTTTTTACACTCTGCGCCGTGATGAATTGGAATACGGATACCGACACAGTGTTCTGATGGAAACCGGAGATATTGTAACGGAGGTTTTGCTTCGTTTGGAAGCCGGCAGCCGGGAGCGGATCCGGGCGAAGATGAAAGAGCTGGCAGCCCGCAGAGCGGCAAAGCAGCCTCTGCAGTATCCCAGCGCCGGAAGCTTCTTTAAGCGTCCTCCCGGGCATTTTGCCGGGGGCTTGATTCAGGACGCTAATTTAAAGGGCTTGAAAATCGGAGGCGCTCGGGTATCTCCTCTGCATGCCGGCTTTATCATCAACGAAGGGGGCGCTTCCGCTGCGGACATTTTAAACCTGATGGAAGCAGTAAGAAATACCGTTTACGACCGATTCGGGGTATGGCTGGAGCCGGAAGTGCGTATTATAGGGATAGATTCAGATGAAATATAGGATGATTTACGACCTGCATACCCATACCGTGTTTTCTCACGGCAAAGGTACTATAGAGGACAACGTAAAAGCAGCGGTGGAAAAAGGGCTTGAAACCATCGGCATTGCCGATCATGGGCCGGGGCATTTGACATACGGTGTAAAACGGGAAAACTTCCCGGTCATGCGGAAAGAAGTTGAGCGGTTAAAACCTCTTTATCCGCAGATTCAATTGAAGCTGTGTGTGGAAGCAAATATTATGAACCCTTCGGGACGCCTGGATACGGGGAAGGAAGAGGAACGCTGGCTGGACGCGGTTTTAGCGGGATACCATTACGGGATTTTCGGAGAAGCGCCTGTGCGTGCGCTGTTTCTTCACGGCGGGAACCTGCTTCGCCTGGGAGCATGCAAAAAGGCTAATACGGAACGAGTGCTGAAGGCACTTTATGAAAATAAAATTGAAATTTTGACGCACCCGGGAGACAAAGGCGTTTTCGATATAGAACCCATCGCCAGAGCCTGTGCGGAGAGAGGCACTTTAATGGAAATCAGCACCTGGCACAAAGCGCTGACGGTGGAAGACATCCGAATCTGCGCCAAAACCCAGGCGGAATTTGTCATCAGCAGCGATGCTCATACACCGGAGCGGGTAGGAACATTTGAGGAGGGGCTTGCGCGGGCGCTGGAAGCCGGGCTGGATCCGGCACGAATTGTGAACATCAGAGAAATTTAGGAGAGAAATTATGGATGTAATCATCGTAACGGGATTGTCCGGAGCGGGGAAATCGCAGGCCAGTAAATGTCTGGAGGATCTTGGGTATTACTGCGTGGATAATATGCCTCCGGCTTTGATTCAGAGCTTTTTGGAGCTTACGGTGCAGAACATCGAGAAGGCGGCTTTTGTTGTGGATATTCGGGGCGGAGAGTTTTTTGACGACCTGAAGACCGTAATCGAAAATTTAAAAAGAAGCAAATTGGAACATCGTGTATTGTTTCTGGAGGCGTCGGATGAAATTTTGATACGCAGATACAAAGAAACCCGGAGGAGCCATCCTCTTTCCGGGTCTTCCGGCAGCATCCCGGAGGGAATCCAGCGGGAACGGAAAAAACTGGAGGAAATTCGCCAGGTAGCGGATTATGTAGTGGATACTTCCAATTTAAAGTCCGCGCAGCTGAATCAGGAGATTAAAAACTTGATCTTATCTGAGCGGAATGAAGATATGTTCAATGTTACAGTGGAGTCGTTCGGTTACAAGCACGGCATTCCGCTGGATGCAGATATGGTCTTTGACGTCCGTTTTATTCCCAATCCCTTTTATGTGTCCAGTTTAAAAAATCTTACGGGAAATAATAAAAAAGTACAGGAATACGTGATGAAATTTCCGGAATCCCGTTCTTTCGCGGATTCTGTAAAAAAAATGGTGGATGAATTGATTCCCTGTTATATTCGGGAAGGGAAATATAATCTGGTGCTCTGTTTCGGCTGCACCGGCGGACAGCATCGTTCCGTTACCATGGCAAACGAAATTTGCAGCCGCCTGAAAGCGGACGGGCGTCGAGTCGTGTTGATACACAGGGATTTATAACCCGGTGAAGAATGTCCCGAGCCTTTTCAGGCCATGAGTTGATATAGTAAAACAGGCGGCAGGGCTGCTGTATCCTCCGCCGGTTGAAGTAAGCGGGGGTGAGAAGTTTTCTATACCGGAAAAATTCTGCCTATGCGTTATAAAGAGGGGAAAACGTGTCTTTTTCATCGGATACAAAGAATGAACTGGCTCGGCTGGAGCTGAATCGAAAATGCTGCGTTCTGGCAGAAATCGCCGGATTTGTCCGGGTATGCGGGACGCTGAAACTTTCCGGCGGCGGAAAAATCGACCTGAAGCTTGCAACGGAAAATCCGGCAGTAGCCCGTATGTATTTAAAAAAAATCAAAGAATACTTCGACGTGGGAGTTGATCTCCAGATAGGACAAAATCTGCTGATGAAGCGGGGGCATGTGTATGAAATCACCATCAGCTCCGAAAACGGAGCGCAGCAGATCCTTCGGGAAGTAGGCATTCTGCGGGTTTTGGAAGGCTGCGATTATATTGCCGCGGATATTCAGGACAGCTTGATAAAAAAGAAGTGCTGCAAAAAAGCTTATTTGCGGGGCGTTTTTTTAGGGGCGGGAACCATCAGTGATCCGGAAAAGGGCTACCATTTAGAATTGGTTTGCAGCGACGGTATTTTGGCGGCTGATCTGCGCAGATTGATCAATAGCTTTGGGCTGAAGGCAAAAACGGCGCAGCGAAGGAAAAGTCATATCGTATATTTAAAAGAAGCGGAGCAGATTGTGGATTTTCTCAATATTTTGGGGGCGCACGGACGGCTTTTGGAGTTTGAGAATGTACGCATTGTAAAAGAAATGCGCAATCAGGCTAACCGGATCGTCAACTGCGAAAGCGCCAATACGGATAAAGTTGTAAATACGGCGGCGCGGCAGTTAGCCAGTATTCGGAAAATTCAGGAACTGAAAGGACTGGAGGTTCTTCCTCCGAAGCTTCGGGAGGCGGCAGTGCTTCGGCTGGATCATCCGGAGGCGACTTTGGCAGAACTGGCCGAAATGCTGGATCCGCCTTTAAAAAAGTCCGGAATCAATCATCGGTTTCGGAAAATTGATGAATTTGCAGAGGCGCTTTCCGAAAGCGGGGAAAGCAGGAAAGGATAGGGGTATGCAGTTAAGTCAAACGAAACGAGCTTATTTGGAATTGCTTTCGAAAACGTATCGGAATGAAGACGAAGCGTCTTCGGAGATTATTAATCTGACGGCGATACAGAATCTGCCCAAAGGCACAGAGCATTTTATCAGCGATATCCACGGAGAATACGAGGCTTTTCTACATATTTTAAAAAATGCGTCCGGCGTTATTCGCCTGAAAATTGACGATGCGTTCGGGGATTCCATGACCGAGCAGGAAAAGCGACGGCTGGCGGTACTGATCTATTACCCTGCCGAAAAACTGGAAATTATTCGGGATAATGAACCGAATATGGAAGAATTCTATTATAAAACGCTGCATCAGTTAATAGAGATTCTCTATCTGGTAACGAAAAAATACAGCCGGTCTTATGTACGGAAGCAGATTCCTCAGGCGTATGCGTATATAATAGAAGAGCTGCTCTACGGAGCCAGCAGTGATGAGCAGAAGAAACGGTATCAGGATAACCTGATTACCGGGATTGTAGAAATCGGCAAGTCGGAAGACTTTATTATCATAATGTCGGAATTGATTTCCAGGCTGGCGGTATATCATCTTCATGTTCTCGGGGACGTGTTTGACCGGGGACCCGGCGGCGATATCGTTTTAGAAGCGCTGACAAAATATCACAGCGTGGATATTCAATGGGGAAATCATGACATTTTGTGGATGGGAGCGGCTGCCGGCAATACGGCCTGCATTGCCAACGTGATCCGGATCTGTACCCGCTATGACAACCTGCATACTTTGGAGGTCGGGTACGGCATCAGCATCCGGCCGCTGGTGACGTTTGCGCTGGAAGCTTATGCGGAAGATCCCTGTCAGAATTTTAACCCCAAAGTCAGCGCCAAGGACGCTTTGTACGCTTCCGATGTGGAAACCCTGAAGAAGATCTGCAAAGCCATCGCGATTATTCAATTTAAACTGGAAGGGCAGTTGATTAAAAAGCATCCCAGCTATGACATGGAATCGCTGCGGCTTCTGCATAAAATTGATTTTGAAACCTATACGGTAGAGGTAGACGGAAAGCGGTATCCCCTTAACAATCGGATGTTTCCAACGATTGACCCGGAGGATCCGTATCGTTTAACCGATATGGAACAGGCGGTTATTGACCGGCTTCAAAGTGCGTTTCTGGAAAGCGAAGCTCTGCAGGCACATGTTCGTTTTCTGTTTTCTAAGGGAAGTATTTATAAATGCTATAATGGGAATCTGCTCTTTCACGGCTGCGTTCCCATGGAAGAAGACGGAACCTTGTCTGCCGTGGAAACCGAAGAAGGCCTGAAAACGGGAAAAGACTGGTTTGATTATGCGGAAGAAACCGTTCGGAGAGGGTATTTTGGGAAAGCCGGGACGCCCGGAAAGCAGCGGTGCGTTGATTTTTTCTGGTATCTTTGGTGCGGGTATCAGTCGCCGCTGTTTGGAAAAAAGAAAATCACCACCTTTGAGCGGTGCTTTATTGAAGACGAAAACACTTGGAAGGAAGCCAAAAATCCGTATTATTCTTTGGTTTGCAGTGAAGAAGTTGTAGATATGATTGCGGAAAATTTCGGCCTGTCAAAAGGCACATCCCATATTATAAACGGGCACATGCCGGTAAAAAAAGGGACGAATCCGCTGAAAGCAAACGGAAGGGTCTTTTTGATTGACGGCGGTTTTGCGAAACCTTATCAGAAAACTACGGGAATTGCCGGGTATTCTTTGACCCATAATTCTTACGGGTACATTTTGACGGCTCATGAGGCGTTTGAGTCTGCGGAAGTGGCCGTTCGGGAAGAAAAAGATATTCTTTCCACCCAAGTGGCGCAGGAGAATATTAAGGGAAGGCTTTATAACCGGGATACGGATATGGGAAAAGATCTGGCACAGCAGATTTACTGGCTGAAGCTTCTGCTGGAAGCTTACCGGAACGGTTTGATCAGAGAAAAGATGTAACCTCTTGGAAGCAAAAAGGAGAAATGCAGTATGGATATAAAAATTACACCCTCGAAGTTATCCGGCAGCGTGCGGGCTATTGCTTCAAAACCGCAGGCGCAGCGGGTATTTATCTGCGCGGCTTTATCTGACCGGCCTATGGAGATCGCGGTATACGGCGTCTCCGGGGATACGGAAACGGTTATAAACTGTTTGCGGGCTATGGGCACGAAAATTCGTCAGATTAAAGACGGCCGCTGGCGGGTGGAACCTCTGTTCAAAAAAGGAGGCGGAAAAGCCTTTTCGGGCAAGCCGGTGTTAAAGTGCGGCGAAAGCGGTGCAGCCTTTCGTTTTTTGCTTCCTGTAAGCGCGGCGTTGTTCAGTGCAGTGGATATAGAAAGCGCAGGTGCGTCCTTTTTTCAGCCTCTGGAACCGGTTCTCAGCGCTATGGAAAAGCACGGATGCAGCTTCAGCGGAGAGACGTTTCCTCTGTCTATGCAGAAACGGCTGAGAGGCGGAGATTTTGCGCTGCCCGATCATATTGACGCACGGTTCGTATCCGGCCTGCTCTTTGCGGCACCGCTGCTAAAAGAAGACAGCCGCGTGATTTTGAATACTTACCTGGAGTCCGAGCAGTATGTGGACCTGACTATCGATGTAATGGAGCGGTTCGGGGTAAATGTGTATGAAAATGAAAACGGCTATCAGATTCCGGGAAAGCAGACCTATTGCTCTCCTAAGGAGTTTCGGGTAGAGGGCGACTGGGGTGCCGGGGCGGCCTGGTTCTGCGCAAAGACCATGGGAAATGAAATCAAGGTAGACGGACTTAATAATCGTTCCGTTCAGTGGGAACGGAAGATTGTGAAACTGCTGGAGGATCTGGGGGAAGGTTCGGTAATTGACGCTTCCCGGATTTTGGATCTCGTACCGGTTCTGGCGGCAGCGGCAGCTGTATCGGAAGGCCAGACAAAAATTGAGAATATCGGCGGACTGCGTACTCCGGAGAGCGATCGTTTAAAATCTACTGCGGATATGCTTGCCGCATTGGGAGCGGAGATCAAAGAGGGAGAAGACAGCCTCACGATTACCGGCAGACCCTCTCTGCGGGGCGGAACGGTAAACAGCTGCGGTGATCCGCAGATTGTGATGGCGGCAGCCATTGCATCCTCCGTTTGTGAAGGGGAAGTAGTGATTCGGGAAGCGGAAGCCGTGAAAAAATTCTATCCGCGCTTTTTTAAGGACTTCAAGTATTTGGGGGGAGTTTACAAAGAATTAACTTGTAATTCCCAGGAGCCTGTGGGAGAATAAAGAACAGTAAATTAAGGGGGAAGAGGGAATAAAAAAATGGAACACAGGACGATAAAAGCGTATAAATGGGTTTTTATCTGGATTGGTTTAGCCGGACTGTGCAATCTTGCAGTTTGGTATTTTATGGGAACTGAGAAAGCGCTGCAGTTTCTTGCAGGATACTTGATCGAATTCAGTCTCAGTATGGATAATTTATTTGTTTTCCTGACCATATTTATGAGCTTTGGAATTGCGGAACACGCGCAGCACCGTGTTTTAGGCTGGGGAATTATCGGCGCAATCATACTTCGGCTCATATTTATAATGCTGGGTGTGCAGATTGTATCCCGTTTTGAATGGGTGCTTTATTTGTTCGGCGTTCTGCTGATTATTAACGGAATTAAAATGTTCCGCAAAACGGAGAAAGTGGAGGATCCTCACGACAGTCCGATTATAAAGACGGTCAGCAGGGTGCTTCCGGTTTCGCCGGATTTTGAGGGCGAAAAATTCTTTACAAAGATCGACGGGAAGAAGATGGTGACTCCGCTGTTTGCGATTCTTATTTTAGTAGAGTGCTCGGACATCATTTTTGCCATAGATTCGGTTCCGGCGGTTTTTTCCGTCTCTACGGATCCGCTTATTGTATATCTGTCTAATATCTTTGCTATTTTGGGATTGCGGCAGCTTTATTTTGTGCTGGAGCATCTGCACGAACGGTTCAGTTATGTAAAATACGGTGTTGCTACGATTCTGACTTTTACCGGGATAAAGCTGGGCATTGGCGTGTTTGGCTGGCATATCGCCATCGTTCCCTCTATTTTGTTTATTTTCGTTGTCCTGACGCTCAGCATTGTAATTTCCATCGTGTTGTCCGGCAGGAAAAGTGAAAAGGGATCGCTTAGAAAATAGAAAAAGTAAAAGAAAAAACTTGACAATAGGGTGCTAAAATGGTAATATCTTTCCTGCGACGTGGAAAACGTTGCAGGATGTGGCGGTGTAGCTTAGTTGGTTAGAGCGTCCGGTTCATACCCGGAAGGTCGGTGGTTCGACTCCACTCGCCGCTACCATTATGGATCTGTCCGGGCTTGCATATGCGGGCTTGGGTGGATTCTTTAAAAAGCGCAGCGTTTCAGCGCGCTTGACATTTTTATTAAATGAGTGTGCGGAAGTTTTGAACAGCGAAAGCGTAGCTGTATAAAAGTTCTGCGGACGATGCGGCCTGGTAGTTCAGTTGGTTAGAATGCCAGCCTGTCACGCTGGAGGTCGACGGTTCGAGCCCGTTCCAGGTCGCCAATTTAATAAAATTCATGAGTGGTTATGGTGGGTATCGTCAAGAGGCCTAAGACACAGGGTTGTGGCTCCTGCATTCGTGGGTTCGAATCCCACTACCCACCCCATATCAACTTAGAGGGGTATCGCCAAGCGGTAAGGCAACGGATTCTGATTCCGTCATGCGCAGGTTCGAATCCTGCTACCCCCGCCAATACGGCGACATAGCCAAGTGGTAAGGCAGAGGTCTGCAAAACCTTTATTCCCCGGTTCAAATCCGGGTGTCGCCTCCAAAAAAACCGATGCATCGCATCGGTTTTTTCGTTGTGCAAGGAGGCCTTTCGTTTGACAGCAGCTGTATGCGTTGAAAAAATTTTTC
>JALEJU010000001.1 GCA_022769485.1 Bacillota bacterium
GCGATGATTACAGCCTTAATTGCGTTTCCTTTCAGCATATCGCCTACAGAAGCGCTGAACTGCTCTATTGACAGGACATTTTCTTCCGTAATATCAAAAGCAGTATAGAAGTCCTTGAGAAGTTCCTGACGGGCAACATTATCCAACGCCGCCGTAGTCTTGATAATAACCTCTTCATTCCCTTCACCGGCATGTACTACCGTGCAGTCGTAGTCGTGGGACTTCATAACTTTTTCTACTTCTTCAACAGATACCTGCCGCCCCATGTCGATCTCCAGCATGGTGCCGCCTGTAAAGTCAATACCGTAGTTGAAACCGCGAATCATACCCACTGCCAACCCCAGAACGATAAAGGCAATCGATACGATATAGAAAACCTTACGATGCTTTATAAAGCTGAATTCGCGTTTGAAATAGATTCCTTTGCTGAGCCCATAGATTTTTTCTCCGCCCAGCAGCTTGCTGCCTACCATAGTCTTCAACAGGAACTGGGTAACCAAAACCGCTGTCAGAATACTGATGACAATACCGATCATCAGCGTCATGGCAAATCCTCTCACCGGCCCGGTACCCAGCTGGTACAAAATAATGCCCGCGATCATAGTCGTCAGCTGGGAGTCGATGATGGTAGCCAAAGCCCGTTTAAATCCGGAATCCACCGCAGCCCGAGTGCTTTTACCCTTGCGGTATTCTTCTCTGATTCTGGCAAAAATGATTACATTGGCATCTACCGCCATACCGATTGACAGAATGATGCCCGCAATACTCGGCAGGTTCAAAACCGCCGATAACGCGGCTAAAATCCAGAAGGTTAAAAGAATATACAAAGCCAGTGCCACATCCGCAACCAAGCCCATAGCCCAATACGCGAACAACATGAAGAGCATAATCAGTCCAATACCGATTACTCCTGCGATCACACTGTTCTTCAGGGAGTCAATGCCCAGGCTGGGGCCGATCACAGAGGTTTCCACTTCTTCCAGACCGACAGGGAGAGAACCCCCGCGGATCAAAACAGACAGGTTCGTTACTTCGTCCGCTGTAAACTTTCCTGTAATCTGTGCTCTTCCCCCGCTGATAGCCTGGCTGGCCTGCGGATAGGAAATGACCTGATCATCCAATACAATATAGATACAATGATCCAGCTGGCCTGTGGTTTCATTCATTACACCTGCAGCCGCTTTCCCGGTTCCCTGTTCAAACAGAGCTGCTCCCTCGCTGTCAAATTCCAGATCAACTGCAGGGAAGCCCATCTCATCCTTACCTACGCTTGCGTCTTTCACATGGCTGCCGTCCAGAACCACGCTGCCGTCACCCAAGAGGAAATAAAGCTGGGCGGTTTTCCCGATAGTTTCGATAGCCTGATTGGAATCTTCCGCTCCCGGCAGTTCCACACGAATTCGGTTTTCTCCTTCAATCGTAACCACCGGCTCGGAAAGCCCCATCTGGTTTACTCGCTGCTCGATAATTGCCTGCGTCTGCTGCATCAATTCTTTCAGTTCGGGTCCTTCCGCATCTGTCTGAGCTTCCATAACGACATAAACGCCGCCTTTAAAGTCTAACCCAAGCTTCAGCCGATCCTGCAAAGCATCAAACGAGCCGACGCCCGCTACGCTGAAAATCCAGGCAACTCCAATTACCAGAACTAAAAGAACCGCTAAAAATTTCTTCATAGTATTTTCGTTCCCTTCTTTTGTTTTTCTTGCTTCTGCTGATATTAAAACACCGTTATCTCCCTGCAAAAACAATCGGTATCTGTGCAAAAACAAGAATACATTACAGAATATTTTACTACTTTTAGAGCCTGTCTACAAGCAAAATCAAGCCATTTCCTGAACGTTTCTTCTTTTTTTAATTTTTAGAGGACAAATTTACTCCAAGCACTCCCCCGATACATCCGCAGAAAATACACGGAAGATACTTTAAATGGAAAATCTCCGCCGAAGTGGGCGTCTGCGTGAAAAACACCGAACCTGCAAGGATTGTAAGGAGCAGCATCAAAGAAGCTCCGCCGCCTATGAAAAGTCCTCGTTTGCCGATAATTCTCCCCCCCAGCAGCCCGAAAATCAGACAGCTCAGCGATAGGACACCAATCCCGTAAAATGCGCTCCACCGTTCCGGAACAGGCGTCAGCCAGATCAGCAAGCAGAACAAAGACGTTAACCCGATAAATATCAATACCGCCAGTAAAAATGCTTTTCCCAGCTTTAATACTCGTTCTCCCGATACTGCAGCTTTCATATCTTTTCCCCCCGTTTTTAAAATTCCCGCTGCCGCAAACCCGTATTTTCAGCAAATCCATAGGGTCAAGCGGCTGCATCGCGGATCTTATAACAAGTATATGGAAAAATGCAGCCTAATTATGCAAAAGACCGACAAACACCTGCCAAACAAGTGCTCCGGTCTTTTTCCGTTTTATATCAACCATTTTTTCGCAATGGGAATCCGGCTGAGAACAAGATATACAGCAAAACCGAACAAAAACGCTGCTGCCGCAATAACAGGAACCGACAGCAAATACGGAGAAAACAGCATACGCTTTGCATATTCCTGCAAAAACAGCAGATGCACCAAGTAAATACAGAAAGACGCTTTCGATACCATCTCTGCCCGGCGCGGTTTTTTCTGTTCTTTTTCCCAAAAGGCCGAATACACCAAACCGAAAATTCCCGCTGCCATAAAGGCGGTTCCCGGAGACATGCCTTCCCAAAACAGGGTGTAAAGCTGCTGATTCTTTACAGATCCTATTACGGTAAATCCGAATACCATGGCAAACCCCACGAAAAAGCTTAAAAAATAAACATATTTTTTGATATTCTGCCCATAGAATTTTATGTAATATCCAAGTAAACCATAGCCCACAGCCGCGTATGTCATATTCAGCGCCCATTGCTTGGGAATCCCGCTCAACAAGGTAAACGGCCAGAAATGCAGCGCCGTGGGATAAAGAATTCCCAGAACAAGCCACAAGATCAGGAAATATTCCAGCATCCGTTTTCCCGCATGCTCCGCAAAGATCCGGGTTACCGGCAGAAAAAAGTACACAATAAAAATAATATGCAGATAATAAAAATGCATTTCCTGATCAAACAGCAACACTTGTTTTAAACTGAAAATAAAGTTTTCTCCAGTCAGAGCATGCTCTTCCGCCAGGTGATACAATTTATAAATCACTGCCCAGAACAGCATGGCAATCACCAAACGGGGCAGCCATTTTGTATACAGCTTTTTCAGGGAAAAATCCTTCCTCGGATCCAGCATCAGCGCCCCGCTGCACATAAAAAACAACGGTACCGAAGCCCGGGAAACACTCCCCCAAAAAACGGCGGCGATCCAATCCAAAGACGCAATTTCCGCCCCGTATCCGTAAGCGGCGCCGTGAATGGTAAGCACACCAAAAATCGCAACGGTCTTCAAAACATCTGCTGCATAGTCTCTGCCGGATAGTCTCATCGTCTCGTTCATCATTCAACTCTTAAACTTTAAACTAAATTGAAAAAATTCCAACCGGCCGCAGCCGGTTGGAATCATTTTCCCGTATTTCGGGTTCATTTCAAATAGAAAATTATTCGTTTTCCTTCTTGGTTTCAGATTCTTCTGCAACCGGAGCTTCCGCAGCCGCCGAAGCCTCTTCGCCGGCCGGAGCCGCTGCAGGCGCTTCCTCAGCTTTATCCAATCTCTTAGGTCTGGATTTCTTAACGGGTTTTTCCTCTTCTTCCTGTGCCGCAGCTTTGCGGGGAGCAGGATCATTGGAAACTACTCTCGAAACAGACCAGCGAGTCATTTCCAGTTTTGTCTTATCTGCGCCAACCTGGATTGTAAGATATTCATCTTTTACCTTGCAGATGGTGCCGTGGATACCGCCGATGGTAACGATTTCATCCCCGACTTTAAGATTGGACCGCATCTCATTTACTTGCTTTTCCTTTTTCTTTTGCGGGCGAATCAGGAAAAAGTACATTATAACGATTACTAAGATAAAAGGCAATAAAGTGTAAAATGTGCCACCTTGCATTATGTCTCGTCCTCCTCTCGAATATATCTTGATTGTACCAAAAAATAAAAAAAAGTAAAGGTTTTTCTCTTGATTTTCATAAAAAGCTATGCTACTATAGTGATGTTGCTCGCCGGCGTGATGGAATTGGCAGACGTGCGGGACTCAAAATCCCGTGGTGGCAACACCGTATCGGTTCGACCCCGATCGCCGGCACCATTACACCGCTTTATTGAATTTCGGGGCGTGGCGCAGCTTGGTAGCGCGTTTGACTGGGGGTCAAAAGGCCGCAGGTTCAAATCCTGTCGCTCCGACCATCTGAGAGACCGTCGATTTATCGGCGGTCTTTTGCTGTTCCTGTATTCAATAACTATCCACACATTATCCATAATTTTCCGAGACAGCAAAAGCGCGGCAGGTATCAGTCTACCGTCTTTTGCTTCTATTCCGCCGCAGCCTCCCCGGATAAAAAGGTATTTTTGAAAATCAGCTAAAAACAACAGCATGATGCCAGACAAGGTACCATGCTGTTATCCGCAAATCAGGCTGAATTTTCTTTAGCTCATACGCCCTCATGCGCTTTTTTCTTAATTTTTTTCGTAAGAATGCAGGATTTCCAAAAACTCAGCCGCGTGCTGCGCTTCTTCTTCCGCAAATTTTCTAAACGCCTTGGCTGCCCTGTCGTTATCTGAAATTTCTTTTCCGAAATTTTCAAAGCTCCGAACCAGTTCCATGGAATTCTCCCATGCCAGCAGCGCTCTGTCCCGGGTGGTAATCGTGATACTGTTGTTCTTATCCACTCTGTATCTCCTCCTTAATCCGTTTTCACATAGTGTTGCCATTTTATCCAAACTTATGCAAAACCGATTACCCGGATAAATATTCTGTAAAGCGCCTTTCAAATCATTCCCTGCATTTCCCGGAGAAAGCAGTTGCCGGGTCGGCACTCTCCTTTTATAAACGTTCCTGCTCCTGTGCCTGTTTCTGTACTAAACGCATCTTTTCCTTTTCTCTGGCCTCCGCTTCCAAAACGGTAAACGCCACTTTTCCCACTTTTGTCTGCGGCAAAGATTCCCTGTATTCAAACTCATAAGGGAATGCGTATTTCGCGATATTTTTTCTGCAATACTCTTCGACACTGCGTTTTATATCATCCGTAGGCGCTACATCCGGTTTTAAAACCACATAAGCTTTTACTTTCTGCATCTTATAAGGATCTTCTACCCCTATTACCGTAGACATAAGGACGGCCTCGTGTCCATCAATAATATTTTCTAATTGCGAGGGATAAATGGAATAGCCGGAAGAAACGATCATACGCTTCAGCCTCTGCCGGAAATAAATAAATCCATCCTCATCCATAATTCCTAAATCCCCGGTATGAAGCCAGATCGCCCCATCAGGATGAAGCTGCAGTGTATGGGAGGTCTCCTTGGGATTCCCTACATATCCTAACATGACACTGGGGCCGCTGATACAGATCTCCCCCTCCTGCCCATAAGGAAGTTCTTCGCGCGTGTGAGGAGCCACTATTTTATAGTATGTATCGGGAAACGGGATGCCGATGCTTCCTTCTCTGGCATAATTTTTCGGAGTCAGACAGCTGGCGGTTACGCATTCCGTAGTTCCGTATCCTTCCCGAATCTGAAGCGTTGCGCCGTGTTCCTTTAAGAATGCGTCCACCTTCCTTTTCAACTCTACGGAAAGGGAATCACCCCCGGAAAATACACCTTCCAGACAAGCCAGATCAATTCCTTTAATCGCTTGATTCCGCAGCAATGCTTCATACAAAGTGGGAACGCCCGCAATATAATTAGGTTGTTTCTTCTTCAGCAATTCGCCGAAGGTTTTCGCGCTGAACTGGGGAATCAAAATACATTTACAAGCATTGGTCAGCATTGTATGAATGCAGACGCCAAGTCCAAAGCCGTGAAAAATAGGCATAACAGCCAGCATAGCATGTCCGGGTACAATACAGTCTCCCATAGCTGCAGTCTGCATGGATAAGGCATTAAAATTTAAATTGGACAGCAAAATTCCTTTCGTGGTTCCTGTGGTTCCGCCGCTGTAAAGGATCACCGCCGGGTCGCCCCCGTCCCGTTCTGCCCTGGTTTCTCCCTCATAGATTTTGCCTTTCGCTAAAAAATCCTTCCAAAGGTACACACCTTCAGTTTTCGGCACCGGTTTAATCTTTCTGCCCTTAGTGAGGGCAAACCCCAGGCTTTTTACAGGGGAAAGCTTATCTTTTATGCTGGTTACAAACAAATATTTCAAACCGGTTCTTTCCCGCACGGCCGCGAACTTTTCACAGAACGCATCCAGCGTAAGCGCCGCCGTGCTGTGGGAATCGTTCAGAAAAAACTCGATTTCCCCTTCGGAGGAGAGTGGATGTATCATATTGGCCAAAGCACCGATCTTATTGACCGCATAAAACATGATAATTCCCTGGGGTGTATTGGGCATGCAGATAGTGACCCGGTCTTCTTCTTTAATGCCGATAGCTTTCAAGGCTTTCGCACACTCATCTATTTCTTTTAAAAAAGTTTCATACGAAGTTTCCCGCCCCATAAACTCATAAGCGGAAATATTCGGATACTCCTGCGCCGTCTGCTCTACAAAGTCATACATGCTGATATCCGGATAATCCAGATGTGCCGGAACGTTTCCGTAATAGCTTTTCCAAGGCGCTTTAATACTCATACTCTATCTTCTCCTTAAAGGGCTCTTCCAACAATTCCGGATGCTCCAGCAAATGCCGCAGAAGCTTCACGGAACGGGCAAAATAAAACCCATCGCCTATCCGTTCATCCAACGTTACGCCTAAATCCATAACCGAACGGATCTCTTCGCTGCCGTCCGGCATAAGAACCCGCGCTTTCTTCATCTCCCCGATGGTGATAATTATGGAATTAGTACCGAAATTGATCAGGTGATGGTAAGGCGCCGGGCATTTAATGCTCCCCAGATTGGACAGCATTACGGTTGTATGGTAAGGATCCACTGCCAACAGCCCGGCAGGAAGTTTGCCGAAATAGTCCAGAATAATTAAAAGACGCATGAAAAATCTCAGCACAAAACGCGGGCATTTTTTTAAAACCTTTAAAACCCCGTCAACGCTGTTTCCTTCTTCGCGCGTCTCTTTTACATCGCCGTATATTTTATGAGCTACCTGATCCAACGTGCTGTCTCCATCCGTTTTCAGGATCATTACTCCTTCTTCTCCCTCGTCTTTAAAACGTTTCTTTACAACAAAGGAGGAGGTCACCACGTCTCTTTGGTACAAACGCCGGCCTGCAATAAACCGGTTCATATAAGGGCGGTGGAGGATCGTTTTACTCACCGCCGATACGACCACATGAAACATGGTCATATGAAACGAACCTTCCACCGCGTTTTCATTCTTCTTTTCAAGGAATGCGAGCAAATTTGTGACATCTACCGTCTCATTCAGATAAACTTCCGATTCACTTCTCATCGGCATGATATACGGAATAAACAGATGCATAGGATCTGCATCATCCCGCACCAGCCGACCGTCCTTTCTGTCGCCGCGCATTTGCCGCCTCCCCTTTATTTACTGTATTTGAACGGTTGTTATTCCGCTTTCTCGTCGGCAAGCTTTACAACCAGTTCTCCTGCGATAACCTGCTGCCCTTCTTTTACATAGATTTTTTCAATTACACCATCCTTGGTTGCGATGATGTTGGTTTCCATCTTCATAGCTTCCAGAATCGCTACAGGCTGCCCTTCTGTTACCGCTTCGCCATGGCTTACCAGAACCTTGACCACGGTGCCCGGGATGTTTGCGCCAACTTCCGAAGAATCGTCCGGATCCGCCATAATCTTGGACTGCTTGGAGGCTTTCGTAGTTGCCATCTTATCCTTAACCTTAATGTAACGGGTATTGCCGTTGACCTTAAAGATAACTTCACGGTTGCCTTCGTCGTCTGCGTCCTTGATTTCCAAAAGACGAATAACCAAAGTCTGGCCTTCGCCGATGGATACTTCGCAGGTCTCGCCTACGGCCAAACCGTGGAAGAAGATATCGGAACCCATACGGCGGAAGGAACCTTCCTTCTTCTGACCGTCCAGGTAATCTTCGAATACTTTCGGATACAGAGCATAGCTCAGAACATCCTTCATCGTTGCATCCAGGCCGTGCTTTTTCTTCAGCAGCTCACGATCCGCCTCGAAATCTTCCGGCGGAAGCAATTCGCCCGGTCTGCAGGTAATCGGAGTTTTATCTTTCAAAACCAACTTCTGCAGCTTTTCCGGGAAACCGCCTTCCGGCTGACCCATCATGCCTTCGAAATAAGATACGATGGAATCGGGGAAGTCCATACCTTTGGCCTTTTCGTAAATGTTATCCGGTGTTAAATCGTTCTGTACCATAAAGATTGCCATATCGCCCACCGCCTTCGAAGAAGGAGTTACTTTAACGATATCGCCCAGCATATCATTTACGGTTTTATACATTTCCTTCACTTCTTCGAATTTATGTTCCAGACCGAAGCTGATTACCTGCGGACGCAGATTGGAATACTGGCCGCCGGGAATCTCAAACCGGTAGATTTCAGCAGTACCTGCTTTCAGATCCGATTCGAATTCGCCGTATACCGGACGCACATCATACCAGTAATCGGAAATATGCTGTAAATCTGTCAGAACCAGACCGGTAGAACGATCCGTATTTTCCAGCGCCGCAACGATGGAGTTCAAAGCCGGCTGAGAAGTAATACCGGCCATGCTGCTGAATGCGGTATCAATAATATCAACGCCGGACATAGCTGCCATCAGACAGGTAGCAACGCCGTTTCCGGAGGTGTCATGCGTATGGAGATGTACGGGAATATCCAGATTATTCTTCAGCTCTGTGATGAGGCGGTTGGCTGCCATAGGCTTCAGCAAACTGGTCATATCCTTAATCGCCAGGATGTTTGCGCCTCTCTTTTCCAGCTCTTTCGCCATCTTTACATAGTAATCCAAGGTATATTTGTCACGGCTTTCATCCAGAATATCGCCGGTGTAGCAGATACAAGCCTCTACAACCTTATCCTGCTTGCGCACCTCATCCATGGCAACTTCCATGCCCTGAATCCAGTTCAGAGAGTCAAACACACGGAATACGTCGATGCCTGCCGCCGCGGATTCACGGACAAAAGAACGGATCACGTTATCCGGATAATTCTTGTACCCAACTGCGTTGGCACCTCTCAGCAGCATCTGGAACAGGATATTGGGGATCAATTCACGAAGAGTTGCCAGTCTTTCCCACGGATCCTCTTTTAAGAAACGATATGCCACGTCAAAAGTAGCGCCGCCCCACATTTCCAGAGAGAACAGATCCTTTCCGTAAAGGGAAACCGCCGGAGCGATTTTTTCCATGTCGATGGTTCTCACCCGGGTCGCCATCAGTGACTGCTGTGCGTCACGCATAGTGGTATCCGTAAGCAGAAGCGATTTCTGCTTCAAAACCCACTTGGCCAGACCGTCGGGGCCTTCCCGATCCAGAATCTGTTTCGTGCCGAACAAAGGAGTTTTCGGAGTCTCGATTTTGGGAACAACGGGAACATTAAACGAAATATGGCGTTTGCTTTCGTTGACAACTTTGTTGCCTAGGAAATGCAGAACCTTTTCTTCTCTTTCATCTCCCGCATGAACATCCATCAGCTGCGGATTTTCCGCAATGAAATTGGTGTCGCATTCGCCCGCTCTGAACGTGGGATGATTCAGCATGTTGAGCAGGAAAGGAACATTGGTCTTAACGCCTTTTACTTTCAGCTCCTCTACACCGCGCATTGCCTTGTTGATGCAGTCGTCAAACGTTCTGCTGAATGCGGTTACCTTAACCAGCAAGCTGTCGTAATACGGAGTAATCTCCGCGCCGGCTACGCCGTTGCCGCCGTCCAAACGGATACCAAATCCCGCACCGCTGCGGTACAGCTCTAATGTGCCGGTGTCGGGAGCAAAGGAGTTTTCCGGATCTTCCGTAGTTACACGGCACTGGATAGCGTAGCCTCTGGTCTGAATGTCGCTTTGGCTGTTAATGTTAATCTGCTTGGAATCCAGAGGATATCCCTCAGCAATCAGAATCTGAGCCTGAACCAGATCGATACCGGTTACCATTTCGGTAACGGTATGCTCTACCTGAATTCTGGTGTTCATTTCGATAAAGTAATGGTTGCCCTGCGCATCCACCAGGAATTCCAGGGTACCTGCACTCTGATAATTTACCGCACTCGCAATCTTCAAAGCGTCCGCGCAGATGGCTTCCCGCTGCGCGTCCGTCAGACAGAGAGCCGGAGTGAATTCGACCACTTTCTGGTGTCTTCTCTGTACGGAGCAGTCTCTCTCATAGAGATGTACCAAATTGCCGTGTTTATCGCCTAAAATCTGCACTTCGATGTGCTTAGGCTTTTCCAAATATTTTTCAATAAAAACATCTTCAATGCCGAAAGCCTTTCTGGCTTCGTTCTGCGCAGAAGCAAATTCCGGCAGCAGATCTTTTTCGCTGCGTACGATACGCATACCGCGTCCGCCGCCGCCTGCCGCTGCCTTTAACATAATCGGATAACCGATTTTATTCGCGTACTCAATCGCTTCTTCGTTGGATTTAATCGCAGCGTCTACGCCGGGAATCGTGGGAACATTTACAGAATGTGCTACCAGTTTGGACTGGATCTTATCACCCAGTTTCCCCATCATCTCGTATGTAGGCCCGATAAATTCGATGCCCGCCTCATGACACTGCTTTGCAAATTCCTGATTTTCGGAAAGGAATCCGTAACCGGGATGAATCGCATCTACGCCCTTTGCTTTTGCCAGTGCGATGATTTCACCGATTCCCAGATAAGCCTCAACGGGGCCTTTTCCGATGCCGACCTGGTACGACTCATCGGCCTTTGTACGAAACAGCGCATTTTTATCCTCTTCGGAGTAAATGGCTACCGAACGGATGCCAAGCTCCTTACATGCACGAATGATCCGGATTGCAATTTCACCTCTGTTTGCAACCAGAACACGCTTGAATTTTTTCACGAAACCTACCTCCTGTTTGATCGTGCCGAGCAAATTCGGCACGCCTGTTCGCTCTTTTTCCTCATTTTCTAACGAGAATATTATTTGTAATTATATACTACGGCTGAAACCTTGTAAAGCGGTGTTCTGTATAAATCCCCTTCCGTTCCTGCGCTCTTCCGGTGTTTTTGTACAAAAAACAAAGCAAGCCGGAAGAATGTTCCCACTCTTCCGGCCGTAAAAACGCTCTCGTACTGTTTATACCCTGCCGCCGGGTTTAGAAGCACGGTACCACAGCGCCATCGTATGTGTCTTCCATGAATTTCTTTACGGTTTCGCTCTGCAGCGCTTTCACCAGCGCCTTAATATCTTCTCTGTTTTCATTGCCTGCTTTAACGCACAGAACATTACCGTAATAATCTTCTACCGCTCGGGAATCCTTTGCTTCAATGGCCACCGCATCTTTGATGGACATTCCTGCGCTGATGGCATAATTTCCATTGATGACGGCCAGATCAACTTCACCCAATACTCTGGGGATTGTTGCCGCTTCCAACTCCACGATCTCCAGGTTCTTGGAATTCTCCGTAATGTCACGGATCGTCGCTTGCTGTCCTGCATCTTTATTCAGTTTAATCAGTCCTTCCTGTTCCAGCAGCAGCAGTGCTCTTGCTTCGTTGGTGGAATCGTTGGGAACCGCAATTTTAGAACCTTCTGTCAAGGCATCCAAGCTGCTGACTTTACCGGCGTAAATACCGAAAGGCTCGTAGTGAATTTTAGCTACTTCTACGATATTCGTATCATTTTCTGCATTGAAATCCGCAAGATATGCGCTGTGCTGAAAATAATTAGCGTCCAGTTCGCCGTTTTCCAAGGACATATTAGGCAATACATAATCCTCGAACTCTACAATCTGCAGATCGTATCCCGCTTCCGCAAGATCCGCTTTCGCCGCCTCCAGAATCTCCGCATGAGGAGTAACAGATGCTCCGACTTTAATCGGAGTCAGCTCCGCATCCGCGTCTCCTCCTCCGCAGGCGGTAAGCAGTCCTAAAGCCAAAACCAATACAAATGCAATTCCGATTACTTTTTTCATTTTTTTCTTCCTTTCTTTTTAAATTCTGTTATCCGTAATCTTAGCAATTTTCATCCCGATTTCCTGCAAAATCTGAACGAGAATAACCAAAATGAGAATCAAAATCCACATAGTCCCCGTATCGTAGCGGTAATACCCGTATCGAATGGCAATATCGCCTAATCCTCCTCCTCCGCAGATGCCGGCCATAGCGGAATAGCCCAGAATGGTAATCGTGGAAACTGCCGCTCCCATAATTAAGGAAGGCTTTGCCTCCGGCAGCAGGACTTTAAACAGAATCGTGCGGGAGGGAGCGCCCATGGAGCGAGCCGCCTCAATCACGCCCGGATCCACTTCCTTGAACGAAGATTCCGTCATGCGAGCCACAAAAGGCGCTGCAGAAACTACCAAAGGCACGATTGCGGCCGTAGAACCGATGTTTGTCCCTACGATAAACTTTGTGAACCCGAACAGGGCTATCATCAAAAGCAAAAAAGGAATCGACCGAAGTACATTCACAATGAATCCTAAAACCGCATTCAGTACCGGCAGAGGGCATACACCGTTCCGATCCGTAGCGGCTAAAATCATCCCCAAGGGCAGCCCGATAACATAGGAAAGACCTGCCGAAATCAACGTCATATATAAAGTTTCCCACAGTCCGGCTAAGATCAATTCAACCAATTTCCTCTACCTCCTCCGCCTGCACAGCGTGATTTCTCAAGTAGTTCATCAGACGTTCCGCCTGGTTCTCATCCTCCGGGAGCTGGATGACCATCTGCCCTACGGCAATTCCCTCGATGTCTTGGGTATTGGCAAACATGATATTCACCGGCGCCTGACACGCCAGAATCATATTGGCAATTACCGGCTCAAAAGAGGATTTGCCGTCAAAAACAATCCGAACCAGACGCTTGCCGGAAAATTTTTCCGTGCGCTCCCCGCCCGGATATACTAAACGTTTAGCCGCCCCGGACTGCGGATTGGAAAAGATTTCTCCTACCGCGCCCATTTCTGCAATACTGCCGCCGTCAATAATGGCAACCCTGTGGCAGATATGCTGGATTACGCTCATTTCGTGCGTGATCACGATAATGGTAATGCCCAATTTCCGGTTAATTTCTTTCAGAAGCGCTAAAACGGCTCTGGTAGTCTTCGGATCCAAAGCGCTGGTGGCTTCGTCGCACAGCAGCACTTTCGGATCGCTGGCCAGTGCCCGAGCAATAGCCACTCTCTGCTTCTGCCCTCCGGAAAGCTG
The DNA here is from genome assembly GCA_022769485.1 of Bacillota bacterium. GTDB lineage: Bacteria > Bacillota > Clostridia > Peptostreptococcales > Anaerovoracaceae > JALEJU01. The sequence goes on from JALEJU010000001.1 coordinate 13,345, forward strand.
CGACGGATAGGCCTTTTCCTTCTCTGCCAGGTCTACCAGCTCCAGCAATTCTCTCGCCCGGCTTTCAGCCTGTTTTTTCGGCACGCCTGCCAATTCCAGCGGAAAGCACACATTTTTGAGCACATTTCGCTGCATCAGCAGATTGAACTGCTGAAAAATCATAGCGATGTCTCTTCGCTTTTGATTCAATTCGCTGCTTTTCAGAGAAGCCAGATCAACCCCGTCAAAAATAACAGAACCGGATGTGGGGTGCTCTAGCAGATTCATACATCGAACCAGCGTGCTCTTCCCGGCTCCGCTCATACCGATGATTCCGAAAATCTCGCCTTTTTCGATCTCCAGACTGATAGAATTCAGCGCCGTTACCGTGCCGGACTTCCCGCTGAACTGTTTCGTCAAATTTTTCAATGTAATTATGGGTTCCAAATTACACCTCCCGCATATCAAAAAACAGGCCGCCGGAGCTGCCTGTTTTTAATTCGTTTTTTCATTGGGAAAGAATCACATAGAGCGCAGCGCAAACCAACCGGACGAGCAAATTGAATTTTTCATATTCATCATATCCAGCTTGCACATCAGCATGGTCTTCCGCATATTGCCTTCCCTTTCCCTTTTCTTGTTAAACTCTCGTTCATTTTAGTATACGGTATCAAATCTGTCAAGTATTTTCAGGTTTTCTTACCCCACATCACAATTTCGTATTTTCTCTTGCCTTTCCATCTGCTCTATGTTATACTGTTCAAATCAGAAGTAATATTTGCGGGTGTAGTTCAATGGCAGAACACCAGCTTCCCAAGCTGGATACGAGGGTTCGATTCCCTTCACCCGCTCCAGAAAAAAGAGGCTTAAACCGTTGAATTTTAACGTTTTCAAGCCTCATTTTTCTTCTCTTTTCTCTATTTCGGGATATTTATTTCCATTTTTCTTCCTGCTTTTCTGCCCGCATATTTCCCGAAAAGCGGATTTGATACATAGCCGTGATACGCACTATACCGATTACATTTCAGAAATACCATACCGGAGCGCGTTTGCCGGCCGTCTGATTCCGCCGCGGACAGTCCCCTGCCTGCTTCTTACCTGATGCCAAAAGTTTCCTTTACATCCAGAACAAAAAGCACACCGGTTCCCGGTTCATCAATATGCACCCGCTGGCGGACGGACTCAATAATGCCGGAAACAACATTCTCCTTTGCCAGAATGATAACCACTTCCTTTTCCGGCTCGATAGTCATGGAAAAAATCTTGGATTTTTCATGGATTCCCGCGCCTCTGGCGTTGATAATCGTTCCGCCCCCGGCGCCGGCCGCGGTAGCCGCGTCAATAACATCCTCCGCCGTCCCCTTATTTACAACTACGAAAACAGATTGGTACTTTTCGTCCATTTCTTTCCCGTCCTTTCCCCCCAGAATATCAATTTTGAACGAAGGCCGATTCATTCGGAAAAATGCGGGCTTCGCCCCCATAAAAGTATCCACCTGCGCACTGAAAGCCAGTCCCCGGTTCCGTCCGGTGAAATACTCTTTTGAAAGCGCCCTTAACGCCTTTCGAATAATATGCGACTCTCCTACGCAGAAAATGATTTCACTGTTGTGACTGCTTAAATTTAAAAGTTCGAAAAAACGCTTTCGGTTTACCCGCGTTCCAAGCAGAATGGTTCCGCCGGGCAACCCTTCCCGTTTTATAATGTTCAGCGCCTTGCTTCCGCGTCCAAACTTCACCAAAATTACAGCTAAGTCATACTCGCTCAGGTTCACTGTCGTCTGCATCAGAAGCGCCCCCTTTCCCCAATTTTATCTTAAAGATTAACCCCAAGACCTGCAATGCAATCAGAGGCGTCAAAGCCACCATAGCGATGACTCCGAAACCGTCGATCAAAACATCCGCGCCTTCCGTCCCCTCTGCAATTCCGGATATAAAAGCCAGAACAAACGTTGCCGTCATAGGCCCCGATGCAACGCCTCCGGAATCAAAAGCAATCCCCACAAATAATTTTGGAACGAAAAACATCAATCCTATTGCAATTACATATCCGGGCAGCAAATAATGCCAAAGCTGAATTTCCGGAACAAGAACCCGCAGTACGGATAACGCAATAGAGACACCGACTCCTGCCGCCAGTGCAATCAAAACCACCTTTCTCTGCACATACCCGGATGTTACCGTTTCAATTTGATGGGTTAAAACATAAACCGCCGGCTCCGCCAGTATGGTCAAACATCCGATCACAAAGCCGATAACTGCCAAAATCGGAATGTTTCCGATCTGTGCCAGCCGAATTCCTACCGTGGTTCCCACTTTCATAAATCCTGCATTAACGCCTATAAAAAACACAACCAATCCGGCATAGGTATATCCCATTCCGATGAGAACCCTCAGGAAAGCCCTTCTGCTCAGTTTAAAAGAAATCACCTGGAAAATCAAGAAGAGGATCAAGATCGGAGCCAACGCCAGAAATGTGTCCTTTACCTGCAGGGGAATCTGCTCCATAAACGGCTGAAAAAAAGATTCCGCCTGTATTTTCTCTTCCTCCAAGCTTCCCGAAATTTCATTGACGCCGGAAAAAATGCTCATAATCATGACAGAAATAATTGCCCCGCAGGAAGCGATAGCAACCAATCCAAAAGAGTCTTTTTCCGAAGCTTTGCTGTCGCTCTTCAAAGCAGAAACACCGATAGACAAAGCCATAACAAAAGGAACCGTCATTGCGCCGGTGGTGGCGCCGGACGCGTCGAAAGAAATCGCTAAAAATTCCGGTGAACTAAACAGCGCAAGAACCAAAATTAAAAGATACAAAATTGTAAGAAGCTTGTATAATGGAAAATTTAAAACGATACGAATCAGCCCAAGACTCAAAAGCACCGCGATCCCCACAGATACCACAATAACCAGAGTCCAGTGCCCTATAAATCCGGAGGTAATATTGCTGATCTGCGCCGCCAGCACATGAAGATCCGGTTCTGCAATCGAAATAAAAAAGCCGAGTCCTAATCCTGCAACGGCAACAATCCAATAATTATTGCTTTTCGCAAGCACAGATCCCATTAAATTTCCGATAGGTGAGATGCTCAAATCAACACCTGTCAAAAAGACAGAAAGGCCGATAATTATAAAAACGGCACCCAAAAGGAAACGAATCAGAAGAATCGAATTTAAGGGTGTCAGAGTGAAATGCAAAATCAAAACGATCAAAGTAATCGGCAGTACAGCCGCGCTGACCTCTTTCACTTTTATAAGCAATGCGTTCAACCGAGTCACGACCTTTCTTTTGAGAAATAAAAAATAATACAAAAGGGGTAGGCTCATATCAAAGAATAATACTTTATAGTATTTTATAGAACTTTATAACACTCTGTGATTATACTCTAACACGACAATTGTCTGAAAACAACAATAATTTTGATAGTTCTTTAAGATATAACCTATTGAGCCCGAAAGAACCTCTGAAATGAGGAAAAATAAAAAATCCCGCCACCGTAAATGATGACGAGATTTTTTTATGATTACCTTACACTCTGTTTTTCTTTATTTTATTTCTTCTGCGCCGATGGACTCCTTAACCGATACGGTTACAGTACGGTCGTAGCATGAGAATATCCTGTCAATTTGACCTTGAGCAGGCGCTTTTGTAAACAAGCTTACAACCGGTACAATAACCATCCCTGCCAGCATGCAGAACGCTCCGGCATTAATGGGAGATTGCAGAAGCGTGGGGAACAAGGGACGGGCAACTACATTGACAAGCATCACGACTGTTGAAAACAGGAAACTGACTCCGCATGCCGCCTTTGTAGTGCGCTTCCAGTACAAACCGTAAAGGAACGGCGCAAGGAAAGCCCCTGCCAGAGCCCCCCAGGAAACGCCCATCAGCTGTGCGATAAAGGATACATTAGAATTATACTGCACCATAGCGATAACGGCAGAAATCGCAATAAAGACCGCAATCAGCAGACGCATTGTAAACAGCTGCTGTTTCTCGTTCATATCCTTTTTTACGCTGCTTTTCAGGAAATCCAGCGTCAGCGTGGAACTTGAAGTTAAAACCAGCGAGGATAAGGTTGACATGGACGCGGAAAGCACCAGAATCACAACCAGAGCAATGAGGATTGCCGGCAGACCGGAAAGCATGGCGGGTATAATTGCGTCGAAGCCTTCTGTGGCTACATCTACTTTGTCGGAAAAAAGTCTGCCGAAGCCTCCGAGGAAATAACAGCCGCCGGCAACAACGGCAGCAAACAAAGTGGACACGATCATGCCTTCGTTAATTGCCTTTTCACTTTTAATCGCATAAAATTTCTGCACCATCTGCGGAAGACCCCATGTGCCGAGAGAAGTAAGAATCATAACGCCCAGCAGGTTCACCGGGTCAGGTCCGAAGAAAGACGCAAATATTCCCGGCGTTTCCGAAACAGAAGGATCTGTAATCTTTGCAAGCCCATCCAGCGCAGCAAGAAATCCGCCCTGACTTTTAAGCACCGCCGCGATAACAGCGACAATGCCGCCGAGCATAATAATGCCCTGAATAAAATCATTGATCGCCGTTGCCATATATCCGCCGGCAATTACATAGACAGCTGTCAGCACCGCCATAACCACAACGCAGACGGAATAGTCAATATTGAAAGCCATACCGAACAAACGGCTCAACCCGTTGTAAAGAGATGCTGTATACGGAATCAGGAATATAAATATAATTGCCGATGCAGCCAACTTCAGGGATTTGCTGTCAAAACGGGAGCCGAAAAACTGCGGCATGGTTGCCGAATCAAGGTGCTGTGTCATAACGCGGGTTCTTCTGCCCAGAACCGCCCAAGCGAGAAGCGAACCCAGCAGTGCGTTGGCAATGCCCGCCCAGGTAGCGGCGATACCGTATTTCCAGCCGAATTGACCGGCATATCCTACGAATACAACAGCGGAAAAATAGGATGTGCCGTAGGCGAATGCAGTCAGCCAAGGTCCCACGCTTCTGCCGCCCAGAACAAAGCCGTTGACATCGGTAGCATGCCTGCGGCAATACAGACCAACCGTAACCATAACACCGAAGAAAAGTATGAGCATTATAAGTTTTATAACTAAATCAAACATAAATAATTACCTCTTCTTTTTATTTTAAAATTTCAATCCGATAAGATAATAAATGCAGTATTGTTTTTTCCCGCACAAAGCGGGTATCGGGTGCCGATATGGATAACTTTCATTTCCGCTCCTCCTAAAAAATTAAAAAACCCTCTGTATTCTTTCGAACACAGAGGGCGAGAATTTCCCGCGGTACCACCTCAGTTTACCGTGCCCTCACAGACACAGCCTCTTGGATACTGTCATATCCGCAACGCAGTAACGGGCGTACCCGGCATCTCTTACTTACTTGGACAATCCGCATGTTCAGATAGCTGCTCGGAAGGGTAATTCGAACATCGCTTTCTTCTGCCTCGCACCGACCGGCAGCTCTCTGTAAGAAAGGAACCGACATTCTACTTTGTCTTCTTCATCGCATTAGAATTATTGCAGTCACTTTATCACATAACAGTCAAAAAGTCAACAACAATTTAATTTTTCCATGGGATTGACTTTTTCAAGTGAAACTGTTATACTGCATTTGATTTAGTTGCTGATATCCCGGCAGAAAGGAGTCCGTTGTGAAAAAGAACATCTGTGTTTCTATTAAGAATGAACTGGGTTTTTGTTTCTTTACTTTCGTTCGCTTCTTTTTTGCGGGCTTCCGTTTTTATGCCCCAAAATTAATGGCTGTCCGGGTGTAAAGAGCATCACTTTCAAAAATGAAAGCGGTTCTGTTTTCGGACAGTGCCGCTTATTTTGTTTCTGAGAAAATCGCCGCAAAGCGGCAGAAAGGAGCCTGTTATGAACGGCATGATCGTAAATGTTCCCGTAATTCAGCCTGTATATGGCTTTTTCAGCTTTGTTTTTGTCTTTATTTTCGCTTGCTTTTTTGCAGGCTTTTTCGGCTTTTCTCAAAACTTCAAACTGTCCGCATAAAACAGTATTCTTTCCAACCGTATGATTAGAAAGCGGCGCTGTTCTTTATGGGACGGCGCCGCTTTTAATATAATTTCAGAAAATTTACAGAAAGGTATGTGAGAAAATGGAACGTTACTATCAAAAAGACATTGAAACAATGCCCAGAGAGCAATTAAAAAAATTGCAGAGCGAGAGACTGGTTAAACAAATCCGGCACGTGTATGACAACATCCCCTACTACCGTGAAAAGATGGACGAAAAGAATGTAAAACCCTCGGATATTCACGGGATTGAAGATTTGCACAAGCTGCCGTTTTTAAGCAAAGCCGACCTGAGAGACGCATATCCTTACGGCTTAATGGGGAAGCCGCTTAAGGACTGCGTCCGCATCCAATCTACCTCCGGCACAACCGGCCGACGGGTTGTCGCGTTCTATACGCAGCATGACATTGATTTATGGGAGGATTGCTGCGCCCGCGCCATCGTGGCAGTGGGCGGCACCGATGAGGATGTCTGCCAGGTCTGTTACGGTTACGGTCTGTTCACAGGCGGTCCCGGATTAAACGGCGGTTCCCATAAGGTAGGATGCCTGACGCTTCCCATGTCCTCCGGAAACACCGAAAGACAGCTTCAATTCATGACCGATCTGAAATCTACCATTCTCTGCTGTACTCCCTCTTATGCTTCCTATCTGGCAGAATCTGCTATCGAAGCAGGAATTCAGGATCAGCTGCATCTGAAAGCGGGCATTTTCGGCGCAGAAGCTTGGACAGAAGAAATGCGTCAGGATATCCAGAATAAGCTGGGCATCAAGGCCTACGATATTTACGGTCTGACCGAGCTTTCCGGCCCCGGGGTCTCTTTCGAATGTTCGGAGCAGCGCGGTATGCATATCAACGAAGACCATTTCATCGCTGAAATCATCGACCCGGTAACAGAAGAAGTTCTCCCCTACGGCTCGAAAGGCGAACTGGTATTTACTTCTATCACAAAGGAAGCGTTCCCCATGATTCGCTACCGTACCCGTGACATCTGCGTATTAAATGAAGAGCCCTGCTCCTGCGGCCGTACCCACATTCGTATGTCCAAGCCCATGGGCAGATCGGACGATATGCTGATTATCCGCGGTGTCAACGTATTCCCCTCCCAGATCGAGACCGTTTTATTAAATCAGGGTATGCCCGCAAACTACCAGATTATCGTTGACCGGGTACACAACAGCGATACCCTCGATGTAGAAGTGGAAATGCCCACGGAGCTGATGTCGGATACTGTAACGGACATCAACAAAAAGGAAAAAGAACTGATTGCCGCCCTGAGAGCAATGCTGGGCATTACAGCTCGGGTTCATCTGGTAGCGCCCAAGAGCATCGCCCGCAGCGAAGGCAAAGCCGTCCGTGTTATAGACAAGCGCAAACTCTATTAATACAAGGAGGAAACTACTATGATCATCAATCAAATTTCTGTTTTTCTTGAAAACAAAGCCGGCAAACTTGCCGAATTTATCCGTGTATTGGCAGATAATAAAATAGATTTGCAGGCTCTTTCCATCGCCGAATCGCAGGATTACGGCGTCCTCCGGATTATTGCAGACAAACCGGAAGAAACGGCAGAACTGCTCAGAAAACAGAACTGGCCCTGCTCCGTAACGCCTGTACTGGCCGTTACCGTTCCCGACCGGCCCGGCAGCCTTACAAATATTCTCGCCATATTGGCCGACAACAATGTAAGCCTCTCTTATTCATACGCATTTCTCTCCCGTGTATCCGGAAAAGCCATGGTGGTTTTACGGGTAGAGGACAACGAAAGCACCATGGCTCTGCTTAAAAACGAAGGTATCTTATGATTATTGACTTTCATACACATACCTTTCCCAATAAAATTGCAGAAAAAGCGGTGCAGAAATTAAGCGATGCCTGCCATACCGTTCCGTTTACCAACGGAACGGCGGCAGAGCTGACCGCCTCTATGAAAGACGCAGGGATCGCGATGTCCGTGGTACTGCCCGTTGCTACAAACCCGGAAAAAGTATCCGCCATCAACGATGTATCCGCTGAACTTAACGGAAAAGACGGGCTTCTGCATTTCGGATGTATGCACCCGACCTGCCCCGATTGGCATAGAGAGTTGGGGAGAATCGCCGCACTGGGATTAAAAGGGATCAAGCTGCACCCCGTCTATCAGGATGTGGATTTTGACGATATCCGTTATCTCCGTATTCTCGACCGCGCGGCGGAGCTGGGACTGATCGTCGTCACCCACAGCGGAGAGGATATCGGCTTCCCCGGCGTCGTCCGCTGCTCTCCGCAGATGGTGGCAAATGCGCTGAAACAAGTAGGTGACGTTACGCTTGTGCTGGCGCATATGGGCGGCTGGCGAAACTGGCAGGAGGCGGAAGCGCTCTTATCCGGAAGCTGTGTTTACATCGACACCTCGTTCTCCCTGGGGACACTAACCCCCACAAGCCCCGATTATTATACGGAAAGGCAGCTGCGTCTGCTTGATGAAAGCGAGTTCGTGCGGATTGTTCGTTCTTTTGGCTCCGAAAAAGTACTGTTCGGAACCGACAGCCCCTGGACCATGCAGAAATCCAGCGCAGAGGCTTTTACAGCATTGCCGCTGACCGAGAAAGAAAAGCAGGAAATTTTATATGGCAACGCCGCCCGGCTTTTGAAATTAAGCAGGCAATAAAAAACAGCAGAGCAACCGCTCTGCTACTTTTTTTGAAGTTCTTGATATTTTTGTCTGGTTGCAAGACCTCCGCGAATATGACGCTCTGCCTTGTTGCATTCCAAAACCTGCTTTACCTCCTGGGCAAGAGCGGGGTTTATTTCCGTAAGGCGTTCCGTGATGTCCTTATGAACGCTGCTTTTGCTGATCTTGTATTTTTTCGCTGTCGCCCGAACAGTGGATTTGGTCTCTATAATATAATTTGCCAACTCCAACACCCGTTCTTCTATGTAATCTTTCATAGCTCGATCAACACCTCCGCCGCCTCGTCTTTATCCCAATATATGCGGCAGGGCGTTTGATTATGCAAAGATCACTTTGTACAGAAAATACAAAGCCACCTGTATTTAAACTTTTCTCATCTTACGCTTTCGTTCATCTGATGTAATTTTCCGCAAGCGGCGCAGATGCTGCGCATCTAAATCCGCTTTGTCGGATGCGGTCATGAGATTTTCCGATTGAATCAAATCCAATTGTTTCTCCGAACCCAGCAGCCACAGCAAATCGCCGGCCATCAAGATACGCTTGGGATTGGGATGAGGCAGCGGATAATTATCTCGTTCGATTCCCGCCAAAGCACAGTGCCACTGCGCTTTTATCCCGGAATCCGTAACGGATTTTCCCACAAATTTGGATCTCCCCTCTACCTTTACAGCCCGGCAAATCAGGCGATTTTCTTTTGTGAACATATCTTCCTCCTTCTGAAGGAAAATACTTACAGGCTCCATGCCTAACGGTCTGTGGTGCAGCTGATTTTTCTGCGAAGAAACCGCAATAAAGTTTTCCAGCTGCTTCTTCTCTCCCATAACAAAAACGCGATCTCCCGGCAGAAGGAAACTTCCGCCATCGGGAATATTAAAGTGCTCTTCATCTCTTCGAATCTTTATTACGTTTACATGAAGCTGCGTGCTCCATTTCAATTCGGAGAACAAAACCCCTTCCGCACTGCTTCCTCCATGACATAAAAACTGCTCTACAAACAAATTTTCATCCATCCATTTCTGCATGGGGCTTCGGCCGTCATCCACCAGCTCTTGTAGTTTTCTCTCGTTAAAGTTGGCCAGAAAGCGAGTCTCCATGGCAAAATAGATTCCCTCCAGCCAATCGGAATGACCCAATAAAGCGGAAAGCAGCAGGCCGCCGAAGAAAGCCGCCAGAGAGGGCATTGGGAAAATGAGCTCCAACGGAAACGACAGACAAAAACCGCAGAAAGCAATGCGCAGTATAGATAAAAGGCCTAACTTCCAGCGATTTTTCACATCTTTCAAAAACAGAGCCGTAAAGAAGCGGTTTCTGGTTGTAATCATAGGCCGCACAAAAGGAGAAACCAAAACCAAAGCGATAATCCCCATAAGGACTTTCACGATCCCGAAATTATGAAGCGTATCGGCAATCAAATACAGAGCTACTTGAGTAAAAACAAATGTAACACCCAATACAATCGTTCCGTAAATGGCAAACTCCCGAATATATCGTTTCCGAAAAGCCTCCCAATCGGGATCCTTTTTCCTTTTCCCGGAATTTTCTTTTGCAGGGCTGTCGATGGCATTCAACAAACCCCCGGGGAACACCTTCCGCAGCATTCGTTCCAATGCAGGCGCGCTTCGCACCCAATACGGCGTAGCAAATGTTGTGATGACGGAAACCGCAACCACCACAGGATAAAGGAAATCATCCGTCACATTCAGGGAAACGCCCAGAGAAGCGATAATGAATGAAAACTCCCCGATCTGACACATGGCAGAGCCGCCCTTCACAGCCGTGGAAAAATCCTTGCCTGATAAAAGCATCCCCCCCGCCACTGAAGCCATCTGCCCCAGCATAACGGCCGCGGTGATAACCATAATCGGCACAAAATGCTGCATCAACATAGCGGGAGATACCATCATCCCTACAGAGACAAAAAATACGGCGGCAAACAGGTCTTTACAAGGATTGATCAAACGATCAATCCGTTCCGCATGCACCGTTCCCGCCAGAATCGAGCCTGCCAGAAAAGCCCCCAATGCAGAGGAAAAACCAATGGTTTCCGCTAACCAGACCATGCCGAAGCAAATCCCTACAGAAGCTACTAAAAGGGTCTCGTCGTTCATCACACTCTTTATGCGCTTGAAAAAAGTGGGCAGCATATAAATTCCTAAAAACAACCATAAAGCCAAATACAGAGCCATCTTGCCCAACGTTCCCAAAAGCGCCGCGCCGCTGCTGCCCTGACTCACAGAAATAGTAGACAACACTACCATCAGAAAAATCGCCGCTACATCTTCCAGCACCAAAACTCCTAAAATACCTTCCGCAAAAGGCTCTTTTTTCAAATTCAGATCTTCCAGTGCTTTTATAATAATAATCGTAGAAGACATGCAGATCATGCCTCCGAGAAAAATGCTGTTCATCTTTCCCCAGCCCAGCATTTCTCCGATGGCAAAGCCGAGAAACAGCATAAAAGTAATCGTCGTGACCGCAGTAATAAACGCGGTTTTTCCTACCTTTGCCAGCTTGTGTAAACTGAATTCCAATCCAAGTCCAAACATTAAGAAAATCACGCCGATATCCGCCAGCGTCTCTACGTTTTCCATGTCGGAAACGGTAGGCAAAAATGCGGTTACAGGACCCACCAAAACTCCCGCTACGATATATCCCAGCACCAGAGGCTGGTTCAGTTTTTTAAACAGCAGAGTGGTGATTCCCGCAACAATCATGATTAAAGCCAAGTCCGTAATCAGCGCAGGAAGCTGTGACATAAAAAATCTCCTCTCTTTTCTGTTTTTAACAGATTTGTTCATTCTATCATTTTTGAGCCTTTCACGCAAGAAAAGCCGCCGCACAAAAAGGACTGCGGCAAATGCCGCAGCCCGCAATGAATTATTATTTGACTATTTTATAAAGCCATCACCCGATATAAAATAACCGCCATTTCCGCCCTGCTCAAATTCTCTTTGGGCTTGAATTTCGTTACACCGTTTTGCGTGTATCCGGTAATGGCTCCCGCTTTTACGAGCGTTGCTACCGAAGTATACGCATAGGAGGAAATTGCACTCCGGTCTGTAAACTTAGACAGATCCGATGCAGTTCCGTCTTTCAGGTTCTTCCCGAGGACATCCATAGTCCGATCTACCAGAGTCATGGCGTCCTGCCGGGTCAGATTGGCGTTAGGATTAAAGCGCCCTTTCTCATCGCCCTTGGCGATGCCTAACCCTTTCGCAATGCAAACCGCGTCGTAGTAATAAGATGATTGGGAAACATCCTTAAAAGTTTTATCCGCTTTGGACGCGTACTTGCTTAAACCAAAAGCACGATACAGCATGAGCATAAAATCACCTCTGGTGATTTTGCTGGAAGGTCTGTAGTATCCGCCGGATCCCTGCACAATTCCTTTACTATACAAACTGTCAATCTGCGCAGTTGCCCAAGAGTCGTAAGATGCAGTGACATCTTTAAAGTATTTGGAGCCGCCTTTCTCCTCCTGATTGTTTGCATCCGTAATTGTCAGGCGGACAATTCCGCTGTAAGAATCTCCCTGGCTGTCATAAGCCGTGTATTTCAAATCCACAGTTCCTTTAAATGCAGATTTCGGTACAAAAGTCACATTATAAAGATACGGACTCTTTGTTCTGTAATACTTCCCGGATGATGTAACCACTGCTCCGAAGTTGCTTTGCGATGTATAGCTCTCATACAGCACGCCGCAGGCGCCGGAAGGAGGCGTGATTTTTACATACTCAAAGCTGTCCCCGTCTTTCTTCTGAAACTTCGTATTAATGTCGCCGGAAGGCATCGTGATCATCTGGTCGTTCTTTAACGAATAAGTGAGAACTCCCAGTTCGCTGTCACTGCCTTCTTCCACAGTGATTTTAATAAAGCCTTCGTAGCTGTCTCCGTCTCCGTCATAAGCGGTATAAGAAATTGTAACCTTACCGGAATAGTCGGAATTGGGTACAAACGACACTTCAGACAAATCCAATTCACTGCTGCTGGGATTGCGGTAGTACTTTTTGGATTCACTTACCGCTGTATTGGAAGAACTGGATTTTGAGTATTTATAATACAGCTTACCGTATTTGCTTTCCGGCAGTGTAAACTTTACATAATCAAGAGAAGAACTCGTTATTTTTCTGAGCTCCGTATTGATCTTGGAAGCGGAAAACTTCTGCGAATCCGTATTTTTAATCGTATATGTCAAAGTTTCGATATCTCCGGAAGCGCTGTCCTCATCCCGAATGGTTATCTTAATTTTTCCGGTATATGTATCACCATCATCATCATAGGCCGTATACTCCAAATAGAAATAGCCGGCATAAGAAGACTTTGGCACAAATGTCAATTTGGAAATCAACTTTTTACTGCTGCCGCTGCTGTAATATTTCGTAGAGGTGCTTGCCTGCGAATCGTATTTCGAAGAAGACGTGTAATCGTAATAAAGCGTCCCTCTGCCGGAAGACGGCAGGCTGACCTTTATGTAGTCGAGGGCCACACTTGTTTCCTTTTTCAGTGCTGCGGTAAAATCAGAGACCTTAAATGTAATTTTCTCACCTTTGTCAGCAGAATAAGAAATCAGCTGCAAATCCGTATCGGATTCCTCCACATCCAAAGAGATTTTCCCAGAATAGCTGTTTCCATTTACATCGTACGCCATATAACCAATCGTATATGTTCCTTTTGCTGCCGGAATGTACGACAGCTTTTCCAGATATTTTTTAGAAGAAGATCCTTTGTAATAATACTTGGTGCTGCCGCTGCTTATGCTGGAGCCGGAGTCGTAACACACCTTACCTTTGCTGGGTACAGAGCTGATAACAATATAATCAAGCGCTGTACCGGAAGAAATGCCGGACGCATTTTTCACTTTGGTATTGATATCCGATTTGGGGAAATCCCAGGTTTCATCCATAGTTATCGTATCTGTAATTTCCGCTACGGAAGAAGCTCTTACTGTAATTTTAATCTTTCCGTTATATTCCGTCGTCCCGTCCGTTGCCGTATAAATCAAAGTCAATGTCCCCGCGTAATTGGATTTCGGGACAAAATAGAAATTCGACAGAGCAGAAGCGGAATAAGATTTGCCTTCCAAAGCTTTTGTATTGCTGCTGGCGCTGCTGTACTTTTCATACAGTACACCTTCCGAACTCTGCGGAAGCTGGAAGGACACAGCAGTCATTTCGGTACCGCTTTTGGATTTATATCTGCTTTTTACAGTCGATGCAATGGAACTGCTGAAAGCCAAAGTCTTATCCTGGTAAACAGTCGCCGTGATATCCGTCAGGCCGTAGCTTACCCCACTTACCGGAACCGCAATCGTCCCTTTGTATTCCGTGGGATCGTTTTTAGCATATGCGGAGTAACTCAAATTTACCGTTCCCGAATAGGTATCATTGGGTACGAACGTAATGTTTTCCAGCTGGCCGGCCGTATAATATGCCGAGCCCGTTACAGCGGTTCCCGAAGCCGAGTCCGCATTATAATCACTATACAATTTCCCGTTGGAAGAAGAAGGCAAAGTAAATTTGATTTCATTCAATTCCGCCCCGGTCAGTTCTTTAAATTTACTGCAAATTTCACTCTTCGGAAGCTTTGCATAGCCCAAAGAAGAAATCGAGCCCATCGTAATCTTGTCAATAGTCGTTCCCGCAATCACAATGATTTTCAGAGTAATTCGCCCGACGACCTCCGAAGCTCCCGCCTGATACCCATCCACATAATATATTGTAGAGCCGGGCATCGTCGCTTCAAATTTTAACTTTCCGGCCTGAATATCGGCCATAGTGATTTCAGTTTCCGCCTCGTATGTATTCCAAGCCCCGGAAGGATTCTTATACATCAAGCTGCCGAAGGAAGGATGGCTTCCTGTAATTACAATTTTATCCAAACTGTTTCCGTCATTCATTTCGTATTTGGAATCAAAATCAGAAACACTCAGCACACACTGCTCCGTTATTGCACTGCGGATCGTAAGAGTTCCGGAAAATGAAGGTGCTTCGTAAGTCTGCCTCTTTACATAAACCGTGTAATCCGTAGTAAAGAAATTGCTTTCATTCCCTGTACGCTGGTATGTAATCGTCATCGTTACGCCGCTGCCGCCCACTTCTGCTTCCGAACCGCTTTCAAAAGAAGCAACCGCAGAAGAGTAAACCGACGTATCGTAACTGAGAGTCATCCCCTGACTCAAATCCAGAAAATTATCGTAACCGTACGGAACAGTCAATGTAATTTCCTGAGATGCATTCGGTCTGGCTGAAGAAACCGCGTCCCTGTGTACAACCGACTGCAAAACAGCTTCTCCGTTTTGTCCCGCGTTTCCACCGGCTCCCCCGTCTCCGCCCGCAAAAGACGCGCACGGAATAAGAGCTAAAATCAAGGTGAGAGCCAGGAACAGGCTCAATCCTTTGTTCCACTTCTTCCCCATTTTTAATACCTCTTTCTTTTCTATTTGTTCACAATCCATTCGGGTTTTCTGTTCTGTTTTATTGGACGAAATCAGTATATCACAGGCATATTAACAGACGTGTTACAGTTACATGTCATTTCTGCCATTTTTCACAAATTACACCTGCCTACTGTTAAGATGCCCTTTCTCTCACATGAATTGACTGCAGAAAACAGGTATTGTATCATCTAAACAAAAGAAAACGCTTACTACGCTGTATCTGTGTACAAAGAAGGAAAGTCGCTGCGGTTTCCCGCATATGTTCCGATTTCTTTCGAAAGGAAACGAAAAAGATGAGGAAAACGTAAGACAAAACGGATAAAAGGGCTGGGTCTCATGCTTTTGGCAACGACCCCCATCATCTTTCTGATGACCCGCGCCTTTCAAAAAAGAATGCTGAACGCCCAGATGGAAAATCGAGCTATTGTGGGAAAAATAAATCAACAAATTTCGGAAGTTCTGAAAAATATTCGCACCATCCGTATACTGCATCGGGAAAGCTATGTACAGCAACGTTACGAAGCCGTCGTAGAGCAGGGGTATCAAGCTCAGGAGCGTTCCAATTTTTACGATTCCATCTATTCCCCAATCATCGTCTCGGTGAGCGCACTGCTTATCGGCATAATGATGGCGGCTTCCGGTCAAAGCGGTATGGCGCAGGATTTTTTCGGTATGTCTGCCGGTACCGCAGCTGCGGTCATTGCCTATGTAGGGAATTTCTTTGCTCCTCTTGAAAATATAGGTATGGAAATCCAGAATATTCAGTCCGCCGTTGCGGGAGTACGCCGGATCAATGAATTCCTGCTGGAGCCGGAGCAGAAAAAAAACGTACCGCCGTTTTCCGCTGACAGCGAAAAAGAACGTTACGCCGTTAGTTTATCCAACGTCTGCTTCCGTTACAGGAAGAATGACAGGGAAATCCTGCACGATTTCAACCTGACCGTAGAAAAAGGAGAGACGGTTATACTGACCGGCCGCACCGGCATCGGAAAAAGCACGTTGCTCAAACTGATCTTAGGCCTGTATCAACCGGAACACGGACAAGTACATGTAT
>JALEJU010000012.1 GCA_022769485.1 Bacillota bacterium
AAATGTTTCACACCCGGAGGAAATCCTTTCCGCATTTTTTCCGGGTGCTTTGATCAAAGTCTTCTATTTTTTCAGGATTTTTGCAGATCAGCCTGTCTCAGCAATCAGAGCGATTACCTTTGTGCGGCTTAAAGATATGGCCGCATATCCCGGGTCAGCTGTTCCTCCATGCAGATGAGTTCTTTCGCGATATTTTTCGAGGTTTCATCCGCTGCCTGATATTGATTCAGATAACGGTTTAAGAACTTCACGCCCATATTGCAGCCGTCGGTCATTAAATCCGCAGCGGTGCTGTCGCTTTGATCCACAGCCATTTTCATACTGGTTTTCATCCGGGACATGCTTTTTGCCATCAGGCTGGGTTCTTTGCCGCTTTCATCGTATTGATTAAGCAGGCGGTGCAGTTCACTGCCCAGCCGTTGGTGTTCTTCTTTGCTTGCCGTCAGCATTTGTTTTAAATTCTCGTTCTGCACATACCCTAAAACATCGTCAATTGAGTCCACGCCCATTTTGACACCGGCATTGCATTCTTTTAACAGATTAATCGTATCTTCATGTTTCATTCTATCATCTCCTTGAACAATAGTTTAACCGGATCTGCAAAAACTAATGATAAACAGCCTTTAATCCGGCATTCAAATTTATTTACCCCCGAATGCACTTCTGCCGCAGGCCGGGTATTCGCATTTCATTTATAAAAAGTTCACGGAACTGTCACAACAAAGGTTTACACTTTAAGCGAAAGATAGTAGATTGTAAGTAGATAAAAGAGATTCCGGTTCTGCCGGCGAAAGAAGGGATATACCATGTATCAATTACTTATCGTGGATGACGAGCAGAAAATCAGAGAGGTCATTCGGGAATATGCCGAATTCAACGAATACAGCGTAGACGAAGCGGCCGACGGCATGGAAGCACTGAACCTCTGCAGGGAAAAACAGTACGATCTCATCGTCATGGACATTATGATGCCCAAACTGGACGGATTCTCCGCCTGTAAAGAGCTGCGGAAATTCTCCGATACCCCTGTAATCATGCTTTCCGCCCGGGGCGAAGAGTACGATAAGCTGTTCGGCTTCGAACTGGGAATCGACGATTATGTGACGAAACCGTTCAGTCCCAAAGAATTGATGGCACGGATCCACGCAGTTCTTTCCCGCCGGCAGGCCGGACAAAAACCTCAGGAAATTTATACCTTCGGCGGTTTGGAGATCAATATGGCTGCCCGTACAGTGACCATTGACGGAAAAAAAGCCGATCTGACGCCGAAAGAATATGAGCTCCTTTTTTATCTGGTACAAAATAAGAATCTGGCGCTGTCCCGGGACAAGCTTCTCTCCGATGTGTGGGGTTACGACTTCTTCGGCGACGACCGCACTATCGATACCCATATAAAAAATTTACGAAACAATCTGGGGCCTTACCGCGATCACATTGTAACGCTTCGGGGCGTTGGCTATAAATTTGAAGAATAGAAAAAACAAAACGAGGAGTCGGCCTTGAACACAGAAAAGATAAAAGCAAAATTTGACTTTAAAAGCATTAAATTCAGGCTATGGGCATATTTTATCTTTTTTTCCGTGGTTATCCTTTCTATTCTCTGTTTTCTGCAGACGTTCTTTCTGCAAAGCTATTACGAAGCAATGAAAACCAGGGAAATTCTCAGTGCGGCTAATGATATTGCCGACAATTACGGGAATCTGGATCTCGTAAAGATGAAAGAATACGCCTATGAGAAGGATATGTATATCCGTATAGAAGCCCCCAAAGGACTGGTTATCTATACGGCTGCAAATTCCACCTCTCCCTTTTCTTCCGATATGAATTTGGAAGAGGTTGCGGAAGCAAAGAAGCGCCTTGCCAAATCCTCCTCGGATACCATCACATATACGAAGGAAGGCGACGGTCATATACGGACTTTAATTTACGGGAAATTGATAGCGGATGAAAAAATGGGACAACAGGTATTTCTCTTTATTCGGTCACCGCTGACGCTGGTAGAATCTACCGTAGATATTCTGGCCAGCCAGTTTCTTGTTGTGGCGTTTATCGCGCTGTTTTTGGCCTTTTCCCTCTCTCTTTATCTGTCCAGACACATCTCCCGACCGCTGACGCGCATTGCCAAAGGCGCGGAAAAACTTGCGGAGGGCAAATACGATGTCACGTTCGAGCCCAGCACATATTCGGAAATTGCCCGGCTCAGCGACGCGTTGACCTATGCATGTACAGAGTTGGCCAAAAGCGACCGGTTGAAACAGGATTTGATCGCTAACGTGTCCCACGATCTGCGGACACCTTTGACCATGATCAAATCTTATGCGGAAATGATCCGGGATTTGTCCGGAGATAATCCGGAAAAGCGGGAAAAGCATCTGAAGGTCATCATCGACGAAACCGACCGGTTAAATATTCTGGTCTCCGATCTGCTGACCCTTTCGAAAATGCAGGCCGGAACCATCCCTATAGAAAAAAAACGCTACGACCTGGCCGAAAGCGTGCAGAATATTTTAAATTCCTACGCCCTGATGGCGGAGCAGGAGCAGTATCAGATTGAATTTTATAAAAACGGCAGCACCATGGTAATCGCAGACGAACAGCGTATTAAGCAGGTTGTGATCAACCTTTTGAACAATGCTCTGCATTATTGCGGGGAAAAGAAGAAGGTCATCGTAGCGCTGCATCAAATCACGGAGGGTGTTCTCTGCCAGGTTACGGACTTCGGAAAAGGGATCCCCGAGAACGAATTGGAACACATCTGGGAACGCTATTACCGCGCCAGCAATCACGGAGAAAGAAGCGCCACCGGCGGTTCCGGTCTGGGGCTTGCCATCGTAAAAGAAATCCTGACTCTGCACGGCGCAAAGTTCGGCGCGGAAAGCAAATTAAATCAAGGCAGCACGTTCTGGTTTATACTGAAAGCAGGATAGACAAACAAGCTTCCCGGCGTAGGGATATCCCCTGACGAAGAGAAGGCTGTTTCCCGGCGAATGCCGGAAAGCAGCCTTTTGTAGTTTCTGCGGTATTTCAATTTGTTTTTCGTCCGGTTCCCCTTCGTTGCAAACCGCAGGACTTATGCTATAATATAGAAAATCCTGAATTTTGCAGACCGGATCGACTGTTATGCAGAAAGGAAATGATTTGTTATGAACCGAATCAAATGCTACTTTACCTTGGCTTTAGCCGTTACTTTCTGGTGCTCCGCGTTCGTAGTATCGAAGATCGCTTTAGACGACCTTCCGCCCATTACGCTCTGTACCTGCCGGTTTCTCATCGCGTTCTGCGTGCTTTATCCCTTTGTAAGAAACCGGGGATTCCGCTTGGGACTGCTCTTCCGCAGGCAGTCGTTTCTTTTCGGCATCAGCGGAACCGGCTCCAACTTAGTCCTGCTGACCATCGGCCTGACCGCCTGCTCCGCCGGAATGTCTTCTATTGCTCACGGGCTTTTTCCCGTCTTTATGGTATTCTTTGGTTATATCATGCTGAAAGAACGGATGAACCGTTTTAAATGGGTCAGCGTAATTTTCTCCTTAATCGGCGTGGCAGTTGCCTGCGCAGGCAACGTGGATCTGGAGGGAACAAAAGCCTGGGGCGTCGGCCTGGTCATTTTATCCGTCTTTACCTGGGCATTTTATTCCGTCTTTGTGAAAAAACATTCGGCGGAACTGTCCGGGTGGATTTTAACCGAAGTTACTTTCGGCACGGCGTTTCTCGCCTGCCTGCCTCTGGCAATTATCGAATGTATTTATGTAGGAAACGTTTCTTTCCCCGAACCTATGTCCTGGGTAAGCATCCTTTACCTGTCGATTTTCTCCAGCATTATCGGCATCGGCCTTTGGAACATCGGCGTAAAAGAGGTCAGCCCTGCCGTATCCGGTGTTTACTTTAACCTGACGCCCGCCATCGGTCTGGCAATTGCGGTTATCGCCGGCGAAGGCTGCTCCTGGATGCAGGTCGTGGGCTGCGCCTTAATCGTAATCGGCGTTCTGGCAGGATCCAAGGGAGATATGCTGGAAGCGGCGGAGGAACAGAAAAATCAAAAACAAGACTAAGGAAATTACTATGGCAAAAAAAGCGAAAACCGTATTTGTGTGCCAAGAATGCGGGCACGAAAGTTCCAAATGGATGGGGCAGTGCATCTGCGGTGCCTGGAACACGATGACAGAAGAAAGGGTTCCCGACATCAAAGAAGATGACAAACGGCGCAGAACTCCCTCTGCCTCTTCTGCAAAAACCCTCCGGTTAAACGAAGTATTATCCGGTGATCACCGCCGGATTGACACGGGAATCGAAGAACTGAACCGCGTGCTGGGCGGAGGCCTGGTTCGCGGTTCCCTGACTTTGATTTCCGGCGAGCCGGGAATCGGCAAGTCTACTTTAATCATACAGGCCGCTGCGGAAATCGCATGCCAAATCGGTACCGTACTTTATGTAACCGGCGAAGAATCCGAAGAACAGGTAAAAATGCGGGCGGATCGCGTCTGCAAAACCTTGCCCGACAGCCTGTATATTTTATCCGAAACCAATATGGAGCAGATTATGCAGGCTGCAGAATCTTTAAAGCCTGAATTCCTGATTATCGACTCCATCCAGACCATGTTCTCCAACGATCTGGACTCTGCTCCGGGCAGCGTATCCCAGGTGCGGGACTGCGGAAATCTGCTTATGCGCATCGGCAAAGGATACAATATCCCTATCTTCGTTGTCGCTCATGTAACCAAAAGCGGTGACCTGGCCGGCCCGAAAATTATAGAGCATCTGGTAGACTGCGTTCTGCATTTTACGGGAGAACGCAGTCAGGATTTACGGATTCTTCGTTCTGTCAAAAATCGTTTCGGCACTACCAGTGAAATCGGCGCTTTTGAAATGACCGAAAGCGGCCTTCTTCCGGTAAAAAATCTTTCTAAAAGCTTTCTGGAAGGGATGGAAAACGGCGCAGAAGGCTCTGTTGCCGCTGCGGTTTATGAGGGAACCCGGCCTCTGCTTTTAGAGGTGCAGGCGCTTACGGCCCCCGCCAACATAGGTTTTGCCCGACGTACTGCCATCGGGATTGAACTTTCCCGCCTGAACATGATTTTAGCGGTTTTAGACCGGAAAGCGGGTTTGAACTTAACCAACCAGGACGTATATGTGAACATTGTAGGCGGACTGCGCCCGGAGGGTACCTATACAGATTTAGCCATCGCGCTGGCCATCTACTCTACCTGTAAAGGCTGCACTCCCGCCGGCCGCATTCTTGCAGTAGGGGAAATCGGTTTAACGGGGGATCTCCGTTCCATTCAAAACGCAGATAAAATCGTCCGGGAAGCCGTCCGCATGGGATTCCGCAAAATCATCCTGCCGAAAAAAAATCTGGAAACTCTCTCACAGGTTTCCTCCGAAGCAGAATTCTTTGGTGTAACCAGTCTGAAAGATGCAATTTCCGTATTCATAGCATAAAAAGAATTTACAGGTCTGCAAGCAGCAGAGAATAAAACACTGAAAATCCACAGGAAACACAGCGATGCTTTCCGTGGATTTTTTTACGAGCTTTTAAGAACTAAAGCATGAAAAAACGGCGCCGGGAATCCGGCAGAGAGCATTAAAACCAAAAACAGGGAGACGGTACAGCCGAGGCCGCACCGTCTCCCAAATCATCTCATAATCTCATTCTGCTTTATCGAGGGATGTCTTTAAATACTGTTTTTTATTCGTGTCAAACTCTATTCTTCGTCCTGATGCGCTTCCGCAACGATCTTTTCCGTCAGATGAGCAGGAACTTCTTCGTAACGTTCAAAGTTCATAGTAAAGCTGCCTCTGGCCTGAGTCATAGAACGCAGTGTGATCGCATACTTGAACATTTCTGCCTGAGGAGCTTCTGCGATAACCTTCTGTCCGCCGCCTGCCTGGGGTTCCATACCGAGAATTTTACCTCTTCTCTTGTTCATATCGCCCATAACGTCGCCCATATATTCGTCGGGAACCAGAACTTCAACGTGCATAACGGGTTCCAGCAGAATAGGCTTTGCTTCTACAATACCCTTCTTAAACGCCAGAGACGCCGCGATTTTAAACGCCATTTCATTGGAGTCTACTTCGTGATAGGAACCGTCATACAGAACCGCTTTAACATGCGTTACAGGGAAACCTGCAAGAGGTCCCTTTTCCATGCATTCTCTGAGTCCCTTTTCAACCGCGGGAACGTAGTTTTTAGGAACGGAACCGCCGAACAGCTCTTCGGAAAATTCGAAGTCCTCCTGAGAGGGGCTGAAACGAATATGCACGTCGCCGTACTGTCCCGCACCGCCGGACTGTTTCTTGTGTTTGCCCTGTACATCGGAGTTGCCTTTAATCGTTTCTCTGTACGGGATCTTCTGATCTACCAGAACAACGTCCACGCCGTATTTATCTTTCAGCTTGGCGGTTACGATACCGATCTGGATATCGCCCTGACCGCCGATCAGAGTCTGGTGTGTTTCCGAATTTCTTTCTACTACGAAAGAAGGATCTTCTTCCATAAGCTTATGCAGGCCGGAGCTGATTTTTTCTTCATCGCCCTTAGCCTTGGGTTCAACCGCCATATAAAGGGACGGTTCAGGGAAGTTCACTTTTTCGTAAGCAATATAATTCGCCTTATCGCAGAGAGTATCGCCGGTCTGCGCAAACTGCAGCTTGGAAGCAGCCACAATATCGCCTGCGGGTACCGTGCCCGCTTCGCTCTGGGTCTTTCCTCTGAGATAGAACATGCTGCCCATCTTTTCAGGCTTTTCCGCTCTGGTGTTGTACAATTCCATACCCGGTGTGATTTTGCCGGAAATCACCTTCAGCAGATTGATCTTGCCCACAAAGGGGTCGGCGATGGTTTTAAATACAAATGCAGAAACCGGTGCGTTTTCATCACATGCTCTTGCAATGTCTTTGCCGTCTGCGTCTTTGCCCGCATATTCCGGGTGATCCTTCGGAGCGGGAACGTACTTCAGCAGTGCGTCCATAAACTCCTTTACGCCCGTGCCGTCCAGCGCGCAGCTTGTAAATACCGGGGTGATGGAACGGTTAGCGATACCGCTGAGAAGACCTCTTGCAAATTCTTCATCGGTAAACTCTTCGCCGTTAAAGAATTTTTCCAGCAGCTCCTCGTCGCTTTCCGCAACTGCCTCGGTCAGCGCCTCTTTAATATCCCCCTGGATGGGTTCAACGAGAGGAACAACAGAAGTACCGAATTTATCCTGCATATCCGCAATAACCTGATCAACGTTTACATTTTCTTTATCGATCTTATTGATCAGGAAGAAAGTAGGCATATTGTATTCTTTACAAGTGTTCCAGGCTTTTTCCGTACCTACCTGAACACCGGAGGAAGCGTCTACTACGATAACAGCGGCTTCTACCGCCCGCAGAGCGGAATCTACTTCACCGATAAAATCGAAGTAGCCCGGGGTGTCGAGGAAGTTAATTTTTACTTTATTGTATTCTACGGGAACAATGGATGCGCCGATGGAATATCCTTTTTCAATTTCCATCTTGTCGTAGTCAGATACCGTGTTTCCGTCTTCTACTCTACCAATTCTGCTGATCACACCCGTAGCAAACAGTGCAGCCTCCAATAGGGTCGTCTTGCCGCAGCCGCCGTGGCCTACCAGTGCAACATTTCTGATTTTGTCACTTGCGTAGCCTTTCATAGCAACCTCCTAAATTTATTTATTCTCGATCCTCTTCAGATCTTCTGAAAAACAATCGGCACTTGCCGAGAACTGCCGTATATTCCGTATGTAGATTCCTTTGATTGCGAGTCTTCAGCCCCGGCAATACGTCAGCGCTGAAATTATATCATACAAGCTTTGAAATAGCAAACGAAAAGGCATAAAAAACACCTGTAGATCTGCGCTTGTCAATGATATGACCCGAGAAAAACGGCAAGTGGCGTAAAACGGAAAAGTACCTGCTCTTTGCTCCGAATAGTATGAACGGTTGCCCTTATCAGGATATTTCTTCGCTTTACAGATATTTTTCTGCTGTTGCTTAATACCCCATAAGGTCATCCATATAGTCTCCGAGAGCATCCTGGAACTCCTCATCATTGATCTTTCCGTCATGGTTATGGTCATTTTCCCTGTAGTAGTCGTCGTTGGGATCGTATTTTATTCCGCCGTCGTCACTGTTATTTTTGTATTTGTTACTGTTATTATTAGTATAAGACTTATGATAGATGATATCCCGTGCACTGTCCAGAGAATCCACCGCCGAGCTGCTCATCTGTACAACGGCAAATCCGGATATTTCTCCCAATACCGTGGTTTTTTCTTTCGGATCTCCCACGTTCAGTTCACCGATGCCCTTTACCAGCTCGTCCAAAAATGCCCGGATCTTTTTATCATCTTTTTCACGCAAAATCGCTTTTTCTCTGGCCTCTTCCTTTTCGGAAATTTCCTTGCGGGTCTCTTTCATAGTCTTTTTCAGCTGATCCGCCTTTTCTTCAGCATTTTTTACCGCGCTTTCGTAAGTCGCCAGGTTCTCCGTTAAGTTCTGATGCGCCAGTTCATTTTTCATATAATCTACGTCGGCTTCATACCCTTTTCCGCCGTTCTTTTTCTTAACTGCGTCCAGTGTATCGTTATAAGCTTTCAATTCCGCCTGGTTGGCCGCCTTATAGGATTCCAGCGCAAGAACAGCCTGGATATAAGCCATCCGAGCCTGTTCGTAGTTCAGAGAATACTCCGCCTCTTTCTCCGAGGAATCCAATAAAATACTCCGTAAGTCACGATCCTCTGTTTCGTACGCTTTTTTCAAAATTTCAATCTTTTTATTTAAGCGGGAAGATGCGGACAGGTTATCTTCATATGCGGCAACTGCCGGATTCTGCGCCTTTATCCGCAGATAGGCCTCAGAATCTTTATAATTCTTGCTTTTTTTCTCAAGCGCTGCGATGTCTGCTGACAGATTGTCCAGAATGGGTTTGGCATTTGCTTCCAACGCCGGAGTTCCGGCGTCTACCGCGGCTTTTTGATCCATAAGAGCCGCCAGTTTAAACTGAAACTCGTTGTTTCGCAAAGCTTTTTCGTAAATATCAGAATATTCTCCTTCCGACGCTTTTTCCAAGGCTGCCGTCAGATTTTCCAGATATTCGACCAATCCCTGCTTTTCGCGATACTGTTTGTACACGGCATTGCTCCTGCAAAGAGCAAAGTATTCAGCACTTTCCGTCCATTCCCCTTTTACCGTATCTTTCTTCGCTTTTTCCACAGCTAAGGCGTCCGTCAAAGCCTGTCCCTGTCCGGCGGCCCAGTTATCCATTTCCAGACTTTTGGCCGCCAACAGCCACTTTACATTGTCCGAAAAAGATCCCTTGTCTTCCAATGCGATAGTCGTTCCGTTGTATTCGATGCTTCCCTGACTAAAGGACTCATCCGGAGACGCGTCGGAGCCGCCTGAAAATTTATACCGTAAAACGGTTCCTTCATCGGAGCCGCCTTCCGATTGAGAATCGGAATCTTTGGAACCATCGGACTTTTTTCCGACAATCTGAACCCGGTCAGCAATTCCGCTGCCGTCGTTTTCAAAGAGAATCGCTTTTAAGCACGGCGCTGTATCCTTTGCGGAATAATACTCTAAGTCGCCCACAGCATCTTCCAGCGCCTCTGCAAAAGTCTTATCGCCGGTAGGAACAACCGCCAACACGCCTTCAATATGGTCGTAGCTCTCGTAGCTTCCGTCTCCGGCCAGCATTCCCCACTTCTCTGCCTCTGCGATCTGTTCCTCCGTCAATATGCCGCCTCCGCAGGCCGTAAGAGATAACCCTAAAGCCAGTGAAAGAAGCCATGTTATTGCTTTCTTCATAACTACCACTCCTCCGGATTTTTGTTTTTCTATCACAATATGATCTTGTGAAATCATACCATATTGCTGCTTTTTTTTCCATAGAAACGAAAACAATAACCCCGGTTCAACCGGAGTTTTTCACACAAAAAACGGAGACCGCCTTCTTGCAATCTCCGTTTCCGATCCTGTTTTTGTCCCTTAGAATTCCGCTGTCTTGGGCGTTCTGGGGAAAGGCAGCACATCCCGGATATTGCTCATACCGGTAATGTACATAATTATTCTCTCGAAGCCTAAACCGTATCCCGCATGCTTTACGCCGCCGTAACGCCGCAGATCCATATACCACCAATAGTCCGCCTCGTTGAGTCCCAGCTCGTGCAGACGCTTTAAAAGCATATCATAGCGTTCCTCTCTCTGCGAACCGCCGATGATTTCGCCTACCCCCGGAACCAGCAGATCCATAGCCGCTACGGTCTTATTATCCTCATTCATCCGCATATAAAACGCTTTTATATCCTTCGGATAATCGGTTACAAACACCGGCTTTTTAAAAATCTCTTCCGTGATATAACGTTCATGCTCGGTCTGCAGGTCAATGCCCCATTCTACGGGATACTGGAATTCCTTTCCTGATTTCAGAAGGAGTTCAACCGCTTCCGTATAAGTAACCCGTGCGAAGTCCGCGCTGACGATACCATCTAAGCGTTCCAACAACCCCTTGTCCACAAATTGATTGAAGAACGCCATTTCTTCAGGCGCGTTTTCCAGGACGTAGCTGATAATGTACTTAATCATGGCTTCCGCCAGTTCCATATTGTCTTCCAAATCGGCGAAAGCAACTTCCGGCTCAATCATCCAGAATTCCGAAGCGTGTCTGGCGGTATTGGAATTTTCCGCACGGAAAGTGGGCCCGAATGTATAAACTTTCCGAAAGGCCATAGCGTAGGTTTCCGCTTCCAGCTGTCCGCTCACGGTCAAGCTGGTTTCTTTTCCGAAGAAATCCTGCTTATAGTCAATCGCTCCATCTTCTGTCCTGGGCGGATTGTTCATATCCAGAGTAGTAACACGGAACATTTCCCCCGCCCCCTCACAATCACTGCCTGTAATCAGCGGCGTATGCACATAGACAAAGTTCTGATCCTGGAAAAAGCGATGGATTGCGTAGGCTACAAGAGAACGTACCCGAAACACAGCGGAAAACGTATTGCTCCTGGGCCGCAAATGGGCGATCTCCCTAAGATATTCCAAGCTGTGGCGCTTTTTCTGCAGGGGGTAGTCCGTATCCGAATCCGCTTCAATTACCACGCTTTTCGCCTTTAATTCAAAGGGCTGTTTCGCGTCGGGAGTCAGCACGAAAGTTCCTTCTACACAGAGAGCCGCCGCGATAGGCGCTTTGGCAATCTCGTCGAAATTATCGATAAATTCCTGCTCGTAAACCACCTGCACCGACTTAAAAAAGGTACCGTCATTCAACTCTACAAATCCGAATTTATTGGAGGCTCGGTTAGTCCGTATCCAGCCGCGGACTACAATGTCCTTTCCGGCATAGGTTCCCGTATCGCGAAACAATTCTCTGATTTGAATGTCTTTCATAGATTTACTCCTGCCTGCTGTATTCTTGTTCAGGGCCTCCGCGTCATAATTTACAGCCGCAGACAAACCCTTGATATTTAAACTAACCCGGTTATTATACCCTACCTGTTTCTATTCTGTCAAACAATGGCCGTTTTTTTCTCTTTTCTCTCATATTTTCTGAAATTTTGTGCAGTTTCCTTCTTTATCTTTCATGTTCGTTTTGTTTATTTCCATACCAGCGTCGCCGGGAATTCCGGTCCTTTAATCTGCCTGCCGACACCATTCAGCCAGGAAATAAAGTGCTCTTCCCATGTGCCTTCTAACATAGTTTCGCTTTCAATTTCCGCCGGATTCACCGTATCTGCTTCGATGCTCTTTAAGCTGCCCGGACAGTAAGCCACCTGATAGGCTGCCTCGGGATCCAGCTCTTTTCCATCCGGCAGCCTACAGCTCACAAGACGGTTTCCGGCTTCGTTCCATGGACTGTATTCCACTTTTAAACCGGAGGCCACAATATGCTCCTCCCATTTCGTAGGGACTAACCCCTCTTTCCCCGATAAAAAATCCATGATCTGTCGGCCGCTCAAAGTGCCGACGGCGATTCCGGGGCTGTCGGCGTTATACATCTTGGTTGCCGAAATACACCCCAACGCCCGATCCGTAATATCTCCTGCATACAGCAGGCCGTTGACACCCTCACTGTCTTGCCCCACAAAAACCAAGGCGATAGGTGCTCCAGTCTCATACCGGTACATATCCCCCACGATCTCAGCAGTCTCAAATTTGGTAAAAGTCCGCGCCGCTTTGCCATACACCTGAAGATCTTTTGGGCTGTTTTTATACTCGTCTCTTGCAGTATCTGCGTTTTTCAGCCATTCCTCCGTGGTCATTCTGCCGGTTATCAAATCGGAAACCGTATCCCTCATGGCTCTTTCCACCGTTCGGCTGTCATCCCCTCCGGCAAAGAAAAAGGTGTTGATAACCCGCCCATCCTCGATGGTTTTCTGAATTTCTTTTCCGAAATCACCGACTTTCATCGGCACTCCGATAACATTGGAAAGCTGCAGACCGTCCCGCACTAACTGCATCTGCGTTTCCGGCCGACTCAGAAAAGCTAAAATATCCAGCAGCAGCTTTTCTTTCTCCGGGCTTTCTTCCGCAGACGCCTTATTGGCAGCGAAATAATAGCTGGGAATGGAATATAAATAATCGCTGTCCGGTTCGTCAGATGTCCAGAATGGGAAAATTCCCACCTCGTGCATATTATCTTTCGGAGCCATCATCGCATTGTTTGTATAGGCATTCTGATTTTCAAAAATCATAGCAGTAGAATGATATTCATACAGCTTTTGGCTGCGATAGCCTACCCGTACTTCCATATCATCCAGGGAAAGAATCCCGTCGTCAAACAAGCGCTTAAACGTCTCCACCGCCGGCTCCATGTGACCCACCATAGAACCCTTTCCGCTCTGATAATCCGCCAGCCACTGCTGGTTTTCCGCTCCGCGGTAAACCTGCTCATAGGCAAAGGTATTAAATACAATCTGGAAAGCGTCGGCAAATCTCAAAGAGGGCTGCACCGCTTTGACACTCATCTCTTTCTCCACACCGTCTTTAGTCTCAACAGCTTTTATTCCTGCGCGGTTAATGGTGCGAATCAGTTCTGTGAATTCACTGTAACTGTGAGGCACTTCCCAGCCGTTTTCCCGAAACAGTGTACGGTCATATACCACGCCGTAAATATCGGACGGTCCGGGCAAAAAATACAGCTTTCCGTCTTCGCTCATGCAAGAGTCCAAAGAACCGGAATAGTACCCCCCTACAAATTTCTGCGCAGACAAATCCAGCAGATACTCCGGCGCAATATCGCCGATAGCCGGTGCGCTTCTTGTCAGCAGAATATCCCGTTCCACACCGTTGATCAGCCCCTGCCTCAACGGATAAGCAGAATCGTTGGATCCGTCGTGAACCATAACGATGTCCACTTCCGGAAACGCGCTTTCGATAAGGTGCTCCAAATCGAAAACATCAGCCGCACCATGCTCGTAATGGATAGTAACCATAGTTTTATTCTGATCCACAGGCTTCATGGTCAAAATCTCATTTTCAGCCGTTCCTTTAAGTGCCGGATTTCCTGCGCTGCAGCCGCTCAGGCAAAGCAGTACAAGGCTCAAAGCCAAAATACAAAGCCTTTTTGTTTTCATAGCATTATCCCCTTTCGACATCGGCTTAAAAATGCGGCCGAAACATCATCCGGATTTTATTTCAAGACAATGTAATCCGCAGGCATACTGATGGTATTCCCTTCCCGGATATATGCGATCCACGCGTCCCGAACTCCTAATTCACGAGTTTCAAATGTTTGTTCGCCCTGCTCCGGATAAAGCTGCGGTACGATTTTACTATAGTAGTTGTAGGTATTCAAATACGCCACTTTATACACGGCCGCATCCTCCAGTTCTTTGCCGTGTACCAGAACGTGGGTAAGGGTATACTTCCCGTTCTTCTCTTTCACTTCCATAGAGGCGCCGCTGAGAACCGGCAGAGAAAATTGGTTGAAAGGAGCGAAACCACTGCCTTCAACACCTTCCACGGAGGCTTTCAGCAGGGCTCTGACTTCTGCTCCCGTCATTTCCCGCAGATAGGCTTCCAAAGAGTTGGGCATAATCATATATTTTACCATTTTTTCGCTGTAATCTGTCCTCAAAATGGATCCTGTAAAGCTGTATGCCGGAGCAATCAATAAATCGGCCTCATAATATTTCCTCAAGGTGTTTGCCATCGCAGAAGCTGCCGGATTGCCGCCCTTCTTCCGAAATTCATAGGGATACATACAATCAAAGGACGCTGCGGTATCGACCGTGGCATCCTTCGTCCGCCTCAGTTTAGAGTCAAATTCCTTATACGCCTGCTCTGCATCATACTCACCGAGAATCATCTTCTGCACCACATCTTTTGAAACGGAAAAGAAATCATCGGATGCCAAGCGAATATACAGATGGTTGGATTTGATATAGGGCTTCAGATTGCTTAGTTCTTCCGCAAGCTGAAGTTCTACGCCTTTATTATAAGATATTACATCTTTTTTCTGGGACAGAATATTCTGCCCCTCTTCGGAAAGCATAACATTCAGCACCCGAAAAGCATATTCTTTCCGCTTTGGATCCTGTTCCAAATCTTTGTTCAGCGCCACCTGAAAGGAGGGATAAGTCAAAAGCCAGTCCTCTCCATTCTCACCGAAATAGGGCAAAAGCACCGGATCCCCGCAGCCCTCCGAGCGCAGCTCCATAGCAATAGCTCCGGTTCCGCGAATGACGGCCGCTTTCTCTTCCCTAAATAATGCATCAACAGGATCATAGCTTAATGTAACATCCTCCGGCATGAGCTTCGCATCCTGAATAAACTGCTCCATACGCCGAAAGACACCCGGCCAGACCGCAGAATCCAAGCCATTTTCTTCATTTGTGGGATCCTCATAAGCATGGCGCCACTTTATCCCCTTCAGAGATGTCAACTGTGGAATGGACAGCCCCTGCAAAATTTCCATACAGGTATAGTCATAGCAGAAATCACTGACAAATCCCCGAATACCATGCTCCTCAAAAGCCCTACAGGCAGCTACAAAGCTGTCATAATCTGTAGGCAAAGGAATGCTGTACTTATCGAACAGCGCTTTGTTGGCAATAAAGCCATCTACTTCCCCGCAAAGAGGCAGCCAGTTGACAGTGCCGTCGCTGTTCGTATAACTTTCCAAATAGCTGAGGTAAATGGAACCCGCTTCCTCTGAAGTGGACAGATCCAGAAGGCTGTCCTCCAAATCCTTTGCATCGTTTAAAGAAAAGCGGCGGCTTGTAATAATATCCGGAAGTGCGCCGTTTTCTTCCAAAAACTTATAGAAATCCAGATCGTTGTTGCCTACAACAAATTCAATTTCCACATCCGGGAGCTGAGACTGGATATAAGGCGCATACTCGTCCATTAAATCAACACTCCAAAGATATACGGAAATTTTATCCTTTTGCGTCTTGGAAATCTGCGATCCGCAGCCCCCAAGCCCCAGCAGCATTGCTGCAGCCAAAAAGAATGCAATGAATGTCTTGATTTTGGTTTTCATTTTCTGAAGTCCTCCTTTATGTTCAGTCGCTTTCCGTTATTGTTCTTATTTCACATAAAGGCTCCTTGCTGTCACTTAAAACTGCGGCAGATTCAACCCTTTAGGTCAGATAGAATCAATTTCAGTCCGTGCATATCCACAGGCTTAGCCATATGAGCATTCATGCCTGCATCCAGAGCTCTCTGCACATCCTCCTCAAAGGCATTGGCGGTCATAGCAACAATGGGGATGGTTTCTGCATCCGGATGGCCGCAAGTGCGGATGCGGCGAGCTGCCTCATAACCTTCCATCACAGGCATCTGTATGTCCATAAGAATCACATCAAACTCTCCCGGTTCAGAACACCGGAATCGATCCAGCGCCTCTTTCCCATTAGGCACCAGTTCACAGGTAATACCTTCCATTTCCAACAGTTCGGCTAAAATTTCCGAATTGAGCTCATTGTCTTCAGCGGCCAGCACATGCAAACCCTGGATGGAAACCTCCTTGATCTCAGAAGACATTTCCACCGGCTTCCCTTCATAATATTGAGCAACCACTCTCTCAAAACTTGATAAAAAGAAGGGTTTCGGAAGGAACATGTCCACACCTGCCTCTTTTGCTTCCTCCTCAATCTCAGAAAAATCGTAAGCAGTCAGCACCAGAATAGGTATATCCTGCCCTACCTTAGCCCGAATACGCCGAGCAGTCTCTACGCCGTCCATACCGGGCATCTTCCAATCCAGTATAACAATATGGAACTCCTCCTGCCGTTCATGAGCCTGACAAACCAGATCTACCGCCTCGGCTCCGCTTGTGGCATACGAAACGTCAACGCCGATATCCGACATCAATGTCCGGATATCCTTACAGATGTCCTCATCGTCGTCAGCTACTAACAGTCGCGTAATGCCGTAATGCTGCCAGAAGCTGTTCACAGACTCTTCATCTGCCGTCTGGAACTCCAGATCCACAGTGAAGGTGCTGCCCCGACCGGGCTCGCTTTGGACGGTGATGGTGCCGCCCATCAGATCTACAATGTTTTTCGTAATGGGCATACCCAGACCCGTCCCTCGTATTTCCTTTTTGCATTCAGTATCTTCCCTCGCAAATGGGTCGAAAATATTTTTGATAAAATCTCTGCTCATGCCATAACCGTTGTCAGCCACTGTAAAGCGTATACGAGCACGTTTACGGGTATTTAACTCCAACCCTTCCAGCGTCAGGCTGATCTTTCCTCCCTCCGGGGTATACTTAACAGAGTTGGACAGAAGATTCAGCAAAATCTGGTTCACGCGGGTTTTATCACCTAATATCTTTCCCGGCAGATTGCCGCGAGTACGCAGCTCGATAGACTGACCTTTTGCCTTGGTCTGAGGCAGTACGATAGTATAGACTTCCTCTATGGTATCCGCCATATTAAATTCTGTGATATTCAGTAATGTCTGGCCGCTTTCAATCTTACTCATATCCAGAACATCATTAATAAGCCCCAGAAGATGCTGACTGGAAAATGAGATTTTCCGGGTGTACTCCCGCACCTTCTCCGGATTGTCGACATCCCGGCTCAGGAGAGCGCAAAGACCCACGATGGCATTCATAGGAGTGCGAATATCGTGAGATATATTTGCCAGAAAATTGCTCTTGGCTTCGTTGGCGCTCTTGGCTACGGCCAAAGCGTTGTTTAAAGACTGGTTTATCTCCCTTGCACGGGTACGGTCAGAAAGAACCATTACATACCGTTCCGTACCCTGTATTTCGGTGCGGAAAGCCAATATATGGAACCAACCGGACTCGCCGGTTTGTTGGTTGATGTACTCCTGTTCCCACTCCTGCCTCTGCCCCAACATAATTTCAGGCAGATGTTTCAAGGCGCTGCGGAAATCCTTTTCCTGAAACAGACGATGCTCCTCACTGATCTGAGCGCAGATATCTTCCTGGGATAATCCCAAAATCCTCTTCACATTGGGACTGATATAGGACACTTTGTAATCGTCCGCATCCAACATAATAAAGATATCGTCTACATTGTTGGACAGGGTGCTGAACAATTTTTCCCGGTACAGAATCTCCGTATCCTTTTCCACCAAACTCTGACGGTTTCTGCGAATAAGAAAGACGAACAGGAAAGCACTCAGAGCCAACGTAATACCGATGACCACCAGCATGGTAATTTTCTGAAGTTGATTCATGCTGGCATTTACCACGCCGGTAGGAACGACCCCCAACACCACCCAGTCCTGAAACGCTACCGGAGCATAGACCAAATAATAGGAATCCTCCGCCGTTTGAAAAATAGTGACGCCGGATTCGCGCTGCAAAAATTTGTGCCGCAGGTCTTCGATCTGTTGGGCACTCATTTCCGATTCACTTTCCAAATAAGCCAGAAAATTGAAAACACTGCGATCGGTGTCTCCTGCATTGTCGATAAGCACCCGGCCGTTGGAATAGATTACATAGCTGTCCGATTGTCCGCCAAAAGCGGAAATGTCCAATGAAGAAACTATATCGCTGTTGTTATAACTAACGGCCACAGCTTCATATTCGAAGCCGCGGAAGGTTCCGTGAGCTGCGGGTACGGCGAATATTTTCAATTCAGAGCTGCCGGGAATGGCAGCGTCTGCCATCACGCATTCTTGTTCCAGTATCAGTTTGGGCAACTGTTCTTTCAGATTCAGGTATCCGTTATCGCCGTCTATCGTTTGGTAGTCGCCATTATGTGAGATAAAGTAAAAGTCAGTAAACCCCCACTGCTCTTGCCGCTCCTGAATGTAAGAAGCCACCTTGTCCTCATCCTTTATATCGCTCAGATAAGGAACCCACATCTGCACATTCTTCCATTTCCTTGAAACCATATCATGAAACGCTCCGTTCACCTGAGTGTAGATTTCCATCAGATGATGGGAGCTCTCTTCATAAATTTTAGCTGAAGCAAACCTGAAATAAGATATGCTCGCCGCAAGAATCGCCACTAATAAGCAGGCCGCCAGAGCAGCGCTGAGCAAACGTTTTCGCACAGTGACAAAACCTCCTGTCCGTAATTGCAATCCTTTTGCTTGTAGATGCGAACCCACTCCGCGGGATCGCTGGCACAAAAAGCGAAGGCTCGCTGATCCTGCCGTCAAGCGCCTCCATTTGCATCAAAAAACACCTCTGATTTCAGAGGAATATTTATCAATTTTGTATTATGCTGTACCCCTTTTCAAAACTGCACCGTAGAAAAACCATGCTGTTTGCTGCACAAAAATCAAGGTGTATATACAGATTTAAACCTTATGTCCGAATGACAGATCGGCTTCCGACGGAAGCTCTGACGTCAAATATCTGCAAATCACTGCTGTCGTCTCTTCATAGTCCCGCCTGACGTTTTCAAAAACAGCCGCCGCACTTTCCGGAATTTCTTCTCCGTCAGCCCGCAGGGCTTCCGTCAGCTTTTCCGAGGAGATCATCAGCTTCCCAAACCCAAGATTCTGGCATACGCCCTTCAGCGTGTGGGCAGCACGAAAAGCCCCTCTGCGGTTCCCTGACTGAATTTCTCCGCACAAATTTTCAAAGCTTTTGTCCTGCAGAAATTTAGATATGAATTTTTTAATAAGTGTAAGCGCAGATAATCTTTTCACAACTTCCGAATAATCTCCGCCCAGCTGTTGATAACATTCTTCAATTGTCATTGTAATTTCTCCCGTCAATGTTATACTTTCAGCGTTTTTCTCTTTCGGCATATGCTGCTGTAAATGCACAATGCAATGGCTGCTGCAAAATTCCCGCCATTGCATCGAAAAGCACCTCTGCGATCAGAAGCAATATCGATCGCTTTTAATTTCTCTGATAGCAGCATACAACCTGAAAGTATACTTCTCTTGGCTTTAATTATGCTACAATTCTCTCCAGGCTTCAATATTTTTTCAGTAAATTCATTCTTTTTCTTAATTTTAATCGCATTTTATATCATAATTTTCCCTCAAATATTCCGGCAATACCTTTCGACACTTAATTAAGCCGTTTTATCTCGTTGCCTATAATATTATCCCTATTCAAGTTATTGATTACCGAAGCCTGACTAACCAATTTCGCGGTAACATTAACCATTGGATATTGTTTCAAGGAAACCGGTATATTGCAACGAAAAAGGAGCCGTCGCTCCAGCCGACCTATTCAGACAGCTGTGCAGCAGCTCCTTAAAAGCGCTCTATATCGGATCAAAGTCCTTTGAACGAAGGATACCTCAAGTCCCTCGATTTTACGCCGTTTATTTATCCAGCGGTTTCATCGTGGGGAACAGGATGATATCCCGAATGCTGGGAGAATCGGTTACCAGCATAATTACCCGGTCAATGCCTACGCCGAGGCCGCCGGTAGGAGGCATACCCACCTCCAAAGCATTGACGAAATCCTCATCCATGGGATGCGCTTCCTCGTCGGTTCCGGCATCCAGCTGTGCCTGCTGCTCCTTGAACCGGTTATACTGATCGATAGGATCGTTTAACTCGGAGAATGCGTTCGCAATTTCCCATCCATTGATATAGGCTTCGAATCTTCTTGTGATTCTTGGATCTTCCGGATCCCTCTTTGCCAGAGGAGAAATTTCAACAGGATGCCCGATTACAAAAGTCGGAACATCCAGATACCCGGGAACATCTTCACAGTATTCCTCAAACATTTCCGCAATGATCTTTCCTCTGGTCATTGCGTTTACTTCTTCCTCGTCCATGCCGTAAGCGATGGCCGCGCCGCGGGCTTCTTCATCAGTATTCAAAACAGAGAAATCAATGCCGGTGATTTCCTTTACCGCGTCTGCCATATTCAATCTTCTCCAAGGCGGAGTCAAATCAAACGTCTTGCCCTGGTAAGTAATTACCATGCTGCCGGTGGATTTCAAAGCCGCTTTAGAAACGATCTGCTCTGTCAGTTCCATCACGCTTTCCATATTGCCGTACGCCATATAGCATTCCATGGATGTGAATTCGGGGTTGTGATTTCTGTCCATCCCCTCATTCCGGAACATCTTTCCCATTTCATACACTCTGTCCAGACCGCCTACAATCAAACGCTTCAGGAACAGTTCGTTGGAAATACGCAGCTTCATATCCAAATTCAGGGTGTTGTGATGCGTATTGAACGGTCTGGCGTTAGCACCGCCTGCAATGGTGGTCAGAATCGGAGTATCGACTTCCAGAAAACCGTAGTCCTCTTCCAAAACCCGCTTAATTTCGTGGATAATTTCCGATCTTTTACGGAACGTATTCCGCACATCAGGGTTTACAATCAAATCCACATATCTTTGGCGATATCTCTGATCCTGATCCTTTAACCCGTGCCACTTGTCGGGCAGGGGCTGCAAGGATTTGCTCAAAAGAACCAGCTTTTCCACTCTTACGGAAATCTCACCGTGACGGGTTTTAAAAATCTCACCCTGTACGCCTACAATGTCACCCAAATCGTAAGTCAGGAAAATTTCATACTCTTCCGGCGTAATGGCGTCCTGACGAACATAGCACTGAATTCGTCCCTGCTTATCCTGAATATCGATAAAAGAAGCCTTCCCCATCTGACGTTTGGCCATAATACGGCCTGCCATGGAGACGGCTTTCCCTTCCATAGCTTCAAAGTTTTCTTTCACGTCCTCACTGTGCGCCGTCACATCCCAGGTTTCAACCAGAAAAGGATTTCTGCCCATCTCCTGGAGCTTTGCCAATTTATCCCGACGGATTTTTCTCTGTTCACTCAGATCCAGTTCCTGTTCTACTTCGGGATTTGCCATTGTCTTTTCTTCCGTAGCCATAATTTCCTCCGTTCTTTTCTCCGGTGCTGCTTCTATTCCTCATCATTCCGCGGTCAAGCCGCCTCTTCTGTTCCGATTTTATTTCCCGATCTGAAGAATCTCATAATGCAGAATTCCGTCGGGAACCTCAATCTCTACAACGTCGCCGACCATATGGCCTAAAAGCTGTTTCCCCACCTGAGACTCGTTGGAGATCCGCCCTTCAAAAGGATCAGCTTCCGTAGAGCCGACGATTTCATATTCAAATGTATCTCCGCAGTCCGCATCCTTTAATTTTACCCGAACACCGACCTGCACCCGATCGTGATCCACTGTATCGTGGTCAATAATCTGCACATTGCGAAGCATCTGTTCTACAAGAGCAATTCGCTCTTCCAATTCAGCCTGCTCGTTTTTTGCGGAATCATATTCTGCGTTTTCGGAAAGGTCACCGTAAGAAATCGCTTCTTTCAGCCGCTCCGCTACTTCCTTTCTCCGTACCGATACAAGCTCTTCATGCTCCGCTACTAATTTATCATACCCCTCTTTTGTCAGAATCGTCGCTTCTGCCATTTTTCAATTCTCCTTTACCCTCTTTCCTGTCAGGGAAATTTAATGCAGTACATTTAAGGGGATTCTTCCCGAACAAAATGACTGCCCTATTCGAACTATTATACTCTAAGAAGCCATGTTAAGTCAAGAAATCACTCACCGCCGGATCTTATCATTTCCTCCAGCAAATTCAGCACATCTTCCGCCCGGGTCATGGCATTCACCCTCCGGCGAATTTCCGCTGCCCCGTGAATTCCTTTCACATACCAGCCCACATGCTTGCGCATCTCCCGAATTCCCCGGTTTTCTCCCTTTTCCTTTACAACGAAATCTATGTGCCGTCGAATCATCTCCAACCGCTCCCCGGCCGTGGCTCCCGCTTCGCCGGCAGGGCTGTGCGCCTCCCGGCGCCAAGCCTCTGAAAACTCCCGAAAGATCCAGGGATTCCCTAAAGCCCCTCGAGCCGCCATAACAAAATCGCATCCGGTTTCCCGCAGCATCCGTGCGGCATCCGCTCCCGAAAACACATCTCCGCTGCCGATTACGGGAATATCCAGCGCCTCCTTTACCCGAGCGATGACCTCCCAATCGGCCTTTCCTTCGTAATACTGCTCCCGGGTTCGCCCGTGCACAGCAACCGCAGACGCCCCTGCCTCCTGCATCCGCAAAGCAAATTCCACCGCATTGCAGCTATCTTTATCCCATCCCATACGGCACTTAACCGTAACCGGCTTCGGCAGGCGGCCCGCCCGCTCCGCGGCCGCAGCCTCTGCGGCCGCCATAGAAGCAACAATCTCTGCCGCCAGCTTCGGCTGCCTCATCAGCGCTGCGCCCTCTCCGTTCTTTACCACCTTCGGAACCGGGCACCCCATATTGATATCCAAAATGCAGTTTTCCCTGGAGCTCAGCGCTTCCGCCGCCCACGCCATAATCTCCGGTTCCGAACCGAACAGCTGATAGGCGATGGGCTTTTCCGTTTGCCGAAACGCCAGAAGTTCGTCGGTATTCTTGTCTCTGTAATACAGTCCCTTGGCGCTGACCATCTCGGAATAGACCATAGCTGCCCCCTGCTCTCTGCAGAGCTGCCGAAAAGCGCTGTCAGTGATCCCCGCCAGCGGCGCCAACAAAAACGGATGCCCTAATTCTACATTTCCGATCCGACACATCCTTTTCTTCATATCCTGCATGGCTTCTCCTTGAAAATCCATATCTTCCGCCTCAAAAATCCGCTTTGCCTGCGGCTTGATTCCATACCTGCAAAACAGCCTTGAATGCTGATGAAGCCGAAAAAAACACGGACTTAAAAAGCCCGCGTAATTTTTTCGATCCGCTCCATAGCCAAGGCCATGACCAAGCCCGGAATCACAGTGGCTTTCATAATATCCACCCCTAAAATTTCCCGAATTCGTTTTAAACGATACTGAATGGTATTCGTATGCAAATCCATCAAGCTGGCGGTCTTTGATGTATTCATACCTGCGTCCAGCATGAAAATTGCCAGCGTTTCCAAAAGCTGCCGCCCCTTCCCTTCGTTCATATTGAGAAAAGGATCCAGCAGATTCATATAGTTCTTTTTTACCGTGCCGCCTTTCATGGCAATATTTACGCAGTTTCCCACCAGCGCCAGTTCATATTTCGTAAAAATTTTCTGTCTGGGGAAAATGGAATGAATGAAAGGCCAGGCTTCATTAATCATCTGAAATGCGTCCGCCGCGCCTTCTACATTGCGAACCTGATTGGCATAAAAAACCATATCCGGCTCTAAGGATTCCAAACGACCGCGCGCTTCCAGCAGCCAACCTTCCTCCTCACCTTTCGTAGATACGCGACCCATAACTACGCCGCAGATTTCATCGTCTTCCGCGATTTTCAGAATCCGGCAGCCGATTTCCTTTTCCAAAGAAGAAATCGTTTTAAACCCTTCCTCTTTTCCCACGCCGGTAATGATAAAGACGCTGTCTATTTCTTCTGTAAAGTTGCCTTCCTCCCGCAGAATATAAGCAAGGCTTTTATTGCCCCGGCGCATGGCTCGGATAAATTCCGCGGTCACATCCCGCACAGGACTGTAATTCCACATACCCATAGCCAGCTCGATGATTTCCGCCAGCTTTTTGATTTCCGAAGAAGTATAGCTGTCATCGTTATCCACCAGAAACATATAATACTTTTCGCCATTGATGCGTACCGTTCCCCAGTAAGTGCGAACGCCGTCCACCATGATGGATACATTGCCCTGATCCGGCCCGATTCCTCCCTCGATCCGCAGGCGCACAGCCTCTTCAATGCTGGTTCGGTGGAGGGTCTCCACCGTAAATACCTGGTTGAAATCCTCTGTCAGCAGCACAATCTGAAAATTATTGTTGACAGCAGCTTCCCGGGCTGCCGCCTGAAAGCTGCTGTGCTTTTCAAAATTCAACAAATGGTAAATTGTATTATTGATCAAATCGTTGGAAAACGTACCGCTCATCTATCTCTCCCGGTCATCCTCCGGCACGGAGTAAAGATCCTCGTCATCGTCCTCATCGTCGGATGCCTCTTCCTCCGCAGCCAGTTCCGCCATATGCTCCTCTGCTTCCTTTGCATTGGCAGCGGCAATGTTCTTTTCCGTCTCTCTCATGGAGGCGATCAGTTCTTCCGGAGTTTTCTTTCCGGAAACCAATTCTTCAAACTGTTCTCCGTCCAGCGTCTCTACTTCCAGCAGCACCTGCGCGATCTTGTTCAGCATATCGATATTATCCGACAGAAGCTTTTCCGCCTTTGCGAAAGCGGTTTCTATAATCATATGGATTTCTTTATCGATCACCGAAGCCACTTCTTCCGAAAAATTTTTCTTGGTGGAAAAATCCTTGCCTAAGAAAATTTCATCCGAGGAGCTGTAGTTAATGGGTCCCAGCTTATCGCTCATGCCGTATTTGGTAACCATAGCTCTGGCAATTTCCGTAGCCCGTTCGATGTCGTTGCTGGCTCCTGTGCTGATATCGTCCAGCGTAATCTTTTCCGCCACCCGGCCGCCTAAAAGATGAATAATCTGATCTTCCATTTCGCCTTTGGTGGAGTAGTATTTATCCTCCTTCGGCAGAATCATGGTAAATCCTCCCGCCATGCCTCTGGGTACAATCGTAACCTGATGCACCGGATCGGTATTCGGCAGCAGAGACGCTACCAGCGCATGCCCCGCTTCGTGGAACGCCGTCAGCCTCCGCTCCCGCTCACTGATAACCCGGCTCTTCTTTTCCGGGCCGGCAATTACTTTTGTAATAGCCTCTTCGATTTCGTCCATGCGGATCCACTTTCCGTTGCGGCGAGCTGTCAGCAGCGCCGCTTCGTTCAGCAGGTTTTCAATATCCGCAGGGGTAAAGCCCGGCGTTCTGCGAGCCAGCACCTTCGGATCTACGCTGCTGTCCAGAGGTTTATTTCTGGAATGAATCCGGAAAATTTCTTCTCTTCCTTTAATATCGGGAACGCCGATCACAACCTGACGGTCAAAACGCCCCGGGCGAAGCAGAGCCGGATCCAGAACATCCGGCCGGTTCGTCGCCGCCAAAATAATAATGCCCAGATTGTCTCCGAAGCCATCCATTTCCACCAGCAGCTGATTCAGCGTCTGCTCTCTTTCATCGTGGCCGCCGCCCAAACCGGCTCCCCGCTTTCTCCCAACCGCATCAATTTCATCGATGAAAACAATACAGGGAGCATTTTTCTTGGCCTGTTCAAACAAATCCCGCACACGGGAAGCACCTACGCCTACGAACATTTCCACGAAATCCGATCCGCTGATGCTGAAAAAAGGCACGCCGGCTTCGCCTGCCGTAGCCTTTGAAATATACGTTTTCCCGGTTCCCGGAGGGCCTACCAGCAGAATGCCCTTCGGAATTCTCGCTCCCAGGTTTCTGTATTTTTTCGGATATTTCAGGAAATCCACCACTTCTTCCAGCTCTTCTTTTTCCTCGTCCAGACCTGCTACATCCGCAAATGTTACCTTCTTTAATTCGGATTCTTTGTGCATTTTTGCCCGGCTCTTGCCGAAGGCCATGACCCCCTTTCCGCCGCCCTGTCCCTGCTGCATCATAAGATACCAGAAGAAAATAAAGATTAAAACCATAACGATAGTAGGCAGCAGCGAAATAATCCAGGACGAACTGGAAGGTTTCTTGCTGACGATGGTCAGCGTCCCCTGCTCTGCCTGCGGAAATATATATTTCTCCGTCAGCATCATCAGATTCAAAGAATCCGGCGCATAAGAAGAAATTTTGTTTCCGTTCTTTAATGTACCCGTCAGGTGGGTGTTCACTATGGTCAGCTCAACCACCTGTTCTTTCTGCATATACGTTACGAAATCCGAAAATTCCACGGATTTCGGCGCAGATGCTTCGTTTCCTGAATAAAACCAGGCTAAACCCATAACAACGGCAAAAATGATGATATAAATTCCAACATTTTTAACAAGTTTGTTCAATAGTCGGCCCCTTCCTTTCGTTTTATGTTCGACTTTATTCTATCCGTCTGCCGTCCGCAGCCGCCGGAAGAAAAAACGCCGACGGCTCCCGGGCGGAAAGAATTCGTATTGTATTATTGTATCATAAGAGGCCATCCCCTTCAAGCTACAAAACGCCGTCATATTCCAGATAAACCACACCTTTTCGCGGTTCTGCGGCCTTGAAATTTTCACTGCTCCGAAACCCGATGATCCAAAGAACCTCTGAGCCCAGACAAATTAAAGGAATGCGATTCCGCTCGTCCTGAGGGATCTTTGCGTCCACAAAATAATCCTGGATTTTTTTCGTGCCGTTCATACCCGAAGGCCGAATCCAATCTCCCGGCCTTCGAGTCCGCAATTCCAGCTCGCCGTAATCCATCAGACTTTTGTCGAAAATGGCCCGCCGCTTATCGCTCAGCAGGTATTCAACCTTTTCAGCCGCTTCCCCCGATAAGATTTTTACCTTAAGTGCCCCGTTTAATGCAGAAACTTCTTCCCCGTCCAGCAATTTAAATGCATAACAGGCTTCCTGCTCCGCTTCCTGCTTGGTTTTGCGGAACAGCTCCACTTTTTCATAATTCAGCCGCAGCCCGTAACCTCCCGGAAAATCCATCATTTCCGAAGTACGGCCTTCCCGAATCAGGCGGTCGGCCTCATCAAGATGAATAGAAGAAATATCTTGGGTGAGTCCAATCTCCTTAAATCCTACGGAAACCGCCCGTTTCCGCACTGCCGAATGCAGTTCCCGAAGAACCTTTCTGTTATAAGAACAACGCTTCCTGTCTTCGGAAAGCTCCATCTCCGGCAGCGTCCCGAAAATATAACTCTTATCTTCTGCCGCAATTTTAGAAAGGCGGCTGAGAGCTTTGGTAATCCCCGGATTGAAATGCTCCTCCAGATAAGGAAGCAGTTCGATGCGGATTTTGTTGCGGGTGTACACCGGCTCCAGATTGGTCTGATCCGTATGGGGATTCAGCCCGTATTCACGACAGTACTGTTCGATTTCCGTACGGGTTACATCCAAAAGAGGACGAATTACAACCCCGTCCCGCATATATTCCATGCCGGCAAGGCCGTCCACGCCGGTTCCTCTCAGAACGCGCATGAGAACGGTTTCTGCCTGGTCGTTCATGTTCTGTGCCACAGCAATTTTTACAGCAGGCACGGCTTTTCCTTCATGCTGCTTTCTTGTGAGAATTTCTCTCCGAACCTCCTCAAAAGCCTGATAGCGGGCCTCCCGGCCCGCTTCTTCTTCAGTCATATGCCATTCTTTTGCCAGTACGGAAATGTCGCAGGAAAAGGTATGACAAGGCACATCCAGCTGTGCACAAAGTTCCTCCGTATATGTCTGGTCGCTGTCGGCGTCAGCTCCCCGCAGTCCGTGATTGACGTGAACCCCATGGAGATGCAGATCCCATTCTTCTGAGAATCCTTTCAGAATATGGAGCAGGCAAACGGAATCAGGTCCGCCTGACACCCCGATAACCACATGATCTCCGGGGTCCAGCAAACTGTTCTGCAAAATTGCATTCCTTACTTTTTCTGTGATCATAATGCCGTCTTTCCTTCTTTTTCATCTTTATCCGCCTCGGAGCAAGGCTTCTTTCGTTCAAACATACCGGAAGCCGCAAGGACGGAAGCAATAATCAGACAGCCGCCCGCCAGCTGTAAAACCGCCGGCACGGTGCCGAACACCGCAAAGCTGATCAAAATCGCCACAACCGGAATAAAATTTTCAAAAAGAGTGGCAAACGCAACCGTGACCCGGCCTACCGCGAAGAGATAGACAAATTCCGTTCCCGCCGTGCAGACAACGCCCGCCGCTAAAACTACCAGAACAAGTTCCCCATTGAATTCCGAAGCCGGAACCCAGGAAGGAACCGCCGCAGGCAGAGAAACTGCAGCAGCCGTTAAAAACTGCCATGCGGTCACAGTCAATGCGGAATAACGTTCCAGAAGCGGCTTGGAAATTACCAGATATGCCGTCCAGAATACAGTAGCTCCCAGCATAAATAAATACCCGCTCAGCTGTCCGCCCATATCCCCGTTTCCTCCGCAGGTTACGATCAGGAACACGCCCACGATGGACACCGCCGTGGCCGACGCTTTCTTCACCGTAATCTTATTTCCGAAGAAGATGCGGTCTGCAATCAGGCCGAGAATAGGAACAAGCGTCAGTATCATGGAAGCCAGAGCGCCGGAGGTTCTCTCCACGCCTGCGTTTTCCATAAAGAAA
The DNA here is from genome assembly GCA_022769485.1 of Bacillota bacterium. Classification (GTDB taxonomy): domain Bacteria; phylum Bacillota; class Clostridia; order Peptostreptococcales; family Anaerovoracaceae; genus JALEJU01. The sequence continues at coordinate 28,487 of JALEJU010000012.1, forward strand.
TATACCCCGCAAAGCACGCCGGAAATCAAAATTCTGACCCGGTCGTCCGGTAAAATTCTCTCATTTCTCTTAAATAAACATTTTGCCAGCAGCAGAGCCGCGGCAGCGCTTCCCATACGCAGCAGAGTAAAAAACTCCACAGGCAGTTCGTCCAGCGCCACTTCCAGTAAAACAAATTCCGATCCCCACAGAAAACTTGCTGTAAATAAAGCAATTAAGGGGATGATCGATATCTTTTTCATAGTAAAACCTCCCTTTTCTAACATTAGTGTAAACCTTGGAGTTGCTCTAATGTCAAGAGGCTTTTGAACGTTTTTTAACGAACCGGAAAAAATGCGCCGCCCGCATAAAAAGGAATTTTGTCTGCCGCAGATTCCCCGTTAGCGGAACAGCCTCCTTCCCGGATAACTTTCACTCTTCCGCAAGCGGCGCATAAAGACGATAATACTCAAAGGTGCCTCCCTTATCGTAAATAGTAACGCTCTGCCGCCCGTAAACCGATCCTTCCAGCTTCAAGCCCTGTTCCTCCGCATACCGGCAGAGGGGCTGGAATGCTGACCCATCGTCTTTCCCGTACTCGTAGCGAATTACGGTAAACAAACAGCGAGGGTGCTCCTCCTCTGTAAATCCGGCTCCTTTGCAGGGCAGACGCAGCTTGCGGGATATACCGCTGTCCAACGAAAAATAATGCTGCAGACCGCCGCCGGACAGCTTCCCGTAAAACGACATGAGTACAAAATACGCGTTCTCCTGGTTGATGGGAATGCTCTCCTTTAATTCCTCCATCGACACATTTTCCCGCCGGGGAAATGTATTTTTCCGAATGGAACGGGGCAGAGGGCGAATATCATATTTCCCGAGGAAACGCATAGCTTCATCATGCATTTCCTCCCAGCCTTCCATGCGAATCAAGAGCTTTCGGCTTTCTTCCAGCCGTCGCTTCATGATTTCCTTTTTTTCATGTATCAGCCGCTGGGTTTCCCGCAGGTTTTTTCCGGAGCAGATTCCCCGGATTTCCTCCAGGCTCATATCCACACTTCGATAGAACATCACGTCTGAAAGCAAAAAGATATCTTCAAAAGAATACTCCCGATACCCGTTTTCCGGATTTCTGCAGGGTGTAACAATACCTTCCTTTTCGTAATAACGAAGGGTATCTGCCGTAATTCCCAAAAACTTAGTCACTTCTCCGATCTGATAAGACATACCGCTCCCCCTCTTTTACGACAATTCAAACATTCCCGTATACAACTGATAATACTTTCCCTTTTCCTGCAGCAGCTGTTCGTGGCTTCCCCGTTCGATAATTTCTCCGTTTTCCAGCACTAAAATTGCATCCGCGTTCCGCACGGTGGAAAGCCGATGGGCAATTACGAAGACCGTTCTTCCATCCATCAGCCGTTCCATTCCCTTTTGAATCAGCGTTTCCGTACGAGTATCGATGGAGCTGGTGGCTTCATCCAAAACCAACACGGGAGGATCGGCAACCGCCGCTCTGGCAATGGCCAGAAGCTGGCGCTGTCCCTGGGACAGATTTGCGCCGTCTGCTGTCAGAACGGTATCGTAGCCCTGAGGAAGGTGCTGTATAAAAGCATGGGCGTTGGCCAGCTTTGCGGCTTCTTCCACTTCCGAATCCGAAGCCTCGAGATTCCCGTACCGGATATTTTCCCGAACGGTGCCTGTAAACAAATGGGTATCCTGAAGAACCATCGCCAGAGAACCCCGCAGATCCGCCTTTCGAATCCGCTTTAAATCGATTCCGTCGTAAGTAATTTCTCCCTCATTTATATCATAAAACCGGTTCAGCAAGTTGGTAATCGTGGTTTTTCCCGCACCGGTAGAACCCACGAAAGCGATCTCCTGGCCGGGCTCGGCGTAAAGAGAAACATTTTTCAATACGTTTTTTACTCCATCGTAGGAAAATGTCACATTGCGGAAACGCACATCGCCCCGCAGTTCGACCAGCCGCCAACCGCCCCGCTCCGAAGAATCCGGACATTTCCATGCCCACCGTCCGGTATGCGCTTCTGTTTCTTCCAAACCGCCGCCCTTCTTTTCCCGGACGTTGACCAGAATCACATCCCCGCCGTCTTCCTCTGACGGCTCATCGATTAAAGCAAAGATGCGCTCCGCTCCGGCAAGAGCGTTCAGGACAGAATTAAACAGCTGTGAAATCTGAGTCACCGGCTGAGCAAAGGAACGTGTATACTGCAGAAACGCCGCCACGGATCCCAGATCCAAGCGTCCGCCGATTACGGAAGCCGCCCCCAAAGCCGCTACAATCGCATACAGAATATACGACAGGTTTGACATAATAGGCATCAGCACGTTGGCGCAGGTATTGGCGTTGGAAGCCGCCTGCCGCAGAGTTTCATTGCGCCGGGCAAATTCCGATTTTACTTCTTCTTCATGATTGAATACCTTTATTACTTTTTGCCCTTCCACCATCTCTTCAATGTACCCGTTAAGTTTGCCGATAGCCTCCTGCTGTTTCTTAAAATAAAAAGCACTCTTTTTTCCCAGATATTTTATAATCCCCAGCATAAGAAACAGCACAAACGCCACTGCCAGCGTCAAAGCCGGGCTCAGTAAAAGCATCATAACAAAGATACCGCTGACCGAGATGGCAGAAGAAATCAGCTGGGGAACGCCGCTGCTGAGCATTTCCCGCAGTGCGTCCGTATCGTTAGTATAGCGGCTCATAAGTTCCCCGTGCACATGTTTGTCAAAGTAGCCGACAGACAGGCGCTCCATGCGGGAAAATAAATCCGTCCGGATTCGATACAGAGTGCCGGTAGCGATATTGATCATCAAACGGCTGTACAGCCAGGAACAGAGAGTACCTGTCAGATAAATCGCCGCCATCACGCAAAGAATTCCCGCCAGCCCTGACAGATCCGGATTTTCGTGACCAATCCAGGGGACAATATAACGGTTGATGATGGGTTTTAAAAAATAAGTTCCGGCTACGCCTGCCGCGGCACTGACCATAATCGCCAGCACTACGAAGCAGAGCTGTACCCGATACCTCAGCATATAACCCAAAATACGCCGCACCGTTTCTTTTGCATTTTTCGGCCGGGCTGCAGCGCCGGTTCTTTTTCCATGTCCTGGCATTTATCCCACCTCCTCTATCCGAGACTGCGATCGGTAAATTTCCCGGTAAATCTCGTTATCCCGCAACAGTTCTTCATGGGTGCCGATACCGCTGATCTGCCCGTCTTCCAATACGATAATGCGGTCGGCATCCTGTACGGAGGAAAGCCGCTGCGCAATAAGTATCGTGGTCATTCCCGAAAGCCTCTGCCGCAGAGCCCGGCGGATTTTCGCATCAGTAGCCGTGTCCACTGCCGAGGTGCTGTCATCTAAAATAATGATTTTCGGTTTCTTTAAAAGTGCCCGGGCAATACAAAGCCGCTGTTTCTGACCGCCGGATACGTTTACGCCGCCCTGCCCCAGATCTGTTTTATAACCGTCCGGTAAGGCTTCGATGAATTCCCGGGCAGCTGCCGCCTCACAGGCCTCTGCGATTTCTTCTTCCGAAGCCTCCGGATTTCCCCATTTCAAATTTTCTTCTATGGTTCCCGAAAACAGCAGATTTTTCTGCAAAACCACAGCGACGCTGTCCCGCAGAGCCTGCAGAGGATATTCCTTTACATCCCTGCCGCCAACCAGAACCCTTCCTTCCAGAACGTCGTAGAGCCGGGGAATCAATTGCACCAGCGAAGTTTTGGAAGAACCGGTTCCGCCTACAATTCCAACGGTTTCACCCGAAGCAACAGAAAAACTTACATTTTTAAGAACCAGCCGATCTTTATCGCCGCTGTAGCTGAAGGACACATTATCAAAGCGCACGGAACCGTCAGGTACCTTGCTTTCTGCGGAAAGTTCTTTCGGATCTTCCATCTCCGGTTCTTCCTCCAGTACCTCGATGATTCGAGCCGCAGAAGCCCGGGATAATACCAAATTCAGCATGGTTACCGCAACCATAATAAGAGAAATCATGATCTGCGAGGTATAACTGATAAAGCTGATCAGTTCGCCGGTTTTCATGGTTCCGGCCACGATAAAATTCCCGCCGAACCAGCAGATGGCTACGATGCAGGAATATAAAATCAAAGACATCATCGGCATAGCCAAAATCCCCAGCTTTTCCGCCCGTCTCTGCGCCGTACACAATTTTTCCGCAGCGTCCCGAAAGGCTTGATTTTCATGGGGTTCCCGCACATAAGCTTTTACCGTGCGAATAGCGGTCAAATTTTCCTGAACGCGGCTGTTCAAGCCGTCATACTGTTCCATCATCCTGCGGAAGCGGGGATAAGACAGTCTCATAATCAGAAAAATTCCGATTATCAAAAATACTGCCGCCAACAAAAAAATACGGGTTAAACGGGCATTGATATAAGCAGCCATACAAACAGCACAAACCAGCATCAGCGGCGCCCGAATCAAAATGCGCAGCATCATCTGCGCCATGTTCTGCGTGTTGGTTACATCCGTGGTCATCCGGGTAATCAGCGAGGCCGTACTAAAGCGGTCAAGATTAGCAAACGCAAATTCCTGCACTTTGTCAAACAGGGCTTTCCTCAATTCGCAGGCAAAGCCCGTAGCGGCCACCGCCGCCGTCCGCCCTGCCGCAGCGCCGCAAAACAAAGAACACAACGCCATCAAAATCATAAAGCCGCCTGTTCGCAGTACATACCGCAAATCCTGCTGCTCAATTCCCACGTCCACGATTTTGGCCATCAAAAGGGGAATCAACACCTCTAAAACCACTTCCGCCGCTACCAAAAAAGGCGTGATTACCGCAAATTTCTTATACTTTTTTACAAAAGGCGCAATTTTTCCAATCATCCCGGCACACTCCTTTCAGCGGCGGCAGAGCTTTTTGCAACACCGGTGTCATGCTCCGCGCCGTGCTTTCCGCACAAAAATACCGACCATTCGGCATTACTGCCATTATAAATGATCGGCATTTTGAAATCAAAGTTTTACAGCTTTTTTCAGTGAATCCACACAAAAATCAGAGGCATTCAACAAACACGAAACACGGCTGTTTTACGATACGGAAGCAACCATAACTGTCATGTCATCTTTTTCCCGTACACCCCGGCGCTCCACCGCACGATTTAAGATCAAATCCGCCATGGTCTGGGGATCCTTTGAACGAATCCCCCGGATCGCACTTTCCAGCCACTCTAAATTCTCCGAGCCTTCCGCTCCCGCATCTGTGATTCCGTCAGATACAATAATAATGCTGTCCCCCCGGCGAACACGAAATTCCACACTGTTTACGGAAATCCGCTCTACTAAACCCATAGGAAGCGCCGCCACCTTTATTACCTTTACCTGATCTCCTCGTTTAATAAAAGTGGCAGCAGCGCCTATTTTATAAAGCCGAAATTTTCCGGTATACAAATTGAGCATTCCCATATCCACCGTGGAAAAAATCTCATCGGTGGATTTTAAAAGGAGGAGAGAATTCACAATGCGAAGAGCTACCTCCGCGTCAAATCCGGCTTTCAAAAGATCACGAAGCGTGTGTACCGTCAGACCGCTTTCCTGAGCGGCTCTGGAGCCCTGCCCCATGCCGTCGGAAAGAGCCATTAAGTATTCTCCTTTTCCTACATGTTCCCAAAGGTAACTGTCTCCGGATATATCCTTTTCCCTGGCATATCCGGAGGCGCCCATTTGAATCTGATAATGAGGTTTGCGGAATTCATTGGGTTTTCCCTCTCCCTCCAGTTCCTTTAAGAGCCCGTCCAGCACCTGTACCATACCTTGCAGTTCCAAAGCCAGCACATCTTTCGCAGGGTTCCGGTAACTGGGCGCTCCGCAGCAGAGAGCCAGCCGTTCAAAGGCGTCCCGGTATCCCGTCAGGGTCTTTTTGGCTCTTCTTTTCTCATTCCAGATACCCTCGCAGCAAACCGGTCGGACGGCGGGAAACCATTCCAATACCCGTTCCTTCACACTGCGGGGAACGAGAGAAAGAAGCGTGAAAATCAAAGCGGCGATCAAAGGCTCGTATACAGACACATACAAGTCAGGATATCCTTTCGTAAGGCTGAACAGCAAAGCCGCTGCCGTAAAAACCAATGCTGTCACAATCGGCCGGCTTCTTCTAAAACAGCCGGCTACTACTCCGCAGAAACCGAAAATACCGGCCAAAACCGGACTGCCTTCTCCCAACAGAAACGCCATAACCCCCGCAACGCTGCCGGCCAGGCAGCCCTCCAGCATTCCTCTTTTCTGCCCGGCGGCCAAAACAGCCAGAAATCCCGCAACATTCAAAAGAGATGTGTCGGCAAGCCCCGACCAATGCAGCACCAGACCGAATATGTTGATTTCGTACCCATCCGCCGCGGAGCTGCCCGCTTCTCCCAAACCAAGCCCCGACAGACAAGCCGCTGCCCCGGCCGCCGCAATCATCCAGATTACCGCTGCGCAAGCCGTCCAGACGCCATCCGCACGCAGCAGACGGTTTTCCCAAACTCTATGTAATTTCCCTTCCAGCGTATTCCCCGGCACACTTCCGGCCATACCGTTTTTATCCGGCTCAGATTCTTTTTTCGGCGTTCCCGCTCTTGCCGACCGATCTCCCGCGTCAACCGCCAGGCCGTCAAAAAACAGTCGAAAAACCACTGTCAGCGCCAGTAAAAATATGATGTCCCTAAGGGCGGCTACCGCATTATACAAATACAGCTGCCCCGCAGCGTAACAGCACAGGATTTTACATCCGGCCAGTACTACCGCTGAAAACAAAGCTCTTGCCGCCAGCGAAATCCGTTTTTTCCGAAGCACAAAAAAGACAGCTCCGATACAGAACACCGCTAACGCCTCCCCTACAAGCAAGGGTTCCGCCGATCTGAACAGAAACATTCCTAAAAGCAAAGGAAGCAGCACATAGATATTTGCTTTCTCCCTCCCCATAACCGCTGCCATGCACGCAGCGGCGCAGGGTAATACCGCCGCCCCGGCCGCAGCTCGTCCGCAGAGAAAAGCAATTCCGCCCATAAACAGACAACGTGCGGCCAGAAACTGTAGTTCTCCCGCGTTCTCTTGACCGGCAATTCTTTTTTCTTCTTTTCTGATTTCCGGGCGAATTTTTATTTTTTTCTCTCTTACGCTCTCTTTGAGGCTGTCTACAAATTCCATAGCATTCCTCCTTTTTTTCTAAGCATAAAAAAAATACAGGGCGAATTTTGTAAAAATTCGTCCCGTATTCCTAAAATTTTTCGACAAATTCCCCGTCCGGCTATTCTTCCGTATCCTCTACTGTGACTTTTTTCATTCTCTGGGGCTCAAGAGGTTTATCCATGCGGTCTCTCTTTACATTTACAATCTGATCTACAACATCCATCCCTTCAAACACCTTCCCGAAAGATGCGTACTGAAAATCCAGATGGGGACATTTTTCTACCATGATAAAAAACTGAGAACCCGCGGAATCCGGATCCATAGCTCTTGCCATGGAAAGAACGCCCCTGTCATGCAGCAAATTGTTTTCAAATCCGTTAAGCTTAAATTCTCCGGGAATCGTATAGCCGGGGCCTCCCATTCCGTTTCCGTTTGGGCATCCCCCCTGAATCATAAAGCCGGGAATCACTCTGTGGAAAATCAATCCATCGTAAAATCCTGATTTTGCCAGATTCTCAAAGTTTTCCACTGTCTTCGGAGCCACATCCGGATACAGTTCCGCCTTAATCACACCGCCGTTATCCATTTCAATTGTAACAATTTTTTTCATTTTGTTCCTCCTCGTGTATTCATAGAGGGCAGATTACGCATTCGCCCCCATGGAAGCTTGTTAATATATGTCTGTTATATGTAAAAACGCAAGCCCGAAAGGGGTTTGTCCGGTTCAGCGCAGCCGAAAGACCGGTTCTCCCGGCTTTCCGTCCAAAACCTCCCATATTTCATCCCGCAGAATTTCCGGATACACATTGGGAAGCCCCATAACTTCTTCTTTACTGAAAAAAGCCAGTTCCCGCAGAACCTGATGTTCCGCATCAAATTCCGGATCCTGACCGAGAACCGCTTCCCCTTCGAGAATTTCAGCCAGGAAAAAATTCACGAACCGCTGTCCCCGCTCCGGAGAAACTTCCTCCACATGCCAAATCAGCCGCCGCACCTCTACGGATACCCCGGTTTCTTCCAGAACCTCCCGAGCCGCAGCTTCTGCCGCATTTTCGCCTTCTTCAATACCGCCTCCCGGCAGCATCCAAATATCCCGGTTTTCGTGGTGCTGACGTACCAGCAGAATCCGCCCCTTTTCATCGGGTACAGCTACCCGAACGCCTCCTACCCACATATGCGCTCCTTCCTCTTCCTTTATCGAATGAAAACCGCTCCCAGAACGGCTGCCAACACCGTCAATTTAATCGGGCTGATTTTCCATTTTTGATGCAGAAGCAAAGTGATTCCGCAGATCAAAATGGAAATCCAATCAAAATATGCCAACGGGTTTTCAAAAAAAGCCCGGGTATAAATCCCCGTCCGAAAAACCGACCCTTCTGTCAGAAAGACTCCCGCAGACAACAGCAGCCCCAGAGTTGCGGGTCGCACCCCTGTAAGAATATCCTCCGCTAGGCTGCTTTTTTCAAACCGATCCAAAAACCGCGCAATCAACAGCACCAGAATAACCGAAGGCAGCAAGAGCGCCAAGGTAGCGGTCACGGCGCCCAATACGCCCGCGTATTGATATCCTACATAAGTAGCCGAGTTGACAGCGATAGGACCCGGGGTAATCTGGGAAAGCGCCACCAGCCGCCCAAACTCCGAAGCCGCCATCATTCCAAACTTCTGCGTCTCCTGATTGATCAGCGCTAAAATAGCATAGCCGCCGCCAAAGCCAAACAGGCCGATCTTAAAAAAAGAAAAAATCAGCTGCAAATACATCATATTTTTGAGTCTCCCCGTTTTCGCAGACCCCAGGATACCGCTCCCACGGCAGCCCCTAACAACACAGCCCAGACCGCATTCAGCTTTAAAAACACGATCAAAACAAAAGAAAGAGCCATCAAAACCCAGCTATGCCAGCCCTTCAGCGTTTTCTTTCCCTGCTCCAGCGCAGTGCTTACAATCAAAGCCACCGAAGCGGCCGTTACTCCCTTCAATGCTCCCGCAATCCAGTGATTTTCCGGCGTCTGACTCAAGAACACGCAGATCAGAAGAATGGATATAAAGGCAGGAAATACCATGCCGAGAGCGGCCGCGGCCGCTCCGGCAAAGCCTTTAACTTTATTTCCGATAAAAAGAGCCGCATTTATGGCAATAGCTCCGGGCACAGACTGGCAAAGAGCCAGGTAGTTCATCATTTCCTCTTCCGTTATGCTCCCCCGCACCTCTACAAATTCATGACGAATCGCCGGAATCATAGCATATCCGCCGCCGAAGGTGCAGGTTCCGATTTTTAAAAACGCCCAGAACAAAGACCAAAGTTCTCTCACCGGCAAGCTCCCCTCTGTTTTTAAAAATTGATTGTCTGTTTTTACAGCCCCATTCGCAGACCATCCTGCACGAAAGCCACTGCTTTTTCACAGGCCTCTCCTACAGGAAGCAGCTGGTTTTCCGCTTCTGCCCGCGGCTTATACTCTACGACTCCTTCGTCCGCTTTCCTACCCACGGTAATCCGAAGAGGAATGCCGATCAGATCCGCATCCTTAAACTTTACCCCGGGCCGTTCATTCCGATCGTCCAGCAGTACTTCCACACCTGCTCCTGTCAGCTTTTGATACAGTTCTTCGGCTGTAGCCGCCTGCGTTTCGTCCGCCGGATTAACCAAGGTAATAATCACATGATAAGGTGCCACGGAAACCGGCCAGATGATGCCGTTCTCATCGTGATTCTGCTCTACTACCGCCGCCAGCGTCCGGCTGACGCCGATGCCGTAGCAGCCCATGACCATAACTTGCTCCTGCATGTTTTCATCCTTATAATATGCATGCATGGATTCGCTGTACTTGGTTCCCAGTTTGAAGACCTGCCCTACTTCGATACCTCTTGCCATCTGCACCGGCGCGCCGCAGGCAGGGCAAGGATCGCCCGGACGAATGAGCTTCAGATCGGTAATTATATCAGCCTTATAATCTCTTCCGTAATTTACATTTAACGCATGATGATCCGCCTGATTTGCTCCCGCGCACAGATTCTTCAAACCCGGAAGCTCACTGTCCACTACAATTTTGCAGTCATGCAGCCCCATAGGGCCTGTAAATCCGCCCACACATCCGGTAGCTTCGCTCATAACATTTTCGTCCGCGAATTCGATGGCATATTCGGGAATATTCAGCGCGTTGATCAATTTGGTCATATTCAGTTCCCGGTCGCCCCGGATAAAGGCCGCCACATAGTAATCCGTTTCCGGCTTCCCCTCTTCTCCGTATACTTTAAACATCAGCGCTTTGATGGTTCTCGTTTTGTCAATGCCCAGGAACTGGCTGACTTCCTCTATGGTTTTCGTTCCCGGAGTATGCACAACTTCCAAAGGCAGTTCCGCAGCATCTTCCGGCTTCGCGTCCACGCAGTCGGCCCGTTCCGTCGTTGCCGCCATTTCGCATTGGGTGCAATACGCGATTTCACTTTCGCCGTTTTCACACAAAGCGCAGAATTCATGAGAATTGCTGCCGCCGATAGCGCCGTTGTCCGCCTCCACCGCGCGGAAATTCAGCCCGCATCGGTTAAAAACCCGGGTATACGCATCATACATAAGCCAATAGCTCTTATCCAATCCCTCATAATCCCGGTCAAAAGAATACAGATCCTTCATAATGAATTCACGGCTTCTCATCAAACCGAAACGGGGACGGGCTTCATCCCGGTATTTGGTCTGTATCTGATACAAATAGATAGGCAGCTCCCGATAGGAATCCACTTCGCTGCGGATAATGTCTGTAAATACTTCTTCATGGGTAGGCCCTAAGCAGAATTCCCGTTCATTTCTGTCCTTTAAGCGAAACATTTCCGGGCCGTAAGCATACCAGCGGCCGCTCTCCTTCCACAATTCGGCCGGGCAAATGGCGGACATCAGGATTTCCTGACCTCCTTTTGCGTCCATTTCCTCCCGGATGATGTTCTGAATTTTCATCAAAGAGCGGTTGCCCAAAGGCATAAAGCCGTAGACACCGGAAACCAGCTTCCGGATCATGCCTGCCCGAAGAAGCAGAATATGGCTGGGTATTTCCGCTTCCGCAGGAACTTGCCGCAGTGTTTTCATATACATTTTTGACATTCGCATAACGTGTTTCCTCCAATTCAGCTAAATCGTTCTGCAAAGAGCGACCGCCTGCGCTGCAAGCCCTTCGCCTCTTCCGCAGAATCCCAGTTTTTCTGTAGTCGTTCCTTTAATATTAATCTGGGATTCCTCTATGCCCAGTTCTTTGGACAGTGTCTTTTTCATTTCCTTTGCATATGGACCGATTTTAGGCCGTTCTCCAATAAGAACCGCATCGATATTTACAGGCTCAAAACCGGATTCCCGCAGCAGCCCTACCGTGCGGCGCAGCAGTTTTAAACTGGAAATTCCTTTAAATGCTTCGTCCGTGTCCGGAAAATGCCGGCCAATGTCTCCCAGCCCGCAGGCTCCGAACAGCGCGTCCATAATTGCGTGGGTCAGTACATCCGCATCCGAATGCCCCGCAAGTCCGCATGGATAATCAATGCGCACACCGCCCAGAATCATCTTGCGTTCCGGAGCAAAGGCATGGACATCATACCCGATTCCCACCCGAAGTGCAAGTTCTTCCGCTTGCCCTCCGGTGCGAAGCCGTTTCGCCATAGCCTCCGCCCAGATCAAATCCTCCTCTGTGGTAATCTTAAAATTCCCGTAGTCGCCGGTAACCAAAGCGGTCCTGACGCCCAGACGTTCTGTTAAAGACGCATCATCTGTACCGGAAACACCATCTTTATCCGCTTGTTTATACGCCTTTCGCAGAAGCTCTGCATCAAATCCCTGGGGAGTCTGCACCGCAAACAATTTAGAACGGTCTAACGTCCCTTCGCCGCTGCGCACCGTATCCTTCAACGGAATAACGGGAACCGCAGCGCCGCTTTCATCGGCACCACGCACAACCGCGTCCACCACTTCTTCCGAAAGGAAGGGCCTCGCCGCATCGTGAACTAAAATAATCCGAGGCGCCGGAATCTCCATTCGTTCCCAATACGCATACGCGCCCCGAAGCCCGTTCTGCGCGGATTCTTTCCGTTCTTCCCCTCCGGGAATCAGCATGCGAACCTTATCCAGACTGCCGGCACCGTCTAAACAGCCCCGGCAGTAATTTACATCGCTTTCTTTTACCACCACAAACAAGTCGTCAATCAGCGGGTGTTCATTCAACGCGCGAACGGATCGTAAAAAAACCATTTCGCCGCCAATCTTCCGATACTGCTTTGCAACGTTTCCGCCCATGCGGCTTCCGGATCCCGCAGCTACAACAATTGCGCCTATCCGTTTTTCTCGATACATAATCTCTCTCTATTTCTTTTTCAACCTCGCAAAAATCATACGGCCGGCAGCCGTCTGCAGCACGCTGGTTACGCTTACGGTAATCGTCTCTCCGATGCTTTTTCTGCCGTCTTCCACTACGATCATGGTTCCGTCATCCAGGTACGCAACCGCCTGGTTGGCTTCCTTTCCTTCCTTCACTAAGAAAACCTGCATTTCCTCTCCCGGCAGTACCACCGGTTTTAAGGTATTGGCCAGCTCGTTGATGTTTAAAACCTCTACGCCTTTAATTCCCGCGACTTTATTCAGATTATAGTCGTTGGTTACAACCTTGCCGCCCATAATCTGAGCCAGCTTCAGCAGTTTTACATCCACTTCCGGAATTTCATCCAGAGCCTTTTCCGATGCGGTATTGTAGATCTCTATGCCGTATTCATTCTGAATGCGGCTGAGAATATCCAAACCGCGGCGTCCCCGGTTCCGTTTCAGCGCATCCGAAGAATCCGCAATATGGCGCAGCTCCACTAAAACGAATTCCGGGATGACAATCGTACCTTCAATAAAACCGGTTTTCATAATATCCGCAATTCTGCCGTCGATAATAACGCTGGTGTCCAGGATTTTCGGCGAAAGATCTTTGTTTTTATTTTTCCCTTTCGCATTCTCTCTTCGGGAGTTAGCCTGCAGGATCAGCAAATCCTTCCCCCTTCGGGTAGCGATAAACACTCCCAGATAACCTAAAAATAAGTAGGTCAAAAGAGACAGAATCATCCCAACATAGGGAATGGGAATCGCTGCGTACAGATTGCTGATCAAATACGCGATAAATAATCCGACTATAAGGCCGATAATTCCCGGAATAAATTCCGTAACCGGCACTTTCTGCAAATCCGATTCGATTTCCCGAACCATCTTCCGGCTTTTCCTTCCGAGACCCGGAGCAATAAGAAAAAAAATAATAGCGCCAAGAACCGCGCACGCAATGCTCAGTCCCATGGTATGTTCTGCTGTCGGCAAAAAACCAGATTCCCGTTCTTTGAGCTTCAGCAGATTGATAAATAATAAAGAAATTCCGTATCCCAAAAGGCCGCCGCTGATGGTCAGAAATCCTCTGAGAAGTTTTCTATACATGTATTCACCTCCTTTCCGGGCTGTTCGCCCCGAGGCAGGAATGTTTAAATTACACTGCCTCTGCGATTCGCTTCTCGGCTTCCTCCTGGCTGATTCCTTCAACTAAAACAATTTCGCTGATCAGAATCTGCCGGGCATTGGAAAGCATTTTTTTCTCCCCCGTGGACAGTTTTTTCACGCGATCCGCCCGCATCAGGTTTCGGATTACCTCTACCACATTAGCTAAATCGCCGCTTTTCAGCTTTTCCATATTGTCCCGGTTGCGCCGGTTCCAATTATCCGACATGGCCGTAGTTTCCGCCCCTAAAAGCGCCATCGCTTTCTGCAATGTTTCGTGGTCGACGATAGAACGAACGCCGATCCGCTGGGAATTATCCACCGGAATCATGACCTTCAGATCACCGTAAGAAATTCGCAGGACATAATAATCGCGAACCTCGCCAAGAATTTGCTTCGTTTCGATTTTTTCAATTGTGCCTGCCCCGTGCATGGGATAGACAACCTGATCTCCGATATTAAACATTTCTAAACGCCTCCACTCTTTTTAGTATAACGGAAAAAGAGTTCTATCGTCAAGAAAAATAATTTTTAAATATATCACACTGAATAATATGTGTCAACACAATTTCAAAACAAATTTTATTTATCAAGGAAGCAGCGCAAAATCCGAATAAACGGCTGTTTTGATTGCCATTTCGGCAAAACGTCTTCCTCCAAAAAAACTCGCTTTCGGCACATGATCCGTGCCATCCCTTTTCTCCGTTAAAAAGTGCGCCAAACAGCAAAACCTGAAGGAGATATCCCTTCAGGTTTTGCGTTTTTCTTTATTCGGTTGTTCTCAGCAGCCTACTTCCCCGTTCCGTATCCGTTTTTCGCCAGATAAGAATTCAAGTTTGCCTGCGCATCCAGCACACGGCTGTAATAACCGCTTCGCATCTGCCCTCTGCTCACTGCGCCCGCGCCTTGATTGTATGCGGCCAGCGCTTTTTCCGTAGTGCCGAACGTTGCGGCATTCTGGCTGAGGATTTTCGCTCCCAGCTCCACATTTTTATGAGGATCCTTCAAATCTGCCGCAGTATAGCCGTATCCTTTTGCCGTGGATACCTTTATCTGCAAAAGGCCGGTAGAACCGCCTCCGCCTACTGCATCGGCTCGGAATGTGCTTTCCTTTTCCGCCATAGCCATGAGCAGCGTTGCACTCTGCTTGCTGACGTCGGCTTCATGCTTAAATATAAAAACCAAATTCAGCGCATACGCTTTCGCCAGATTTCCGTTTTTCTGCAGAATGTACTGCGTCAATCCACGGTTCAGATCCGATTCCTTTCGGTCGAAAAAGGAATATGCGCTTACCGACGGAGAGGTGCTCAGATAAACACCGGAATAATCGTCATAATAAGCAGTCCAGCCGAAACAGGAGTTGCCGGTCAATGCGCGAACCGGTAAATACAAAGTATTTCCCGCTTTCAGCAGAGAATAAGTCGAGAAGGTAACCTTGCTCTTTTCTTTGCCTGCCCGAACCACCGCCGTCACGTTTTTCACCTCGGAAACAGGCACATTCTGCAGATTGCTTTTCAAAGCGGAAGAATCCGGCTTCGTTTTCGCAGGTTTCGTCTTCACCAGTTCCAGCGTGCGGCTTTCCCAATCCATCTTTGCTGTAAATCCCAGAATCTGCGACATTTCCGTGTTCAAAGGAATATACGTCACATTATCGTACAGCACAAACGAATTCGTTAAGTGATAATTTTGAAATTGTACTCCGTTTATATAGATGTTTCGGTTCAAGAATTGTGCGTAGCTGCTTTGTCCCGCATAAATCGAAATGCCGGAAACCAGCAGCAGCACGAAGGAAAGCCACACAGATATCAGCTTCTTACCCATATCTGTTCTCCTTTTCTGTGCCGCTTTTCGAAAAAAGAAAAGCGACGTGCGGAGATATCCCCCGCATTTTCTTTGCAAAAACTGTTTTGCCGCACCGTTTCTTCCCGCGGAACCGCCTCTCTGCAGCCCCGGTCACGGCAGAACTCCGCACGGCATTTACTTTTTTAGTATATCACATTTTTTCATTTCGTATACCGGAAAAAAATTCAGGCAGCGCAGCCGCTGCCTGAATTCCGTATCATTCGTCTCTTTTCTTCCTTTATTTTGTATAGTTGTCGAAATATCCCTGAATGTAAATAATCGGAGTCCCCTTATCTCCGCTGCCGGAAGTCAAATCGCACAGAGAGCCGATCAAGTCGGTCAATCTTCTGGGAGTCGTTCCCTGCGCTACCATGGAATCGCCCAGATCTGCATCCTTATGGCGAATGTATTCGGAAATCGCTTCTTTCAGCTCATCGCCGGATAGATCGGCAAAATCATTGTCCGCCAGATACTTCAACTTAACCTCGTTGGGCGTACCCACCAAACCGTCAGTGTAACCGGGAGAAACCACAGGATCGGCCAGTTCCCAGATCTTTCCTACGGGATCTTTAAAAGCGCCGTCGCCGTAAACCATAACCTCTACATGTTTCCCGGTTGCTACGAACAATTTGTTCTGAATCGCTTTTACAAAATCCGTACAGTCGTTGGGGAACAGCTTAATCGTATCCTCTGTAGCCTTATTGGAACCTAAAATACCGTACTGGGTGTTATAGCCGCTTCCATTTACGCTGGTCGTAAGAAGGTCGTCCAGGCCAAGAACCACTTCCGCACCCGCATGCTTCAGCAATCGCTTGGTTCTCTGACGGGTATGGATGTCACAGGTTAAAATCACCTTTGTATAGTTCAGAATCGCTCTGGGATTGTTGGCAAAAATAACTTCCGCTTCCGCACCTTCTTCTTCGATCAGATTTTTATAATAATTTACATAGTCAACACCGGTAAACGTATGCTTTGATTTGCCGAACATGGATTCAAACTGTTCCTGGGTCAAAACATCTTTATAGGGATCAACCCCCTTTTCGTCCAGAAGGTCAAAGCTCAGCAGATGATTGCCCACCTCATCGCTGGGATAGCTGAGCATGAGAACGATCTTCTTCGCCCCCTTTGCAATTCCCCGCAGGCAGATGGCAAACCGGTTTCTGCTTAAAATCGGAAAGATTACGCCTACGGTTTCTCCGCCCAGTTTATTTTTCACGTCCTCCGCCAGCTGCTGTGTATTCGCGTAGTTTGACTGAGATCTTGCCACAACGGATTCCGTAACAGCAACAATATCTCTGTCGTTTACCGTAAATTCGCCGGCTGCCGCGGCTTTCAGGACAGTGTCCACAACGATCTGTTCCAAATTATCTCCCTCACGGATAATCGGCGCGCGAAGTCCTCGGGATACGGTTCCTACTAATCTTTCCATTCTTTCTATCCTCTTTCTTTCCCCGGACAGTTCAAGCCGAGTTTCTCATGCTCAAAGTCCGGTACTCAATTAACAAATCTGTCTGCTTCCTCCCCCTTCAGAAGAAGCCTTGTCCACAAAAACACCAATATATTATATTTAATTGCTTATTTTATGTCAATAATTTCACTGAAAATAGCATGAAATCAAAAGAAAAAGCGCAGATACAAAATCTGCGCCTTTGTGTTTAAATCCCCTACTGGGCTTCGGTTCCGGTTCCGGTTTCTTTTTCATCGGTTTCATCCTCTAAAGTTAAAAGGTATTCCGCCGAATATTCCTCCTGCAGCTGACTTCTTTTTTCCGTATACGCATCGTAAAGAAGCTGCTCCTTAATATCCTCCTTTACCGTATCAAACGGCTTTACGGCTCCCGCCTCAATGCAGTCGGACACATAGATAATGTGGTATCCGAATTCCGATTTTACCGGCTGGCTGATCTCTCCCTTTTTCAGCGCAAAAGCGGCTTCTTTAAATTCATCCACCCATCCGCAGTTGGATTTGGAATAAGTTCCTAACAAACCACCGTTGGAAGCACTTCCGTCAGAACTGTATTCTTTTGCCAACTCAGCGAAATCGCCGCCGGCGTTGAGCTTATTTAAAACTTCCTTCGCCGCAGCTTCGTCCTCCACCAGAATATGGCTTACGGTACTCTCTTTTTCCGTGGTAGTATAGGAATCCGCCTTGTGTTCCTCATAATAAGCAGCGGCTTTTTCATCGATATCCGCAAATCCGGCTTTCACTTCTTCATAAACCACATTTCCCGCGCAAATGCCGTGATAATATGCCTTCAGCTGCGCATTTGTCAATTTGCAGTTTTTCGCAATCTTCTTTAAATCTTCGCCGGTTTCCACATTTTTCAAAAAGGTTTGCAGGTTTTCCTCGTAATTCTCCGTTGCCTTTACATCAATACCCTTGTCCTCGCAATACATTTCCGCGATTTTCATATCCACTAAGTCCTGCAGCATCATCTGCCGGACATAGGATTTATAGCTTTCGTCGATGGTGCTGTAATCCATATTGTAATACATCATGCAAGTAATACTCGCATAGGTTTCCAGCTCCTCCGCTGTGAGTTCCGTGTCGCCCACTTTAGCCACAACTTCATCCTTCCCGCCTTCATCTCCGCAGGCGGCAAAGCCAAACACCATCACCAGAGCCAACAGTACTGCCATCCATTTTTTCAACGTCATTTTTTCTCCTTCCGTACGGCCGTTTCCCGATTCTCCGGGTACGGTCAGTATAGCCTATCCCTTCAGCTTTGTCAAAAGTTCCTCCGCAGCCTTCATCCAATTTTCATTTTTAATTCCGCCCAACTTCACAAAAGGTCTGGCGCCTCCGTGAATCAGCAGATTTTTTCCGTATGCGGCGGCCAATGCGGACAGCTGTTCCGGATGCAATCCACTTTTCGGATCAAATTCAAACACCAGCTTCCCCTGCTCGGGATAAATCCGTAAAATTCCATGGGTTTCCGCCAACGCCCGCACCCGAGCCAGCGCGATTAAATTCATAGCTTCTTTGGGAACATCCCCAAACCGGTCTATCAATTCATCCACAATTTCCTCCTGGTCGGAAGCGTCCCGAATGGCCGCAATTTTCTTATACATCTGCAGTTTGGTAAGCTCATCTTCAATATAACGTTCCGGAATGTACGCTTCTAAATTGAATTCCAGGGAAACCTCCGTCTCCGGCGGCGGCAGATCTCTCTGCGCCTCTCCTGCCAGTTCCCGAACAGCTTCATCCACCAATTTGCAATAAAGCTCATAGCCGATGGTGAGCATATGGCCGGACTGTTCCGTTCCCAGCAGATTCCCCGCTCCCCGAATTTCCAGATCCCGCATGGCAATGCGGAATCCCGAACCGAATTCCGTAAACTCCCGGATAGCTCGCAGGCGTTTGGAGGCTTGCTCCGAAAGCACTTTATCCCGCTGATACATTAAATACGCGTATGCTATCCGGTTAGACCGTCCCACCCGTCCCCGCAGCTGATACAGCTGCGACAAGCCGAAGCGATCTGCGTCTAAAATCACAATTGTATTAACATTGGGTATATCAATTCCCGACTCGATAATCGTAGTTGCTACCAGTACATCATACTGCCGATCCATAAAAGCCAGCATAATATCTTCCAGCTGTCCTTCGTTCATCTGTCCATGGGCCGCAATAACAGAAGCTTCCGGAATGAGCCGGCGAATCCGCTCCGCCGTGGACTGAATTCCCCGCACGCGATTATATACTACGAAAACCTGACCGTCCCGATCCAGTTCCCTTTGAATGGCTTCTTTCAGGATTTCATCCTCCTGTTCCAATACATACGTCTGAACCGGATACCGTTCTTCCGGCGGTTCTTCGATCAGGCTCATGTCCCGGATTCCCACCAGAGACATATGCAGAGTCCGGGGAATAGGCGTAGCGGACAGCGTCAAAACATCCACATTTTTCCGCAGCAGCTTCAGCGCTTCTTTATGCTCCACGCCAAACCGCTGCTCTTCATCGATGACCAGCAGCCCCAAATCTTTGAAATGCACATCCTTGGAAAGCATCCGGTGCGTCCCCACCAGGAGATCCACCGAGCCTTTCTGCAGCCGGGACAGAGTGGCTGCCTGTTCCGTTTCGTTCCGAAACCGGCACAGTACATCCACGGTAAAAGGAAACCGGGAAAACCGCTCTTTAAAGTTTAAATAATGCTGATTTGCCAAAATAGTGGTAGGAACCAGTACCGCAGCCTGTTTTCCTTCCGCCAGACATTTAAAAATGGCACGAGCGGCAACCTCGGTCTTCCCGTAGCCTACGTCTCCGCAGAGCAGGCGATCCATAGCCGCGGGTTTTTCCATATCTTTCTTAATTTCCGCCGTACAGCGAAGCTGATCCCGGGTCTCTTCATAAGGAAACGAGTCCTCAAATTCCCGCTGCCAAACGGTATCGCTTCCGAACGCGTATCCCTGTTCCATCTGCCTCTGCGCCGACAAGGCCAGAAGTTCCTTGGCCATGTCCTGAATTGCGGCCTTGGCACGCTCTTTTGTCTTTTTCCATTCTCCGCCGGTAAGCTTATTGATTTTCGGCGAAGCACCTTCTGCGCCTACATATTTCTGAATAAGATCCATCTGATCTACAGGCACATAGAGCAGGTCTTCGCCGGCATAACGAATTTTAAGATAATCCTTGCGGATTCCCTGCACTTCCAGCTGCTCCACTCCTACGAACTTTCCGATTCCGTGATTTTCGTGGACTACATAATCCCCCTTTCGGATATCCGTAAACGCTTTTATGGGTTTGCCGGACTTCGAGGCCTTCCTTTTCCGCCGTTGTTTGCTGTTCACGAAAATATCGCTGTCGCTGAAAACAATCCATTTTTCATCGGGAAATTCTACGCCGGAAGAAAGCGAGGCCGTGCCCAACCCCACTTTGCCCTCCAGTCCGATCCCCCGCAGAAAATGAGTCATATTCTGCCGGCGCTCTTCCGTAGCGCATAAAATCTGAATGGAATACCTGTTTTTTACATAGCGCTTTAATTCACTTTCCAGAAAATCCATTCTCCCGTTAAACACGGGGGGCTGTTTCGAAGACACGGAGAGAGCCGCGTCCAGCTGTTCCGCCCCGGGAATTCGTTTTGCAAAAGGCTGCAGTACACACACAGGATGCCCCGTATAAATGCGAAAAAAGTCCTCTTTGCACGGCATAGAAGCCAAATCTTCCGGCACCGCTTCTCCCCGCTCCAATCTGCGCGTAAAGGCTTCGCCGGTTTCCCGCTCGTGTAAGTTTAAAGTCTCGCCGATTCGATCCGGGTCTTCCACTACAATCGTACTGCCGGGCAGAAAATAATCCCAGAGATACACAGGAGCTTCGCAGAAATAATGAATATAGTTTTCCAAAAATTGAAGGTTTGTACGGGTTTCCAGAGATTCCAGAATCCTGCCCTTCTGCACCGCCAGCGCTTCCCTGCGCTCCTTCTCCTGTACCTCGGCGTACGCATCGTATTTTTCTTCTATAATCTTTGCTGCCCGGGCGAAGGCATCTGCTTCCCAAATCATTTGAGATGCGGGATAAATTGTAATATGTTCCGTATTTTCTATGGATCGCTGCGTCAAAGGATCAAAAAAACGAATGGCGTCCACTTCCGTATCAAAAAACTCTACACGGCAGGGATAGTCCGAATCCAAAGGAAAGATATCTAAAATTCCGCCGCGAACGCTGTACTGACCGCGTACTTCCACGGTTCCCGTTCTTTCATAGCCCATTGCCGATAGGCTATTTTTTGCTTGTTCTATGTCCACTTCCCTGCCTGTGACGAATTCCTGCCGGTATGCGCAAAACGCCTGCCGCGGGATCTGTTTTTTCAGCGCACCGGATACCGGCGCAACTACGATACAGTCCTGCCCCCCGGAAAGAGCTGCCAGCGCCCGAAGACGCTGCTCCAATCCATCGTGACTTTTCGCGTCGTAATGGGACAAACTCCGCTCTTCCTCCGGAATTACATATATCTTTCGATCAACAAAAAAAGCCAGATCCTCCGCTAAGCGTTTTGCTCTGCCGAATCCGGAAACGATAATCAAGGTCTGTCCGCCCCGTTCCTCCGCGATGACTCCGGCTACTGCGGAAGACCTGCTCTCCGATATTCCAGCTATGCTTATCACTCCGGAATGCGCCCTCAGCGCTTCCCGAAGCTCCCGGAATGGAGGCGCATCTTTTTTATTCTTCATCCGCCTTTTCCTTCTTTTCTTTTTTTGGTCTTACATTATATTCATTCATCGCCCGGTCTATGCCGTCCGCAAGAATTCGTTCCGCAGCGGAAACAGCAGTGCGGATTCCCTGCTCCGCCAGTTCTTTAGCTTCGCCCGCAAAGCCTCCCAAAACGTAATCCGCCAAATCGCCCTTCCGCTGACCTGCAATACCGATGCGGATTCGCGGAAACTGATCCTCCTGCAGGTCATAGAGAATAGAACGCATACCATTATGCGTTCCCGCGCTTCCTCCCCGCCGAATGCGAATTCTTCCCATTTCCACATCGATATCATCGTAGATAACGATGAGATTCTCCGGATTCAACTTATAAAAAGCCATCACTTCCCGAATAGAATTCCCCGACAGGTTCATAAATGTCTGAGGCTTTACCAATAAGACTTTCTGGCCGGAGATGATTCCTTCCCCGACCAGAGCTTTAAATTTGATTTTATTTACTTTTATATTGTGTTTTTCCGCCAGAAGATCCACAGCCTGAAACCCTACGTTATGTTTGGTGTTCTCGTACTGTTTCCCCGGATTTCCCAATCCTGCAATAATGTACATAGTTAGTCAAACAATCTGCTGATGGAATCATTGGTAAAGATACGGATCATAGCCTCTGCAAACAGAGGTGCTACGGAAAGCAGCTTAATCTTATCGATTTTCTTCTCTTCCGGAATGGGCAGCGTGTTCAGCAGAACCAGTTCCTTAATCGCGGATGCCTCAATCCGCTCGATAGCGGGGCCGGAAAGAACCGGATGGGTAGCGCAGGCATATACGTCCTTGGCTCCCATTTCTTTTAAGGCGTTTGCCGCATTGGTGATGGTTCCCGCCGTATCGATCATATCATCTACCAAAATTACATTTTTATCCTTAATGTCGCCGATGATGTTCATAACTTCGCTGACGTTGGCTTTCGGGCGACGCTTGTCTACGATAGCAATGGGCGCTTCCAGGGGCTGCGCCATATTTCTCGCACGGGTTACACTGCCGTGGTCGGGAGAAACGACTACCAGATCGTCCAGATGCATTTCTCTGAAATGCTTGATCAGAATCGGCATTCCCAGAAGATGATCCACCGGAATGTTAAAATAACCCTGAATCTGCGCTGCGTGAAGATCCATAGTGACCACCCGGTCTGCACCGGCTGCGGTAAGCATGTCCGCCACCAGCTTGGCTGTAATGGGGTCTCTTGCCTTTGCTTTTCTGTCCTGACGGGCATAGCCGTAGTAAGGAATTACAGCATTGATTCTTCCTGCGGAAGCCCGTTTCATAGCATCGATCATGATGAGCATTTCCATAAGATTGTCATTCACAGGATCACAGGTAGACTGGATGATATAGGTGTCGATACCTCTTACCGTCTCCCATAAACTTACGGAAACCTCGCCGTCGCTGAATTTGGTAACGGTGGATTTTCCCATGGGTTTTCCCATAATAGACGCGATTTCTTCTGCCAGTTCCGGGTTTGAATTGCCTGTAAAGATCTTAAAATCCGTGTAGATGCCGCTTTTCATTGGTGTCCTTCTCCTTCTTTATTTTTTCCGTTTGTTCAATAAACCTCTTTTGCTTACCCAGCCTTCTATCAGAGTCTCCCTGCTTCTGCCGATGCAGAGGGCATCTGCCGGCACGTTTTTCGTTATGGTGGTTCCCGCAGCAACATAAGCGCCCCGACCTACCTCCACGGGAGATATCAAATTGCTGTTGCAGCCGATAAAGGCACCGTCCTCCACAACAGAGCGAAATTTCTCCGATCCGTTGTAATTTACAAAGACCACGCCACAGCCCAGGTTAACATTATTCCCCACATCGGAATCGCCGATATAAGTTAAATGCGACGCCTTTGAGCCGTTGCCCATGGACGAATTCTTCACTTCGACGAAATCCCCTACCTTGGCGTCTTCACCGATGGTGCAGTTGGGCCGCAGATACGCAAAGGGACCCACATGGGTTCGGCTTCCTATTTTGCTTTCCAGAATCACGGAGCTCTGGATATCCACGCTGTCCGCAATTTCGCTGTTCACAATACGAGTGCCCTGCCCGATTACACAATTCCGGCCGATTTTGGTTTCGCCGGACAAAGTAACACAGGGGCCGATTACCGTTCCTTCCCCGATTTCTACACAC
Source organism: Bacillota bacterium (assembly GCA_022769485.1). GTDB lineage: Bacteria > Bacillota > Clostridia > Peptostreptococcales > Anaerovoracaceae > JALEJU01. The sequence continues at coordinate 52,272 of JALEJU010000012.1, forward strand.
GCGTCAATATACGCCGTTTTGTAATCTACAAAAGAAACGCCCGCCTGTACATGCTTCAGCACGATTTCCAGTCTGGCTTTCTCTTTTTTTTCTTCCATTTCAAATAATTGTTTTAAGGTTTTGTCCATGGCATTCGCTCTCCTTTAGCTCAATCAGTATAACATCTTTTCAGAATTCGGGCAACAGCGGTTCCATGAAAAAACCGCCGCAAGTCTGCGGCGGAATCAAAACTAAAACTGCACAGAATCGGAATTTTCCTCTTCCTGCTGTTCTGCCATAGCATCGTATGCCTCTAAAATCGCGTCCCGAATCTTCGCTCTTGTTTCGGAGGTCAGGGGATGCGCAATATCACGGAAATCGCCTTCTCCCATTTTCCGGCTTGGCATAGCGATAAACAAACCGTTCTGCCCCTCGATGATTTTAATGTCATGCACCACAAACTCCTGGTCGAATGTCACCGATACGATGGCTTTCATTTTCCCCTCTTCATTGATTTTCCGAATTCTTACGTCTGTTATCTGCATAAAATAACACCGCCCTTTCTGTGTCTGAAAAACACATCCCAACATAAGATTTAACGAATCACTTTACATCAAAATTTCATTCGGCCTGCCCACTGCTTTATACTCCGTATATTTCACCGGAAAACATCACTGTTGATGGCAAGATCAAAGGTTTTCGTTTCCTCGTCCACTTCTCCCATATAAATCAGCGGAAATACATTCTCCACTTTCTTCTTTTCCGGTTTTTTCGACGCAATCAACACGCCGATTCCCACCGTTTCCACGTCAAACTCCGCTAAAATATCCTGCACACCCCGAACGCTTCCGCCGGCCCGCATAAAATCGTCAATAATAATGGCTTTGCTGCCGGGGGTAACCGCCCGCTTCGAGAGAGACATCTTCTGAATCCTGTCTGAAGATCCGGAAATATAGTTGATACTTACCGTGGAACCTTCGGAAACCTTGCTTTCCCGCCGCACGACTACCAACGGCAGATTCAGCATATGCGACGTCATCAGAGCCACCGGGATACCTTTTGTTTCAATCGTCGCCACGCAATCCGCTCCTTTATCCAAGAAGTAATCCGCAAAAATCTGCGCGGCACCCTGCACCAAATTTGAGTCGAACATCAAGTCAGAAGTATAAAAGAAGCCGCCGCCTAAAATGCGGTTTCCCTCCGAGAGACGTTCCTTCAGCTCTTTCAACAGCATATCCGCGTCTTTTCGGGAGATTTTGGAGATAAAGCGAATGCCGCCCTTTGCACCCGCAATAGTCTCAATTCTTCCAAGCTCCATTCTCTCCAGAAGATCCCGCGCTGCAGCTACATCTTCACTGACGCTGGATTTTGCCGCTCCGAATAAATCGCAGAAATAAGACAGAGAATATACCTTGTTCGGATGTTGTGATAAAATTCGTATAATCGCTCCAACTCGGTCTGTTCTCTTCATATCTGCCTCCTGATATTTGTCAAATACCCGAATTTTTCTTTCATGATTTTTTATTATATTCGGTTTTTTTAGGTTTGTCAAACTTGATTTCACTTTGCTTTTCGGCAGATTAAATTTCCTGCTCTTTTTTTGGAAACAAATGTGATATACTAAAATGTAATGTTACCAATTCATCCGGAGGATCATTTATGCGAAAACTAAATGAATACAAGCACATTCACTGCATCGGTATCGGCGGCATCGGACTTTCCGCCATCGCGGAAATTTTCCTTTCCAGAGGCTGTCGAGTCAGCGGCTCGGATATGAAAGAAAACGATATGACCGATAAGCTGCGCCAAATCGGTGCGGAAATTACCATCGGCCACGACGCCGCGAACGTCGAAGGAGTGGATCTTTTAATCTATACTGCCGCTATTTCCCAGGACAATCCGGAGCTGACCGCTGCTAAGGAGAAAGGCATCGACTGCGTTACCAGAGCAGAAGCGTTGGGGGCACTGATGGAGGGATATAAAGCCAGCATCGCCGTCTCCGGAACCCACGGAAAAACCACCACCACAGCCATGGTATCCCTCATCCTGGAAAATGCGCTTCTGGATCCCACGATTCTGGTAGGGGGAAATTTAAGCGAAATAGGCGGAAACGCGAAAATCGGCCAAAGTGATTATTTTATTACGGAAGCCTGCGAATACATGGACAGCTTTTTATCGCTGCGCCCCAAAACCGAAATTATCTTAAATATCGATTCCGACCATCTGGATTATTTTAAAGATATCGACCATATCGTCAACTCCTTCGGCCGCTTTGCCAAGCTGGTTCCGGAGGACGGCACGATTATCGCTTACAGCGGCAACGCTTTCGTACAAGCGGTAACCAAAGATCTTTCCTGCAAGGTCATCACCTTCGGCTTTGACGAACGCTGTGATTATTACGCAAAAGAAATTCTGTTCAACGCCAGCGGCATGCCCTCTTTTGATCTGTATTACAGAGGAGAAAAGCTTTGCCGGCTCCAGCTGGCGGTTCCCGGAGAGCACAACATCGCCAACGCGCTTGCAGCCGTAGCCTGCTGCCGAAACATGGGCGTTTCCATTCCCATTATCGTACAGACCTTAAAGACCTTTACGGGAACCCAGCGCCGATTCGACATTGTGGGAATTTCAAAAGGAGGGATCCGTCTGGTAGACGATTACGCCCACCATCCTACGGAAATCAAAGCCACTCTGGCAGCGGCCTCCAACATTCCCCATAAAACGCTGTGGTGCATCTTCCAGCCCCATACTTATACACGGACGCTGGCTCTCTTCGATGAATTCGCTGAGGCTTTTGAGGATGCGGACAAAGTCATTCTGACAGACATTTACGCAGCCAGGGAAAAGAACATCTATAAAATCAGTTCCAAAGAGCTGGTTGCGGAAATGAAACGAACCCACCCGGGAAAAGAAATTTATTTCATTTCGGATTTCGATGAAATCGCCAACTTTATAACCAACAACGCCGAGGAAAACGACCTGGTGCTTACCATGGGCGCAGGCGATATCTATAAAGTGGCGGAATTGATTTTGAACAAGGACAGCTAAAAAGCACCCGACCTGTTACGGAGGCTACAATCTGCCGTAACAGGTTCGGTTTTTCTCTTTTGGATCTCGATGCAGCAGACAAAAAACACCCTGCAAGACATACAGCCTTGCAGGGTGTTTTTTTCGGGAATCTAACCATATACATGGGTCTTACGGGCTACGCCTTTGTAATCTTTACCCCCTGGGGCGTATCCTCCAGCGTAATTCCCTGCGCTTTCAGCAAATCGCGGATTTCGTCCGCCCTGGCGAAGTTCTTTGCCTTTCTTGCCTGCTGCCGTTCTTCCACCAACGCCTTAATTTCGCCGCTGATTTCCTCCTCGCCGCCTGTTTCCTTCCGAAGAAGTCCCAGAACGCCGGTGAGTTCATCCAGCAGCTCCAGACACTTCTCCGCAAACTCCTTAGAAGCGCCGTCCTTTACGTCCGTATTGATATCGCGGATCAATTCAAATACAGCGGAGATAGCGTCTGCCGTGTTCAAATCGTCGTCCATAGCCGTGATAAAATCCGCCTTATGCACCTCCAGGGCCTGCAGCTTCGCCGCCTCTTCTTCGGTCATCTGCCCGGAGCCGGTTTCTATCAGATGCTGCAGATTGCTCTTTGCATTCTGCATTCTGCCCAGCCCGTTCTTCGCCTGATCCATCAGCTCTCTGCTGAAGTTGATGGGACTTCTGTAATGGCCGGACAACAGGAAGAACCGCATGACCTCCCCGTCATAATCCTTTAAAATATCCCGAACGGTAAAGAAATTACCCTTGGATTTGGACATCTTTTCGTTATCGATAGTAATATAGCCGTTATGCATCCAGTAATTTGCAAACTTCTTGCCGGTCTGCGCTTCGGTCTGGGCAATTTCGTTTTCATGGTGCGGGAACGTCAGATCCTGGCCTCCTGCGTGGATATCGATAGTATCCCCCAAATACTTTGTGGACATTACAGAGCATTCGATATGCCAGCCGGGGCGACCCAGCCCCCAGGGAGATTCCCATGCGATTTCATCTTCCGTCTTTCTGGCTTTCCAGAGAGCAAAATCAAGGGGATCGTGCTTCTTTTCACCGATTTCAATCCGGGCGCCGGATTCCAGATCTTCAATCGTATTCCCGGAAAGCTTTCCGTAATCCGTAAATTTCCGTGTGCTGTAATACACGTCGCCGTCCACTTCGTAAGCATACCCTTTATCGATCAGATTCTGTACAAAATCGATAATTTCCTGCATATTTTCGGTTACTCTCGGGTGTACACTTGCGGGCTTCACATTCAAAGCCCCTGCGTCCTTGAAATATTCCGCGATATATTTTTCGCCTACTTCCCCGGCGGTAATGCCTTCTTCCCTTGCCCGGTTAATAATCTTATCGTCAACATCCGTAAAATTCTGCACAAAGGTTACATTCATGCCCCGGTATTCCAAATACTTGCGAAGGGTATCGAATACGACGAAAGGCCTTGCATTTCCGATGTGAAAATAGTTATACACCGTCGGTCCGCAGACATAAATCTTAACCTCGTTTTCCTTTATGGGCACAAACTCTTCTTTTCTTCTTGTCATCGTATTATATACTTTCATCGCATTTCACCTCATCTATGCTTTCTTTTTCTTCTTTTTCCGCGCCTGCCTGTCCCGTTTCGCGCAGTTTATTCTCCAAAAGCACGATTCTCCGGCGCAGGCATTCCAGCTCTACCATAATGGGGTCGGGCAGATTGACCTGATCCAGATCCTCTTTTACTACCGCCTTGCTTCCTTTTCGCACCACCTTGCCCGGGATACCCACTACCGTACAGTTAGGAGGCACTTCACGAAGCACTACAGAACCGGCGCCGATCTTGCTGTAATCGCCTACCTTAAAAGGCCCCAGCACTTTGGCGCCGCTGCTGACCATAACGCCGTTTCCGATAGTAGGATGGCGCTTCCCGACGTCTTTTCCCGTACCGCCCAGAGTCACTCCCTGGTAAATGGTAACATCGTCGCCGATTTCCGCCGTTTCTCCGATAACCACAGCCATGCCGTGGTCGATCATACATCGCCTTCCCACTACGGCTCCCGGGTGGATTTCGATACCGGTAAAAAACCGCGCCAGCTGAGAAATAATACGGGCAATCAGTTTACAGTTATGCTTATAAAACCAATGGGACCATTTGTGAAAAATCAAAGCCCAGATTCCGGGATAGCACAAAAGAACCTCGATGCCGCTGCGGGCAGCCGGATCTCTTTCCAATACTGCGTCAATGTCTTCTTTTATGTCTCTGAAAAAGGCCATTTTCGTCTCCTGAATAACCGTAAAATCATTTCACTTAATTTAAAATTATATCGCATCTTGTTAACGAAAGCAAATAGTAAACATTCTATGCTTACAGAAAAGAAATTCCCCTCAATCTGCTCGATGAAACAAATCGAAGGGAATTTTTTTCAATTTTTCTTTACAGATATTTCATAGGATTTTGGAGCACGCCGTTCTTATGCACTTCCAGATGGAGATGATAACCCGTAGCCCGTCCGGTCATACCCACGGTTCCGATCTTTTGTCCTTTTGTCACATAATCTCCCGCGGAGACACTCATTGTATCGCAATGAGCGTACCAGGTTTCCCATCCGCTTCCGTGAGAAATTTTAACGATGTTTCCAAATGTTCCGCTGTAACCCGCATAAGTAACCGTTCCGGAAGCCATCGCAGAAATCGTCGTTCCTTTGGGCGCTCTTAAATCCACGCCCCGGTGAGTTCCGCCGCCCCGGGTTCCGTATGCGGAAGATACTTGCAGGGATGCAAGCGGAGAGCCGAATTGGGAAGAACCTGTAAACGTCTGCACCGCTGTACCCGTCAGAATGACCTGAGACACCGGTTGGGAAATCACAGTCTCTTCCACTACATTCTGAGAAACCGCCACACCGTTTGTCTTTACATATTCCGTTTTCAGTTCTTTTGTTCCGTAAACGCCGGCTGTCTTGATCTGCGTTTCGCCTTTGTACAAGGCCTTTGTTTCTTCATAGGTAATATCGTAATCGATATTTTCCGTAGAAGCCACCACCTCTGTAATCGTTACATGCAGAAAGGGTTTTGTTTGATAAAGGTTCAAAACCGTACCGACTTTCAAAGTATCGAAATCCGCTTCCGGATTCATAGCCATCAGCTCATCCAGCAAAATTCCGTTCCCGCAGGCGATATCCCAATAGGTATCCCCCTCCTGAACGGTATAAGTCAGCGTCTCTTTCGTTCCGGTCAGTACATAGGATGCGGCGTCTTCCACAGACATCACTTCCGGCATCTCCTCTTTATCGAAGCTGCATTCCGCAATCTCCACCGATTCCTGATACACTACGGATTTCAGCTCCGAGCCTTCCGTCTGATAACGAGCCGTAATCGCATCCAGAACCGCTTTTCCGTCAGCTTCGGAAGCCACATAAGCTACGTTTGCCCCGTTTATCTGCAGAGCCCAGCAGCTTTCCGTTTCCGAAACCGCCGCCTTCATGCCGTCCGAGAAAGAAGCCGCCAAAGCAGAGTGATCCTCTCCCGAAAAGGCCAGCCCGCCGGCAGCCACAACGGCCGCCATGAAAACCGCTCCGGCTCCCAGCAGCATTTTGCCGTGAAGACCGGCCATGACCTCTTTTCTTATATCAACAACTTTTGTTTTTACGCGACCCATAAACGTATTGATCTGCGTTTTTTCTGTTTCCATATTCATAAAACCTTCTTCGCAAAAATAAACCTTCTTTTCCGAATTCCTCCTCTGCAATAAATTTTCGGAGACTCCCGATCGAGCCCCATAGAAAAGCAAATGCGTATAGTATTCTTCTATTTACTATACGCTCTGCCTTTTTTGTGCACCCTTATGTTACAAAATTATTACTTAAAAGTCAAGGTTTCAGAAGGCATTTCACATAACCTTCATGTTTTTTTCACAATAAAAAAACAGATAATCCGTTGAAATTTAGCCACTTTCTCGCACTCCTCCTCTTGTGTTTTTCAGAAATCTTTTTCATTGAGTTTCGCAGAAACAAAACAGAAAAAGCCGCGGCAAATAAGAATTGCCGCAGCTTTTTCCTTTATAGTTCGTCATTTCAATCCGAAAAATCGCCTTGCATTTTCGCAGGTAATCGCGGCAATTTCATCGTAAGAAATTCCTTTGATTACCCCTAACCGCCTAGCCGTATGCTCTACATAAGGCGGCATGTTTCTCCTGCCCCGAAAAGGTTCCGGAGTCAAATAAGGAGCGTCCGTTTCCACCAGAATGCGCCTTACGTCTAAAGCGTCCGCAGTTTCTACCGCCCGCCGGGCATTTTTATACGTCAGCGTTCCGGAAAAAGATATCGTCGCACCCAGCTTTACATACTGCTCCGCCAGTTCCCGGCTTCCGGAGTAACAATGCATTAAAAGCCGCGCATCCGGCCCCCCGTCCGGATGAACAGGAAAACGGCCGGTTCTGGATTTTGCAAATACACCTTCTTCTTTTAAAATACGCATCACGTCATCGTTAGCGTCCCTGTCATGAATGACTATGGGCAGATCCAAATCCAGCGCCAGCCGAATCTGCCGGCGAAACCAGTGCTGCTGCACAGCCGGATCGGAATAATTATAATAATAATCCAATCCGATCTCGCCGACGGCTAACACTTTCGGCTTCCGGGTCAGTTCCCGCAGAGCCGCAAAAGACTGCTCATCCGCCAGCTTCGCTTCGTGAGGATGGATTCCTACCGCGGCATAACACCAGCCGTACTTTGCCGCGTGGGAAACCGCCATTTCCGACGTGGGGATATCCACGCCGATATCTACGGCATACGCCACATCGGAAGCTTCAATGGCTCGGATTAGATCCTCCCGATCCTCATCGAATACCTCCGAATTGATATGCGTGTGGGAATCAAATAAAACTTTCATCTTTAAGAAACCGTTTCTCCGTCAGGAGCCTCTGTGGATACAAACTCCAGCTTGTCGCCGTTATCCGCAAAGAGCAGCATGCCTTTGGATTCCAATCCCCGCAGCTTTCTCGGCGCCAGGTTGGCCACGATGATGACTTTTCTGCCCACGCATTCTTCCGGCTTAAAGCTTGCCGCAACGCCGGAGATAATCTGCCTGGTTTCATTTCCCATTTTAACCTGGAACACCAGCAGTTTATCGGCTTTCGGATGCTTCTCCGCCTTTATGATCTCGCCTACCCGCAGATCGATTTTATCGAAATCTTCGTATTGAATTTCCGGTTTCATGGGCGCATATTCCTTCTGGGGTGCTCCGCCCTGCATAGCCTCTAATTCTTCCAGTTCCTTTTCGATATCCAAGCGCGGGAAAATCGCATCGCCCTTTTTCACCTGTTCGCCGTCCATAACGTCGAACACGCCTGCATCCGCCCATTGGGGATCCGCAAACCAAAGACCCATCTGCTTTCTGATTTTTGTAGAGGTTGTATGCATAAAAGGATAGATCAGCACGGAAATAATCCGCAGGGACTCCGCCAAATTATGCAGAACGGTATTTAACCGCCCTTTATCTTCCTCGTTCTTCGCCAATATCCAAGGAGAGGTCTCATCAATGTACTTATTGGTTCTGCGAACCAGCGTCCAGATATCCTCCAGTGCCAGAGAAAAGCTGAATTGATCCATATGTGCGGACACCTTCCCCGCAGTGGCCAAAGCCAGTGCCTTCAGCTCCGCGTCCGGACCTTCTTCCGAACCGGCGCCGGGAACGATGCCCCCGTTATACTTTTCGATCATGGAAGCCGTGCGGGAAACCAGATTGCCCAGATCATTAGCCAAATCGGAATTGATGCGGTTCAGCATAACTTCATTTGTATACAAACCATCCTGCCCGAAGGTATATTCCCGCAAAAGGAAATATTTTAAAGCATCAACACCGTAGCGTTCGATCAGTTTTACAGGATCTACGATATTGCCCCTGGACTTGGACATCTTTCCGCCTTCCAAAAGAATCCATCCGTGCCCCAGCACCTGTTTGGGGAGAGGAAGTTCAATGGACATGAGCATCGCCGGCCAGATAATCGAATGGAAACGAACGATCTCTTTACCTACCAGATGCACATCCGCAGGCCAGTAACGATCGTATTTTTCCGGATCATCAGGATACCCCAGAGCAGTGATATAGTTTGAAAGCGCGTCCAGCCAAACATAAATTACATGCTTTTCATCGATGGGAACGGGAATCCCCCAGTCAAAAGAGGAACGGGAAATGCACAGATCCTCCAGTCCCTGCCGACAGAAGCTGAGCATTTCATTTCTCCGGCTTTCCGGCTGCAAAAATTCCGGGTTGGTCTCAAACAGCTCGATCAAACGATCCTGATATTTGGAAAGGCGGAAGAAATACGCCTCTTCCTTTGCCTTTTCAACGGGTCTGCCGCAGTCGGGACAAAGGCCGTCAGTCACCTGGGTTTCCGTCCAGAACGCTTCGCAGGGAGTACAGTACCAGCCCTCATATTCCCCTTTATAGATATCGCCTTTTTCGTACATCTTTTTAAAGATTTCCTGTACCCGTCTTACATGCCGTTCCTCTGTTGTACGGATAAAATCATCATAGGAAATCTCCATAGTCTTCCACAATTCCTTAATTCCGCCGACCACTTCGTCTACATAAGCCTGGGGAGTGGTTCCGTGTTCATCGGCGATTTTCTGAATCTTCTGCCCATGCTCGTCGGTGCCGGTCAAAAACATGACATCGTATCCCTGGAGGCGTTTAAACCGTGCCATGGCGTCCGCCATAACGGTACAATAGGTATGTCCAATATGCAAATTGGAACTCGGATAGTAAATAGGGGTCGAGATGTAATATTTTTCTTGACTCATTGTAATCACTCCTTTTCTATCGGCCTAATGGAAGCGGCCTTTTCTATGCCTGCGCGCAAGAGGCACGCGCTTGAGTTTCTTTACTATTTTACCAGTTTCTCGAAGATTTACAAGAGCTTATCGTTTTCTGAATTTTCTAAAAAGGTCTTGTTTTTATTTTACTGACCGTGCTACAATAGGTAACCAAAATCAATCGTTGCATTTCAATCAAACCGGGAGGAGAATAAAATGAAAGATAATTTAATTCTTACAATCGGACGGCAGTACGGAAGCGGCGGTTTAGAGATCGGCCGTCTCCTTTCCGAAAAGCTGGGAATCCCCTGTTATGATAAAGAGTTGGTTACGAAAGCGGCAAAAGGGAGCTATATTTCGGAAGAATTTTTTAATGAATTTGACGAAAAAATCATCCGTACCATGTACTACTTCGGAGCGGATGAATACGACGCCGCCCATCTGCCGCGAAATACCGAACTGTTCCGCATACAGGCGGATACTATCCGAAATTTGGCGGAAGAGAGTTCCTGTATTTTTATCGGGCGCTGTGCCGATGTGGTACTGCGGGACTTCCCCGGCTGCATCAATGTTTTCCTGCATGCATCAAAAGAATACCGGGCAGAACGGATCATGCGGCTTCACGCTCTGAACAGAAAAGCCGCACTGGATATGATGAACAAGATCGATAAACAGCGCAACCGGTATTACAACGCTTTCTCCGAAAAAAAATGGAACGATGTTTCCAGCTATGACCTGGTTCTGGACAGCGGAAAACTGGGGTCGGAAAAAACCGCACAGCTGATCTGCGATTATATTAAGCTGTTTAAAGCAGAGTAAAATCGGCTTTGCCGTACCTTATAATTTCCAAAAGGCAGGATATACTAAGTCTCAATATTATATTGGAAGGACGCCTTTGTCTATTCGATGCACGATGAATCCAAAATCGAAAAGGAACTGTCCGCACTTGACTGCATTTCTCTCGGAGTAGGGGAGAAATGCGTCTTATTTTGCTCCTTATGAATAAAAATGTTAATCTTCAATGCCAAGAGCTTTAGATAAGTTCTCATACTTTAGTTTATAATATGCAGTGTTTCCGTCTTTTACTTCTTCAATCAGATTGTAATCACGGAGATTATTTAACTTAGTATTTAATGTTGTATTACTCTTGATTTTTAAATATTGTAACAATTCCTTTTTGTTTGCACCATTTTTTGCGAAAAGCGCACTGATCAACAAGGTGTGACAAAGTGATTCTGTAGTTTCGTCCCATTTATCTCTAATTGAAAGCATAAGAACTCGCTTAAGATTTCTTTCATATAAATCACGTCTCTTTGTAAGTGCATATAGAAGATTTTCTTCAGCCTTTAAAACTATGCTAAGAAACATAATTATAAATGGTGTGATATCACCTTTATTTATTGGATCATTGCATATTTTAAACAGTTTGTAATAGTCACTAATATTATCCTGAATTGTATAAGATAGTCTATTCCCAACTAAAGGATCCAAGTCTTTTGATAAATAGTAGCTGCTGATGAATCGTGATAATCGTCCGTTGCCGTCATAGAAAGGATGAATATATCCAAATAAATAATGGAAAACTGATGTTCTAATTAGAATATCCACATTATCATCGTTTAAAATATCCAGGCTTTTCTGCATGTAACTTATTATTTTTTCTTCCGGATAAACGCCTGTGTGTATTATCTTCTGCACAGCATTTCTTACACCCACTGTATCCTTTCTGAAAATCTCTCCATCAGGTGCATTATCAGGATCATTCTCTAATACTTCGTTCAATACAAGATTATCATACAAGATACGAAGGTCTTCACACTTTTGGAGTTTAATACTTTTTTCTCCTAAAAGGATATACTGATTTATTAAGCCTTCAAATCTTTTCTCATGGCGTTTGCTTTCTCCGAGAGAATCGATAACATCTTTAATTTCTCTACGAGTGCTGTGTACGCCTTCAATATTATTTGTTATCATGATTTCATCAATTAGACTTTCCATACGGAATTGATGAATTGCTTGTTTCGGTAATTGGGTCTTAACTAAAGAAACCTTTTTATCTACTCTCAGGATACCGCTTGAAAGATAATACAGCTCATTGCAAGGTAAGTAGAACAATTCATTACCTGAAATTTCAATGCCGAGCTTTACTGCCTCTCTAGAATTAAATCTGCTTTCGTATAATGATTGATACTCTTGTTTGCTGCTATAGTATGTTTTGTATAGAGGTTCATATTTCATTTTTATTAACACTCCTTACAAATTAATATTATTTGAGCATAGAATGCTCTTAAGCCAATAATTATATTCATTATTGAGCAATCTTGATTTTGTTATTCAATAATAACGCAAAGCACAATCAAAATCAATCGATTTTTGATTGTGCTTTGCGCATTTTCTGTAATTTGTAATTAAATATAATATGTTTTTGTAAAAACCTTTAAAAATTTACTATTCAATAATCAGTTCTATTGTTTGTTATTTAGCTTTGTATTACACAAATCTGTTCGACTTGAACTAATTATATACTTCTTTGACAGGCTTAAATTCAACATCGTTGGGGCAGTATTCCTGTATCAATCTTTCCAATTCGCTCATTGTAGCTCACCACCGTTTTCAAGCATCTTCTTCACTTCTTTATCAAAATCGGAAGTGATTTTCTGCGTTTTATTAAACGCCTCATATTCCGCTTCTGCCTTCTTTAAAGCAGCTTGTTTGGAAACGCTACCTTTATCCTTTAAAATATCATATCTGCGAAAAGCCAAAAACTCATTGACACTTGCCGCAAATTCTTCCATTGTGAATACGTTTTCGCGTTCAATCAAATCTTCGATATAATCAAAATATCCTGTTACTGCTCGTTCAAGCTGACGAATCTGCTTTTCTTCCAGATAGTTTTTAGCAATGCCGACATCGGATTTCAAAATACGACCGTCCGGAGCGTTTTTCCATGTGGTAAGTCCCATATTTTCTTTGGATCTGTCTGCTTTGGTATAAACAATTTCCGCAGCGGTCTGACCCACAATAGCAAAATGGAATTTATTCTGCACCATCGCATAAAAATCGTGGGTCAGCTGTGCATCTTTATTATAGTCGATACTGCATTCCGCAAAAATATCTGTGATCTGCTGCCAAATACGGCGTTCGCTGGCACGAATCGAGCGAACTCTTTCCAAAAGTTCACGGAAATAGTCCTTGCCGAAAGCTGTTTTGCCCTGTTTTAAGCGTTCGTCATCCATGGCAAAGCCTTTGATCATATATTCTTTTAGTATGCTTGTTGCCCAGATTCTGAACTGTGTTGCCTTGCGGGAATTGACACGATAGCCTACGGAAATAATAGCATCCAGATTATAAAAATTCTGTTCTCTTTTTACATGGCGAGTGCCTTCTTGCTGAACTATTTCTATTTTGGAAATAGTTGAATCTTTCAGCAGCTCTCCGTCAGCATAAATATTAGATAGGTGCTTGGAAATAGCAGGCACATCCACATCAAATAATTCCGCCATGGATTTTTGTGTAAGCCAAATAGTTTCATCCTTTATCAAGGCGTTTACAGATACATCTTCTTCGGCAGATTTGTACATCAAAAATTCAAACTGTTTGTCCATTATCCCACCTCGATTTCTGCGATAATCTTAGCAATTTCATCACGGAGAACCTGTTCACGGGCAACAATTTCTTCAATCTCGGCATTGAGCTTAACGATGTCAATTTTCTCCCTTGTGTCCTCGGCTTCAACATAGGTGGACACAGAAAGGTTGTAGTCGTTTTCTGCGATTTCCTCATAGCTTGCCAGATGGGAGAAGTGTGCTTCCTCTTCACGGGCGGCAAAGGTCTCTACAATTCTATCTATATTTGCCTGTGTCAGCTTATTGTTGTTCGTAACTTTGATGCACTCGTTGGAAGCATCAATAAACAGGGTCTTGTTGTCGGCTTTTCCTTTCTTCAAAACCATAATGCAGGTCGCAATGGAAGTACCGAAGAACAGATTGCTCGGCAACTGAATGATACAGTCGATAAAGTTATTGTCAATCAGATACTTTCTGATTTTCTGCTCTGCGCCGCCACGGTACATAATACCGGGGAAGCATACAATCGCCGCCGTGCCGCCTGTTGCAAGCCATGCAAGGGAGTGCATGATAAATGCAAGGTCGGCTTTAGACTTCGGTGC
>JALEJU010000021.1 GCA_022769485.1 Bacillota bacterium
CAAACAAAGCAGCTTAACTATTTCTTCCGCTGCTTTCTTTGTTGTGTCTATTTTTTTGAAAAAATACGATTCCATTTGGCAGATTTGTCCTTCGCCGAAACTTTTTACGCCTTCAACAAGACAAAATTCTCATTTTGTCTTGTTGGGAACGCATTTATGAAACAATCGCTGCCCGATTTCTGCAGGGAGTACAACAGAACGGATCTGCTTGCTCAATGGAATAAAGAAAAAACGGAGAGCTGACGCCGGCGCAGATGTGTGCGGGATCACACAGAAAGGTTTGGTGGAAGAGGCGAAGCTGCGGCGGTATCAGTCGATCCTGGAAGAAGAGGAGGTGAATCGTGGAAGCGGGCTGCGAAGTAATCCATAGAACGGCTGACGGAATAGTCGGTCAGATGAATTTATAAAGGAGTCAAAAAACAAAAAATAGAACGACTCTAAAACTTATGGAGGATGTCAAAGAAGATGAAAAAGCGAATATTATCAATCCTATTGGCGCTCGTTCTGGTTATTGGGTTGATGCCTGTTACTGCTATGGCGGAAGAACTGCCGGACAGTGAACAAGCAATAGCAATCTACGTAAATGCAGAGGGTGATGACACATTAAGCGGTAAAAATCAAGAGTCTGCCGTTGCTACATTGGCCAAGGCGGCGGAAATCGTCAACGGCAGCGAAGGTAAAGACTTTATCGTATATGTGATGAGTGATTTAATTTCCAATTCACTTGCTCGTTTCGACGGCAAAAATGTGACCATTACGAGCCTGAATGAAACAAATTCCGCTGGTGCGTTTACTGTCTCAAGGGGTGACGAGTTTAGTTCAGCGTCAGACAACGCGCGCAGCTGGTATCATCCGGCGATGGTAGAGATCCAGACGGCGAACGGAACGGCCAGCCTGACGCTTACTGATATCGTCTTCGATGATGCGGGAAAGCATCAGGGAACTGTGTTTGCACAGGCAGTCAGCGGTGAAGATCATGAAGACAATTTAAAGTATGTCCAGGACGCCATCATTGCTTCCAATGCCACGCAGAATTGCACGATCACCCTTGGCGGAGGTGCGGTGCTCCGTAACTTCGGCGGTATGTCGGCAGTTCGTATTACCGATCAAGCCGAACTCGTTATAAAGAACGGCGGTGTGATTGAGGATACAACTGTTACTGCCCGCGAGAAAGGCGAGAAAGGCAGTAATGGGCCCGCCGGCGCGGTCTGGATCCAGGGCAGCAATTTCAAAATGGAGGAAGGAGCGGAGATCAGAAATATGATCGGCCGCGCGGTTTATGTGGATGGCGGCACGGCGACGATTGGCGGTAATATCAGCGACGTTACACCGAATAAAAATATGTGGCAAGGAACCGGCGGTATGGCTGTCCACTTGCGGAATCAATCGGTTGGCGTACTGACTTCTACCTGCGTGGTCGATAACAAAAATATTAAAGTCGCCGGTGACAGCATGATCTGTTCAAATGCCTGCAATTTGACTGTCAATAATGGCGCAGTCATCAGAAATGCGTACAACACGAAGGGGATCGCGGTTTCCGGCGCCTGTACGGTTGATTTCGATGGAGAGATCACCGGGCTTACCGGTGCCTCTAACGCACTTAACCTGCAAAATGGAGAATTTTATGTAACTCTCGGCAGAAATTCGAACATCCATGACAATCAAACCGGATATGGCACTATCTATATTCAAGCTCAAAACGGAAAGATGGATATTTATGGGAAAATCAATAACAATATTGCCAGCGATCGCGGCGGCGGTTTGGCTATGGCAAACAACTTTAAATTTCCCACTATCATAACCATGTATGAAGGTGCCGAAATTTGTAACAACTTTTCAAAGCAGACCGGCGGCGGTGTTATGGTCAGCGTCGGAACTTTCACCATGAATGGCGGTACAATTTCCGGAAACATTGCAGAAATGGAGGGCGGCGGTGTTTATGTTCGCCGCGGCGGCCAGTTCATTATGAATGGCGGTACAATTGAGGACAATGCAACGAAAGCAATCGGCGGAGGTATTTCATTTGAGGCCGGGAACTATAACAATGGTATTCCCTGTGTAGATCTGAATGGTGGCATGATTTCCGGAAACGTGATGAACGCTACCATTGAAACCGATGCCATGACCGGGATAAAATCTGCCGTTGGCGGCGAACTCAATGACTTGACGATTAACTCAACCGGGTTCGGTTATATCGACCGCTATTTATGTATCTCAGAGGGTGTGACTATCGGAGACAAAGAAGTTTATTTTCAAACAGAGGGCAAGACTGTCGCCTCTGCTGAGAAAAGTCTGGATATCAAACTGGGCAATGCCGGGGCGGAGAATATTAGCGCGTTGACGGCAGAGTCGACGACGAAGGGCTGGAATGCCCCTCTTGCTACTTTCTGGATGCAGCGCGGCGGCGAAGCGACACTGAACGTTGGAGGTTGTTCTCTGAATGGTGCTTCCGCACCTCAAATCGTTTACGCCCTGGTGCAGGAGACTGACGAAGACGGTAAACCTGTTGATGGCGCAGAAGTCAAAACTTATGCGACCGAAATTGATACAGATGGAAATATTACACTTACAATTCCGGACGGCTATCTAAAAGGATGTACCGTGGCATTGGTTCAGCCTAAAGCCGATTACGGCAGTGTGGTCATCACTGGTCCGGCTGAAATCAAGGAAAATAAATCCGCAGAAAGTTATGATGTACCCTATACCGCGACCTACACGATGTCCCGGAATTTACAGGCAGTGATTGAGCAAAGCAAGGATCTTATCAATGACCAGAATTGCATCTTTCAGTTTGTTGTTAAACTGGATTCCCGCCTGATTGCTGAAACTGGCGAGGAAGATTATCAGTTTACCAGCCCGATTTTTGATATAGCCAAGATTGAAACCGGCAGTGGTGGCAGTACCGTGACAGTGACCTGCAAACTGAAAACTGATTGGGAAGATCATATCGATGAACTCGTCACATCTCCGATGGTGCTCACTGGCATCGGCAAATTGGACGCAAAAGCTTTCAGCGTCGGCGATATCCTCAACATCACAGGAAATATTCAAGTGCAGTCGAGCAACCAGAGCATCTTCATACCCGCCAATGTCTTTCAGACTAAGATGGTAGGGCTGATACAGCATATGGTTACCTTTGATCCAAACGGCGGCAAATTGGCAGAGGGTACCGATTTTTCTGTTATGGTCAGTGACGGCGACCCGGTTGTGGAGCCCGCAGATCCCTCCCGCAGCAATTACACATTTGAAGGCTGGTATCTTGGCAACACTCCATATAACTTTTCTTCTGCAGTTACCGAAGACATCACACTGACGGCGCATTGGCAAAAGAAAGGCAGCAGCGGTACAAACTATTACACCCTGACCTATGAATCCAATAGCGGTACGGCATATAAAGCGGAACAGTATAAGTCGGGCACTGTTGTTACCTTGGATAAACAGCCTCTGCGTGAGGGCTATACCTTTACCGGCTGGTATGCAGACAAGGATTGCTCGAGCCAAATTAGCAGCATTAAAATGGACAGCAGTAAGACCGTTTATGCAGGGTGGAAAAAGACTGAAACACCGGAAATTCTGAACGGCGATGATCATTTTGCTTATGTAATCGGGTACCAAGACGGGATGGTGCATCCTGCAGCAAATATTACCCGTGCGGAAGTGGCGACAATCTTCTTCCGTTTGCTGAAAGAGGATGTTCGGAATGCAAATATGACGAAGAGCAATTCGTTCTCTGATGTAGCTTCCGGCGATTGGTACAATGCGGCAATTTCTACTATGGTAAAATTAGGGATTGTCAAAGGGTATGAGGACGGCACGTTCAGGCCCAATGAACCCATCAGCCGGGCGGAGTTTGCTGCGATTGCAGCCAGATTCGATAAGCGCACAGCAGACAGTACGGCGAACTTCAGCGATATTTCCAATCACTGGGCCGCTGTGGAAATCAGCAAAGCAGCTGAAAACGGCTGGATTAACGGTTACACGGACGGCACATTTAAGCCCGACAGAAATATCGTTCGCAGCGAAGCCATGGCTTTGATCAATCGTGTTTTGAATCGAAATCCGGGGACACCGGACGATCTGTTGAAAGGCATGATTCTCTGGCCGGATAACATGGATACCGGCAAGTGGTATTATTTAGATGTTCAGGAAGCGACGAACAGTCACGACTATGAACGGAAAGCCGATTACACCGAAAAGTGGACGAAGATTACGGAAGCTCCGGATTGGGCTGCTTTGGAAAAGTAATGGGTTAGTTACAATCAACAAGAGTAATAAAAATATGAAAGGCCGACCGGGAATATTCCCGCCGGCGCAGATGCAGCAGCCACAACGAATGTGGCTGCTGCTTTCATATGGGTAAGGAAAACCTTTCGTCAGGCTTGGAAATCAGTCGGGCAGAAAAGGGGAGCATCAGTTTATCGCGATTCCTGCGTCTGCATGACATCGTTCGTTCCTGTCTGATAATCATCAAAAGAGACGAAACGGATGGAATAATAATCGCAGGTCAGCAGCGTATCGGTTTCCTGCATGTAAAGGAGAATATAGTTTAAGCCGATTCCTGTTAAACGGCCTCGTCTGGTGGTCATTTGTCCGCTTCCCAGCAAAAATTCCACAGTGCACATACGACCCAGCTGTGTTCGAAGGAAACCGTTCATATACTGCAAGCTGTCGTAAGACAGAATTTCCTGATATCCGGGGGGGAGAAGCGGGTTTGCCGGAACTCTGAAAGTGGGAGCGTTTGGAAGTATATTGGGGATCAGCGGTGTCTGCGTATAGGGAACCGGTGAGCTTTCTACAGGCGTGAGAATCTGCGGTATTACAGTTACTTGAGGAATCGCGTTGGCTTCGGGAATGTTGCTGTTAGGGCCGGGAAATCGGGTCGCGGGGGGGACGGAAGTGCCCGGCGGCGTAGTTTGGACATTGAATTCAAAGGGAGATGAGCCGGGATTTACTTCAAGGTGTCCGTTCTGAACCGGAATTGTCGGCTCTATTTGTTCAAAATGCGGCTGAAAACCGCTGCAGCGTGAAGACATAAAAAACCTCCGATGAAACATATAAACATATAACGACTAAGGAATATGAGGTCGGGGCAGAGCCTGCCGGAAGTCCCTGTTTTTCAGCGGGTAAGGAACTGCCGTCAAGTTTTGTTGTAGTTGGCAGTAGGGAGATAGAAGCAGTGGTCGCCGATGCGGTTGTAGATAACACCGATTCTGACGGGAGGGAAATACTGGGGGCAGATTTCGCTGTATGGATTATAAAAGAAAAGAGCCTCGTCTACACCTTGCAGTTTATTGCCTTCCAGAGCCCAGTCGGCGATGGCATAAATCTCCTCTGTGGGAGTCATGTTGTAGATGTTCTGTTCATTGATAACGCCGTTGATTTCCGTTTGCGCACAGACAAACTGCCTGTCTTGGAAAATAATGTTGCGGACGCTTCCTCCGTTGCTGACTCTGGCAAATTCGCCGTAAGTAATACGTGTGCGGTTCATGACTACGGTAGCTACTGCTTTCATCCCTGCCTCGCCTTGATTTTCGGCTTCGCATTGAATCAGACGAGCCAGCAGTTCTCTATCATCATATGGCATAATTGGGTCTCCTCTCCGGGCCGGTGTGTTGGTTTATCATATGCACTTTCTCTGATTTTGACAAAACGCAAGAAGGGAAAAATTGACGCAGGAATATGCCTGCACCTTGCCAATGAAAGGCAAGGTGCGATATAATGCTAACATATCAAATAGTGCATGATACGGAAGAAAAAAAGGCAGGGGCGCGTGTATAAGGAAATCAAAAAACGACAGATGATTCTGCAAGGCGGAAAACCGTATACAAGGGAAACGGCGGAAATGCTGCGAGCACAGACTACTCTGCATTGGGTCTGGTCGGATTTTGTGCTGGATGGCAGTTTGCTGACCAAAGAAGAGACGGAGAGGCTGTTGCAGGGGGAATTGCTGCCCAATGCGTCTTTGCAGGAACACAGCCGGGCGGCGTTCTGTGAGGAAATGATTCATTGCATGGGAGATCTGCTGCGGCTGGAAATTGATTTGGATCTGAAAACTCTGAACAAGCTGTACGGATATTACAATGGAACGCAGAGTGCGGAGTACCGCAGCGAAAATCCTGTTTTACCGCAGCTGAATTATGCGCCGCTTCATTTTAAAGAAATAGAAGCGGAAATGAAAAAACTTTTTTATTGGTCATTTTCAAAGGAAGCTCCGGATAATGTTCTGGAACTTTCTGCGATTCTTCACAATCGAATTGCGGAAATTTATCCTTATGGGACGGATTCTTTTGCTATGGCCAGGACGGCTGCCCAGTACACTTTGATGAGAAACGGTCTGCCTGCTGTTTTTTGGGATTTAAAGGAGCAGGAATATTACGGGCTGATGCGGCCATATATGGAAAAGAAGGACATCCTTCCCATGTATCGGTTTCTGGAGCGGAGCGTTTATAACCGGCAGGAAGTACTGCTGCAGTTGATGGAAGAATAGGGGGCAATATGAAGTTTGTGGAGGTCAGGGATATCCGCGGAAACACCAGGCGGGTGCCGGTTTATGAGCATCCGGAGGAACGGGAACGTGATTCCGGTTTCGGAAAAGACGGGAGAAAAAGAGCGGCAGATCCGGGAAGAAACGGTCATGCGGAAGGCGGCTCCCTGCGGGATATTTTAAATCACAGCGATCGTTTTTAGTGCCGTTCGCAGGAAAAAGAGAGGGGAAAGATGGAAAAAGAGCAGCATGATCTTTTATATATGAATACCACGGCTCTGGCTTTTTTAGGGGATGCGGTGTATGAAACGTTTATTAGGGACAAGCTGGTAGTAGAGGGGCAGGTTCACGGCGACCTGCTCCACAGAGCGGCGGTGCGTTATGTATGTGCGGAAAGCCAGGCTGCGGCTGTCAAATCTTTGCTGGAAGATCTGACGGAAGAAGAACTGGCGCTGGTAAAACGCGCAAGAAACAAGAAAATCACCTCAAAACCCAAACATGCGGATCCGGTTACATATAAATGGGCAACGGCGTTTGAAGCCCTTTTGGGTTATTTGCATTTGGCAGGCCGGCAGGAACGGCTGAAAGAAATCATGGAACATTCATACGAGAAAAATGGGAGAGGTGCAAAATGAGTAAAGCAGATCAGATTTTTGTTTCCATGTGCAGAAACATTATTGACCACGGATATTCTTCGGAGGGGCAGACGATTCGGGCAAGGTGGGAAGACGGTACACCGGCACATACCGTAAAGCAGTTCTGTGTGGTAAACCGCTATGATCTTGCAGAGGAGTTTCCGGCGCTGACTCTGCGGCCTACGGGCATTAAATCCGCGGTGGATGAGATGCTTTGGATCTGGCAGAAAAAATCCAATCGGATTGCGGATCTAAATTCTCACATTTGGGATGCCTGGGCGGATGAAAACGGCACGATAGGCAAGGCTTATGGCTATCAGTTAGGAATTAAGCATAAATACAAGGAAGGCGAATTCGATCAGGTAGATCGGGTACTTTACGATTTAAAACATAATCCCTATAGCCGCCGGATTATGACAAATCTGTACAATTTCGAGGATCTTCACGAAATGGCGCTTTATCCCTGCGCGTACAGTATGACTTTTAATGTGACGGAAAACCGGCTGAATGCGGTTTTGAACCAGCGCTCGCAGGATGTTCTGGTGGCTAATAACTGGAATGTAGTCCAATATTCGGTTTTGGTTATGATGCTGGCACAGGTTACGGGGCTGGTGCCGGGGGAACTGGTGCATGTGATTGCGGATGCGCATATTTACGACCGGCATATTCCTCTGGTGGAGGAAATGCTGAAACGGCCGCAGTATCCGGCACCGAAGGTGCATTTAAATCCGGAAGTGAAAGATTTTTACGATTTTCGGCCGGAGGATGTTATTGTAAAGGATTATGAAAAAAATCCTCAAATCAAGCAGATTCCGGTAGCGGTTTAAACCGGAGCGGACAAGGAGAAGTATATGAAGGCCATTGTGGTTGCCGATCGTAATTGGGGGATCGGAAAAGACGGGGATCTGCTGGTGCATCTCCCGGGAGATTTAAAATATTTTAAAAAAAATACATTGGGAAAAACAATTTTAATGGGAAGAAAGACGCTGGAATCTCTTCCGGGAGGCAGACCCCTTCCGGGAAGGGACAGCATTATTCTTTCCCGCAGCGCGGCTTTCGCGGCGGAAACGGAGCAAAAGAGAAACAGTTGGGACGGCGCCGCAGAAAATCCCTGGAATCGCTGCAAGGTAATATCTTCCCTGGAAACGCTTTTGGAGGATGAGGCATTTTGCGTAAACGAAGACGTGATGGTGGCGGGCGGCGGCGAGATCTACCGTCAATGTCTGTCTTATTGCGACTGTGCTTTGGTAACAAAGTTGGAGGCGGAATTCCCTGCGGATTGTTACTTTGAAAACTTAGATGAAAGTCCGGACTGGGAATTGACATGGGAGAGCGAAACGCAGAGAGAAAACGGCGTTTGCTATCGGTTTACAATATATAGAAGAAGGAATGGGACGTTGCGATGATTTACGGCAGAAATCCGATTATGGAAGCGCTGAAAAGCGGGCGAGAAATAGAAAAGCTGATTTTAATAAAAAACGGGGAGGGATCTTTGAAAAAAATTGAGGGTCTTGCCCGGGCGCGGAAAATACCGATTCAATATGTAGAAAAATCAGCACTGGATCGTCTCGCGCAAGAGGAGAACACGACTGTAAACCATCAAGGGGCGGCTGCTGTGGTATCTGCTTACGAATACTGTGGAGTGGAAGATTTGTTCTGCAAGGCGAGGCAGAAAGGAGAACCTCCCTTTTTCATTATTTTAGATGGAATCGAGGATCCTCATAATTTAGGCGCGATTTTGAGGAGCGCAGACGGAGCCGGCGCCCATGGAGTAATCATTCCCAAACGGAGAAATGCAGGTTTAACTGAAACCGTGGCTAAATCTTCCGCAGGAGCCATCGAATATGTACCTGTGGCGAGAGTGTCCAATTTGGCGCAGACTATAGACAAGCTGAAAGAAGCGGGGCTTTGGATCGGAGTCTGCGATATGGATGGGCAAACTTACTGGAAAGCCGATTTGACAGGTCCTATCGCTATTGTTATCGGCAGCGAGGGGAAAGGGGTCAGCCGTTTGGTAAGAGAACGCAGTGATTTTGTAGTTTCCATGCCTATGGAAGGAAGAATCAACTCTTTGAATGCATCCAATGCGGCGGCGATTTTATTGTATGAAATCAATCGGCAGAGAAAAATAAAAGAATAGAGCACATGGGATTTTCCCAGGAAAGAGAGGGGAACGTATGGGGGAAAAACTGTTTCCCGGCTGTAAAACCGAAGAGGAAATTGCGGGTTTAGCCAGGAACGGAAATGAGGATGCCAGTGAATATTTGATCCGAAAATATAAAAATCTGGTAAAAATTCAGGCGCATCGCTATTTTATTATGGGGGCTGATCGAGACGACATTGTGCAGGAGGGGATGATCGGCGTTTTTAACGCCATTCAAAGCTTTGACGAAACCCGTAATGCTTCTTTTTCTACGTTTGCGGAACTGTGCGTTAATCGGCGGATTTTGTCTGCAATCAAAGCCGCTGCCAGGGGAAAGCATTCACCATTAAATACTTCGGTTTCTCTGTCCAATCCTGTTTCGGAGAAAGGAGAGAGATCGACGCTTGCGGAAACGCTTTCCTGCAGCAGTGATTCCGACCCGGAAGCGGTGTTTCTGCTGAAAGAAGCTGTCAGCCGCATTGACCGCGGCGAAAAAGGCGGGCTCAGCGAAACGGAGCAGAAGGTTTGGACAGAATATTTAAAAGGAAAGAGCTATCGGGAAATCGGTGAACTTTTGGGGAAATCGCCTAAAGCTGTAGATAATGCGATTCAAAGAACGAAACGGAAATTAGCGGCGTATCTGGATCAAAACAGGGTGGATTAAGGGCGGTGCATCCCTGCAAAAAAATGAGAGAAACAGGCAATTTTATATTGACACCGGGCGGGTGGTATTGTAAAATGCTAACTGTGTCAGAGACACGGCAAATGCATAGAAAGGGGAGAGCCGGGCGCTCGGAACCATGTGCTGTTGTAGCTCAGTCGGTAGAGCACGTCATTGGTAATGACGAGGTAGGCAGTTCGAATCTGCTCAACAGCTCCAGAATACAAGGGGCATTCTTCACCTGCAAAGGACTCTGGAGAGTGTCCCGTGTACTATGTGCAAAGACGCATACGCCGCAAGGCTGACGAGCCCGTAGGGCGAATGTATAAATCCCACTTTAAAATGCATTTTTTAGGAGGAAATTAACAATGGCAAAAGAAAAATTCGAAAGAACGAAACCCCATATCAATATCGGAACCATCGGGCATGTAGACCACGGTAAGACGACATTGACAGCAGCGATTACAAAGACTCTGCATCAGAGATACGGCCTGGGCGAGATGGT
>JALEJU010000029.1 GCA_022769485.1 Bacillota bacterium
GCTAAATTTCAAGGTTTTGTTGGTACACCCACAGGGGCTCGAACCCTGGACACCCTGATTAAGAGTCAGGTGCTCTACCAGCTGAGCTATGGATGCACATCGCGCTCACGAGAAGCACAGTTGTAATCTTAGCATGTTAAAGATGGTTTGTCAACAAACAATTTTGTGAAATTGTTTGAAAAAGAGAAAATTTTCCGCTTATAGATTTTTGACAGCGGAACAGAATAAACAGCGAGGAGGGATGAGAGATGTTTAATATGAAAAATGAAGGAAGCAACAAGGCTTCCAACCGCGTTTCCAATGAAACGTCCAACAAAGCTTCGAACGAGGCCGGCAATAAAGCCTCTAATGAAGCCAGCAACAAGGCTTCCAATGAAGCCAATAACAAGGCGACAAACCAGAGTACCGATCGGGCTAAAAATCAGGCCATGAATCGGGTAAAGAGCGAGGCGGAAGCAAAAGTTCGCAATCGGGCGGAACATCCGTTTAACTAATGGGAAGTTATAGAGGGCCGAAGCGGCCCTCTATTGCTCTTTCTCTCATTCTTCCTTTTTCATACAGAGCGGGGGAACCCGCTCCTTTTTTTTAAAAGCACAGCTGTTCAAATTATGACAACATATGATATAATGTAAATCAAACTATTGTAGCTTAAGAGAAAGTAAGAACGGAGGAAGACGGGGGATGTATTGCAGAAAATGCGGAAGCCGAATGGGGCAGAACGATTCGTTTTGCAGAGTTTGCGGCGAAGTTGCGACGGAAAAAAGCGAAACAAAGCAGCCGGAAACTTATCCGCCGGAAGAATCCGCAGCAGAAACGGCCGGGGAAATACTTTCCGCCGGAGAGGCATCCGCGGATGACAATATAAAGGAAGAAACAGGTAAAGTCAAGGATGACGGCGGGGTGGAGTTTACATGGAATGTATATGAATTTCCGCGCCCGAAAAAAACGGAAGATATAGATTTTCACTGGAATATCGGGGAAGAGAAGAATGCCGAGGAAGAAAACTTTTGGCGTGAGCTGGAAAGCATTGCTTTTCAGGACAATTCCCGGCGAAACACGAATGCGGAAAATACCGCGCGCATAACAGAGGAGGAACTCTTCCGCGATATGTGCGAGGATCGGGAGAAGAAAAGGCAGGAAACAAACTTTTTTACTTTCACAAAGAAAAATGAAGAGTTTCAAAAACTGCTGGATCGGGAATATGAGAAAATAAGAGGAAAACGGCCTGTGAAGCCGCCGGCTCCTCTTTCGGCGGAGGAAGAAGAAAAACGCCGGGGAATCAATCGAAACACGATTCCCATCAGTCCCCGCATGACAGCGGAAGTGCAGCTGGCCGCAGCGACAAAAGAAATACCCATTCCTTCGAAAGAAGAAGCGGCAGCAGAAACCGAACCGAAAAAAGAAGTGCCGGAAGGTGCGCCCGAACCCGGCAGAAACGACGGGCACGCGGAACCCTTGATTGCCGAGGCGGGAAACAAGAGCTTACCTCTCAGCTGTATTTCTTCGGCGCAGGAAAAGCCGGAAAAAACAAAGGGTACAAAAGCCAGACGCATATTGTTAGCCGTTTTGATCATAGTTTTAATTTTGGAGGTCGGCGCCATAGGGATCCAGCATTTCTTCCCCGATACTGCTGCGGGGCGGGCTGTATCTAAAATTCAGAGAGGATTGGCTTTCGGGATCCTGAAATCAGAGGACTCTTCTCAGAATGAAGCGATGGATACGGCAGCGGATTCTTCTTTAAAAGAACAAAATTCGGAATCGGAACCGGAGGTTCCTGTAATTGATACCAATCCCGCAGCGGATAAAGAAGCTCTCATCGCGTCTCAGATGAAACGAAATCAAAATATACAGACCGTTCGTCCGTCCTCTGCCCTTGGGTACCGCGCGGAAAAAGATTATGGTCTATCGGGCATCAACCATTCGGTTCCCCTGGAGAACAATTTGTTGACGGTTGACAACCAAGGAAACCCCATTTACATAGACCGGGAAGCGGTAGGCACCCTGATTGCTTTTGATTCTCAGTGGATCGATTATGTAAATACGGGGAATACCGCTGTATTTGATCTTTTGGAGGAAGGGAGCGCCGCATATAAAAACTCCAAAGCTTACAGCCAGGCAGGGAAAATAAAAGAAACGTTCGTTTTGCTGGAAATCGGAGAAATCCGTCAAGGCGCGGATGGGTTTTACGTCTGGACCCATGAACAGATTCAAATCGAAAAAAACGGAAGCGTTCAATCAAAAGAATACTATTGGATCTACTTACTGAGAGCTTCAGGGGGGCAGATGAAAATAGCAGATTATAAGAGATATTAGAAAAGTCATTCTAAAGGGAGGAAACAAATGGCAACCAATTCCAAATTTACAAGGGAGCAGATCACTACGGGGAATAAAGCGTATTCTCAGTCGAGAACCACGATTGAAACCGCCTTTTACGGCAATAATGTGGAAAAAGTGACTTCTCTGCCCGAAGCGTATGAGATGGCAAAAGCCTCTGCCGGCACGATCGCTTTGGATTTACCTGTGTATGAACCGGAGAAAATCGGCCTGCCAAAGGATGCGCAGATTCTTTTGTTCAACGACGGGGAGACTGTAGGGCGTTTTGCGGGTGCGCGGATCATTCTGGGGGAACCCGACATCGCGGAAGGCGAGATTGCAGGTCTGCTGCGGGAGGCTGTATATAACACCCGCTACAAAAAAATGCTGCATGCGGAAGCGTATATCGGCTTAGATACGGATTTCATGGTAAAAGCGAATTTACTGGTCCCCGAAACCTATGAGAATACTCTCTATAATTGGCTGATGAATTTCCAATATAAGAATGAGTTTTACGATGCAATGTATGCGAAATCCAAAATCGTAGGCGATGAGCCGGATATCTATGTTTTGTCCGATCCGGACTGGAGGGACGACCGTTATCCCAACGGCCTTGCTTATTTTGATCCGGAACATAACTGCGCGGCTTTGCTGGGACTTCGCTATTTTGGGGAACACAAAAAAGGTACGCTGACTTTAGCTTGGAGTATTGCCAACCGCAACGGATATGCTTCCTGCCACGGCGGCATGAAGCGCATTGTCCGCAAGGACGGTAAAAAGCATGTGCTGGCGGTATTCGGTCTGTCCGGTTCCGGGAAATCCACGCTGACTCATGCGAAACATGACGGCAAGTACGACGTGACCGTACTTCACGACGACGCCTATATTATTTCCATGGAAAACGGTTCTTCGGTAGCTCTGGAGCCTTCTTATTTTGATAAAACGCAGGATTATCCTTTGACCTCCAAAGACAACAAATTCCTGATTACAATGCAGAATGTAGGCGCTACCGTTGACGCCGAGGGCAAGCTGGTTCCGGTAACGGAGGATATTCGGAACGGAAACGGCCGGGCAATCAAATCAAAATTGTGGGCGGCAAATCGGGTAGATAAACTGGAAGAACCTGTGGACAGCATTGTCTGGCTTATGAAAGACAGCACTCTGCCTCCGGTTTTGAAGCTTAACAATCCGGTTTTGGCTTCCGTTATGGGCGCTTGTCTGGCTACGAAGCGTACAACCGCGGAAAAGATTTTGAAGGGCGTTGACCGAAATGCGCTGGTATTTGAGCCATACGCTAATCCTTTCCGCACATATGCGTTAGGTCAGGATTACGGAAAATTTAAGGCGCTGTTTGAAGAGAGAGGTGTGGCTTGCTACATTATCAATACGGGATTCTTCCTGGATAAGAAAATTCCCAAAGAAACCACAATCGGTATTGTGGAGTCTATTGTAGAGGATCGCGCCGAATTTGTCCCCTTCGGTTCCTTCGGCGGAATGGAATACATGGCTGTAGAGGGCTTTGAACCGCCTTTGGCGGACGAAGCGTACCAGGCGCTTTTGATTCGCAGTGTGGAGAGTCGGATCAATTATCTGGAATCTCTGCGGGAATATAAAGGCGGAAAGGATCTGCTTCCCGACGAGGCGTTTGACGCGTTGAAAAATCTTTTGAAATAGGGAAAATGCCGGGCGGATGATCGGTTGATTGCGATTGTCCGCCTGTTTATAAATAAAAATATAAATAAAAATAAAATCAAAGGTAGGTGATAAAACAGTGAAAAAACATAAGCTGGGAATAGGGGCGGTTATTGCCATTCTCGCTGTGATCATCGCTTGTTTCGGCGGAATTGTCAGTTTTGTGACAAATCTTTTATGGTTTGATGAATTGGGGTATATCAGTGTATTCCTGAAGAAGCTTACTACGGAGCTGGAGTTGGGTATTCCCATTTTCTTGATTTTGACGGCTCTTTCGTATCTGTATTTACAAGCCATAAAAAAGGGATATTATAAACGGGTGGAAATCAAGGACAAGTCCTTTCCTTCCGAGCGAACGGTAAATCTGGTGGCTTTAGGTCTTTCCGCACTCTTCGGGGCTGCCGTCGCAATTATTACGGTAACCCGGTTGTGGTTTGAAATTTTACAGTTTGCCAACGCTACGGATTTCGGTTTGAAAGATCCCATATTCAATCTGGATATCGGATTTTATATATTCCGACTGTCTTTCGCAACCTATATCAATCAGATTATTCTGGGCGTTGTAGTTGCATTTATCGGCTTGACTTTGATTTTTTATGTATTGCTGATGGGTATGCGGAAACCTCAGGTATTCGAACACAAAGTAAACCCGGCTTCGGAATTTTCGGATGACGAAGAGCGGTTTACAGGTAACTTTACTTCCGGCTTCGGGAAGGCTTTTGACAAAGCTGTAGGAGGAAAAGTCAAAGGATTTTCCAATTTGGGCGGGAGTCGGGTGGACAGTGAAAATTTGAAAAACCTTTTTTCTATCGCTTCCCGGCAGCTGATTATTCTGGGGGTAGTTTTCTTCCTGATGGTAGGAACTAACTTCTTCCTGAAACAGTTTACCTTGCTGTATTCCAACACCGGTGTGCTTTACGGCGCAGGCTTTACAGACATCAATATTACTCTCTGGGTTTACAGAATTCTGATTGCTCTGTCCGTATTGGCAGCCATTTTCTTCGTTATCGGCATTAAACAGAAAAGCCTGAAAAAAACTCTGGCTGTTCCTGTTATCATGATCATTGTAGCAGTGGCCGGCACAGGAACCGCAGCTCTGGTTCAAAACCTTGTTGTGGCACCGGATGAAATCAGCAAGGAATACAAGTATTTGAAGAACAATATTGCGTATACGCAGTCCGCGTATGATTTGCAGGGCATCAAGACTCAGACCTTCGCAGCTTCCAACTCTTTGACAAAAGAGGACATTGTGAACAACGCGGGTACATTTTCCAATATTCGTATCAACGATTACGAGCCTACAAGCAAGTTCTATAATCAGGCGCAGAGTATTCGTACCTACTATGAGTTCAACGATGTGGATGTAGACCGTTATATGATTAACGGCGAGTATACGCAGACCTTCCTTTCGGCTCGTGAAATTGATGAGTCTAAAATTGCAGGATATCCATGGCTGTCCAAGCATTTGAAATACACTCACGGATATGGGATTACCCTTTCCCGGGTTGACAAAGTAACCGAGAGCGGTCAGCCGGATCTGCTGATAGACAGCATTCCGCCGGTATCCGATGTGGAAGAAATCGACATCACCCGTCCGGAAATCTATTTTGGTGAAAACACTTCCAATTATGTAATTACAAATACAGATGAAAAGGAGTTTGACTATCCGGAAGGGGACAGCAATGTTTACTGTACCTATGAGGGAGATGCGGGCATCCATCTGAATCTGTTGAACCGATTGCTGTTCGCATTTCAGGAGCACAGCTTAAAACTGCTGGTTTCCAATAATATCGACAGTGATTCTAAAATTCTGATTAACCGCAATATCATGGATCGCGTGCAAAAGATCGCGCCGTTCCTGGAGTACGATAAGGATCCATATATCGTTACGGTTGACGGAAAGCTGTACTGGATGCTTGACGCATATACTTACAGCAGCTATTATCCGTATTCGGAGCCTTACAGCAGCGAAAGCAGTGTAAACTATATTCGGAATTCCGTAAAAGTGGTAATTGATGCATATAACGGAGACACTGATTTCTACATTGTGGAAAGCGATGATCCCATCGCGCAGACATTGAAGAGGATTTATCCCAAACTCTTCAAGGATCTGGATCAAATGCCGGAAGAACTGCAGAAGCACATGCGTTATCCAAACGCGCTGTTTGCAATACAGGCGCAGATTTACACGAAATATCACATGAACAATGTGGAAGTATTCTACCAGAAGGAAGACATGTGGGCCATTGCCAAGGAAGTCTACGGTATGGAAGAAACCACTATGACTCCCAGCTACTATATTATGAAGCTGCCGGGCGAAGATGATGTGGAATTTATCAATTCCATTCCGTATACGCCCAACAGTAAGAATAATATGACGGGGCTTTTGGTAGCCCGAAACGACGGGGAGCATTACGGCGAGATGATCCTGTACCAGCTGCCTAAGTCGAAAATTACCTACGGACCGCGGCAGATCGAATCGCAGATCGACCAGGAGACTACAATTTCTAAGGAATTCTCCCTTTGGAATTCGTCAGGCTCCAGCTATACCCGGGGCAACATGTTTGTCATCCCGGTAGAGGATTCTTTGATCTATGTGGAACCCATCTACCTGGAGGCTTCCAACAGCAGTTTACCGGAAGTAAAGCGCGTCATTGTTTACTATAACGAACGTATTGCTTACGAACCCACTTTGGGAGAGGCTCTGGACGTTATGTTCGGAGAAGGAGCCGGCAAGCCTCTGAATGTGGGCGGTACCGGTACCGGCGGTGAGCCTTCCGGAGGAACGGCAGAACTTTCTGTGGATGAGCTTATTGTGCTGGCTAACGAGACATATGAAAAAGCTACGGCGGCTCAGAAGTCCGGCGACTGGGCTGCTTACGGAGAATATCTCAAGCAGCTGGAGGGATATTTAAAGAAACTCATGCCTGCGGACGCTTATACGGAAGCGGAACAGGAAAATGCCATTGGCGCGGATACACTGTAATACCGGAAGGAAGTATTGCGTAGAGGGCTTTCCGCCGGCTGATAATTTATAAAAAATCCGGAAAAGCGGCAGCTTTTCCGGATTTTTATTGCTTTGCCGGTTTTGATTTACCGGGAATTTGTTTGCAGGATGTGTGCAAGGCTGCATTTTTTATTGAAGAAAACTGAAAAAGGCGTAGAAAAGATAGGAAAATAAGGCTATAATAAGGTGTTAAAGCAGATGTAAAAATGAGCGGCACTGCCCGTTTCCGTTTTTAAGGAGAGGAGAGCCTATATGGAATTGAACAAAATGCTGTTTACCATACCACCGGAGGAGCATACCGTGGAAAAGATCACGGAAATCCTCGGGAAGCACCCGGAAGTGAAATTTGTTTCCTTGGTGGGCGTAGATCTGGGAGGACACGATACGGATGAAAAAATTCCGGTAGAGTTGTTTATCAAAGATATGGAGCAGTTTTTCCAGCAAGGTGTACAGACAGACGGATCCAGTGTGGTGCTGCCGAAGATTGCGGCGCTGAACAATGCGAAGGTGGATATTGTTCCGGACAAGGATGTAAACTGGTATGTGGATTATAACTTCCAGAATGTTCTGCAGCCTTCCGGAATTCCTATCGGAACTCTTCGTATTCCCGCCTTTCTGGTGCACAACGATACGGCCGAGGTGGGATCCCGGTCTATGCTGCACCAAACGGTACAGTTTTTCAAAGAGCAGATATTGGAGCTCTTGAAAAAACATCCTTATGTGCTGTCTTACATGGGAATTGATTCTTTTGATGAAATTGATTCCGTTCTTATGACAGGAGCTACGGAGTTGGAATTTTGGGTGAAGACTCCGGACGATAAGGCGGATCGGGAGCAGCTTTCCACCTCTCAGGAGTTAAAAGAACAGTATTGGCAGAGAACACGCGGTTCTGTTCGGACGGCGCTGGAAAAGACATTGACTTTTCTGGATCAATACGGCCTGGGAGTAGAAATGGGTCATAAAGAAGTAGGTGGAATTAAAGCGAAGTTGGGACATTCCGGCCAGTACGACCACATTATGGAGCAGTTGGAAATCGACTGGAAATACAGCACCGTGCTGCAGTCCGCAGATAACGAAGTGCATGTCCGCTATGTGGTGAAGGATATTTTTCGGGTTCACGGGCTGGATGTAACGTTTATGGCCAAGCCCATCGAGGGGGTTGCCGGAAGCGGGGAGCATACCCATATGGGGGTGATGGTCAAACTGAAAAACGGCAAAATCGTAAATTTGTTTGCGCCTACGGATATGAAAGCACATTTTATGACGCCCATAGGGTTTGGCGCATTGCTGGGCATCTTGAAGAATTACGAGATTATGGAGCCCTTTATTGCCTGCACAAACGACGCTCTGGATCGGCTGCAGCCGGGGTTTGAGGCGCCGGTCTGCGTTGTGACTTCTCTGGGGCTGTCCACTGAATCTCCGTCCCGAAACCGTACAGTTTTAGTGGGTTTGGTGCGCGATGCGGAAAATCCTCTGTCCACACGGTTTGAACTTCGGTCTCCCTGCCCGAAAAATAACACTTATTTAGTCATGGCGACAGCTTATCTGGCCATGCTGGACGGAATCCGAACGGTGTTGGAAGCGGGAAAAACGCCGGAGGAACTGGAAAAGAGCCTGTCTAAATCCTGTGAGGCGGATGACTTTTATCTGGAAAAAGGCCGGGCTTACCGCAGCGAGGAGGACGTATACCAGGCGTACAACGAAGAGGAACGGAATCGGATGTTCGGCAAAGCGCCGTCTACGGTCTGGGAAAGCCTTTGCCGTCTGGAAAAATATCCGGAAAAGACAAATGTGCTTCGTGCCGGCGGAATCTTTGATGACCGGACTTTGGAGTCTTATAAAGAGGCTGTTCGCGCCCAGTGGGCAATGGAACTGCATAACCGGATCATTCCCAATACGATGAATCTGATTCGTGAATGCAGAAAGCGCCACAATGATGCGGAAAGCACCGATTTTGATTTGCTGAATTGGAGCAAAGTACAGGAACTTCGCGTGTATTTGGGGCAGGATAAAATCGCGAAGAAATCGCTTCTGACCCGGATTAAAAAGGCGCTGGATGCAGAGGACTATCAAACAGCGTCTGATCTGCAGAAGGAAATGCAGGTATTGGTAAAAGAATTGGTACAGATGTACAGTGAGTATAAAAAGAACTTGTTTTAGGAGGAAGTAAAGTGCTTGATATTAAAAGAATCAGAGAGGATTATGAAGGCATAAAAGCAGCGGTAGAATCCAGAGGACAAGGCAGCTACGGGATTGAAAAGGTTTTGGATATTGACAGCAGGAGAAGACAGCTTCTTGCCGATGTGGAAGCGAAAAAAAACAAGCAGAACCTGGATTCCAAGGAAATTCCCAAATTAAAAAAAGAGGGAAAGGACGCAAGTGCGCTGATGGCGGAGATGAAATCTTTATCCGAAGAAATCAAGGAGCTGGACGCGCAGGTTGCTGTATTGGAAGATGAACTGAAGACCGCTTTGCTGAACATTCCCAATACGCCTAATCCGGAAGTGCCTTTGGGCAAAAGCGACGCAGACAATTTAGAAATGAGAAGATGGGGAGAACCTACCGAATTTGCTTTTGAACCCAAAGCACACTGGGATATCGGCACCGATCTGGATATCCTGGATTTTGAAAGAGCCGCGAAAATTGCGGGCGCACGGTTTACCGTTTACAAAGGTTTGGGCGCGCGTTTAGAACGGGCTATTATGAATTTCATGCTGGATCTGCATACGGAAAAGCAGGGTTATACGGAGATTCTGCCTCCTTTTATGGTCAATCGGGACGCCATGTACGGTACCGGTCAGCTTCCCAAATTTGAAGAAGATATGTTTCACGTTCCTGCTAAGGATTTCTTTTTGATTCCGACTGCGGAGGTTCCGGTAACCAATCTGTTTTTGAATGAAATCCTTTCCGGCGATGATCTGCCCATCTACTACACAGCTTATACGCCTTGCTTCCGGAAAGAAGCGGGTTCTGCGGGCAGAGATACCAGAGGTCTGATTCGCCAGCACCAGTTCAATAAAGTAGAGATGGTAAAATTCTCGAAGCCGGAAGAGTCTTATGCGGAATTGGAAAAACTGACGAATAATGCGGAAGAGGTTCTGCAGATTCTGGGGATTCCTTACAGAGTCGTTCGTTTATGCACGGGGGATCTGGGCTTTAGCTCCGCTATGACTTATGACGTAGAGGTATGGATGCCCAGCTACGGCAGATATGTTGAAATTTCCTCTTGTTCTAATTTTGAAAGTTATCAGGCTCGTCGGGCGGGAATCCGTTTCCGCAGAGACACAAAGAGTAAAGCGGAATATGTACACACGCTGAACGGTTCCGGGCTGGCTGTGGGTCGTACTACGGCTGCTGTTTTGGAAAACTTCCAGCAGGAAGACGGAAGCGTTTTGATTCCCGAAGCACTGCGTCCGTATATGGGCGGTCTGGAAAAGATCGAAAAGAAATAAGATGGCAGTACGAATCGAAAAAGGCGATATCGTAACGCTGAAAAAGAATCATCCATGCGGTGGAAATACCTTTGAAGTTATTCGTGCCGGTATGGATGTGCGGTTGCGCTGCACTACATG
Organism: Bacillota bacterium; assembly: GCA_022769485.1. GTDB lineage: Bacteria > Bacillota > Clostridia > Peptostreptococcales > Anaerovoracaceae > JALEJU01. Next base: position 10,585 of record JALEJU010000029.1, read on the forward strand.
TAATGCGCAGGTTCGGCTTCTGCGTTCCGATTTTGAGAAGCGGATTCGGAAAGTGGAGATTCCGGATTGGGCGGAAAAACGATAATAAAGAAGAAAACCGGCGGATACGAGAAATTTTTTCATATCCGCCGGTTTTTCTTTTGATAGTTTTCCGACAAAATCAAAGGATACTGTACTTATTCGGTTTTTTCTCCGGCGGAAAAAGAATAAGTGAAATACTTCCGCATAGGAGTTTTTTCAAGAGCGGTCAGAATCACTGTAGCCAGCACAGCGCCAATGGTAACCTGCAGACCGTCCATAGGCATATTTAAAGCCGAGGCCAGAAAGTTTCCGTACAGAATGCCGCCTGCCACGAAGTAGCCGAGAACCATCCAGATTCCTCCGCAGATCATCCCCAGGAAGCAGATGCCTTTGCCTTTTCGTTTGCTCCTTTCAATTATAAGCCCCATGATCAGCGCCATACCGCCTTTGATTAAAAACGTAAAAGGCGCCCAGGCTGCATATCCCAGAATCAGATCTGCCAGTGCACCCCCCAGACCGCCTGCAGCGGCGCCGTATTTCCAGCCAAGTATAATAACGGCCATAAAAATTATGCTGTCGCCTAAGTTGATATACCCGTTAACAGCGGGAAGGGGTATGGGCAAGATGAGGATCATCACGGTTATCATGGCCATCATCAATGCCGCTGTGATTATTTTGTTCGTTTGTTTCTGTTGCATATCTTTTCCTTTTCTGTGTTTAAAATTTTTTGGTTTCTTTTTTATAGCTATTATGATACTCTCAAAGTGTAATGATTAAAATATGCAGTTATTATTAATTTTAAGAGTACAGTTTTCGGAAGGTATTGCAAACAGCCGAAAAAGTATGAAAAGGACGCAGTTAAAGAAGAAAGTGTCAGGGTATGAGGAAAAGAAGGAGGATGGATATGCTTTCTCTAACGCCGGTTTTAAATGATAACACGGGGGTTCCCCTCTATATTCAATTGTATAACAGCATTCGAGAAGCCATTTTGCGGGGACACATCCAATCGGGAGAAAAGCTGCCTTCTCTTCGCGCTCTTTCAAAGTCACTGGATTTGTCTGTGACCACGGTACAGCAGGCTTATAATCAGCTTTTGCTGGAAGGGTATATTCAAAGCAGACCGCAGTCCGGTTATTACATCAATGACATTTCTGCGGAAGACGTTTTAAAACTGCCCGTGGAACCGCCGGAAACCAAGGACGAAAAACGGCTGGGGTGGACTGATTTTGTCCCTTCCTGTTCTTATTTTGATGAAGCCGCTTTTGATTTTACCCGTTGGCGGAAATGTATGAATGAGGTATTGACATATCGGACAGAGCATTTGTTTCAGGAGGGAGAACTCCAGGGTGAGCCTTCTCTGCGTCGGGAGATTTCAAAATATATTTATCAGGTTCGGGGCGTTCGCTGTACGCCGGAGCAGATTATTATCAGCGCAGGTACGCAGCAGCTTATCAATCTGCTCTGCGTGTTGCTGCAGCGAATGGAAATCGAGCATGTTTGTTTTGAAGAACCCGGATACCGTCCGGTACAGAGCATCTTTAAAGACAGGGGGTTTAAGTGCAGCGGTGTTTTAGTGGACAAGGACGGGATTGATATCGGGCGCTTGCCGGCAAATATAAAATCTACGGTTTATGTAAGTCCGTCCAATCAGTTCCCCACCGGTTCCGTAATGCCCATTGCCCGCCGTTATGCTCTTTTAGAGTGGGCTGCCCGAAACGAAAGCATTATAATAGAGGATGATTATAACAGTGAACTGCGGTATTTCAGCCGGCCCGTACCTTCTTTACAGGGACTGGACAACCAAGGAAGGGTAGTTTATTTAGGATCTTTTTCTTCCACCCTCTTTCCGGCTGTTAAAATCAGCTATATGGTTTTACCCCCTTATATGGGGAAGATGTTCAAAGAATCTATGAGCGATTATACTCAAACATGTTCAAAAGCCGAGCAGATGACTCTGGCCATATATATGGAAGAAGGGTTTTACCAGACGAATTTAAGAAAGCTGCGGAAACTCTACGGGCAGAAGATTCAGCTTGCGGTGCAGGAGATTGCCCGATGCGGAGAGGGAAACCTTTCCATTTTAAACCATTCTTCCGGTATGCATATGCTTTTGGAAGTGAATAGCCTGGACGGACTTGAACAGGCAAGACAAAAGGGACTCCCTGTTTATCCTGTTCCGGATTATCCTGTGAATCCGGGGCACCCTGCGATTTTGTTTTATTACACTCGAATCCCTATGGAGAAAATGCGGGAGGCCGTGGAGGATCTGGCGGAGGCTTTTCAATCCTCGAGAGAACCAAGCGGGAGCCCTGCCGCCAACAAATAACGGGCAGCGGCTAATTCGTCCCCGATGAGTTTGCGAACAGCGCGGCGGGAGAGAAATTTTTGACTGCCCGGATTTTCCCGAAGGTATGCTGCCAGAAAAAGAACAAGCGCCGCACCGTTGATTTGCTTTAAAAGATCGGAAAGAGATTCCAACGCCTTTGACGGGTTTGCCAAATTTCGTTTTAATGTTCGAATTTCCTTTTTCATAGAGTGAGTTTGAAGAGAAATAGCTTCTTTCAGTCGGCGGTTAAAGCTTTCCTTTGTATACAGAACGGTGGGGTCTATTTCAAAAAAGCGCCCTGCCTGTTCTGCGGAATGCAGAAGGCGGGACGGAAAGTTTCCTTTTGCCATGCAGTAAAAACTGCCGTCGAAAAATCCGAAGTTTTTCAGACAGTCAAAATAGCCTAAATTCATAATCCGCCCGGCATTGTTCTCGTCAAAAACCAGGAAATTACCCAAATCCCAGTGGCTGCGGATCAGGCGGAAATGGGGAAGGTCTTTCCATGCCTCTTCGTGGATGACTCCGATGGCATTCAGGTCGGCAGCGATAATATATTCGGCTCCCCGATCCAAGGCCATCTGTACCGGAAGATTGTCCGCGTAACCGCCGTCTATATATTTAATACCGTCGATTTCATGCGCTTTGACAACAGGGTAACAAGAAGCGGAAGCTAAAATATAAGGGATCAGTTTTCCCATTGGAATCTGTTCTTTGTAGAGATAATGGGGTTTGAACGAAGGCAGTTCCACCGTTACCAACCCGTAGTCGATGGGAGAACGGCGGAAACGTTCTTCATCAACATATTCCCGAAGCATAGTTTCCAAAGCGCTGTTGCCTACGCCGCCTTGAGTCAGAAAACCTTTGGCGTAAGCCGATAATTCTTCCAACGAAAGTCCTTTAATATCGAACTCAAACGGAAGGGCACGGCTGCCGGGCTGCATTTGCTCTAAATCAAATACCATATCGGTGTCCAGCTGTTTCCATAAATGGAAAGCCAGATCAAAGGAATCCTGTACTACTAATGCGGCGTTGATGGCGCCTACGGAGGTTCCGGTTACAATATCCGGAGAAAGCCCCATTTCCCGAAGACCCTGCCAGACGCCTACCTGATAAGCGCCCCGGGCGCCGCCGCCGCTGAATACAAAGGCGGTTTTTTCTTTATGAGGAAGTTTTTTCCCTGTATTCGGAAGGGGCATTGCCTTTTTTCGAGTTTTTGAGGTATTCATATGTTTTCTCCCGCATCCCGATTTCGCCTGCGCAAAAATCCGTAATTTTAAATTCTTCTAATAGTTTACCACAAAAATCAAGATGGAAACGAAAAATATCCGGAGAATAAAACAAATGTTTGCGAACATACGTTCCCGGTGATAGAATAAGGATGTCATGGGAGGAGGCGGCAATGGATATTTACGAAAAACTGAGCATTTTAGCAGAAAGCGCCAAATATGACGCATCCTGCTCTACCAGCGGTACAGAACGAAAAAATACGGGGCGTATGGGGAATGCTTCCTGTGCCGGCATCTGCCATTCCTGGTCGGCGGACGGAAGATGCATTTCGCTGCTGAAGGTGCTTTTAACGAATAAATGTATATACGATTGCGAGTATTGCATAAACAGAAGAAGCGCCGATACTGCCAGGGCTTCTTTTGAGCCGGAGGAGCTGGCGTCTTTGGTTATGGAATTTTACAGAAGAAACTATATTGAAGGGCTTTTTTTGAGTTCCGCGGTGGAGGGTTCGCCGGACCGCACATCGGAGCGAATGCTTCGGTGTCTGGAGCTGCTGCGGGGAACCTGGGATTTCGCCGGATATATTCATGCGAAAATTATACCCGGAACCTCTCCGGAGCTGGTTCATGCCATCGGCTTGGCGGCGGATCGGCTCAGTGTCAACATTGAACTGCCCACCAGTAAAAGCTTGGCTATACTGGCTCCGCAAAAGAAAGCGGAAGGAATTTTTACACCTATGAGACAAATCACGGAGGAAATTGCCGACCGAAGGCAGCTTCGCAGCGGCGGGGACGCTTTATGGGACGGCGGAAAACGGCTGCAGTATCTGGACGGGGGGTTTTCTGCCATTGCCGGAGACGAAAAAAACAGCTGGCGCTCCGCGGATTTTCTTTCGGAGGACGCTTCGGCATATTCTGCGGAAAGACAGTCAGGCGGGTTTCCCATGCGCAGAAACGGGGGGAAAAATTATAAAGAAGTATTTGCCCCCGCCGGGCAGTCCACGCAGATGATCGTAGGCGCTTCGAAAGAAACAGACGCGCAGATCGTTCGCACTATGCAGACCTTATATCAGACTTTTCGCATGAAGCGGATTTATTATTCCGCTTATATCCCCGTTCGGGAGTCTCCGCTGCTGCCGTCTCTTCTTACTCCCCCGCCTCTGAAGAGAGAGCATCGGCTTTATCAGGCGGATTGGCTGCTTCGGTTTTACGGCTTTTCAGCAGAAGAAATTGCGGATGAGCAAAATCCCTTTCTGGACAAGGACGTGGATCCGAAAATGAGCTGGGCGCTTCGTCATATGGATTTATTTCCTATTGAAATTAACAAGGCATCCATCGAAGAACTGCTTCGGGTTCCCGGTATCGGCGCTCTTTCCGCCCGCAGGATTGTTCGCCAGAAACGAAGAGCCGCAGTGCATTTTGATGATTTAAAAAACATGGGGGTGGTTGTAAAGCGGGCTCGTTATTTTATTACCTGCTGCGGACGCTTTTACGGAGAAAGCAGCATGGAGCCGGAGCTTATTCGGGGATTGGTTTCAAACGCGGAGACAAAAAGGAAAAAGAAGAGTAAATACAGCTTATTGGCAATTAACGATAAACAAGGAAAGGCAATGGATTCCGCAGACTTTAATCGCAGTATCGAAGAGGAAAGCAGCAGTGCGGCTATGATACCGGGCAGTCCGGAGGAATGTGAGCAGGGTGAACAGCTTTCCATGTTTTCGCTCTCCGAAACGGGGGGAAAGGAAGAAACGGTATGACAGACTATTTGTACGACGGTTCCTGGCAGGGATTTTTGACCTGCGTATATTACCATTATTACGAAGAGAAGGCCGCGGAAATCTGTCCGGAAATCAGATATCAGACCAATTTACTGCGGCAGGCGAAAACAATCGTGACGGATACGGAAAAAGCGGAACGGGTTTCTTCGGCGATAGAGCGGAAGATCTCGCCGTATTCGCTGACAAGGGCATACGCGGCGTTTCTGGCGGACGAGCCCGATAAAGAGCGTTTTATTTTGGATTATATTGTTTTGGGTTTTCGGGTAGGCGGGCATCTGGATGATCTGCGCGGCCGGGAGGAAGTGTTTCGTGTACAGAAACTGGCCAAACAGATTTCCCGGGAAGCGGAGCGATTTCGAGGGCTTCTGCGGTTTTCCGTTTTAAAGGCCGGAGACAGGGAGATTCTTTACGGAAAAATCCATCCCCGTCACAACATTTTGGAATTGCTGGGCGAGCATTTTTCGGATCGGTTTCGCTCAGAACCTTTTTTAATTTATGATGGGGGCAGAGGAAAAGCTCTGTTTGGATGGGGCGGAAATTGGGAAACAGCTCCTTTCGAAGAAAAGCAGCTGCCGGGGTTCTCTCAAGAAGAACGGGACTACCGGAGACTGTGGCAAAGGTATTTTCATGTGATTGCGATCAAAGAACGGGAAAACCCCCGATGTCAGAAGAACTTTATGCCGGTGCGCTATTGGAAGGATCTTCCGGAATTCAGTGCAAAGGAAGTGATGAAATAAAAAGCGCAAAAGGTTTTTATTGTGCTATAATAAGGCAAGAAAAAATTTTACCGAAAATGAAAAAGGAAAACAGGATGAATATTTTAATTTGCAATGATGACGGAATCAGCGCGAGAGGAATACAGGAGCTTGCAAAAGCGCTTTCCGGCTGCGGAAAGATTTATGTTTTTGCTCCCGATGGGCAGCGCAGTGCAAGCGGACACAGCATTACAATAAAAGATTCTATTTTTGCCTGCGAGGCAGAGTTTCCCTTCGCGGAAAAAGCATGGAAGGTGGGAGGGACTCCCGCGGACTGCGTAAAGATTGGATTGGAGATTCTGAGGCAGCAGGGGATTTCCGTCGATATGATCTTTTCCGGCATTAACCATGGAGCTAACTTAGGTACGGATGTTCTGTATTCCGGGACGGTATCTGCCGCTGTCGAAGGGGCTCTGAATAAAATTCCTTCGGTTGCGTTATCCGTTTACGAACATAAACCCACGCACTTTGAAGCGGCTTGCCGTATGGCGGTACAGGCCTGCAGACTGGGGGCGGACAGACTGCCCTGCCGGAATGTATTAAATATTAATGTCCCGGATCTTCCGGAAGCTGATATTAAAGGGGTAAAAATTACCCGCCTGGGACCTCGGGAGTATGAGGAGTGGTTCTGCCCGCAGGAAGTGGAGGAGGGACCGCCTCTTTACATCTATGCGGGAGAGCCGGTCTGGTATACGGATCTCCCGGAGGACATGGATGTAGTAGCTGCGCAGGAGCAGTATATTTCCGTTACTCCTATTCATTTTGACCTGACCGATCACGCCCTGCGGAGCGAAGTAGAAAAGTGGGGCTTTCAATTTTAAACTAAAAGGGAACGGATATGAAGCAGCGGGAACAGAAGGCGTATGCTAAAATCAATTTGGCTTTGGATGTGACGGGACGCCGGGAGGATGGATACCATCTGGTGGATATGATTATGAACCAGGTGGATTTGTGGGATACGGTGCGGGTGGAAACAGAGGAAAGCATCGGCGAATTCATGCGGAAGGAAAAGATTTTTCTTTCGATTTCCGGTGCGGATTTGGCAGCGGATTCGACTAATTTAGCATGGAAAGCGGCGGAGTGTATCGGTGAAATCTGGAAACAAAAAAATAATACGGAGATTCCTGCTGTAAGAATTTTTATAAAAAAACGGATCCCCATGGCGGCAGGATTAGCCGGCGGCAGTGCGGACTGCGCCGCGGTTTTGCTGGGATTAAACGCGCTTTGGAATTTGCAGCTTAGTTTAGAAGAACTGATGGAGATTGGTTTGCGTTTAGGTGCCGACGTACCGTTCTGCTTAATGGGGCAGGCTGCGGCAGATTCCACGCTGGGGGTTTCGGGCGGTGGAGTCTGTGCCAGGGCAGAGGGTATCGGCGAAAAATTGACGGTGCTGAAAGCGCCGTCTCTTTGGGTGCTGCTGGTAAAACCGGATCTGTCTCTTTCCACCGGGGAAATCTATCGAAAATTGGATTTGATGCCTTCTTATTCCCATCCCTGTATGGACGTTGTTGTTCAGGCTTTGGAACAAGGAAATCTGCAAAAAGTTTTTGAAAATTCCGCAAATGTTCTTGAAAATTCAGCGGCGTTCGAGTACCCTATTATTAAGTATACAAAGAACAAGATAAAGACAAGAACGGGAGCCAGCTACACGGCTATGAGCGGAAGCGGCCCAACTGTATTTGGCTTGTATTTTACGCCAGAGCAGTGCCGGAAGGGCGCGGAGCTTATGGAAGAAGAGTTTTCTGCTGTTTACGCTGTGGCGCTTCATCGTTCGCGGGAGCTTGAATAAGGGGTTGGAAATCGAGGAAATGAAAATCAACATCAATATACAGGAACATAAATCTTTGCGTGAATTGGTTTACGATCGCTTGCATGAGCTGATTGTGAACGGGGACATTAAGCCGGGAACCAGGCTGATGGAAGTGGATCTGGCGGAAAAGCTGGGGGTGAGCCGTACGCCTGTGCGAGAGGCGATCCGTAAGCTGGAACGAGAAGGGCTGGTAATAATTAAAGAACGCAAGGGTGCCTATGTTTCGGAAATTTCCATTCGGAGCATGATCGACATTTTAGAGGTGCAGAGCAATCTGGAAGGGCTGGCGGCGTATCTGGCGGCGTATCGTATGGATAAAAGCCAGCAGGAAGAATTGTTTCAGATTGAAAAAGAATTTGAAAAAGCCGTAGACGGAGGCGACGTTAACCAAATTTCCAAAGTGGATGAAGAGTTCCACCGCCGTCTGGTGCAGTCCAGCGAGAATGCGCATCTGATTCACTTGCTGGAGCAGTTAAATGAACATGTAATCCGGTTTCGATATCTTTACTATCAGGACATTCGCAGAGTGGAGGAAATGATACCGGAGCATCAAAGCATTCTGGACGCCATTGTGGAGAGTCGGGCGGAAAAAGCAAGAAACGCGGCATACAGCCATATTGATAAATTGAAAGATATGGTGTTGCGGGGAGAATTACAATAGAAAAAAGAAAAAGGTTTCGGCCGTCCCGAATTCGGGGCGGCCGTTTTGGTATAAAGGGACCCCCCGAGGAATAGAATGAATAGACAAGGTATCGTGATCAAGGGGGGATAACCATGGGACATAATAAAGAAATAAAACAGGAAGAAATTCCGGAATTTGCCCTGCAGCCCGCACGGCCTGCGGAAACAGAAGTATTGACGGGGAAAAAAGAGGAAAGTTTTGATGCCTCGGCTTACGATAAGCTGTTTGAGGAAATGGCTCGGCTGAAAGAATCTTTTGCGGAGGAAGTACGGAAGGGAAATGCGGAAATTGAGGCGCAGGAAGCGGCCGCCAGAGCGGGATGGGAAGAGCCTGCTTTTGAAGAAAAAGAGGTGATTTCCCAACCGGAGGAAACGTTTGCAGACGCAGGGAACAGCGCCGTGCCGGCAGTGACGGAACTGCGTGCAGAGGAGCCGACAGCGGCGGAGCTTCTCGCGAAGGAAACGGCAACGGCGGAACCGGTAATGGCAGCGCCGCATGAGGAGGAACCGAAAACGGCGGAATCGGCAATGGCAGCGCCGCATGAGACGGAACCGAAAACGGCAGAGCTTCTTGCGAAGGAAACGACAGCGGCAGAACCGCGGGCGGAGAAACCGAAGGAACTCGAAAGAGAGCCGGGTGAACAGGAATATAAACCGGTGATCGCAGAGGAAAAGCCTGAAATAACGGCAAAGGATTCTCCCGATTTTACGGCTGAAGGCGAGGACAGCGGACAGATTTCGGCTGTGGAACCGATTAAAATTAAACCTGCCGGTTCCGATGTGATAAGCGGCCAGTTAAAATTTACGGATTTTCGGAGTCTGCCTTCAGCGCGGGTACATATAGAGGAAGATCTTCTGGTTCCGGATGTAAAACCGGATCTGTCTTCTATCTTAACCATGGAGGGAGACTGTCGCCTGTCGGAAAATGAATTTCAGATGGGAAGTTCCGGGCGAAAAGAATTTCGGGTAAACGGTGAATTAGCATTGCAGATTCTGTATTTGCCTATGGAAGAAGAAGCTGATTTTATTCCTCTGTTTTCTGCCGTACCCTTCCGGGATGATATCGCCGTTCCGGCGGAAGCCGAAAGCAAGGTTTGCGTTTCTGCCGTGATTGAAAACCTGGATTGGGAAGTAATAAATGAAAGAAAGTATCGGGTCAAAGCAGATCTATACCTGGAAGCGCGGGAATACAGGAACGTTTCTCTGGATCTGTTTCGGGGAATCAAAGGAAACAGGACTCAGCTGCGTAAAGAAACTGTGCCTGTAACGGAAGTTGCTCTGCGTAAAAAGGATGTTATCGAGCTCAGCGAGGAGATGCCGCTTAAGGACGGACGGGGCGAGATTGGAGAAATTTTAAGCTGGAACGCAAAAGCGGTTGAAACTCACCGGCAGATTTCAGAGGATAAGGCGGTAATCAGCGGCGCGATTCATTGCAGCGTTTTATACCGAAATCGGGAAGGACAGGAAAATGCGGGGAAACCGGAGTTGTACCGTGGAAAATCCGAATTTACACAATTCATAAAGCTGAACGGGGAACGGGAGTTCCTGCCGGCAGCAGGAAGCAGAGCGGTATTTTCGCTGAAAAATGCCGCATTGGAAGCAGAAGACGGGGAAGACGGAATTCGGGATCGGTTTCGGTTTACCGCAGACCTGGAAACGGAATTGGAAATTTACAAAGATGAAGAGTTGGAAGTGGTTACGGATTTGTATGATCCCGAGCGGGATGTCTGTTACGATACGGAGGAAGTGGAGGTTTCCGCATTAAGAGGCAGCGGCCTTTCCGAAACGGGAATTCGGGAAATTTTCAACGTACCCGAACGATTCGGCACAGCGGAACAGGTGCTTTTTCTTTCCGGCACTCCGATTTTAGGGAAAGCGTTTGCGGAGAATGGAAAAGGAGTTGCAGAGGGAGCTATTTCGGTAAAATTGGTGTGCCGTTCGGAGGAATCCGCCTCGCCTTTCGTTATTACGCAGATGCTTCCTTTCCGCTGTTCTGTAAACGTTCCGGGAGCAGAAGACGGCATGGATACGGACTGCACGGTTACGCTGAAAGATCTTTGGTTTGACCGGATTAACAGCCGTCAGGTTGAGGTAAACGGGAGCTTATCTGTTTCCATGTCGGTCTATGGACGCCGGGTTTGTCCGCTGATTAAAAATCTCACGTTTGCGGACAGCAGCGCGGCCGCATCCAGACCTTCTGTGGTGGTTTATGTAGCCCGAGAGGGCGATAACCTGTGGAAGGTAGCGAAAAGATACCGTATGTCTTTAGAAGGTATGAAAGAGGTCAACGGCATAGCAGACGGCGAAACCATTCGCCCCGGGACAAAGCTGCTGATCGTAAAATAAGCAGTGCACCTCAGATGCTCCGGGGATTATTTGAAAAGATCCAGTATTTTAAATCGAAGCTGCAGCTGATGAGGTTCCCCTTCGGATTCTGCATTCAGAATTTCTTTGTATTTTTCCGAGTCCACCGAGTTCATGTAATAACTGTCGATCTGTGCGGGATCCGGTTCGCTGCAATCCTCAGGCGGTTCAACGCCGATCAGGCACAGGGGAGGGAAGAGAACGCACCACCAGTTTTCACCCTCTCCTTTTCCGATTGTAACAGTAAGCGCTTCGTATAAACCGGCCGGAAATGATACGCTGCCGTAAGTTTTTTCCGGGATCCAGCGAATACCTATCTTTGCATTGACATTATCCCTACATCCTTCCGACCGCAGGACGGCTTTGGCTTCTTTTTCAATTTCGGGCAAATGCGATTCTACATAGGAACGCATTTCTTCTGCAGTGAAGGATGTTTTTTCCGGATACGATAAGGCAAAATCTTTTTGGATGGATTGTACCAGCGCATCCCGGACTTTAAGCTTTAAGGCCTGATCTGCCGACGAATTGCTGTCGGCAATAACATGAAAGCGGAGAAAATCCGTATTGCATAATTCCGCGGGTTTTGTTTCGTACAGGCAGATTTGAGAAATAAAGAAAGTAAATAAAATAAGGAACAGTATGCAGAACTGTTTATTTCGGCTTTTGTTCATATCATTACCTCACTTCGGGAGCGCAGGCTCCGTTGTTCTGTAGCGGATTCTTTCCATTTGTGAAACAGTTTATACCTCTTGGAAGGGGTGCCAATTTTTCGTCGGGAAAGAAGGCGGAAAGTAAGACTAAAGTTGAAATTTGAAGAATACGGTCGAAGGAAAAAGGCTGCCGTGTTGTTACTTTTCTGTTTGCGGCAAGACATAAATGTGATAAAATATAAAAGTTAAGAAGAAACTGAATGAGCAGAGAAAATATGCAGAGCGCACAGGCTCATAATGTGAAGGATTATAGAATGGACAGACAAAGAGAATTTAGGGAAGCGTATGAAAAATTAGAAACCTGGCTGGAGCAAAAGGATCTTTCTCCCAAGCTCCAAAGAGAGCTGAACAATTTAATAGAGCGGCTGGAACGGGATTCGGGGGATAAGGATGCGAAAGAAGAAATTTTGGATCGGTTCCATAAGGATCTGGAATTCGGCACGGCCGGTCTCCGCGGCATACTGGGCGCGGGTTCTAACCGCATGAATTTATATACTGTGCGAAGAGCAACGCAGGGCTTTGCCAACTACCTGAATCGGGGCTTTCGGAGCAGCGGAAGCGAAAAAAGCATGCCCTCGGTTGCCATTGCTTACGACAGCCGTATTCATTCAGATCGTTTTGCTCTGGAAACCGCAGGTGTTTTTATGGCAAACGGGATAAAAGTATATCTTTATCCTGAATTGATGCCTACGCCTGCATTGTCTTTTGCCGTTCGTCATTACGGCTGCGAAGGCGGCGTTATGATCACTGCCTCGCATAATCCTGCAAAATATAACGGATATAAGGCGTACAACCGGCAGGGCTGTCAAATCAACGAACAGCAGGCGGCTGTTATTTTAGAGGAAATTCAGAAGGTCGATTTGTTTAAAGGGGTAAAATCGGAACCGGTGGACTGGGAACACTGCGCGGAGGGACAGCTCACGAATTTCGACGGAACTGTTATGCTGGAGATGATACCGGAGGAAGTAACAAATCTGTATTTGCAGGATGTTTTAAACCGCCGTGTGGGCGTTTCCTGCGGATGCCTGGATGTAACTTATACGCCTTTGAACGGCGCCGGGAATCGCTGTGTGAGAAAAGTAATGGAGCAGATCGGCGTGGGAAGGGTACATATTGTAAAAGAGCAGGAAAAACCGGACGGTAATTTTCCCACTTGTCCGTATCCCAATCCGGAAAAAAAGGAAGCGCTGCGGAAAGGCCTGGAGCTTTGTGAAGAACTGGGAACTCCGGATCTGTTGATCGCTACCGATCCCGACAGCGATCGGGTGGGCATTGCGGCGGCCGTCTTTGACTGTGAAAGAGGGAGAAAAACATATCATCTGCTGACGGGAAACGAAGTGGGCGTTCTGCTTTTAGATTTTATCTGTATGAAGCGGAAGCTTCCGGATCGTCCTGTGGCCATCCGCACTATCGTTTCCAGTAAGATGGTAGATGCGGTAGCCGAAAAATACGGCGTGGAAATGCGCCAGGTCTTGACCGGGTTTAAGAATATCGGAGAACAGATTGAGCTTCTGGAACAGGCGGGAGAAAGCCAGCGGTTTATTTTCGGTTATGAAGAAAGCTATGGATATCTATCTGCGCCTACGGTGCGGGATAAGGACGCAGTGGATGCGTCTATGCTGATCTGTGAAATGACCGCCTGGTATAAACAGCAGGGGAGAACTCTGTTTGACCGCCTGCAGGAATTGTATGAAGAAACAGGATATTATAAAAACGACGTAGAAGAATTTGTGTTTGAAGGTTCCTCGGGCATGAATACTATGAACCGGATCATGGATCAATTCCGGGAAGAGCTTCCCCGGCGCGTCTGCGGCCGTCTGGTCTCGGAAACTACAGATTACCGGACTTCGGTAAGGAAGTCTGCGGACGGTACGGAATGCACGGTGGATCTGCCCAAATCCAATGTCTTTGAAGTTATTATGGAGGACGGTTCGAGTTTTATGGCTCGGCCTTCCGGTACAGAACCCAAACTGAAGGTATATCTGGCAGCCCGGGATCGTTCCGCAGAAGCCTCGGAGAAGCGGATCGGGGACTTGCGGCGTGAAGTGAAAGGATGGATTCGCGCATGGACAAAGTAAATCAGGCGCTGGTGGCTATGGATCCCAGCGGATCTTATCGTGTTTACCTGGCAATTACTACAAAAATGGCGGAGGAAGCGCGGAAAATTCATCGTCTTACGCCTCTGGCCACAGCCGCGCTGGGGCGGGTTTTAACCGCGGCCGGCATCATGGGGCTTATGATGAAGGGCGAAAGGGACAAGCTGACGGTACAGTTTAAAGGAGACGGCCCTGCGGGAGAAATTCTGGCTACCGCTTCCGGTGCGGGAGAGGTGAAAGGTTATATTTCCAATCCGGATGTGGATCTGCCTTTGCGTCCGGACGGGAAGCCGGATGTAGGCGGTGCTGTGGGCATCGGAACATTAACCGTAATCAAAGATTTTGGGCTGAAGGAACCCTATGTAGGGCGGATTGACTTGGTTTCCGGCGAAATTGCCGATGATCTTACCATGTATTTTTTTATTTCAGAGCAGCAGTCAACCTCTGTAGCTTTGGGTGCAAAGGTAGATGTGGATCACAGCGTAGAGACGGCGGGCGGTATGATTATTCAAATGCTTCCTGACGCAGACCCTGCAGCGGTGGATTATCTGGAGGCGGCTTTAGAGAAAATCAATTCGATTACTGTTTTAATTGAAAATGCGTTGGCGGAGGCGAGACAGGAGCCGGATGCAAACGTAAAAAGCAGCCGGGAGCTTGGAAAGAGAGCGGTGCAGCTGCTTTTGGATGGGATTTTCGGCGGGATGCCGGAAGAATATCGGGCTCAGTTTTTAGAATATCGGGATATCGGATGGAAATGTGATTGTTCCGAAGAACGTTTGGAGCAGGTTTTAAAGAGTTTAGGGAGAAAAGAGCTGGCTGAAATCATCGAGGAAGACGGACAAGCAGAGCTGACCTGCCAGTTTTGTACAAAATCTTACCGCTTCGGACGGGAAAAACTGGAGCAGATTTTAATGAGCATGCACCGGTAGAAGGGAGAATAGAAATGTTAAAGGAGTTCAAGGAATTCGCATTTAAAGGAAATGCGGTAGATATGGCAATCGGTGTTGTAATCGGCGCAGCGTTCGGAAGCATTGTAAGCTCTCTGGTGGATGACCTGATTATGCCTATTATCGGATTTATTACCGCCGGGAAAGATTTTTCGGCATTGAAGATCGTGTTGTCGCCGGCAGAATACTCCGCTTCGGGAGAGCTGATAAAAGAAGAAGCGGCTATTATGTACGGAAACTTTATTAACGTGGCGCTGGACTTTTTAATTATCGCATTTTCTATTTTCCTTGTAGTGAAGGCGGTCAATAAACTGCGCAGCAGCTTGGAAAAGAAGGAAGAGGAGGCTGCGGAAGAAACTCCGGCGGTTCCTACAGAAACAGAACTGCTGACAGAAATCCGCGATCTGCTGAAAAAGAATGAAAAATAATTTGCGGAAGGGGTAATAAGAGTGAGGTTAGGTATTTTATTCGGCGGACGGTCGGGAGAACATGAGATTTCTTTATTGTCTGCGGCCTCTGTAATCAGAGCTTTAAACCGGGATAAATTTGAACCTGTTACGATCGGGATTACGAAAGAGGGAGAATGGCTGCTTTACGATGGACCGGTGGAAAATATTGAAGACGGGAGTTGGGAAGAGTCGGCTCGGGCGGCCTTGGAAAAAGACCCGGAAACTTACGGCCTGACGATTTTAGGCACCGGGGGGAAATCGCTGAAGGATCGTATCGATTTTGCGCTGCCTGTTCTTCATGGGCCTTACGGCGAAGACGGAACGATACAGGGTCTGTTTGAAATGATTGACATTCCCTACGGCGGAAGCGGCGTAACCGGCTCCGCTCTGGCTATGGATAAAGCACTGGCTAAGGAGGTTTTTGCCCGAAATGATCTTCCGCAGCTGCCCTGGATGGCGGTTTTGGAGGAAGAATTTGCGGAAGTTCCCGATGTTATTCTGGATTGGGCGGAGGAACGGCTGAAATGGCCGATCTTTGTAAAACCTGCTAATATGGGTTCCAGCGTAGGTATTACAAAAGCATATGACAGAACCGCATTAAAAGAATCCATGCGGATCGCGTTTGAGTATGACCGAAAAGTCGTATTGGAGCAGGGCGCTGATGTTCGGGAGCTGGAAACCGGTATCCTGGGCAATTACGATCCGGACGCTTCCGTAGCGGGAGAGATTATTCCTGCGGCGGATTTTTATGACTATAAAGCGAAATATCAGTCCGGGGACGCTTCGCGGCTCTGCATTCCGGCGGAATTAACCGAAGAAGAAAGGGAAGAAATCCGCGAATTGGCGTTGGCGGCTTACGAGGCTTTGGATTGTGCCGGCTTTGCCAGAGTGGACATTTTTAAAGAGAAAGAAACCGGAAAGCTTTATATCAATGAAATCAATACCATTCCGGGATTTACCCGCTACAGCATGTTCCCTCTTCTCTGGGGTGCTGCGGGGATCCCCTATCCTGAACAGATTGAAAGGATTGTTACACTGGGATATGAAAGATATCATGCTAAAAATCGTAGGAAGACAAATATTTAATGGAACTGAAGAAGAAGAGAACATTGAATTTTTAACGGAAGGGCGATGCGGCCGCAAAGGGGAAGCAGTCTATTTGGTTTATGAAGAAAGCGAGCTTTCGGGTATGGCGGGCTGTACTACCAGCATTAAAATCCAGGGGGAACGAGTGGAGATGCGGCGTTACGGAGACGCTTATGTCAGCGGAACCGAGATCGCATTTGAAAAGGGAAAGCGTTTTAAAGGGTACTACGACACGCCTTACGGAGCGGTGGAGATGGAGGTGCTTACAGATGAGCTGGAGAATGGCCTTTCGCAGGATCTGGATCAGGGCAGTCTCCGCATTGCGTATCAGTTCAGTCTGAAAGGGTTGGGCGAAGGGCGGAATTATCTGGATGTAGAAATCGTGCAGTAAGGATAAAGCACACAGGGGGATAACGATGAATTTGAAGACGACAAAGAGAATCGCGGCGGTTATTGCGATTTTGCTGGCAGTAGTTATGGTAGTCACTTCTTTTGGCTGGGTGTTTGCCTCCGAGACCAATACCGTTTACGGTATGTCGGAGGAAGACAGTGCCTATACGGATGAACAGCTGGCGTTTATGAAACAGCTCATGGATTATATTCAGCACAATTATAAAGATCCGGTGGAGGTAAAGAAAATGCTGGAGGGGGCTTATACCGGTCTCTTCGATTCTTTGGATGATCCTTACAGCGTATATTATCTCAGCGAATCGGAAAAGGACAGCTTTTTGGATTCGGTCAACGGGGAATTCGGGGGCGTCGGTGTAAGTCTGGAATCCCGGGAGGGGCGCTGCGTCGTTGTGGCTCCCATAGCGGGCTCTCCGGCGGAACAGGCGGGGCTGCGCAGCGGGGACGTGATTGTGAAAGTCAACGGGGCGGATGTGACAGGCAAAGTTTTAAGCGAGATAGCGGCGCTGCTTCGGGGGAACGAAGGAACCACTGTTACGGTTACCGTGGATCGGGACGGAACAAAACTGAATTTTACTCTGGTGCGTGCAACTATTCGAACGGAATCCGTAAGCTATAAAATGCTGGAAAACAAAATCGGATATATTCAGCTTACACAGTTTGATAACGATTCCGACCAGGAATTCCGAAATGCACTTTCCATGTTATTGGCGGAAGGCGCAAAATCGTTCATCGTAGATGTACGAAATAACTCCGGCGGCTATGTGGATACAGCTGCGGCAATTGCAGAAACGTTTATGCCGGCAGGGCCTATCGTTCATTTTACCCGGCAGGGGAAAACATTGGATACTCTGTATGCTTCCGGGAACAATCGCGTAAACGCTCCTTTGGTGCTTTTGATCAACGAAGGGTCGGCCAGCAGTACGGAAATTCTGGCGGGAGCCTGGCAGGACAGCGGAACCGCTGTTTTGGTGGGAACCACCACTTACGGAAAAGGCGTTGCACAGCAAGTGCTGAATCTGC
This sequence comes from Bacillota bacterium, assembly GCA_022769485.1. GTDB lineage: Bacteria > Bacillota > Clostridia > Peptostreptococcales > Anaerovoracaceae > JALEJU01. The sequence continues at coordinate 28,265 of JALEJU010000029.1, forward strand.
GCAACGGTTATTCGATGAAGCTGTCTTTGTATTATTTTACAACGCCGAAAAACAGAACCATAGATAAGGTAGGCGTTCAGCCGGATGTAACTGTTACAAACTGCAGTGGGCAAACCCAAGAGGAGCTGCAGGCGCAGTATAAAGCGTTTGTTCCTATGAGCGAAGCGGTTAAACCGAATCTGGGCGATACGGGGCTGAATGTTTACGGCGCGCAGCAGCGGTTAGCGCTTTTGGGATACGATACTTCGGTAACGGGTACCTTAGATGAAATCACTTATTCGGCTATTAAACGGTTCCAGTCTGATTCGGGGCTTTATTCTTACGGCAAACTGGATTATACGACTCGGGATCGGCTGGATCACGCGGCTGCGGCATATGTAAGCGGAGCCGAAAAGGGAAAGGATCTACAGCTGGAAAAGGCGATTGAGACTTTAAGCAAAAAATAAGTTCAAAATTTCATAAAATAGAAAACAAATCCGCAGATTGCCGGTTCGTACCGGTAATCTGCGGATTCTCTTTGTTTGTTCTAATTATAATACAAATTGTTTGTAATATATTCCGGATCGCTGGTCGCGTCGATTCCCAAAGAATTCAGGGTTTGATTGTCCTGGCTGTTGAGAATTGCGGTGCAGTGCGCTTTGCAGCCTTTCAGCAGTACCAGCTTTTCCACCGCTACCTGGGCGGAAGGGTTGGTGGTCGCAGAGATGGAAAGAGCGGAAAGGATTTCCTCCAAAGTTAAAGAAGATTTCTCGTTGTGGAGAATATCGGTCTTTAAATGCTGGATGGTCTGCAATACTACGGGGGAAATCAAATGCATGTCGTCGTCAATGCCGGAAAGTGCTTTGACCCCGTTCAGAACAGCAGCTGCGGAGGCCACCATGCGGCGGGAACTGCGGCCGGTGACGATACGGCCGTCCGGGAGCTCTAATGCCATCACTACCACGTTTTCATACCGGGGGTCGGAAGCCCGTTTTGCTTCCGCATAGTCCCGGGCAGGTCGGACTACCGGCCGATCCTCCGGCGTTAAATTCAAATCATCCATCAGCAGCTTTGCCCGTTCCACCGTAGCTTCGTCGATATTGCCTTTCTTGTAATCGCACTGAGCGATGAGATATCGCCGGATAATCTCCTGGCAGGCGGCTTCCCGGCAGACGTTATCATCGGAAATGGAGAAACCTACCCGGTTTACGCCCATATCCGTAGGAGATTTATAGATGGATTCTTCGCCGGTGATTTTTTCGATAATCCGCTTTACGACGGGGAAGGTCTCGATATCACGATTGTAATTTACAGCCATGGTTCCGTAGGTTTCCAAATGGAAGGGGTCGATCATATTCAGATCTTTTAAATCCACGGTAGCCGCTTCGTAGGCGATGTTTACGGGATGCTTTAAAGGCAGATTCCAGATGGGGAAGGTTTCATATTTAGCATAATGCACTCTCCTGCCCCGTTTGCTTTCGTGGTAAAGCTGGGACAGACAGGTGGCCAGCTTGCCGGAGCCGGGTCCCGGAGCATTGACTACAACTAAAGGCTTTGTTACTTCGATATAGGGATTTACGCCATAGCCCTCGTCGGATACGATGGTCTCCACATCGGTAGGGTAGCCCTTAGTTGGATAGTGCTTATACGTTTTAATTCCTCTGCGATTGAGCTTATTGATAAACGTGTTTACAGAAGCCGTATCTTCATAACGCGTAATAACCACGCTGTTGATGGAAAGGTCATACTTGCGGAAGGTGTCGATCAGGCGCAGCACTTCCAGGTCGTAAGTAATGCCGAAATCCTGCCGCGTTTTATTTGTAATGATATCGCCGGCATAAATGCAGATAATAATTTCCGCCTGGTCTTTCATATGAGCCAGAAGTTTGATTTTCGCATTTTCATCGAAGCCGGGCAGAACGCGCATGGCATGTTTGTCGTGAACCAGTTTTCCGCCGAATTCTAAATAAAGGCGTTCGCTTTTGCTCTGCTTGATTCGTTCCAAAATATATTTTGACTGCTCTTCCAAATATTTTTCCGCATCAAAGCCGATTTTCATCACTGTTTCGCTCCCTTCTATATGAGATAACCTTTTTTAACAAAAACATATAAATCATAACACTTTAAAGAAAAAAGCACAATAAAAAATTGTGAATGGTTCTAATTATTTTGCTCTGCGTAAAATAGGGAGACGTAAAAAGGAATATATTGTAAAATCTGGTTGACATATTACAAAACAATGATAATATGGAATAAAATGGAAATCAAAAAAAGGGGGAATTATTTATGAAGAGAAGATGCGGTTGTGCTGCGTTATGGGCGGTTTGTCTGCTGCTGAGCGGAGTTTGTTCTGCTTGGGCAGACAGTACCGGAATTTCAAAAATATCCTTACCTGCAGAAACTTTTTCCGACGTGAAAGCGGAGGACTGGTATTATCAAGCGGTAAAAGATATGAGTCGAAAAGGGGTGATCGAAGGCTATCCGGACGGAAGCTTCCGTCCGTCGAAAACCGTTAGCTGCGGAGAGTTTATTAAAATGGCGGCTGCAGCTGCCGGTGTAACGGAGAACGATCTTGCCGGGGAAGAAGACCGGCCGAAGCACTGGGCGCTTCCCTGGTATGAAAAGGGGCTGGATTTGAACTGGTACACAAAGGACGATATGGGCGCGGGAAAAATGGATCGAAAAATCAATCGGGGGCAAATGGCTTTGATTGCGGAAGGGGTGCTGGAAACTGTTTCGGGAAAGGGAGCGGAGGAAAACGATAAATGGCTGGACTCTTACTCCCAATGGATGGCGGAAATTTCGGATGTGGATGCAAGAACCCCATATGAATATGAAATCATATGCGCTTACGGAAACGGAATTTTAACCGGATATCCGGACGGAAGTTTTCGCCCGGAGGGCTTTTTAAGCCGGGCGGAAGCAGCTGTGGTCATCAGCCGTTTAGTAGACGCTGCTGCGAAGGCAGGCGCCGCCTCTTTGAACGCCGAAACGGAGCCCGCAGGGAAGGGCGGCGCCGGAGAATTGCCGGAGGCAGAGACTTCAAATACAGAGGATTTTTCGGCATTGAACGGCGATCTGATTTCGGATTTGAAAACTGTTTGGAAGGAGGATCTTTGGGATAGCTGGAACGGAAGGGGGGAGGACAGCGGAAACGATTACGCCGCTTTTCGCGCCGGAGACAGTTATCAGAGCAATCCGGCGGGATTGCCTAAAGGCACTTTGATTATCGGCTATTCGTATCCTTATAACGGGAACGATTGGTTTTCTTCAAATTTCGGACGGGGATTGCTGGATAAGCCTCGAACCAAAGAGGAAGAAAATCGGATTTTACAGGTTTTGAAGCGGGCGGAGCCTGAGGGGGCGGATGTAATCGCAGACCGTTTTTTAAAATTCTGCAAACTGAATTACCAGAAGGACGAGTCAAAATCCGAAAATTTTAAAGCTGGAAACAGGCAGGTAACTTTGGATATCCGGGAAGGGCGAGTAACTGTTTACCTGTGGCCGTCCGGAAGCGAAGAAGAAAGAGGGTAAAAATGGCAAAACAAAAACAAATCGGGGAAAAGCGCGGTGTTTTCGGGATTTTATTCACGGTTCTTGCCGTGATATGGCTTTTCAACACTGTTTCTGCATGGGGTGCGGATCAGGATGGCCTGACCCGGGAGACACTTTCAGGGCGGGCGGCTATGGAGAAAGCCGTGACCTTAACAGACGAAGAGGCGAAAAAGGTGATTCTCACCGCCATCGGCAGAGGGGCGTCGGTAACCTTTACTTATAATGCGTCCGGGCAAATTATTGCATATCGGGCAGTAGTGCCGGATCAGGTAATTCCGGGAGAGAAAAAATACTGGTCGCAGATGACGGCTGCGGAGAAGAAAGCGGCCTTGAAAATCTTGCAGACGCCGGGGAACCAGCCTTATGCGCCGTCCTCTAAAGTTACCGGAGGAAAGACTATGGAGCTTAATGAAGACTTATGGTATGAGAAAGGAATCCTGGTTTACGGAAGTCCCTTCGGGGAATCTTCCTCCGCGGGACCCCGTTACTGGGGATACGATATAAACGGGGGGTATTATGCTAATGATGAATTCCCCAGGGATTCCGATTCCGGAAGGCAGCCCTGGGAAAAAGAATGGTGGGAGCTGTCCCGGGTTTTGACCAACGATAACGCAAAGCGGCTGATCGGAAGTCATGCACTGAATAATTCTTTTACGACGGCTGCTAAACGAAATACGGCGGCTGCATTTTTAGGGGAAAATCCGGGATGGAAAAACGCCGGGCTGGATGTAAATTATATTTTAAATCATTTTTTCTTCAATTCCGTACTGACGGACGGCGGATTGACTAATGGCCAGTTTATCGGGGTACAGGAAAATGCCGGGAAATTATGGTATCAGGTGTTTTCTGTAGAAGCTTCGGAACAGCAGTTTACAATCGTGCCCGGCTATATAGAGGAAGGGGAGGTACTCATCTGGAAAGATCCAGGCGCGGGAGAGATAGACGGAGGAGATCCGGAGGTTCCCGAATCGGAGCCGGGGGCGGAGGAGCAGGATATGTCGGCGCAGGCAATATTGGAGATTCCCTCCCGGACGTATGAAGGGCACACGGTTTCGGCTAAAGATAAAAGTTTATTTACGATAAACAATGAATTGTGGTCGGCAAAGCGAACCTACGCAGCAGGGAAAGGGTCAAACCGTTTTTCTGTTGAGCAGAACGGCGGAAATCTTAAACGGACATCGGACATCGAAGCGGAGATCACGTTTTCCCGGGAAGGGGTTTACGATGTGATTTTAAAAGCGATTCCGAAAACAGGAACTGCGGATTCAGACAACAAATCGGTGGAGGTTCTGAAAACACCCGCGATTCTGCACACCCTGACCGGCGTGCAAAAAGAAAACCGGAAACAGGTCCTGAATATAGATGTAGCGACCAATCCCGATTATCCCCTGAAGGAGCTCTGGGTTGAACTTGAGGATACAGAAACTGGCGAAAAGGTAAAGCTGGCACATAACATGGGGGCGGAAGAAAATGCACGGTCAAACAGCGGCCTGATAAAGACGAGACCTATCAGAGCCTTGGATTCGGACGAGTATTTTACTTCGTGCAAATTGGAATTTCTTACAAAAAATGAAGAAACACGGATATTTACTTATACGATATACGCAAAAGACAGCCGGGGATATGTTAATACGGTGAAAAAAGAATTTACCGTATCTCCGGATTGTGCGCCTCAGGCGTCTATTTCTGCGGAACCTTTCTATTTGCGGCAGGAGAATTCCGACACTGCCGTAATTACGGCGGCGGATTCTACGGTTACGGACGGAGACCGGGTTAAACGCAGCTGGAAAGCGGCATTCTTGGAAACGGGCGCAGGGAAAGAACTGCTCCCCGAATCTTTAGAGCAATTATCTTTTGGGGAGGCTGAAAAGTTAAAAGGGTTTTCCGATGAATCCATGGAAACAGGGCAGCAGCAGGAGATCCGCTTTTTAAAGGATGGAGTAGGAGCTTTTGTTCTCCGGTTGGAAGCTGCAGATGTTTGGACGGAAGAAACATTAGAAGAATATGTAACGGAAGCAGATTATAAGAAAAGCGTCGCCTACGCGGTTTCAGAAGTGGGAAATTTAGCGCCTCGGGTCAGCGTAACGCCTATACAGACGAAAAAAGCGGAAATCCTTTTGGCGGGCCAGAAAGGCGAAATGCAGTTTTTGCAGGATTTGAAGGCCAACTTGAAATATACGTTGGCAGAAAAGGGCATAGATGCAAGGATTACTGCGGCGGAGACCGATGCGGTTTTCCAAGGTGAATCGGAAGAAATGCGGGAACGATTTTTGTTGGAAGAACCTTACGGATATGAAGGCGCCCGGACTTTTCTCGAAAATTCCGCTTATGCCGCGGATGAACGGCGGGTGTATACCGTTCAGGCTTCGTGGCCGGGTTCCGCTTCCGGAGATGAACCCGAATATCCCTATACGATTACGGCGTATGATGTGCATACAGGAATGAAGCATTGGGTCTATACGATTTCGGAAGGAAGCGGGATCGCCGTTGATCTTTCGGATTTTCCCGTGAGCGGGGGAAGCCGTCTCCGGACGGACGCAGACGGACGGTATTTGTTTTTTCAATATGCGGAGGATCGGACGTTGGTTTTAAGCGCGGAGAACGGAGCGTATCAAACGGTTTTGAATTTTAAGCCGGGAGAATTTCTCTGTTTAGGAGAAAAAGCAATTTATAATTTTAATCGAGAGGGAATTCAGCGGATCGATACAAAAGGGGGCGCTGTCCGGATTTTGTACAGCGGCCGGCTTTACGCGGAGGGCGCCCGGCTTCGGAACGGGCAGGCGCATTGTTTAGCAAAGCGTTCCGACGGCGTATACCGGGCGGTTTTTAATCCTTTAACAGAAAATATAACACTGGAACCTCTTCACGGTATGGAGGGGAACCGGGACGCCAAAGAGCATGCTCTGATTTGTGTGGATTCTGACGGAAATTTGATTTTGCGGGAATCCGATGGGAGCTCGGACAGTATTTTCATTTTTAATCAGAAAGGCGTACAAACAGGAGCCGTCAGGAATGCAAAGGCGGAAGCCTGGAAAGCGGTTCTGAATGAAACCGGAGTCTGCCAATATGCAGCCGGGGTGAAACGAACGAAGACCTCCAGCTATTATCGGACGCATGCGACGGTATATGATTTGAAAAGCGGTGCTGTTCTTTCCGGTTCCGTAAAGAACAGCAGCGATTATCCGTCTGCCGGGAATATTCTCTATACACAGCGGCAGGGCAATACGGTTTCTGTTGCCACAGGCAGTATATATACATATGTAAAAAGTTACGGATACAACGGATATGAAGAGCGTGCGTATACTTTTGTTTTTGATTTGGACAAGCAGGAGTGTTCCGTACGCAAGGGCGGATTTATAGACCTTCGCAGCGAATCTTCCCGGTGTTCCGATGTTTCCGCAGCGTTTCATTACGATGATAATTACCCGGAGCAGGTAAACGGTTCACGAACGGCGGTTTATACGAAAAAGGAGAGCGAGGATATGGGGCTGTTTCGGCTTTCCTCCAAATACCTGCGGAATGACGGGGAACTCACGGCTCTTCTATATCTGGAGCCGGAAAGCCGGGAATCCGCAGGGGAAGAGCCGAATGCCGAAGCACGTTCCATGCCGCTGGTTTCTGCATTATTAAAGGATTTGGGAGGTTCTTTTTTCCGCATACCCCGGAATCTGGCGAACGCGGATCAAATCGCGGACGGGCTTACGGTCGGAAACAACGCAGACCGTAAGGTGCTCAGTTTGAAAACTGAAAACGGAAAGGCTTCGGGAACGCTTTCTAAACAGTATGTTTTTGTGCCGGGAGAAACTTATTACTATGAGTACGACCAGAAAACGGAGGAAGGCGGCGCCCTGCACACGGAAATTACTTCGGCGGGACAATCCCTTTCCGGAAAAAACCTGCCGGTGGCGTATTATGTGGAAAAAATAATTGCAGAGGATTTTAATGACAAGGAAATCAATTCTTATTTTACAGCTAATGCAGAGGGTGTTTTGGAAGGAAAGTACCGGGTCTGTGATCTCAGCAGAAAAGCAAAAAGAAACAGTAACACAGATTCTGTTGTAGAGGACACCATATCTTTTACGATTCCCTCGGGGAAAAAGGCCGTTCTGGCGTTTGATTATGAATTAAAACTGCCGTCGGATTCTCCGAGCTGGAGACAGGTTTACGCGAAAATCAACGGGGAGCAGTGGAGCCTGTTTCAGGAAGGAAACAGAGTGCAGACCGGAACATATTTTCATCAGAAAATACTTCCGGAAGGGGAAAACAGCATAACACTTTATCTGCGGTATTACGGAACGCTGCCGGCGGAATGCGGCCTTCTCATAGATAACCTTCGTGTTATTTATTTGAATGAGTCGGCTCCCGAAACGGATGTGGCGCAAGAGCAAACGGAAATCCGGGATGGATGGACACATGTCAGCGGCAGCTTTTCCGCCCCGGAAAGCATCTTGTCTTATGCTTCGCTGCCGGGAACTTATTTTAAAGGAACGACAGAGGAGGCGCAGCAGAAAGGGTATTTGACAAAAAACAAAGAGAGTTATAAAGATTCCGTAACGTTTCATATACCGGAAGGAGAGAGTCAGCTGCTCACAAAAGTAAAAGTCAAATCTTCGGGAACGGAGAGAGGTACAAGCGCTTCCTGGGAGGGAAAGCAATGGCGGTATGAGCCGAGAAACTCCGTTCCTGCAGGATACCATATCGAAAATCCTTTCGACTTATGGTTGCCCCGGGGATTAAAAGGCGAACAAACGATCGTCGGCGGGGGAAACGCGAAAGCTTCTATGCGTTTTGAGGAAACGGAATTGCTTCGCGCAGCAGAAGAAAGTGCGGCGCTTAAAGCGGGAATGTTTTTTGTAGAAGAAGACGGAACGCTCCTTGCGGCGGAAAATGTTTCAAACGGAGCGGTAAACTTTGCTTTTCGGCTGAAGGGCACGAATAATCAGTCTTCCGATGTTTTGCCGGACGGTGCCGCGGAGCCCGGTGTTTCGGGGCATCCGGCCGTCGAAATGAAAGAAGCCTCGGCTCTTGTAAAGAATCTAAAAATTTATACTATTCGAGGCGGTCAGAAAATTTATGCGGCGGAGGAAGCGTTTCGTACAACGCCGGAAATTTCAGAATGGGAAAGAAAAAACCTTACTGCAGAATCGGTACAGGATACGAAAGGGGAAGAACAGACGCACGGTGCAGTGTATCGAAAGGGAGAAGCGGTAGTCTACGCTGTAAATTATTATGATTACGAAGGCGATCCTTCTAAAAAATCCTATTGGAAATATACGCATACACCTTTTAACGACGGGGCGCATCCTCAGGCTGCGGTGGTTCTGAATTCCCAAGGAGAAGTGCAGTCGCAGACCGGAATTATTCTGGACAAACCCATTCCCTCTTTTTATGTGGACGGAAAGTACACTGTAGAGCATTGGCAAGAGGACGATACCTCCAGAGGGAAAAGCGGATTTCCCGCTTACGATAAAGCGTCTGTTTCACAAATTCTTACATTTTATATAGACGGCGAGATGAAAGAAACCGCTCCTAAAATTACTTCACTAAAGACAGACCCTGCGGCAGTCAGGGACGGAAATAAATGGGCAGCAATCGTTACCGTGGACGATGCGGAAAAAGATGAACTTCGTTTGGACACGGAAATCTATAAAAACGGCACTTTAGTTCAGACTGACCGGAAAACAGGGATTCGAGCCGCGGGAGGCGTTTACCCGCAGCAGCGGATTCCGGCTCGGGATTTGGCTGCCCCGGGAAATTACGAGATTGTCTGTACGGTTCGGGATCAAAGCGGCGCAGGCATTCGTTCCACCCGGTTTACAGTTGTTTCCCAAGGCAGTATTACAGGATGGGTCATGCATACGGATCAGTGGGATACAAACCGAAAGAAGTTCAATATAAAAAATTTCGGGAAGGAATATAACGGAGCTTCAGCATTTGCCGAGTATAAATCGGCGTCCGCTCCCAGACCCCGGGGAACCAATGTTTTTTGGAGCGGAGAGCGTTTTGTAATAAATGCGGCGGTAAAAGGAAAGCCCAAATCGGTATCCTGCGAGATCTTAAATCAAGGATACCGGACAGCACTTTCGGCTGCAGGGAAAACGAATGCCGCAGGCGAAAACATTTACAGCGGGGTCCTTTGGGACAAGTCTATGATCAATAAATGGGGACGGAAAGTTCCGGAGCTTTTAACATTTCGTTTTACCGCAGTGTACCCGGACGGAACAATCTTAAGGAAAGATGTATCCGTGATTGTGGACAGCGCCGATGACTATTGGCTTTTGCACAGGCTCCGGTAGACGGGCAGCATCAGATAAAGCCGGAAGAAAAACGGAAGAACACAGTACTCAGCGTATATCATATTTAAAAAATTACAGTTCACACGGTTTACTGTTTAAGGTAAAAAGAAGTGAAAAAATTTTTTATGCCCTATAAATTGTTATAGAAAATTTTGAAGGTACAGGATTTTGTAGAAGGAGAAAAAAGAAAAGAATTGCGGAAAAAAGTGTTAACGTTTTTGTAATATCGCTGTAATTGACAATTTCAAATACCGACGTTAAAATAACCACATAAAAGAGCACGAGAACTAAAAAATTTCGGCGTGAAAGGCTGAAACACAGCCGTTTCCGGGCGTGTGCTTTTGTTACATTCGTATTACAATGCCTTTGAACAGTTGACGTTCGGCGTTGTAAACGTGTATACTTCTATGAGATAGAATGTGCGGAGAGGCTATCTGTCTGCATTTCTATTGGATAATGTCAGATTATCTTCAGAGGGGGAGGATAATTTGAGCAACACAAAAACTTAAAGCTCCCCTTCGAAGAATTCTTAAGGAGGAATTGTAAATGAGAAAAGCACTTTCATTCGTACTGGTGCTCGCTCTGATCATGGGC
>JALEJU010000035.1 GCA_022769485.1 Bacillota bacterium
GGTCTGGCGCTGAGCGGCTTCGTTTTTTTCCAGGTCTGATATAAAATATCTTTAAGTGCCGACATGGTCTTCTGTTCATTATACCGATATTCCTGCTTTAATTCATCGAGTATTACGTTAATCCTGCGGGCATAATCCGGAATATTTACTTCCTGCTGATATCGAATCAAAATCGGATAGTATTTCCTCAAGCAGGTGTCCGGTTAACTTTTTCCTCGACTTCGGCGCCGTATAGCATTTCTGCAAAAATGCACGAAAAAAACTTGAATAAATATTTAAAACAATGTATAATCATGAATACGACGAAGATTGTGGTTCGTCGAAACGAGAGTACAGGGAGTGATCATGCATGGAAAATAAGGTGAAAGTCGGAATCGTCGGTGCAACGGGATATGCCGGAGTGGAGTTAGTGCGTCTGCTTTTAAACCATCCCTATACAGAAATTGTCGGAATCAGCTCCGTCAGTTTCGGAGGCCGGGATATTTCTGAAATCTATCCGGGATTGCGGCCGGAATTTCAGAAAGAATTGAGTTCCGACCCCCAGCAGTTTCTCAAGGGCTGCGATGTTGTTTTTGCTTCGCTCCCCCATGGGCTCTCGGAAGGAATTGCACTTGCCTGTATGGAAAATGATGTTCTGTTTATTGATCTGGGGGCGGATTTCCGTTTGGATAGTGAGAACGATTACCGGAAGTGGTACGGAAAGCCGTTTGACTATCCGAAGCTGCATACGCAAAGCGTGTACGGGCTTTGCGAATGGTTCCGGGAAGATATTAAAAAGGCAAAACTGGTAGGAAATCCGGGCTGCTATCCCACCTCCATCGCGTTGGGACTTTGGCCTGCGCTGAAAAAGGGCTTGATTCAGCCCAAGGGCATTATTATTGATTCAAAATCCGGAGTGACCGGAGCGGGAAGGAGTTTGACGCAGAATACCCATTATCCGGAGTGCAACGAGGCGCTGGCTGCTTACAAGGCAGGGGCGCACCGCCACCTGCCGGAAATCGAACAGACCTTATCCAAGGCCGGCAGCGGGGATGTACAGGTTACTTTTCTACCCCATCTGGTTCCGGTAAACAGGGGAATTTTGTCTACTATTTACTGCGACTGTCCGGCGGATATGGAAACCGTAAGGGCAGCGTATGAGGAGGCCTACGGAGCCGAGCGCTTTGTTACGGTTCTGCGGGAGGGGGAATATGCAAATATTCGAAATGTCCGATGTTCCAACAGCTGTCACATCTCTCTGCATAGAGATGAGCACAGCGGAAAACTGATCGTCTGCAGTGCGATCGATAACATGGTAAAAGGCGCTGCGGGACAGGCGGTTCAAAACATGAATCTGATTTTAGGGCTGGAGGAAGACTGCGGATTAACAGCAGTAGCCCCGGCGTTTTAATAGGTATAAGAAAGGGCTTATTATGGGAAACAAAGAAGGAAAAATAAAAACAATAGCCGGCGGGATCTGCGCCGTTCCCGGTTTTCAGGCTTGGGGCGGGAGCTGTGGAATCCGCCAGAACAAAGACAAAAAAGATCTGGCGCTGATTTACAGCGAAACCGATTGTGAAGCGGCTGCCGTGTATACGAAAAATGAAGTAAAAGCGGCTCCGATTTATGTAACGAAAGAGCATTTAGAGAATGGGAAGGCAAGGGCCGTCGTGGTGAATTCCGGAAATGCCAATGCCTGCGCGCCTATGGGCAAAGAAAACGCGCAGAAGGAATGTGCTGCGCTGGCAAACGCATTAAACATTTCGGCGGAGGATGTAATTGTAGCCTCTACGGGAATCATCGGCGTTGCATTGCCCGTGGAATGCATTGTGAATGCCATACCGCAGGCTGTAACGGAATTGTCCGCAGCTAACGACACAGCGGCGGCGGAAGCCATTTTAACAACGGATACTTGTATAAAACAGAAAGCGGTGCAGATCGACTTGGACGGGACTACGGTAACCATCGGCGCTATGGCAAAAGGCTCCGGTATGATTCATCCCAATATGGGGACTATGCTGGGATTTGTAGGTACGGACGCGGTGATTGATTCCGCTTTGCTGCAGGAATTGCTGAAGGGCTGTATTGCCCGTTCCTTTAACCGGATCAGCGTGGATGGCGATACTTCTACAAACGATATGGTCTGCGTGCTGGCTAACGGGAAAGCGGGCGGTGCGGCAATTAAAGCGGGGACGGAAAGCTGCGAGCTGTTCCGGGAGGCTTTGCAGGAAGTCTGCGTAGACTTAGCGAAAAAGATCGCCGGAGACGGAGAAGGCGCCGGCCGTCTGGTTACCTGTACTATGGTAAATGCACAGACGGAAGAGATTGCGGAAACTCTGGCTAAGTCGGTTATTTCTTCGTCTTTGGTTAAGGCCGCTATGTTCGGAAAAGACGCAAACTGGGGCCGGGTGCTTTGTGCTATGGGATATGCGGGCACTGTTTTAAAACCGGAGCTGGCAGACGTATATTTTAAATCGAAGAAAGGCAGTGTAAAGGTCTGCGAAAACGGGGAAGGGCTTCTGTTCGACGAGGAGCTGGCAAGTGCCGTCTTAGGAGAAGAACAGGTGGAAATCTTCGTGGATTTGAAAGACGGAACGGCTTCTGCTTCGGCTTGGGGCTGTGATTTGACTTATGATTATGTGAAGATCAACGGCGATTACAGAAGTTGAGCCGGAGAGAGGGGTACTATGCAAAAGTATTTGGAAAAGGCGGAGATGCTGGTACAGGCGCTTCCGTATATTCAGAAGTTTAACGGAAAGACCATCGTGGTTAAGTACGGCGGGAACGCTATGATCGATGAGGATTTAAAGCATTCGGTCATCCAGGATATCGTTCTTTTGAGCTATGTGGGAATCAATATCGTAGTGGTTCACGGCGGCGGACCGGAAATCACGGAAATGCTGAAAAAGATTCAAAAAGAATCCAGATTTATCAACGGTCTGCGTTATACGGATCAGGAGACGATGGATATCGTACAGCAGGTACTCTGCGGAAAAGTAAATAAAAACCTGGTGGGGATGATTAACCGTGTAGGCGGAAAAGCTTTGGGGCTGTGCGGTATAGACGCCGGAATGATCGGAGCTACGAAGCTGAAAAGCGGCGACGCGGATTACGGCCTGGTAGGGGAGATTCAGAAAATAGATCCGAATCTTGTCAACGACGCGCTGGAAAAAGGATATATCCCCGTAGTTTCCACCGTCGCGTATGGTATGGACAGACATGGTTCCTATAATGTGAATGCGGATACGGCGGCAGCCAAACTGGCGGCGGAGCTGGGCGCTTTAAAACTGGTTTTGCTTACGGATATCGCAGGGCTTTTAACTGACCCGAAGGATGATACAACTTTGATTCAGGTGGTAGAGAAAGAAGAAATTTCCGGGCTGATTGAAAACGGCATTGTATCCGGAGGTATGATTCCGAAAGTAAAGTGCTGCGAAGAAGCGCTGAACGGCGGGGTAAAGCGGGCGCATATTATTGACGGACGGGTTCCCCATTCCATGCTGGTGGAGCTGCTTTCCGACAAAGGCATCGGAACCATGTTTTACAAAAAGAAGGAAGAATAGGAGCAGAAAGGCGGCTTGCGGGCGGCCTTTTTCGTTATTCTTGATTTGATTCTCCGGCTTGTGTTACAATATTTTATAAAATTTATTAGGAGCGGCTTATGGCATATAAAGTGAAGCTGGACGTGTTCGAAGGCCCGTTTGATCTTCTCGTCTATCTGATTGAAAATGCGGAGATGAATATCTACGATATTCCGGTGGCGGAAATCACCCGGCAGTACATTCAATACATCGAAGATATGAAGCGGGCAGACGTGGCTGTAGCCGGTGAATTTATGGTGCTGGCGGCCTCTTTGATTGAGATGAAATCCAAAATGCTCCTGCCCCGGTCGTCTCCCGACGATTTGGCAGGGGAGGCGGAGGATCCCAGAAGTCAGCTTGTTCAAAAGCTGCTGGAGTACAAAAAATGCAAGGCACAGGCTCGTTTCCTGTGGGAGTGTGAAGAGCGGGCGGTTTTGCGTTTTACAAAGCCCCGGGAAGATTTAAGCGTTTATACAAAAGAACCGGATGAAATCCTGAACATGGATTTAGCACAGTTTATTCAGGCTTTTTGCGCATTTTTAGAAAAAAAGCAGCGGGTGGAAGAGGTGGAACGGCGTTATGCCCAGACACAGCGGCGGCGAATATCTTTAGAAACCCGGGTGGAGCAGATTAAAAAGCGGATGGAAGGAACGGAAAGCCTGCGTTTCCGCGATTTGCTGGAAGAAAATTACGGGGCGGAAAATGTGGTATTAACATTTCTCTCCATCTTAGAGTTAGTCCGGCAAAAATATGTAGACGTGAACCAGAGGGTTAATTTTGGAGAAATCACGCTGACTGTTACCGGAAGCGGCGGAAAAGATGAAGAAAGTATGCAGGAAGGAGCAGTGCAATGAGCAGCCAACAGGAGAGAAAATCCGTCCTGGAATCGCTGATGTTTGTATGGGGAGACCCTCTTTCGGCAAAGGAGGCGGCAGAGGTGCTGAACATCGCGCCGAAGGAGGCGTACACCTGTTTTAAGGAATTGCAGCAGGAGTATCTGGAACGGGGATGCGGAATTCAGATTCGGGAAATCAATAAAAAATTTCAATTTTGTACAAAAGCGGAAAACAGCTCCTATATTGAACGGTTTTGTACACCGGTAAAAGAAAAACGCCTGTCGCAGTCGGCGATGGAAGTGCTGGCAATTATCGCCTATAAGCAGCCTGTAACCAGAGGCGAGATCGAGTCTGTTCGGGGAATCCGGTGCGAGCGGGTAATCGAAGGGCTTCAAAAAAAGGGACTGATTCAGGAAGTAGGCCGCAGCGCTGCCATCGGCAGGCCTATTTTATACGGAACAACCGATGTTTTTCTGCAGCATTTTGACTTGGAAAGCATTCAGGATCTTCCCGAAATTGAAGATATTGAAGCTGTGATCCAGCTGGAAGGAGACGCCGATCAACCCGCTTTTCAGCAGATCTCTATCGATTTGGAACAAAAATAAACAGTATATCTTCTCTTTTTCGGGGAACATTATCGGAAAAGAGGAGATTTTTTATATGAAGAAGATAGTATGCGGATGGATTACCGCTTTGTTTTTGTTTGCTCCTGTTTCTGTTTTTGCAGAATCTGAAACCCCGGTGTTTACGGAAGCTCCGGCGGTGTCTGCTGAAACGGCGGTGGTTCTGGAATTGCAGACGGGCAGGATTTTGTATGAAAAAAACTGCACGGAGAAGGCTTATCCGGCCAGTACAACGAAAATCATGACAGCGCTGCTGGCCATTGAAGACGGTGACTTGGATCAAAAAATCAAAGTTTCGGATCATGCGGTAGGCACGGAGGGCTCCTCCATTTATTTGCAGGAAGGGGAGCGTGTACTGCTGAAAGATCTGGTGTATGGCTTAATGCTTCGATCCGGAAACGATGCGGCGGTGGCCATTGCGGAAGGCATCAGCGGAGATGTGGAAACCTTTGTGGGGAGCATGAATGAAAGGGCGAAAAAGATCGGAACGGCAGGAACGCACTTTGTAAACCCCAACGGGCTTTTTGACGAAAACCATTATACCACCGCTCTGGATATGGCTTTGATAGCGCGAACCGCTATGATGAATCCGGAATTCAGGAAGGTTGCCGCGGCCAAAGACTGGAAGGCATCCCGGGAAGACAGCGACTACAATTATTTTACCAATAAAAATAAAGTAGTCTATCAATATGAAGGGGGAACCGGAATCAAGATCGGTTACACAACGGCCACAGGACGGACGCTGGTGGCTTCTTCGGAGCGGGACGGAATGGAAGTAATCTGTGTAGTTATGCAGGCTCCCGATTGGTTCCGGGACAGCTATAAGCTGATGGACTGGGCATATGAAAATTTCGGACTGCAGGAAATCGCGCCGGCTGAACGGGAACTCTGCGCCCTGCCCACCCAACGAGGCAGGAAGGATCATGTGCTGATCGGACCGAAAAAATCAATTCTCTGCCCGGTGAAAAAGGACGGAAGTGAACAAATCGGCATGCGTTTTGATTTGCCCAAACGGGCGAAAGGGACGATTCGCCGCTGGCAGGAGGCCGGATGGTTGGATTTGTCCGTAAACGGCGAGGCCATCTGCAAACAGAAGCTTTACTATTTGGAAGATGTATGAGAAGAGGGCGGGCTGTCGCCCCAATGCCATTCGGCCGGAACAGCACTGAGCAAAAAACAGAAAAAACGAAACAAACAGAGTGTACGAACGTATGCTCTGTTTTTTGTTGCTGCGATTAAGTAAGCAGCGATTTTACGCTGCATGCGGTAAAAAAGCCGCAGAAGCTGAGTGCGGAAAACCGTAAAATATGATAAAATAGACACAATATAATACGATGCAGGAGGATAACATGGCGGCAGCAGGGATACTCTGTGAAAAAGACGAAAAAACAGGTTTCAATATATACAAGCTCCGGGGCTCGCAAAAAACCGTCATGTTTGATGCAGGCCAGGTACCGGAAGCTTTCATGACAGATATCGATATATTGGTAATCAACAATTGCTCACCGGACAGAATGCCTTATATCAGCGGGATCATAAACAGAAACCCGGATATTACGCTGGCAGGAATGGCGGTTGCGCTGAACTTCACCGAAGAATTCCTGAACAGAAGAATCAGTAAGCACATTATACGGCGTCGTGAAAGCATCGACATCGGAGGAAACATTATTGACATGCTGCCTGTGCCTAATGTGAAGCGCAGCAAGCATCAGGACAGGACGTGGAAAAAATCATATAAGTTTCTTCAGATACCCAATTGGCAGTGGATCGACAGTATCTGTATCATCGCCGAAAATCAGAAAGCGCTCTTGAGCGGACAACTTTTCAGCAGCAGTGAAAACGGAAGCAGGAAGGAGTATTTCAAGGAAAAACTGAGACCGTATTCCGCTGAGGTAGCAAAAACACTGAGGCTTCTGGAGACAGAAGACATCAGCAGAATCTTTCCGGAAGAGGGAGAAGCGGTTGATTTCAGGACAGGGATGGCGGAGTATCGGTTGTGGACAGGGGAAGCAGGACAAAAACCATGTAAATCCGGAGGCCGGAAAAAACGGATTGTGATCCCGTATATATCAAATTTCGGATGCACGAAGCAGCTGGCAGAAGCCATGGCCGCAGGAGCCGGCAGCGTGCAGGGGACAGCGGTGGAACTGATAGACGGAAAAGCAGAAAGCACGGCAGAAATCCTTGAGAGAATGGAGTGCGCCGATGGCATCGTAATAGGAACACCTACAATAGAAAACGATGCAGCCAAGGAAATTCTGCATCTGCTTGCAGAAGCGCCGGGAACCGGATGGGAAGGCAAAACAGCGGCAGCCTTCGGCTCCTATTCATATACCGAAAAAGGCATCACCAATATACTCCGCCGCATGGAGCAGCTCAGCATGCAGGTTATGCCGGAAGGCTTTGCGGTAAGATTCAAACCGGATGACGACGACCTGAAGGCAGCGAAAGCCTTCGGCGTTCATTTTGCAAAATGCACCTTATCGGGAGAGCTTTTACCGTGGAAGGGAATTACGCAGACAGAGCGGATACAGCCTGCATACAGCGACCGCAGATTTATCATAATCGGCAACGGAGCCGCCGGAATTACCGCAGCGGAGGAATTGAGGAAGCTGGATGCGGGATGCAGCATAGAATTGATATCGCGGGAAAAATACGAAAGCTACAACCGGCAGATGCTGACAAGAGGCATGTTTCAGGAAATCCCGGCGCAGAACATATTTCTTTACAAAGACAGATGGTATGAGGACAGGAGAATCAAATCCACCCTCAGCACGGAGGTCACATCTATAGATCCCGACGCCAGGCAGATAACGCTTGCCGGAGGCATAACAAAACAGTACGATAAACTGATAATAGCAGCAGGAGCAGAGCCGGTGAAAGCTGAGGTGCCCGGGATGGATCTTGATGGTATATTCTGTATACGCGATCTGGCTGAGATGAGTTTTATGCGTGAATATATCAAGACCCATGAAATCCGTGATGCGGTCATTCTGGGAGGCGGGATCATGAGCCTTGAAACCGCCGCAGAGCTCATCGAGAGCGGCGTTCACATCACAATCCTCGATATAAAGCCGTACCTGATGTCAAAACAGCTGGATGAAACAGCCGGGAAAATGGTGGAAGAAAAACTGGGAAATGCCGGGATAGAAGTTATAACTTCGGCTCTGGTCGCCGGGTTCCGCGGTGATGATAATGTAACCGGCGTAGAACTGCAAAGCGGACGCTGTCTGGATGCGCAGCTTGTGATCCAGTGCCTTGGAATAAAGGAAAATGACGGATTGATGGCAGCGGCAGGAGGGCAGCCTGTGAAAGGAACGCTGTCAGGTATCGAGGTAAACGAAAGAATGGAGACAGGCATACAGGATATTTACGCATGCGGTGACTGTGCCGTTTATAAAGGGGTGAATTACGGTTTGTGGACGCAGGCGGTGGAAATGGCGCGTATAGCGGCGCGAAATGCAGCCGGTGAAGAAGCGCGGTATGAACAGGTTGCTCCCGCAGTAACATTTGCAAGGTTCGGTATTCGTGTTTTTGCGGTGGGTGACAATGGCCGGAACCGGACAGCGGAGTATCAGAGTAAAGAAGTATATGACCCCGCAGAGGGGATATATAAAAAATTATATTTCAGGAACAGGAAATTCTGCGGAGGGATACTTTTGGGGGATGTGGATCTGGCCATGGAGCTCATGCAGGCATATAAAGAGAGCGCTCCTTTTGAAACCATGACATTGAGTTAAGACGGCATTGACTGTCACCTGTTTTCCCTTTTTCGCATATATCACATATGAATAGAAAAGAAACGTTTCGGAAGCATGCGGAACGGTGCTTTTGTGTTTTCCGGAAACGATTTTCATAGAAATGGGGGATTAAAATATGGGACACAGCACATATGACTGCATCGACGCAGGAACGGAAAATTGCCCCTGCTACCTGGCTTTGACCGGAGACTGTTTGACCTGCAGCCGGCTTCAGGGAAAAGATTATTGTGACTGTATGTGGAAAGGGGTTTGTATCTACAATGAATTTCAGCAGGCGGGGGAACGCATCAATAACCCGCGAAAGGATTTTAAAGCAAAAATAACAGCCAGGAAGTTCTATTTGGACGACCTGGTTGTTTTCGTATTGAAAGTAGGAAAAGGATTTGCGCTAAAAGCCACCCGGCCGGGCTCCTGTGTGTTTTTGCGGGCGCCGGATGAGCCGGATTTTTACCAGTTTCCCGTTTCCGTTATGTGGGCAGACCCGGACAGGGGAGAAATTCACTTGGCGGTAAAGATTTTGTCCGCAAAAACAAAAACGCTGTACGAAACCGGTACGCATCTTGTAGTAAGAGGGGTGTATCGGAACGGGATTCAGGGCATTCGGGAAATTCGGAGGAAATTCCGCTCCGGCGGCTCTTCTCTTTTAATCTCCAAAGGAATCGGATTTGCTCCCGCCGTGCTGCTGGCGCGTACGTTAAGGGAAAGGGGAAGAGTAGATTTTATAATTGATAAGAGCAAAATCTGCGACGAATTGATTTCGGATTATCTGGAACTGCTTTCCCGGTCTTCCAAAGAGGAAAGTGAGCAGAGCAGCCACCGGGGCACCGTGCATTATCTCTCTTTCTCTGAGCCCAAACAGCTTTTGGAGTTAGAGGAATTGATAGAAACAAAAAAAATTTCCAAAGAGTCGGATGGTTCAAATCGGTATGATAAGGTCGCAATATTGGCTTCGGATTATTATCAAAAAGTCATCGGTGAAAAAATACGCCGTATTCTCCCCGAG
Organism: Bacillota bacterium; assembly: GCA_022769485.1. Classification (GTDB taxonomy): domain Bacteria; phylum Bacillota; class Clostridia; order Peptostreptococcales; family Anaerovoracaceae; genus JALEJU01. The sequence continues at coordinate 9,784 of JALEJU010000035.1, forward strand.
GCGGCCTTGGGATTCAGCAATAACGCCAGGCTCTGCTGCGGAGAGGGAATCTGCGGCGCCTGCACGAAGGTTACGGAAGCGGGAGAAACCATTCGGCTCTGTAAATGCAGCTTCAATGAAAACATATAAAACCGGGAAGGGCAGAACCATAAACGGCTCTGCCCTTCTTTGCGTGATAAGGAGATTTTAGATTTTCGGGTGTGGGTAAGAATTTAAGCTTTTCCAAAACCGCATACCGGATATGTGCATGTTTCGCAATTTAAGCATAATCCGCCATGAGCTAACCCATTAATGTCATCCTTGGTTATACGCTCTCCGGCTAAAAGCCTGGGAACGATAAGATCAAATACACTGGTTCTGCTGTACATTACACATCCCGGCAGCCCTACGACGGGGACGTCTCCGATATAAGACAGCATAAACATTGCGCCGGGAAGAACAGGCGCTCCGTAGCTTACAATTTCTCCGCCCGCTTTTCTGATTCCGGAAGGAGTTCTGTCATCGGGATCCACAGACATTCCTCCTGTAATTCCGATAATATCCATTCCTTCTTCAACAAGCTGTTTGATGCAGTCGGCGATCATTTCTTCGTCATCGTCTGCAAAAAGCTGTTTTTTAACTTCGCTCCCCAAAGCTCCGAATTTTTTAACGAGAACGGGGCCGAAAGCGTCTTCAATAAGGCCGGAATAGACCTCGCTTCCTGTGGTCACTACGCCTACCTTCATTTTCTTCAGAGGAATTACCTGGATAATCGGGCCGCCCTCGAGGATTGCCTCGGCGGCTTTCATAATGTCTTCGGGAACGAACAGCGGAATAATTCTCGTTCCTGCCAGCTTCTGGCCTTTCTTTACTACAATGTTTTCATGAATGGTCGCAAACATGATCTCGTCCTGGGAAACGAGTTTGTACAGGCGATTTCTGTCTATTTTCAAAAGGCCGTCGATTTCGGCTGTAAGCTCGATTTTGCCTTCTGACGGCTGAGATAATAAAATGCCGTTTCCGGCGGCTTTTGATGCAATACGCTGAGCTGCTTCGTTTTCATGGACATCCGTATCATCTTTTTCCAACACATACAAATGCCTTTTGCCCATGGACAGAAGAATAGGAATATCTTCCTCCTTAATTACATGCCCTTTTTTAAATTTCGTTCCTTTGAACTCTCCGGGGATAATCTGCGTTAAATCATGCGCCAGTACCGTACCGACGGCTTTTTCTACAACGATTTCTTTCATGATAGGATCCTGCCTTCCTTCAATGTTATATGTTTGTCTGCAAACAATTCGCTTTCCCTGTGGTTGTGAGTGATCAGTATTGTCGGGATTTTTAAAATCCTTTTGAATTCTGAAAATTCTTCGTATATCTTTTCCTTTGTAGCTGCGTCAAGCGCGGAAAATGGCTCGTCCAGCAGCAGCAAAGAAGGTTTTGTAACCATCGCTCTTGCCAGCGCTACCCGCTGTTTTTCCCCGCCGGATATATTGCCGGGGCGCTTATCGGAAAGATGAGAGATTCCTAAGGTTTCCATCATATAGTCTGCGTAATCCGCAAGCTCTTTCCTTTTGGATTTATCCCTGTATTCCTTTTTGTTCTTCAATCCGTAAAATACATTATCTCTTGCGGACATGTTGGGGAAAAGCGCGTAGTTTTGAAAAAGATAACCTATGTTTCGTTTTTCCGCCGGGACGTTTATTTTGCCGGCACGGTCGAAAACAATTCTTTCTCCAATAGAAATTCTGCCTTCGTCCGGGACTCGGATTCCCGCGATGCAGTTTAAAATTGTGGTTTTACCGGCACCTGACGATCCTTCGATTACAAGAAGTTCATTATCTATGGAAAACTCCGCATCTAAATTAAAATAATCCAGTTGTTTAAATATTTTAAAATATACACCCATATCGTCAGCTGCCTTTGTAGTTTTTCTTTTTCAGCCAAGTGTTAAGTCCGAATACCAAGGTAAAGCTGAACAGGACCATGATGAAGACAAGGGTTGTTGCCTGTTCATCCTTACCGGTAACAACGGCATAATAAATTGATGTAGGTATTGTCTGCGTTTTGCCGGGAATATTTCCGGCAAGCATGAGCGTGGCTCCGAATTCGCCCAGAGCCCTGGCAAATGTTAAGACGATTCCGCTTATGATTCCCGGGGCGGAAAGCGGAATCGTGATGGTTTGGAACACTTTAAAGGGGCTGCTGCCCAACGTCTTGGCTGCCATCTCGTAGGTTTCGTCCACGCTTTGGAAAGCGCCTTTTGCATTTTGGTACATAAGAGGCAGTGCTACGACGGAAGCTGCGATAACGCATGCAATCCATGTAAATACTACCTGAATTCCGAACGTATCCAGAAGAAAGGCCCCAATGGGACCTCTCTTTCCGAAAACTTTTAAAAGCAGATATCCGACGATAGAAGGCGGTAAAATAAGCGGGAGAATTAAAACGGTTTCCCAAATATTTTTGCCGGGGATATCTTTTTTTGTTAATAGATATGCAAAAAACACTCCGAGAAAAAATGCAATTACGGTGGCGATTGCCGCGACCTTCAAAGATAAAATAACGGGTTCAAACATTGTAATTTCCTTGACTGTTTTTTGTATTTTTAGTTAACCGCAAATCCGTATTTTTCAAAGACCTTTTTAGAGAAATCCGTCTTCAGGAACTCGAAGAATTCTTCTGCGTGTTCGCCTGCGGGAGCGTCCTTCATAATCGCTGCGGGATAGATGATAGCATCGTGCAGGCTTTCATCTACGTCGGTGATAATCGCAACGGAATCCTTGGCAAGAACTGCGTCTGTTCTGTAAACAAACCCGCAGTCGGCGTCGCCGGTTTCAACGTAATTCAATACTGCGCGAACGTCTTTGGCAAGAACGATTTTTCCCGAAATCTGATCTGCAATATTCATGTTGTCAAATACCTGCGAAGCATACTTACCTGCAGGAACGGTTTCCGGTTCTCCGATAGCGATAGTTCCCACTGCGTCCGAAGTGAGGGTATCCATGGCAACCGCGTCTGCTTTTTCCTTTGCGGCAATCAGCGTAAGCGTGTTTGCCAGCAGATCTTCTCTTGTTTCGGTGTTGATATAATCTTCTTCTTCAAGCTGATCCATGTTGCTCTTTGATGCGGAGATAAAGATATCGCAAGGAGCGCCGCCCTTGATCTGCTGTACTAAATCTCCCGAACCTGCATAGCTGGGGGTAATTGTGCAGTCTGCATTTTTTTCAAATTCCGCAATAATTTCATCCAGCGCGTCTGTTAAGCTGGCAGCAGCCAATACCGTGACTTCTGCCGCGGGTTCCGGGTTTGCTTCGTTTTTGTCTCCGCATCCCGCAAAAAGCATCATCGACATAGCTAAGATGATTGCTGTCGTAACCGTCAGAAACTTTTTCATAAGTACTGTATCCTCCTAAAATTAAAAATTGTCGAAGCCGGCGGAACCTTTTGTTTTTAGTCGGCTATACTAAATTAGTATCACAGAACAAAACTAATAAGTGTTGTTTTAACAACACTTATTAGTTTTGTTTGACAGGGAAACCCCGGAAGAAGGAGAAAAAATGAAATAAGGCGGGACTTCCGCCTTATTTTCGCAAAATCAATTTGATGCGGGGAAGCTCACAGGAACTTTTCCTGATAGATTCCGTTTAAATCATATTTTTTTACGCGTCTGAAGATTTCGCCCCGGTCTGTGGAATAGAGGCCTTTTTCCTGCATGCGCTTAAAGTAGCCGGAGCCGGCAAAGGTGTAACGGGTCTTTCTTCCTTCCTCTGACTGCAGCTGTCGGTTGGCGTACGAAATAAGATCGCCGATTGCCAGCTGGGAAGGAAGCTCCAGAAGCCGAAGCCCTTTTAAATACCGTGCCGCATTGTATCCTGCCAGTGTTCCCGTGCTGATAGCTTCCGTATGCCCTACAAAAAGGCCGGATTTTTCTCCGCCGCAGAAAAGGTTCTGAATGCCTTTTACCCGCATTTGATCTTCCCGCTCCGCTACGGAAAGATAACGGATAGAATTGCCTTTTCCGCCTGCGTAGGGATCCGCATAGCGGGCATTCTCCAATCCGGGGATTTTCCGCAGGCTTTCCAAAGTAAAGAAGGGGGTCATGATCTTTGCGTAGCCGGTATCCAGAAGAATGATATTTTCCGCATATTCGGGAAGCGCATATTGCTGGCAGACTTTTAAATGCAGTTTCTCGGGGATCTGATACTCCGGCGGAATGGGAAGGAGCACCACGCCTTTTTCGTCTAACTCTTGTCGGATTTCTTTGGAAAGCGATCCCTTTTCCAGCTTTCCGGAACCGGAAAAAGCGCCGAACGCGCCGTCTTTTCGCTGCCCCATAATATCGTGGAGGCCGGCTTTCTGAGATATGCTTACCCGGGGGCCGAAAGCGGGGCAGCGGAGTATGCACATACAGCAGCCGTTTCCGTAGGCCAGGCAATTGCCCATAGGCCCTGTGGAGCCGGTGGTTTCCACAAACGCGTCGCCCTCTATTTTTCGACCGTCAGCCAATAAAATGGATCTTAAAAAGCGGCCGCCCTCGGGAAAATCTTCTTTTTCTAATTCTACATCGATACCGCGGGCTATGGTGTACACCGCGACGCCCATTTCTTCCAGCAGACGGCGAACCTGGGGCTCCACCTTCAGAACATCGTATAAGCTGGCATGCTTATGTCCCGGAAAGTCTACATTGACATGGCGGGAGCAGCGGTCTGTAATGCGGAACAGTTCGTCTGCACCCAAGGCGATGTTTTCTTCTGCCGCCGTATAACGGCCGTTGTTTCTCATGATTCCGCCTACATTTCCCAAACCGAGAAGCAAGTCGGTTTTCTCCAGCAGCGTGACCTCCGCTCCGGCTTTCCGCGCGGCCAAAGCGGCGGCGCAGCCGGACCAGCCGCCTCCGATAACGATGATGCGATACATAATGAACCTCCCTCTCAGATGGGTAATTCCCCGTACCCACTGTATATGAATCTATAAAAAATATGAAAGAAAAGTGAAAGAAATGAATTTTTTTTGAAAAAGGGCTTGCATATTCAGACGAATTGATGTATATTTATTCATATAAACAAACGGACTGTTTTACAGCATTATTGAATTGGAATCTAAGACAGGAAAGAAGGACTGAAAAATGAAAATGAAAAAAATATTTGCATTGTTGCTGGCATTGGCTATGGTATTTGCGTTTGCTGCCTGCGGAGAAGAAGCCGCAGAAGGAAACGGTGCGGAAGGTGAAGTTGTTACCTACAAAGCTGTAACCGAACCTACATTCCCGCCGTTTGACACAACAGATGAAAACACAGGCGAAATCATCGGCTTTGATATGGATCTGATGAATGCCATCGCAGAGGATCAGGGCTTTAAAGTAACATATACTGCTATGGAATTTGATTCTCTGATTCCCGCAGTACAGAGCGGCAGCGCTGACATCATTACAGCAGGCATGAACGCAGAAGATCCGGAACGTCAGGAAAAAGTTGATTTTTCCAACACTTACTATGATTCCGGCCTGGTTGTCGTTGTAAAAAAAGATAATAAAACGATTAACGGCATGGATGATCTGACCGCTGATATGAAGGTTGCAAGCCAGATCGGCACAACCGGTGCAGATCAGACAAAAGCACTGTTCAACGACGGCAAGATCAAGGAAGCCGTTATCCTGAACGGATTTGATACCTGCATGCTGCAGCTGAAGAACGGCGACGTAAACGCGGTTATTATCGACCAGCCGGTAGCTAAGGCTTATATGGCGAAGCAGGACGGTGTAAAGATCGTAGGCGATGTTCTCAATGCGGAATCTTACGGCTTTGCTGTACAGAAGGGAAACAAGGAACTTCTGGATAAGATCAACGCAGGGCTGCAGAACGTGATCGACAACGGAACCTATGACGAATTGATCGAAAAGTGGTTCTAAAATCAGGGAATAGAATGTTTTAGTAAAATTTCAAACAGATAAAAAGGTGACCGACTTGGATTTATGTTTAAAAGGAATAGCAATGGCCATAAAAGGCATTCCTGCAACGGTCGGAGTCAGCTTGATAGCCGTAGCCCTGGGAATTATCCTGGGGCTTGGTCTCGCTTTGATGAAAATGTCGAAGCACAAGCTGCTGAAGATTCCCGCTACAGTTTATATCGAAATTGTTCGGGGCACTCCTATGATCGTGCAGGCGCTGATTATGGCGTACGGTGTACCGTATTTAATTCAGAATCAGGGAGCGGAATTCCGCTGGCCTGATTTGGTGATCCCCGCAATTATGGTTTGCGGGCTTAACAGCGCAGCATATGTTGCCGAGATTATTCGCGCCGGACTGCAGGCGGTAGACAGCGGCCAGATGGAAGCAGCCCGCTCTCTGGGTATGCCCCATGCTATGGCTATGCGGCTGATTATTATTCCCCAGGCCTTCCGGATTATCCTGCCTTCTCTGGGTAATGAATTCGTCTCTCTGATTAAAGAGACGGCGATTCTTTCCTATGTAGGTGTAGTGGAAATCCTGCGGAGAGCGGCGCTTTGGAACGCTTCGGAATTTGAAACATTTCCGGCCTACATCGGAGCTGCCGTCTGTTACTTGATGCTGACCATTCCGCTTTCAAAGCTGGTGGCTTATGTGGAAAGGAGAATGGCGACGAAATGATTGAAGTAAAAAATTTGGAAAAGAGCTTTGGTGATCTGCATGTGCTGAAAGGGATTACGGAAACCATCGAAGATAACCAGGTGGTCTGTGTGATCGGACCTTCCGGCTCCGGAAAAAGCACATTCCTTCGGTGCATCAATCGCCTGGAAGTACCCACCGGCGGTACGGTATTTCTGGACGGCGAAGAGATCAAGGCGGAGTGCATTAACAAAGTTCGGGAAAAGATGGGGATGGTATTTCAGAATTTCAACCTTTTTCCGCATATGTCTGTGCTGAATAACGTAACCGTTGCTCCTATCAAGGTGAAAAAAATTCCAAAGGAGCAGGCGGAAAAGGAAGCCATGGCTTTGCTGCGCAAAGTCGGTCTGGAAGAAAAAGCACATGTACTGCCTTCCTCTTTATCCGGCGGGCAGAAGCAGCGAGTGGCCATAGCAAGAGCGCTGGCTATGAATCCGGAAGTGATGTTGTTTGATGAGCCCACTTCGGCACTGGATCCCGAAATGGTAGGGGAGGTGCTGGAAGTTATGCGTAAGCTGGCGGACGAAGGCATGACCATGATCATCGTCACTCATGAAATGGGATTTGCCAGAGAAGTGGCCGATCATGTTCTGTTTATGGATGAGGGCGTGATCGTAGAACAGGGCGCCCCGGAAGAATTGTTTGGAAATCCGCAGAATCCGCGGACGCAGGCATTTTTAAGCATGGTTTTGTAAAGGAAAAGAAGATAACGCTCGCTGCAATGCGGGCGTTATTTTGTGCTGTGGGACGAAATGTGATACAATATCTGCACTCGTCGAGCGGCGAGCCGGAAGGCAAAAACAAAACAAGCGCTTACGGCGCAATGATAAAAATACAAAAAGGATGAAAGTTTATGCGTTTGAACAAATATATTGCGCAGGCGGGGCTGGCTTCCCGCCGAAAAGCAGACGAGCTGATTTCTGCGGGAAATGTAAAGGTTAACGGCTCCGTTCTGAGGGAATTGGGATATGATGTGACAGAAGGCGACGTAGTAGAAGTAAACGGCCGCCGTATCGAACCGCAGAAGAAAAAAATATACATTATGCTGAATAAACCCCGGGGATACATTACCACGGTACGGGATGAACAGGGTAGGCCTACTGTAATGGAACTTGTGGCGGATGTGGACGGCCGCGTTTTTCCTGTAGGGCGGCTGGACGGAGATACGTCCGGTCTTCTGTTAATGACCAACGACGGAGATTTAGCGCACCGCCTGACGCATCCCCGCCATGAAGTTTGGAAAACCTATCGAGCCAGGGTGAACGGACATCTTTCTCAGGAACGGATTTTCCGCCTCTGCAAAGGGGTCGATATCGGCGGGTTTGTGACGGCACCGGCAAAAGTGAAAGTCCTTCGACAAATGGAGCGCACGGCTTTGGTAGAGATTAAAATCCGGGAAGGAAAGAACCGGCAGATCCGAAAAATGTTTGATGCTGTGGGCAATAGGGTCATCGATTTGGAACGGATTGCCGTGGGCGAAGTGCTGCTGGGGCATTTGATGGAGGGGCACTATCGGAAACTCAGCCAAAAAGAGATTGACTATCTGAAGAACTGTTAGATAAACCACGGTAAATAAAAATAGAGGAGCAGCAATGAAGACGGAAAAACTGTATCAAAAGGATGTATACCGGAAAAACGGAACCGCTTTGCTTTTGGACGTGATTGCAAATCCTGCGGAAATTGCGGAGCTGGGAGGAAAAGGCGACGCTCCCTGCCTGGTTTTAAATCAGACCGTATTTTTTCCCGAAGGAGGCGGGCAGCCCTCCGATCAAGGCACAATAGAAGGGAAGCGGATTGCTTTTGTATTTGAACGGGACGGTGTGGTCTATCATCAGCTGGAAAAGGGCGAAGGCTGGAGTATCCGGCCCGGGGCGCGGCTGGAGCTGCAGATCGATTGGGACCGCCGGTTTCGCAATATGCAGAGGCACTGCGGAGAACATATTCTGTCCGCGGCGTTCTACGATTTGTGCGGCGGTGTAAACCGCGGTTTTCACATGGGCGAAGATCATATGACCATTGACATCAGCCTCGAGGAAAATCCGGACTGCACAGAGATGACGGACGAATGGATCCGCGCGGTGGAACTCCGGGCGAATCAATACATATGGGAAGACGCTCCTGTAACCACGGTATTCTGCAATACAAGAGAAGAGGCAGAACGGTATCCCATGCGGAAAAAACTGCAGCTGGAAAAGGACATTACGCTGGTCTGCGTAGGGGATCCGGAGAACGCTTCCGGCCGGGTGGCCTGCTGCGGAACGCATCCTTCTTCTGCGGGTCAGGTAGGCGTAATTAAAATTTACGGATATGAAAAGAACAAGGGCATGTTTCGGATTTACTGCGAAGCAGGCCGGGACGCCTTTACCCGCTATTGTCTTTTGGGGGACGTAGTAAAGAAGCTGGGACGAAAATATTCTGCGGATGAAACTGCTTTGCAGGAAAAAATCGAGGCGCAGGAACAGAAAAATAAAGAAATGCGTCAGGAATTTTTTGAGTTAAGGAAAATCTGCCTTGCGGAAAAAGCGGAGGAAATCTGCGGCATCTGCGGATTACGGGAAAAGGGAAAAAAAGTTTTTGTCCGGGAGTTTCCTCAATTTAAAGTGGATGATTTGCTGAATCTGTGCAAACAGATTTCCGAGGAAGTGAAGACACTGATCGCTCTGGTTTCTGAAAAAGAAAATACGGTAATTTTGTTGTGTCACGGCAGTGTGGACTGCAATAAACTGATAAAAGATAATGCGGGAGTGTGGAACGGAAAGGGCGGCGGGAGACCGGACTGCGCCCGGGTGATGTTCTCCGGCCGCGATGATTTGGATTGTTTCCTGGAGTATCTGAAAAAGTCATATGAAGGGTAACTTAGGAAATGTTTTCCAATTATTATGTCAACCGATGTTTGTTTTTGACGAACGGTTTTAAACAGGCGAACAAGCGGCTGTTTTCAGCAATTTTAAAGGGTTATACACTGGTCTGTGCAAAGTTATCCCACATACCCTGTGGAAAAGTATGCGGGAAGAAAACGTTGAAATTTCAATGAAATAGAAAAGAATTGAAGGCGAGACAACAAAAAGTTATCCACAGGTTGTTCGAGGTTATGGAAAACGAGCGAACAACCTGTGCATCAGCCTCTGCTGTCGGTAATAAACAACGATGGCCGGGGCTTTTTCCCTGTATATGTCATAATTCCCCGATAGATGCATTCGGCCAGAGACTTTTGATAATCTTCCTGCTGCAAAAGTTTTGCTTCTTTTTCGTTGGAAAGGAAACCGCATTCTACAATTACGATGGGAGCGGGAGGATCTTTCAGAATAAGAACATCGCTTTTTCCCATGGCTTCTCTTGTTCGGCCGTCGGGGATACCCTGTTCCAATTTTGACTGGATGCACTCCGCCAGTTTTCTGCTTTCTCTCGAAATGTTCGGGTCGGAAGAAGAGGAAGGATAAAATGTCTGGGATCCGTGAACGGAGCGGTCTTCCCGGAAGCTGTTCAGATGGATGCTGACGGCGGCTCTGGGATTTATTTTTCCCAAAAGCTCTTTCCGGGCTTTCAGATCTTCCGTTTTTAAACTGCGGATGCTTCGGCCGTTTTCAATTTCCGCATTTTCGGTACCGTCTTTTTTAACGCCGGTATAAAGCCCCTTATCGCTTTCTCTGGTGAGAAGAACCTCCCAGCCATCGGCTTCGGCCATGGATTTGACCTGCAGGGCGATGGCTAAGTTGATATCTTTTTCGCATGTTCCGGAAAGGCTTACCGCGCCGCCGTCAATTCCTCCGTGGCCGGGATCCAGCAGAAGGACGTCCGATGTCATATAACTTTGCGCCGGATGGGACGGCGAAAGAAGAGGATTGAGAGCCGCAAAACCGGAAACAGCCAGCACGGCCAGCATAAGCAGCCATTTAATTTGGTTTGTTTTCACAGGGCATCGCCCCCGTTTTCTTTTTTGATTCATACCTTGGCCTCCTGCTTAAATCTATGAAGGGAACGGAAAAGGTATGTTTTTCTTTTTCCTTTGTGTTAAAATAAAGAACAATCAGCACGGCTCCGGAGGAGGTGTGCCGGAGGAGGGAATATTATGAAATACAGAGTTTTTAATAAACTGGAAAAGCCGGTATCTCTTTTGGGAATGGGATGTATGCGGCTCCCCGTAATCAACGGGAACAATGAAGCGATTGACGAAGCGGCGGCGATTGCTTTGATCCGGAAAGCCATCGACTCCGGTGTGAACTATGTGGATACGGCGTATATGTACCACGGCGGAAACGGAGAAGGAGTGGTTGGAAAAGCCTTGCGGGACGGATACCGGGAAAAAGTATATTTAGCGGATAAAATGCCCGTTTGGTTTGCCCGAAACGGAAAAACACTGGAAGACGTATTCCGGGATCAGCTGAACCGGCTGCAGGTAGATTTTATTGATTTGTATTTAGCGCACAATCTCAATGAAAAGTACTGGAAAATGGCGGAAGAACAGAACCTGTTTGAATTCATGCGCAGAAAACAGGAGGAGGGGAAGGTGGGCTTGATCGGATTTTCCTTCCATGACGAGCTGCCTTTGTTTAAAAAGATCGTAGACGCATACCCCTGGGATTTCTGTCAAATTCAGCTGAATTATATGGATGAGCATTATCAGGCCGGTGTGGAAGGGATGAAATATGCTGCCGGGAAAGGACTTCCCGTAGTCGTAATGGAGCCTTTGAAGGGCGGGCGGCTGACCGACAACATTCCCAAAGAGGTTCAGAACCGCTGGAATTGCCGGCCGGAAAAGAGAACTCCGGCAGAATGGGGGTTCCGTTGGGTCGCGGATTTCCCGGAAGTAACTACCATACTAAGCGGTATATCGAATGAAGAACAGCTGGAAGAAAATCTTCGGATTTTTGACGGGCTGGAAGCCTGCAGCATGACCGGGGACGAAAAAAAGCTGATTTCGGAGGTGGCGGAGGAATACCGCAGGCGGATTCGATACTCCTGTACCGGATGCAAATACTGCGACGCCTGTCCGAAGGGGCTGGATATTCCCGGCGCTATAGATATTTATAATGACGGCTGTTTATATGGGGATGAGTCTGTTCGCAGCGATTTGGCTTTTGTTGCAAAAGAAAAGAAACCGGATCAGTGTACGAAGTGCGGTATGTGTGAAGAAAAATGTCCTCAGCATCTGCCCATTCGCCGGATTTTAGATGGGCTGGCGCGGATTATTAAATAAAAAATCGAAAATCCTCGGAAAAGCGCTTGACAAAAGGGGAAGAGCAGGAGTAGTATGATGAAGCTGTCCTTGCGGTGCGTTCGGAGAAAGCATCCGGAAAAAAGAAAAAAAGGTGTTGACAAACGGACAAAACTGCGGTAAGATAGCAGAGCGCCTTGCGAAAGGGCGCGAGAACATTGAAAACTG
>JALEJU010000018.1 GCA_022769485.1 Bacillota bacterium
GCCACGGACTGGGGGATGGTCAGCAGCGCCACATCCACCCGGTGCTCCGCCAGGAAGCTCTCCAGCTCGTCCATGGAGCAGACGGGCACGCCGCAGATGGTGGTGCCCACCACATCGGGATTCACGTCGAAGGCGGCGTCCACGGCGAAGCCGTTCTGAGAGAAGGGGAAGTTGCGCAGGATGGCGTGGCCCAGATTGCCGACGCCGATGATGATGAGGTGATGGTCGTTGTCCACGCCCAGAATGTGGCCAATCTCCGAGCGCAGCTCCTCCACGTTGTAGCCGTAGCCCTGCTGGCCGAATTCGCCGAAGCAGCTGAAATCCTGCCGGATCTGGGAGGCGGTGATATTCATTTCCTTGCCCAGGTTGCTGGAGGAGATGCGGACCACGCCGCGGTTGTAGAGGTCAGTGAGCTGCCGGTAGTAGCGGGGCAGCCGGCGGACCACCGCGTCAGAAATATTTTCTTTTTTCACAAGGATACCTCCTGTGCTGAATCGAATCTTGCCAGCGGGCGAAAGCGCGCCCGCAGCCTGATGCCTATTTATCTGAATTCTATCCCAAAACAGTAAAGTTGTCAAACTTTTTAACAATCTTTTCGAAAGTTTTGGATTTTTTTCAATTTCCCCTTTACAGAACGGAAAGGATTTGCTATAATACCACTCGATCTGTCGGACCGGCAGGTCGTTACGCGCCCGTAGCTCAGTTGGATAGAGTGACAGACTCCGACTCTGTAGGCCACTGGTTCGAATCCAGCCGGGCGTACCAAAAACCACCTTAAACTTATTGTTTAAGGTGGTTTTTTATTTGTATTTTGAGAAAACCACGCGCCGGACGAGCGGTTCCAAAGAAGCCGAATGGCGGTCATGCAGACAAGGGAACGCCCGCCGCTTTCAAGCGGAAACGCAGCCGGCGGACCGTATTTGCGTGACGTGACGCGGGAGCCGGTCATCCAGGGTTTTACCCGTTTATGAAGCACCTCCCGGCAAAGCCGGGGGGGTGCGTCATCGTTCAGAAGATCTGGGTTTGCCCTGTACCCGGACGGCTGATGATCCGGCCGATGGTCATGGCCTGCCGGTCAGTTCTCCCTGTTGGGTGCTGAAATGCTTCTGTAGCGGGACTCCAACTGCTTACGCGAGGTCACGCCCAGCTTTCCGTAAAGATTTCTGCTGTGGAATTTCAGGGTGTTCTCCGTAATGTTCATGGCGGCCATGATACCCTTCGTTGATTCACCGGCCATGTAGGCGTCGAACAGCGCCCGCTCCTTCGGAGTCAGGTCCGCAAGGGCGTTCAGGAGCGTTTCGGCGTCATCGCCGTCCGCGTCCGCCGGCGCGCTGTGCTCCGGCTGAACCCCGCATGAAGGCACGGCTTGCTCCGGCTGCTTTGCGTGCTCTTTCAGCTGCTGGTTTTCCTGGATGACCAGGTGAACGCTCAAAAGGAACAGCTCACTGATGATATAGGAAATGGACAGCATCTCAAACTCAATGCTTACCATCAACAGCGCAGTCCTGTGGGCTGTGGAGAACGGTATCACCACCGGTACTACCGCTGCCACCTTCAGCCCCAATAACGACTGCACCCGCGCGCAGATCGTGACATTCCTGTATCGCTGCATGAAGTAAAGAAAAGGGATCTGAATAAGATTACACACCTGAAAACGGTGGAAGGAACGGTTCCTTCCACCGTTTTTTCACTTAAGGGTGAAAAGATTGTGCCCAAATTTATAAAAAAGTGTTGATGTTTATGTTAAATTATGATACAATGCCAAAAATGGTAAAAGCGATGACGAAGAGTGCGCAGATACTGATTTCCACAGAGAAGCGATGGTTGGTGCGAATCGCCGAAAGACAGTCTGTTAGCTGTAGCTTCTGAGCCGAAAGGAAGAAAGCCTCGTGTGAGTAGAACCTTTCCGTGATTGCTGCGTGAATGCATAAGGGTTGTCAGACCTTGAGAGAGGTAGTCTTGATCGACTGCAATTTGAGTGGTACCGCGGGTTTACAGCAAACTCGTCTCAAAGGAATTATATCTTTGGGACGAGTTTTTTATTTGTCCCGGAAACGGAGGAATTTACATTGCAAACTATGATGGAAATTGACAACAAAATTAAGGAAATTTCGGAACGTATTCGTGAGCTGCGTGAAATCGAGAAACTGACCACGGCGCAGATGGCGTTGAAAACCGATGTCAGTGAGGCTGAATACATCCAATGCGAGAATGGCTGTTGTGATTTGAATTTCGCATTTATTTACAGATGTGCATTAGCTTTTAATGTAGATGTAACCGATATTATCGAAGGGCGCAGCCCGACTTTGAAGTCGTATACTTTGACGAGAAACGGGGAAGGGCAGAAGATCGACGATGCTCACGGCATGACATATTTCAGCCTTGCCTCTGCGTTCAGAAACAGAATCGCCGAACCTCTTTATGTATGCAGCAAATACAGCGAAGAGGCGCAGCATAAAAAACTGGAATTGACCACGCATGCCGGTCAGGAATGCGATATTGTCATTGAAGGGCACCTTAAAGTGCAGATCGGCGAGCATTCGGAGATTTTAGGCCCCGGGGACAGCATTTATTACGACAGCTCCTCCCCTCACGGTATGATAGCGGTGGACGGAGCAGATTGCCTTTTCTACGCTATCGTTCTCAATCCCACCGGAGAACCGATTCCCGAACTGCAGAAGTCGGAAAAACTGGCGGCTAAGATCGGGGAACGGGATACGAAGCGGCGTGTTTACAAAGAGTTCGTGGATACCGTGGAGGATGAAAACGGAACACCTACGTCCATCACATTTAAAAATACGGAAAAATTCAATTTCGCTTATGATATTGTTGATAAAATCGCGAAAAAACAGCCGGAGAAAGTTGCCCTTGTGCATATTTCCGAAAAGAAAGAAAAACGCACCTTTACATTTAATGATATGAAGCGGGCTTCCGGCAGAGCGGCCAATTACTTTAAGTCCCTCGGCATTAAAAAAGGCGACCGGGTTATGCTTGTGTTGGGAAGACATTACCAGTTCTGGTACGCAATGCTGGGGCTGCATAAGTTGGGAGCAATTGCCATTCCTGCTATGAATCAGCTTTTGGAGCATGACTTTGAGTACCGGTTTAACGCTGCGGGAGTGAGTACGATCCTCTGTACTGAAAAAGGGGATGTAGCCAATCAGGTTGATTTGGCTGCAGAGAAATGCCCGCAGCTTGTCAATAAAATTATGGTCGGCGGCTCCCGGGAAGGCTGGAGAAATTTCGACGAAGAATACAAGCTGTTCAGCACGCATTTTGACAGAAATGAAGATACAGCCTGCGGCGACGATATTATGCTCATGTACTTTACTTCCGGCACAACGGGATACCCGAAGATTGCGGCGCACAGCTTTAAATATGCGCTTGGGCATTTCCATACGGCCAAGTATTGGCATAACGTTGACCCCAACGGCCTGCATTTTACCATTTCCGATACCGGTTGGGCGAAGGCCATGTGGGGCAAATTCTACGGACAGTGGATTTGCGAAGCGGCGATTTTCGTATATGACTTTGAACGGTTTAATGCGGCGGATATCCTTCCTATGTTTGCGGAGCATCATATTACGACCTTCTGTGCGCCTCCGACCATGCTCCGGATGCTGGTAAAAGAAGATATTTCAAAGTACGATCTGTCTTCCGTAAAACATATGACTACTGCCGGAGAGGCTTTAAACCCGGAGGTTTACAGGCAATTTGAAAAAGCTACAGGATTGCAGATTCTCGAAGGTTTCGGACAGTCCGAGAGCACGATGATGATCGGAAATCTTACCGGGGCACCGCATAAAATAGGGGCTATGGGTAAGCCTGCGCCGATCTATGACATCGATCTGCTGGATTCCGTCGGAAACCGTGTAAAAGCAGGTGAACCCGGTGAAATTGTTGTAAATGTAAGTGAAACGTATCCTAACGGTCTATTCAGAGGGTATTACAACGATGAAGAAAAAACAGCCGAAGTACTGCATGACGGATACTACCATACCGGCGATGTGGCCTGGTGCGATGAGGACGGATTTTACTGGTATGTGGGCAGAGTTGACGATGTAATTAAATCTTCGGGCTATCGAATCGGACCCTTTGAAATCGAAAGCGTTATTATGGAGCTTCCCTATGTTCTGGAATGCGGCGTTTCGGCAGCGCCCGATGAGGTAAGAGGACAGGTTGTAAAAGCCAGCATCGTTCTTACGGCCGGAACGGAACCCACGGAAGAGCTGAAAAAGGAAATTCAGAATTATGTTAAGCAACATACGGCTCCGTATAAATATCCCAGAATCGTTGTATTCAGAGACGAGCTGCCCAAGACAAGCAGCGGAAAAATACAGCGCAGCAAGCTGTAAGCCGGAAAAAAGACTGACGCAGCGGTTAAAAAAATAACATCCGGTTGTTTCAATGTGAACCGATTTTTACTTCTGCACATATACTGTCTTATCATGTATTATCCGAGGGGGAGTATTTGTTATGGACAGGACACAGGGGTATGTTGTTAATTCTCTGGAGCTGCATCTGTTTTTTGTGCGTATTATGAAAGAGCACGCATTCTTTTTAAAGGTGGGCTTTCTTCTTCCCAACGCAAACCTTGCCGGAGAGGGTGAGCACTTCATGAGGAAGTTTGAGGCTTTGCTGGCTCGTGCCATTGCGTTGAGCGACTGTGTTGTCTGCCGCTGTGTGCTGGACTCCGGAGAAGTTTTCACCGAATTTACCGATTGCGCCGAACGTCAGACCCAGAGGCTTACCGGCACATGTATCAACCGTGAATTGACAGCCTGTGCGATGCAGCTGAAAGGCCGTGACAGTAACGACGATCTGTGCGTTTCTCAGGATCTTGTGAATCAGGTGTGCCGATTAAACCGGGATGGGCTGGCGCTGGTAGAGTATTTTATAAATTATAAGGAACGGATCCTGCGCAGCATCCAATCCTGTAATCTGTTCACCGTAAATTATCCGCTGCTCATCGAGCATATCCTTCGGGAGGCTCGTCTCTACCGGGCTTATCTGATGCGATTGGAAGGTCTGAGCGATTGCAGCGATCAGGAACTTCGTGACAGTGAGCTGTTCTGGAATCAGATTATGATGGAACATGCGCTGTTTATTCGGGGGCTGTTGGATCCGAGCGAAGATAAACTCATCGACACCGCCGACGACTTTGCCGCAGATTACAAGTACCTGCTGGAGGCTTCCGCTGCGGCAAATGATAAGATTTTGTGCGGGGACAACGCACTTGCATTGACCCGGAAATTCCGGGATTTCAAGCATGCGGGCGTTGAGGGGATCGAAGGATGTGAAATCCGGTCGATTATTCTTCCGCTGCTTGCCGACCATGTTCTGCGAGAAGCGAATCACTATATCCGCCTGTTGGAAAATCAGGCGCAGAGGTAAGCGTCTTGTTTTTTCAGGCCTTGTTACTTATATTTTGATCGTTTAAAAACGGCTGTTTGCAAATTCCAACCCTTACGGTTGGGACAGCAGCAGCCGTTTTCTGTTTTTCCGGGCTATACAGGGCTTTGCGTCAGAGATATTTATTTCAAATAAGTACAAAATCCCGGAGCTCTGTATCCCTTTCTTGCATACAGCCGACAACCGTTATAAGATAGTGATAACAGTATCCGTTGCTTTTTTGAATTTTTCGGAACGGCATTTTGTTCTGTACAATTTTTTCGGTTTCGGCAAAATTGAGATAAATTCTGTAAAAATTTTTGGTTTTCTGCAACCTTTTCATCTTCTGCAGACTGTTATTAGTACAGGGAGGTTTTAAGAAATGCCGAAAACGGACTGCGCAGACGTTTTTAAGCATGAAATAATCCGAAAATACTTTGACACTGTGTATAGACTTGCTTTGTCACGTACAAATAACAAAGACTGGGCAGAGGATGTTTTACAAGACGTATTTTTGAAATACATAGAATCAAACAAGGTGTTTCAAGACGAGGAGCACATAAAAGCCTGGCTCATAACGGTAACGGTAAATTGTACAAAAAGACTTTTTCGAGCTCCGTGGAATGTGCGGCATGTTCCTATTACCGAGGATATCGTATTTGAAACTCCCGAAAGGAATGATGTGTATTCCGCGGTTGCGAAACTCCCAGCGAAGTACAGAACGGTTATCCATCTGTTTTATTACGAGGACATGTCCATAAAGCAAATTGCCCAGTGTCTCGGGATGAAGGAAAACACTGTAAAATCTAATCTGCACAGAGCGCGGAGCATGCTTAAACCCCTTCTTGGAGGACGGGAGGACTATGAATTTTAAAGATATATACAGCAGAGCCAATGAAGAACTGCATGGCGATACAAAGATTCTTGAGGAGCTGCTTAAAACTGAAAGAACGAAAAAACGGCGGTTTGTCCCGTATATTATGCCTGCCGTGGCAGCGGCGGCAGCCGCAGCAATTATGCTGCTGAATCCGGCAGTTACCGATGACGGTCTGCAGAACGGAAATCCGTATTCTGGCCATACGCAAATCGTGTCCGGCGTTTCGGTCGGCGGCGAATCGTATGCTGCGGAAACAGAATATCAAAATGATCCGCACAGCACGCAGATTCAGCATTTCCGGGAAGGGGAAAAACCTCAAAGCGGGGATAAGCTTCGGCAGAACGAATACTGCGGCGCCTCGGGTATTACTCCTTCCGGCATGTTGGTTTCGGATCATAAGGCCGCTTTACGCAACGTAACGGATGCTGAAAATGGAGGAACGTCTCAAGGCATCGCAAGGATTTCCGACGAGATTCCCACAGCGGATACAGTACTGTATATTAATCGCGTTGAACGATTGGGCGGGGCGGCGCCTTCGCCGGCGGCGGTATCTGCGGAAAGACGCCGTGTGATGACGAACGGAGAATATGCTGCGTATATCGGAGTTGATATTGCTTCCGCGGCCATACTGCCTGGGGATATGGTCATGGAGAGCCCGGGTTTTGTAACGGCGGAGGTTGATGGGGAAAACGACCGGATTTTGAAGGAACGGGGCGTCTATCTTGCGCATTCGGAAAATTTTCAGCGGTTCGTGGAAATAACCGTTTCTCGGACAGAGAATATCGTTATCCCGGAAAAGGGATTAAAAAAATCGGAGGTGAACGGGAACAGCGTTCTCGTCCTATCGGACGGCACGGATTTTAGCGCTTCGTTTACGAAAAACGATGTACAGTATCTTATAAAAACCGGAGGAATAAGGCAGGAAGAATTAACCGAGTTATTAAAATCATTGAATGGAGGAATTGAAAATGAAGAAAAAAGCAATGGCGGTGGCGCTGACAGCGCTGATGACGATGACATCCGCAGTGGGACTGGCATCGGCGGCGGACAATGAGCTTGATGTGTTTGTAGACCAAACTCAGATAGGGGTCAAAGCGTTTGAAGAAAACGGCAAAATCATGGTGCCTGTAAGAGCGGTGTGCGAGGCGCTTGATATGGAAGTTTTCTGGAACGGTCAAGCCCGGCGGGTTGAGATTACAAAACTTCCCATTCAGGTAACGTTTTCTCCGGAAAAAGACGGCTATACCTTTGCTAAAACAGCGCCCATGAAGCTGGGCACGGCTCCTCAGCTCTTGGGTGCGGGCATTACCTATGTTCCGTCTGAATTTTTCGGTGAAATAATTCCTGTAAAATGCGAGGTCAGAGAAAACCGTGTTAACATCATTGCAGGTGAACAGCCCGCAAAGGATGATTCCAGAAAGATGCTGGTTACGGAAAGCCGTGACAAACAAATATCCGTTTACGATCCGCTTCTGGGCGAAGTGATTGTGAACATTACGGATGAGACTGAAATTTCCGCAGAAAACGGGGAGCCGGCAGAGAAAGACATGCTCATTCCCGGAACTTTGATTGAAGCGGAATATTCTCCGGTTATGACGGCAAGCCTGCCTCCCATTACAAGTGCGAAGTCCATTACGATTTTAGAAGGACAGTATGAGTTGATGGAAACAACCGTTCGGGAGGTTAGAGAGGATAGAATCTTAGTAGGCGGCAGCGATAAAATTACAGAACAGACCCTTCTTGTGAAAACCGATGATTTCTTTGCCCTTGACAAGGACGGCAATGTAATCGAAAACGTGAAGAATAACAGCAAAATAACCGCTGTTGTTTCCATGGTTTCTACAAGGAGCATTCCGCCTCAGAGAAATGTATGCTTTATAAGAGAGTGCGCGGAATAAGAATAGGGAAAGCTGCGGCGCAAATCCCATATTGCACAGAGAAAAAGCGGCCGTGAAGCCTTTGACGCTTGACAGACAGGGGAAAATAAAGTAACATAAACAGGTAAACGCACTTTAGCGTGCAGTGTAAAGACCAGAGGCAAAGGCCTTGCAGATAACAGAAAAGGAGAAGGAATCGTGGAAAGAATTCAGACCATCGAAACCCGTGAATTGACACAGAGCTTGAAAGACGGCGGCTGCGGCGAATGCCAGACTTCCTGCCAGTCTGCTTGCAAAACCTCCTGCGGTGTTGCAAATCAGCAGTGTGAAAAGTGCCTGGAAAAATAAGCACAAATAATTGATGGGCTGCCGTTTTATTCCTCAGGGAGTAAAACGGCTTTTTTTAGGAGCAAGCGATATGATACATCAATATAAATTAAACGGATATAACATTGTTTTGGATATTTACAGCGGTTCTATCCATTGCGTGGATGAACCGGCGTATGATGCCATCGGCTTATATGAAGCGGCTGTGCGGAATACAGGGGGAGATCTGAGCCGGGAGGGACGGGAGAATATAAAGCAGCTTTTGCTGAATCGGTATAAGGACCGGGCGGATATTGACGAAGAAGCTGCGGAGCAGATTTTGAAAGACATCGAGGAACTGAAAGCAGCGGGGAAGCTGTTTGCTCCCGATATATATGAAGAAAAAGCGTTTGATTTTAAAAACCGGAATACGGTAATAAAGGCTTTATGCCTTCATGTGGCGCATACCTGCAATTTGACCTGTGAATACTGCTTTGCCAGTCAAGGTAAGTATCACGGAGAGCGGGCGCTTATGTCGGCGGAGGTAGGAAAACGGGCGTTGGATTTTTTAATTGAGAATTCCGGCACCAGGAGAAATTTAGAGGTAGACTTTTTCGGCGGTGAACCTCTGATGAACTGGGATGTGGTCAAAGAGATCGTGGCGTACGGCCGGGAACAGGAAAAAAAGCATGACAAGAATTTTCGCTTTACATTAACTACCAACGGCGTTTTGGTGGATGACGAGGTAATCGAGTATTCCAACAGGGAAATGCACAATGTGGTTTTGAGCCTGGACGGCCGCAGGGA
This sequence comes from Bacillota bacterium, assembly GCA_022769485.1. Classification (GTDB taxonomy): domain Bacteria; phylum Bacillota; class Clostridia; order Peptostreptococcales; family Anaerovoracaceae; genus JALEJU01. The sequence goes on from JALEJU010000018.1 coordinate 9,259, forward strand.
AATTCATGATGCTCACCGGAGAACTATCAGCGGCGCAGGAAGCTATGATCTGGTTGTGCCGAAGTTTTTGAAATTCGCAGAGGCCAGAGGCGGAAAAGGATATTATGTGCGGGGAACATTTACCCACAGCAATACGGATTTTACAAAGGACATTTTCCAAATGGCGGATCTGGGCTTTCGGGAGCTGTCTATGGAGCCTGTAGTTTGTTCGCCGGAGGAGCCCTATGCGCTGACGGAAGAGGATCTGCCGGTTTTGTACGAGCAGTATGAAATTCTGGCAAAGGAGATGCTGCGCCGGGAAAAAGAGGGCAGAGGATTTGAATTTTATCATTACATGATCGATCTTACGGGAGGCCCCTGTGTATATAAGCGGATTTCCGGCTGCGGATCCGGCACGGAATATTTAGCGGTTACACCTGCGGGAGAACTGTATCCCTGTCATCAATTCGTGGGCGAGGAAGCCTATTGCATGGGTAATGTATGGGACGGCATAACAAAGACTGACTTGCGGGATGAATTTAAGCTCTGCAATGTTTACGCAAGGCCGGACTGCAGGGATTGCTGGGCGCGTCTGTATTGCAGCGGAGGGTGCCCGGCCAATGCATACCATGCCACCGGCGACATTAAAGGCATTTACGAGTACGGCTGCAAGCTGTTTCGTAAACGTATAGAATGTGCTATTATGATGAAAGTGGCTGTGGCTTTAGGCGATGCGCATAAAAAAAGCGAATGAATTCGTTGTAATATAGATGAATATTCGGAAAATGACGTCATTTCGGCGGAGTTTGAATGAAAAATGGGGAAATCATTCGCCTTTATGCAGAAAAAATACATGTACAGGATTGACAAGAGCGCTTTTCTCTGGTAAAGTAGCAATTGTGAAAACGTAAAGAATTTTATGTGACTGAATGGAGAAAGCAATGTGTATCGGTTTTCGTTTCGTTTTCGGCAAAAAATGCGGTAAGCGGATGCGCCGCCGGTGATTGTAAAGATCGAATCTGGGCAGGCGATATTTGTTCTACCCATGAGCGAAAACAAATTTGTTTTAAAGCGTCTTTTGGGGGAGCGTCCGAAAGACGTTTTTTTATTCATTTATGCAAACGTTATTTTACGACGAAAGAAGAAAGGAAAGAAAAATGAGTTTGATGAAGAAATTTGGAATTTTAGTAATGATTCTGGCTTTGTCCGCTATGGTATTCACTGCCTGCGGAAACGGTGGGGAAGAGGAAACAGACGGAGCTGCTCCCCTGAAGGTGGCTATGGAATGCGGCTATGCTCCCTATAACTGGACGCAGCCTACCGATGAAAACGGTGCGGTTCCTATTTCCGGCGGTTCTGATTATGCTTACGGTTATGACGTTATGATGGCGCAGTACATTGCAAAAGAACTGGGTCGCGATCTGGAAATCGTTAAGCTGGATTGGGATTCTCTGGTACCTGCTGTACAGTCCGGACAGGTGGACTGCGTAATTGCAGGACAGTCCATTACAGCAGAACGTATGGAAATGGTTGATTTTTCCGAACCGTATTATTACGCTTCCATCGTAACTCTGGCAAAGAAGGACGGCAAATACGCCAATGCGGCTTCTGTTGCAGATCTGGAGGGCGCAACCTGTACTTCTCAGCTGAATACCGTATGGTATGATGTCTGCCTGCCCCAGATCCCGAAAGCAAAAATCCTGCCCGCGCAGGAAAGCGCTCCCGCGATGCTGGTTTCCCTGAACTCCGGCACCTGTGATCTGGTCGTGACCGATATGCCTACGGCTATGGCTGCCTGTGTTGCATATCCTGACTTTGTTTTGCTTGACTTCAGCAATACGGAAGGTGCGTTTGAAGTTTCCGACGAAGAAATCAACATCGGCATCTCTATGAAGAAGGGCAATACCGAACTGAAAGACGCAATCAACGCGGCATTGGCTAAGCTTACTGTTGAAGACTATGAAAAGATGATGCAGGACGCAATCGCCGTACAGCCCCTGTCTGAATAAGCATGGATTTATTGACTCGCTGAGGAAAGGAGCTATCAATGCCTGGGACATTCTGGGGAAGAATACAGTACATTTTAGAAGAGTATGGCTGGTCGTTTGTAAGCGGCGCCGGGTACACGCTGATCATTGCCGTGGTCAGTACGATAATCGGCTGTCTGATCGGTTTTATTGTGGGGATCATACAGACGATTCCCCTGACAAAGCACTCGCCCATGCCGAAAAAGATTGTTTTGCGGATTGTTTGGTTTATTCTGAACGCTTATGTGGAAGTGTTCAGAGGTACGCCGATGATGGTACAGGCCATGTTTATCTACTTCGGCGCGGCGCAGCTGTTTAATTTCCATATGTCTACATGGTTCGCGGCGTTTTTTATCGTATCCATCAACACCGGCGCTTATATGGCGGAAACCGTTCGGGGCGGTGTCCTTTCCGTGGACAACGGTCAGACCGAAGGAGCGAAAGCCATCGGTATGACTCATGTGCAGACTATGATTCATGTAGTTCTGCCGCAGGCTCTGCGGAATATCATGCCGCAGATCGGCAACAACCTGATCATCAACATTAAGGATACCTGTGTTCTTTCGGTAATCGGCGTAGTGGAACTCTTCTATACGACAAAAGGCGTTGCCGGTGCGTATTATACCTACTTTGAAGCGTTTACAATCACTATGATTATTTACTTTATCCTGACGTATACCTGTTCCCGCATCCTGCGTTATTTTGAAGGAAAGATGGACGGTTCGGACAGCTACGATCTGGCTACTACAGACACCCTGACCTTTACCAGCGGTCTGTATCGTTATCCGGATAAGAAGAAGGAGGACGATGACGAATGATCGGCGAAGAAATTATCCGCATAGACCATTTAAGCAAAACATTCGGAACCAATTCCGTACTGAAGGACATTCATTTTTCCGTGAACAAGGGAGATGTGGCCTGCATTATCGGTGCGTCCGGGTCCGGAAAGTCCACTTTGATCCGCTGTATTAACCGATTAGAGGTTCCTACGACGGGGAATATTTATTTTCACGGCGAGGATATCACGTCCCAAAAGGGCGGAGTTGCGGATTACCGGGCAAAGGTGGGAATGGTGTTTCAAAGCTTTAATCTGTTCAATAACATGACGGTTTTGGAAAACTGTATGGCAGGGCAGACCATTGTCAAGAAGATTCCCAAAGAAGAAGCCAAACAGAATGCGTTCTTCTATTTGGAAAAGGTAGGAATGCTGCCCTATATCAAAGCTAAGCCCAAACAGCTTTCGGGCGGTCAGAAACAGCGGGTCGCTATTGCGCGGGCTTTGGCTATGGAGCCGGAAGTGCTGCTGTTTGACGAGCCTACTTCCGCCTTGGATCCCCAGATGGTGGGAGAGGTTCTTACCGTTATGCGCAAGCTGGCGGAGGAAGGGTTGACCATGATCGTTGTTACCCATGAGATGGCTTTTGCCCGGGATGTTTCCAATCGGGTGATATACATGGCCAACGGCGTCATTGAAGAAGAAGGCTCTCCCTCGCAGATCTTCGAAAATCCTCGGAGAGCAAGTACAAAGGAATTCCTGGATCGCTTTATTCAAGGATAACTGAATAGGAGCTCAGAAAAGAATAAAAGAGGCATGGTGCAGTCCATTCAAAGCATCGTGCTTCTTTGTTTTTTTGCACCGGGCAGCTGATACCGCCATATATTAACATGAGTAATAAAAAGCTCTTTAATGGTGAGAGACGGCTTTTCCTGCGGGAAAAGGCAGAGTCAAATAGATCAACCGCAGCGGAAACGTGCAGGCTGTGGAGAAAGAGGCAACAGTATGGAATATTACTTATGTGATTTAAAATCCGGCCAGCGGGCCAGAATTGCAGGGGTGTGTCGGCAGGATGATCCCATGGGGCGCCGTCTTCAGGATCTGGGATTTGTGGAAGGGACAGAGGTCTGCTGCCTGCAGGAGAGCCCTTTAGGAGACCCTACTGCATTTCGGGTAAGAGGCACGGTTATCGCTCTGAGGGGAAACGATGCGGCTCGAATACGGGTCGAGTCTGTTTGTCAGACGCAGGAAAGAGAAGAAAAGGTATGCAAAAATGAAGAGGAATCCTGTTTAAAGCCGCAGGAGGGAACGCTATGGGAATTGAGGTAAAAGCTGTTCCGAAAATCATCGCTTTCGTGGGCAATCCCAACGTAGGGAAGAGTACGATTTTTAACGGATTGACGGGTCTGCGGCAGCATACGGGCAACTGGCCGGGAAAGACGGTGAGCAACGCGCAGGGCTCCTGTCTTTATAACGGAAAAGAATTTGAATTTATCGATCTGCCGGGCTGCTATTCTCTGTATCCCCATTCTGCTGAGGAGGAGGTCACGGGAGAATTTTTGAAGTCGGGAAAGGCTGATCTGGTGATGGTTGTCTGCGATGCAGGATGTTTGGAACGAAATCTGAATCTGCTTTTGCAGGTTTTAGAAATCACAGATCGGGCGGTCGTCTGCGTCAATTTGATGGATGAAGCCGAAAAAAAAGGCATTTCCGTGGATTTAAACAAGCTTTCGGCGGAACTGGGGGTGCCGGTGGTGGGCACCAGCGCAAGCCGCGGAATCGGGCTTGATCGGCTTTTGAAAGTGCTGGATGAAATGACCGAGAACATGGAGGGCGGCAGCATAAAGGGTTCTTTGGGGCCGCCCTCGGAGGAACGAATTCGCGGGCGGATTGACCGGGCGGAAGAAATCAGCCGAAAGGTTGTGCGTTTTTCGCGCCCGGATTATGATCGGAGGGACAGAAAGCTGGATCGGATTTTTACCAGCAAATTGACAGGATTTCCTATTATGTTCCTGCTGCTGGCATTGATCTTTTGGATTACCATACAAGGCGCAAATGTACCCTCACAGTTTTTAAGCGAGAAGTTTCATTCTCTGGAAATTGTTTTAAACAGGATTCTGATTGAAAAAGGAGCGCCTGTATGGCTGCAGGGTGCCTTGATCGACGGAATTTACCGGGTAGCCACATGGGTAATCGCAGTTATGCTTCCGCCTATGGCCATTTTTTTTCCGCTGTTTACCTTGCTGGAGGATTTTGGGTATCTGCCGCGGATAGCTTTTAACTTAGACCGCTGTTTTCAAAGATGCCGGGCGTGCGGAAAGCAGGCGCTTACCACATGTATGGGCTTTGGGTGCAATGCGGTAGGAGTAACGGGATGCAGGATCATCGATTCTCCCCGGGAACGGCTGATCGCCATGCTGACTAATTCCTTTATTCCCTGCAACGGAAGGTTTCCTGCTTTAATTGCGTTGCTGCTTCTGCTTTTCGCTGTGCGGTCGGAAGGCGGCGGGGCAGCATCAATTGCCGCGGTGTTTGCTCTCTGCGGCTTGATCGCTCTGAGCGTGCTGATGAGTTTACTGGCTTCTCGGTTTTTATCGGAGACCATATTAAAAGGAGAACCTTCCTCTTTTGCTTTGGAGCTTCCCCCTTACCGCAAACCACAGATAGGCAAGGTCATCGTTCGTTCTCTTCTGGATCGTACGCTGTTCGTATTAGGGCGGGCTGTGGTCGTAGCCGCGCCTGCGGGGCTGCTGATATGGATTTTTGCCAACGTTCCGGTGGGCGGTGTTTCGCTGCTGACCGTATTTACAGAATTTCTGGATCCATTTGCCCGAATCATCGGCTTGGACGGAGTTATTTTAGGCGCTTTTATCTTAGGTCTTCCGGCCAACGAAATTGTCCTGCCTATTATTATGATGACGTATCTGGCGCAGGGAACTCTGATAGAAGCAGGAGATCTTCAGGCTATGGGGATGATTTTCGAAGCCAATGGCTGGACTTGGGTTACGGTTCTCTGCACCATGGTCTTTTATCTCATGCACTGGCCTTGTGCAACGACCCTTTTAACCATACGAAGGGAGAGCGGGAGCTGGCGCTGGGTGGGCGTTTCCATTTTGATCCCGGCAATGTTCGGTATGGGGCTTTGTTTTTTAATCAATTTGATCGGAACTGCGGTAATGTAGAAAATGGGCCGGCAAAAGCCGGCCCACAGGAAAAACGATTGCGTTTTTTCGATGGGATACACAATGTTTATACGTCAAAGGACGTGCCCATATTCTGCTTGCCCTTGAGTTCCTCTACGTCGATGCAGAGAAGGGCGGTTTTGCCGATGGCGCCGTTCAGGAACTTCATTCCTCCTTCGATAAAATCCGGAGTCAATTTATAGATGAACTGCTCCAAATGCGCTCTTTTTTCCGTTTCGTCTTCGATTAAGCGGATTTTTCCGGTTGCCACTACGCTCTGGTAAGCTGCGGTGACCATTTTCTGTTCTATTCTCGTATTCAAAATCGCGGTAAAACAAACTTTGTCATTCTTTTGAATGGCATCGATTTTATAGCCGTATTTTGCGGAGTGGATGTAGATTTTTCCGTTTTCATAAACATAGTTTACGGGCACAGCGTAGGGATAACCGTTGTCTCCGTTTACAGCCAGTATGCCGTGGTTGCCCTGAGCAAAGAGCTTTTCCGCTTCTTCCCGGTTCATCTGTCTGTCTTTTTTGTACATTTCTCTATCCATAATAAAACCTCCTGATATGATCGTCGTATTCGGCGGACAGCCGCACTCCCTTTGATCGTATTTTTATATCAGCATTATATACAGCCATCGAAAAAAATACAAGCTCAGCGGAAAAATCAATGCGATTCGGACTTTGGATTTTTTAAACGCTTTTGCCCGGCGCAAAGCTGCCGTATGTAAAAAACAAAAGCCGGCCGGACAAGAAAGTCGATTTCCGGTTTGACGGAACTGTTGTTTCCGCAAAGCGGATTCTTTTGCATGAATTGATTGAAAATGACAAAAGATAAAAGAAATAAAATTTAAACGGAGGGGCGAAAGATTTATGAAAAAGCGAATCAGCTTCTTATTTTTGTGCTGCTTTTTACTTTGCGCTGCTCCGGTTTACGGGGCAGAGAAAACCGTTTCTTTCTCTTATTTGAGCACATATGAGGGAGAGGAGGGGCAGGCTGTGGATGCAAAATGGCATTGCGTGTACAGCGATTCCTATTTTTCCGAAAGCGCATTTAAGTATAGGCAGGATTTAGCCCTGGCTTCGCTTTGCCTGTCCATGGCTGCATTCAACAGTGCGGAAGGGGAACAGCAGGATTATACGCAGAAAGGGAAAAACGCGGAAGCGCTGCTGTCTCAATTGGGGTTTTCCGATATAGAACTGTTCTCTTATGAAAAAAAACCGTCTATGAATTCTGTGGGAGCGGCATTCGGACAGAAAGAAATTATTTTGGGAGAAAAGCCCTGCACATTGATTGCCGTTGCCATTCGCGGCAACGGATACGAATCGGAATGGGTGGGGAACTTTCGCGTAGGATCGGGAACAGCTCATAAAGGGTTTCAAAGAGCGGCGGATCAGGTGCTGAAAGAATTGGGTGCTTATTTAGATGCCCATCAGGAAGTTTTGCAGCCGAATTTAAAACTATGGATATGCGGTTACAGCCGGGGGGCGGCCGCGGCCAATCTGGCAGGTGCAAAGCTGGATCAGGGAAAAGGGCTGACGGAAAAAGGAATTTCTTTAGAGCCGGAGGACATTTATATTTATGGTTTTGAAGTTCCCAGAACCACAAAGGACAGCCGGTATAAAGAGGCATGTTACGGAAACATTTTCAGCATCGTCAATGGGGGAGATTTTGTAGGGGAAATGCCCCTGCGCAGCTGGGGTTATCAACGGTATGGGATAACAAAATTTCTTCCGGCGGCGCAGACAGCAGCCGGGTACGGAGGTATGGAAGACGCCAGAACCGACATTTACAAAGAAATCACAGGCGGAAAGAAATGTCGGATGGAAGACAGCTGGAGCGTAGTGATGACGGAGCTGATTAAATCGTTGGGAAGCTGCTTTCCCACGGTAGACCGGTATTCCGAATTTTTGATACGGCTTTTGCTGGACGGGCAGACGCGGAATGAGGAGGGTCTGGATTGGACCTATGTGTTGGAATCGGTTTTTGCCGGGGGGCAGAAAGAGGAATTGGACGAAGCGTTGACCGCTTTGGGCGTAGATGATAAAAAGAGAGAGAAGCGGGACAGGCTTCTGATCTCACAAATTAAAAGGGCGCATTATCCGGAACTTTGTCTTTCCTGGATGGAGGCCGTCAGCTCAGGGAAAGCAGAATTTCCCTCGTCGGAATACTTTGTTTTAAAGACCAGGGATAAAGCGGATATTTGGATCTATGACAGCAATCGTGAGCTGAAGGCGGCAGTGGAAAACGGAAAAATCCGACCTCTTACGGAAAGCCGCTTGGTGCATTTTGTAAAATCTGACGGCATGAAAATTTTTTATCTGCCGGCGGACGAAACGTATCTGGTACGATATCGGCAGGCGGACGGAAAGAAACGTTTGATGGGAGGGCTGAGCAAGTCTGATTTGTCCGGCGATTCACAGGAACTCATATCTTCCTGTGACACCATTGCTTTTGAGGCCGTACCGGAAGCGGACAGCGGGAAAAATCTGCTGCGAATCCAGTTCCTTACGGCTTTATTCTATCTGGAACAGGAGACAGTTGATTTTGAAGAAGTTTTAACAAAATCTTTCGAAAAACCAAACAAAAAAGCGGTAGAATGGGCGAAAAAACAGGGTATACTAAAAGGGTACGGAGATGGAACTTTCAGGCTGGACGGCTGTTTGAGCAGGCAGGAGATGGTAACGCTGCTCTGCCGTTTCACGGAGCAGGATGAAGCGGAAGAACAGAAGAAAACTGTTCTTTCCCGTTTTCCGGATACGGGGGAGCTTGCATCCTATGCTTCCGGGGCAATGGGGTGGGCAGTGTCATCCGGGTTGATCCGGGGCAAAGGCGAATTGCTTGCGCCGGAGGAAACTGCAACCAGGGCTGAGGCCGAAGCGCTTCTTATGCGCTGGAAGGCTTCAAAATAATGTATGGAGGAAACAGGAGGAATGAAAATGGAATTAAAAGGTTCGAGAACCGAGGCAAATTTGACGGCGGCTTTTGCAGGAGAATCTCAGGCTCGAAATAAGTACGATTTTTTCGCATCCAAGGCGAGAAAAGAAGGATATGAGCAGATTGCAAAGCTGTTTGAAGAGACGGCGAAAAATGAGAAAGCGCATGCGAAGATTTGGCTGCAGCATTTAAACGCTATAAGCACCACGGAGGTAAATTTGCTGTCTGCGGCGGAAGGCGAGCATTTTGAGTGGTCGAAGATGTATGACGATTTTGCTCGGGAGGCCAGAGAGGAAGGCTTCGAAGATATTGCAAAGCAATTTGAAAATGTAGGCAGAATTGAAAAGGAGCATGAGGAACGGTACCGGAGATTATTGGAAAATGTAAAAAACAACCGGGTGTTCCGAAAGGACGGCGAGGTTGTTTGGATTTGCTCTAACTGCGGGCATATTCATGTGGGTACGGAAGCGCCGGAGGTCTGCCCGGTTTGCTCCCATCCCCGGGCGTATTTTGAAGTGAGAAATAATAATTATTAAAGCCTGCATATAATTGGAATTGTCTTTCCGAAACCAAAAATTACAGATAACAGATAAAGGGGGAATTTTAATGAGAAAAACGAAAGTGGTCTGTACTGTCGGGCCGGCTTGCGACGAAGTAGAAATTTTAATGCAGATGATAGAAGCGGGAATGGATGTAGCGCGGTTCAATATGTCCCACGGTGCAGGAAACGCATTAAAGGAACGGATACAGAAGGTTAAAGAAGCGGCCGAAAGATGCGGAAAAACCGTAGCGCTGCTGATCGATACGAAAGGTCCGGAGGTTCGGGTGGGAACATTCGAAGGAGGATCTGTTGTTTTGGAAAACAACCAGCTGTTTCGGCTGCACCGGGAAGCAGGAAAGGGCGACGAAACCGGAACCAGTTTGTCCTATCCGCGTTTGATTGATTATCTGAAAGCGCTGCCGGAGGATCGTTCCCGGGGTATGCAGATTCTTTTGGATGACGGAAAAATCCTGGCGGAAATCACAAACGTAGAAGATGATTTTATCGAATGCGTGGTTAAACAGGGAGGTCGGCTGTCCAGTCGAAAGAGCATTAACCTTCCCGATTTTAATATTCCCATGCCGTATATCAGCTCTGCGGATCGGGAAGATATTGAATTTGGTCTGAAGCAGGGTGTGGATTATATTGCGGCGTCTTTTGTACGCTCGCCCGACGATGTGATAAAGCTGCGTGATTTTGTGGACAGCTTGGGGTACGAAGATGTGGAAATCATCTCCAAGATTGAAAATCAGCAGGGTGTGGATCATATTGATCAAATCATCGATGTCAGCGACGGCATTATGGTCGCAAGAGGGGATATGGGTGTGGAAATTCCTTTCATCCAGCTTCCCGCCATTCAGAAATCCATTATTCGGAAATGTGTGTCCAAAGGGAAATATGTGATTACCGCTACACAGATGCTGGAAAGCATGACGGCTTCCCCCCGCCCCACACGGGCGGAAATCAGCGACGTGGCAAATGCTGTTTTTGACGGAACCAGCGCAGTTATGCTTTCAGGCGAATCTGCGGCGGGAAAATTTCCTGTGGAAAGCGTGCGGGCAATTGCTTCGATTTGCGAGGAAGCGGAGGCAAATCAGGAATATCTGGATCTGCAGGAATTTGTCACCGCTTCGGCTTCCAGAGCCGGCTCCATCAGGGAAACCTTGTGTCAGGCGGCCAAAACCGCGGCGGAGAACGTGGGCGCTTCCGCCATCATTGTGGAAAGCATGACGGGGCGTTCTGCAAGAATTATGACGCATTACCGCCCCAATATCCCCATTATTGCGGTGGTAATCGACGAGAAGGTTTGCAGGAAGCTGTCCCTGAATTGGGGAATTCGCGCGATTTTAGGGGAAGAAAAAGAACCGGGAAGCGAAGTGACCAAACAGGCCATTGAAAAGGCGTTGGAGACAGGAATCGTAAAAAAGGGAGATTATGTAGTAATTTTATCTTCCAACTATGTTCTTCCTACTTCCAATACCGATACTTTAAACATTCGCATTGTATAAAAACCCACTTGTATGAGCGGCGCGGGAAAATAAAAATTCCGCGCTTTTTTATTTACATGCGGGGGGAGACGAATTTTCAAAACACAGATTTCTTGACTACCCGTTCCGAATACGGTAAATTAGAAGGGTAAAAATTTACGCGCTGCATAAAATCACCAACGGAGGATTTGGATAGATTGAATATTGAAAATATGAACAGCGATATGGGATTGTTGCTCATTATCCGCAATTACTATTCTTCTCAATATGATTTGAGACGCTACATCAGCGAAAATCAGGCCAAACTGGAAGCGGCCGGTTATATTATTGAATTTGCGGATATGGCAGGTCCCCTGGAGGAATTTGGAACGTTTGAAGACCATAATCGATCGGAAGACGGGGAATACAGGAGGTTGTTGGACGATATGGCAGACGCCATCGGTACTACCTACCGTGATTTGCACCTGGCCCTGCGCCGCTTGTTCTATCGGGACGCCCGGTACCATAACAAGATTCTCCAGCTTCGCCCTTATGATTTTTATGCGTTCCTACGGAACAACAGCCGTCTGCTGGTGCGGGATATCAAAGCGGCTATTGCTGCTTACAATGCTTCGCCGGAAGGCGGAAAGGCAGACCAAGCGCCTTTTGCGAAAAAAACAGCACTGGTGAAAGAAGTTCTTTACGTTGATTGCTGTCTGCGGGGAACTGAGTCCAGAACGGCGGTGCTGGCAGAACGGTTTCTTGAAAAGCTGGATTCCGGGTTTCGCGTCACACGTTTAGTTTTGGAAGAAGAAAATCTCGTGCCTTTGAAGCGTGATCCGGCGGAAAAACGGCAGCAGATGGAAGATGCCGGGGATTACTCGCATCCCATATTTGATTACGCGAAACAATTTGCGAAGGCGGATAAAATTGTAATAGCTGCGCCGTATTGGGATTTATCGTTTCCGGCCTTGCTGCGTACATATATTGAGAGGGTCTGCGCAGGCGGAATTACATTTCAGTATACGGAGAAAGGGAATGTCGGCTTGTGCAGGGCGGACAAGCTTCTGTTTATCAGCACTGCCGGCGGGCCGCTTATAAACGGAAATCTGGGGGCTGTATATTTGAAAGATCTTTGCGGTATGTTGGGCATAGATCAGTTTGATGCGATCTGTGCGGACGGTCTGGATATTGCGGGCGTCGATGTGGATGGAATTCTGGATTCCAAGAATGCGGAAATCACGGAAAAAGCGGCGGCGTTCTGAAGAAAATCGCGGCGTGGAACCAATGACACAGGAATGGGAAGCCGAGCAGCTGTCTGCCTGCCGGATTTATGAAATTTACAGCTTTGGAAAGGACGATCACGGTTCCGAATAAAAAGAAGGGGCGGATGCTTGCATCCGCCTGTATGGTTTAAGGGTTTTGAATATGCGGAGGTAAAATATGAAAGTGCTGAAAGCGGCAAAGATGAGAATGGAAGCGGGAGACGCGTCGTTGAGGGATACGGTGGCCGTATTGATTGACCGGGTCAGAAAAGAGGGCGACGAAGCCTTAAAGGAATTCGGGCGCAGATTTGACGGCTGTGAACGGGAAACGTTTCGGGTATCTCCGGCGGAAATTCAGGAAGCTTACGACGCATTGACTCCGGAAGAAATCGCCGATCTGCGCGCAGCGGCGGCGAATATTGAAGCATTTGCAAAAGCGCAGAAGGGTTCGCTCTGCGAATTAAAGGATTTTTCTCCTGCTCCGGGAATCTTTTTAGGGCATAGAATTATACCGGTAGACTCTTGCTGCTGTTATGTCCCGGGAGGCGGATATCCCCTGTATTCTACCGCTTTGATGCTGGGAATTCCGGCAAAAGCGGCGGGGGTGAAAAGAGTTGCGGCTTGTTCGCCTGTTATGAAAGGGACCGACCGGATTCATCCGAAAACTCTGGTTGCCATGGATATTGCCGGTGTTGATGAAATTTACGCGGTAGGCGGTGCGCAGGCCGTGGCGGCTTTTTCTTACGGTACGGAACAGATTGAACCGGTGTGCTTGATCGTGGGCCCCGGAAATGCCTATGTGACTGAAGCGAAGCGGCAGTGCTACGGCAAGGTTGGGATCGATTTTGTAGCGGGTCCCAGCGAGGTTCTGGTTATTGCGGATAAAGGCGCCGACCCGGAAATTATTGCGGCAGATCTGCTGGCGCAGTCGGAACATGATCTTTTGGCAAAAGGAATTGTGCTGACCACGGATGAAACCCTGGGAAACAGAATTGCAGAAGCGGTTGAGGAACAGCTGAAAACTTTGGAAACAGCAGAAAAAGCCGCGAAATCCTGGGAAGACTTCGGCGAAATCCTGGTAATGGATACACTGAAAGAAGCAGCAGCATATGCCAATGCCTATGCGCCGGAACATTTGGAGCTTAACGTGGAAGAGAGCGACGCGGCCTGGATGATCGAAGAACTGATCAACTACGGTTCCCTGTTTATCGGCGAAAATACAGCGGAGGTTTTCGGGGATTATGCTTCCGGAACAAATCATACTCTGCCCACATTAAGCGCGGCAAAATACACCGGCGGCGTCTGGGTAGGAACTTTTCTGAAAGTATGTACAAATCAGAGACTGACTCCGGCTGCGGCGCAGAATATGGCACCTCTGGTTTCCCGCCTGGCTCGGGGGGAGGGCTTGATCGCCCATGCGCAGGCGGCCGAAAAGCGGAAAGAAAAGAAATAATAAAAAGCGTTTGAGTTTTAAACAACCGATTTTTTGGGTAGAAACAACAACGCTAAGTGTTTTTAGAATAAAATCCACAGAAAGACGGTGACAAGAATGATTTATGACACAGTGCTGGACGCTATGGGGCAGACTCCTATGATTCGTTTGCAGAGGATGGTCTCCCCGGGCTGCGCGGATGTGCTTGTAAAATACGAAGGATTAAACGTAGGCGGTTCTATTAAAACAAGAACCGCCTACAACATGCTTCTGGATGCAGAACAGAAGGGGTTGATCGATAAGGATTCTATTATTGTGGAACCCACCAGCGGGAATCAAGGCATCGGCCTGGCGCTGATCGGAGCGGTAAAAGGATACAAGACGATTATTATCATGCCGGATTCCGTAAGTGAAGAACGGCGGAAGCTGGTTCGGCATTACGGGGCGGAAGTGGTTTTGGTTCACGATGCGGGAAACATCGGCGCGGCCATTGACGAATGCTTACAGACAGCCATTCGCATGTCGAAAGAGAATCCCAAGGTTTTTGTTCCCCAGCAGTTTGAAAATCCGGCTAACCCTATGGTGCACAGACATCATACTGCCCTGGAAATTATGGAGCAGGTTGCGGGTCCCATCCACGGATTCTGTTCCGGCATCGGTACCGGCGGTACGATTACCGGCATCGGCGAAGTTTTGAAAAAGCAGTATCCGGATTTGGTTATCTGGGCTGTGGAACCGGAAAATGCCGCAATTCTTTCCGGCGGTTCCATCGGTACGCATTTGCAGATGGGGATCGGCGACGGACTGATTCCGCCCATTCTCAACCAGAAAATCTACGACGATGTTTATATTGTAACGGACAGCGAAGCCCTGCAGACCGCAAAAGATTTGGCTCGTCTGGAAGGATTGATGTGCGGAATTTCCAGCGGCACCAACGTAGCCGCGGCTTTGAAGCTGGCGGAAAAACTGGGGCCGGGGAAAACGGTGGTAACCGTATTGCCGGATACGGCGGAGCGGTATTTCTCTACGCCGCTATTTGAAAATGAATAGAGAATAGAAGGATAACGGATATAAACACTGCCCCGTAATTTTTTGACGGGGCAGTTTGTTTTGTGCTCGAAGGAGAACGGTTTGTATCAAAATGATTTTTAGAGATAGAAGTTAGAGTCCTCACGGGATTGCTTTCGGATGAATCCTACCGTTACGATGTACATGATAATGACAAAGAGGAAGAACAGCAGGCTGGTAAAGGATGTGTTCAGGAATAGGCAGAAGTCGTAAAAGCCGTGCAGGATCACGGCAACCAGCAGTGCGGCGGCCAGGTTTCTTCTCGATTTTGCCCGTTTTCCCCGAATGGCGGCCAGACGAGCCTGGCCGTAAAAGGCACCCATGTATACTGCAAAGCCCATGTGAGCGGGAACAGCCAGAACCATCCGGGGCAGAGCCGCAGTCAAACCGTAGCCGTATACATAGAAAATATTTTCAAAAGCGGCAAAGCCTAAAGAGATGAATACGGCGTAGACGATTCCGTCAAACCGGTAATTGAAATCCCAGGAGCGC
The DNA here is from genome assembly GCA_022769485.1 of Bacillota bacterium. Lineage (GTDB taxonomy): Bacteria > Bacillota > Clostridia > Peptostreptococcales > Anaerovoracaceae > JALEJU01. The sequence goes on from JALEJU010000018.1 coordinate 24,426, forward strand.
CAGGTAAGCTGCTTTAGAAAAAGGAATTTTAAACCTTCTTCGATCAATGCTACGACGGCAAACGCATTGATGAGATGATATTCCAAAGAATCAGGCGGGAGGGCATTGTCCAGCATTCTGCCGAAGGTCTGTTCGAGAGTGGCTGCCGGAATGCAGGCCAATACGCCGAAGAGGAAGAGCCGCAGCAGGAGCATGGGCGGCTCCTTTTCAATCGTATCTTTTCGGTAAATGTAGCGAAGTAAAAGCGCGGCGGGCAGTAAAGCCGCAAATAATAAAATGGAATCCGGCCGCATAAAAAAATATCCTCTTTCTTTGATTTTAAGCAGCTGAACTGATATACTGGTAAGGCAGTCCGCCTATGGAGTTCCGGCAAGTGCAGTGAATGCGGAATCGGGAACATACGGCGAAATAACAGCTGCAGGTCTTATCGTATAAGTATAGTATTTCCTTAAAAACTCTGTATATAGTAACATGAATACATAAAATCTACAAACAGTTCTGTAAAAAACAAAAAACGGAAAATTCCAATAGAGGGGAAGTGTGAGAAAATGAAAATCGGTTTTATCGGAGTCGGAAATATGGGGAGCGCTATATTAAAAGGATATTTAGCGGCAAATCCCGGATGTGAAACGAATATAAAGGCATTTGACGCCGATTCGAAGAAAACGGAGGCATTGGCGGAAGAATTCGGCATTACGGCAGTGTCTTCCGTTAAAGACGCGGTGTCAGGCGCGGATCTGGTGCTCTTGGCGGTAAAACCAAACTGCATGGAGGCGGTTCTGCCGGAGGCGGCAGAGAGCAGAGAAAAAAACTGCCTGGTGGTTTCTATTGCGGCAGGTATTTCTCTGGCATATCTGGAACGATTCCTGGGAAGCGACGCGAAACTTATTCGGGTTATGCCAAACACACCGGCGTTGGTCGGGGAAAGCATGAGTGCCCTGTGTGGGAACAGGAACGTGACAGACGAAGATTTCGCATGCGCGAAGGCAGTTTTTGATGCTGTCGGCAGGACGGAAGAGGTGCAGGAAAGTCTGATAGACAGTGTAATCGGCGTAAGCGGCAGCAGCCCCGCTTATGTGTACATGTTTATCGAAGCGCTGGCAGACGGCGCGGTGGCTGAGGGCATGGCGCGGGATAAAGCTTATGTGTTCGCGGCACAGGCCGTTCTGGGTTCTGCGAAAATGGTTCTGGAAACAGGACTTCATCCGGGAGCGCTGAAAGATGCGGTTTGCTCTCCCGGCGGAACTACGATCGAATCGGTTTGCGCGTTGGAAGAAAGCGGATTTCGAGCTTCTGTAATGCAGGCAGTGCGGGCAGCGGCGGAAAAATCCAGAGAAATGGGGAAATAGAATGATAGTAGAAGAAAAAACGATTTCTACGGAACGCATTTATGAAGGCAAAATTTTAAACTTGCGGCGGGATCTGGTTACGGTTCGGGGAAATAAAACCGCTTACCGGGAGATTATCGAGCATAACGGCGCGGTAGCGGTGGCGGCGCTGAAAGAGGACGGCAAAATGATAATGGTGCGTCAATTCCGAAAGGTCGCGGAAAAGGCGGTTCTGGAGATTCCCGCAGGCAAGATCGAAAAGGGGGAAGATCCTTACGAGGCCGCTGTTCGGGAGCTGCAGGAGGAAACCGGGTATACGGCGGGGAAGATGGAACTTTTAGCCTCTTTCTACTCCTCTATCGGTTATTCTACGGAAAAAATCTGTTTGTATCTGGCTGCGGATCTGACTCCCGGTGACACTGACTTCGATGAAAGCGAAGCCATTGATATTGAAGAATACGATCTGAAAGATTTAAAGGAGATGGTTTTGCAGGGGAAGATCGAAGACGCAAAAAGCATTTCTGCCGTATTGATGGCCTGCATGAAGCTGGATGTGTAAGGCGGTGCGTTTTATGCACGCAGGATTACGATAAAAAATCTTTATTGTCAACGAAAAAAAAACGGGGTATACTGTCGAAGGACAGGATATCTTGTTTTTTATTTTGACAGGAGGAGTTTATGGAGCGGCATATCGGCGAATTTGAAAACTATTTGAAAGCGGAACGGAAGATGGCGGGGAATTCCCTGCTGGCATACAGAAGGGACGCGGAAGAATTCTGCCGGTTTGCGGAAGAACGGAATCTGAATGAACTCAGCCAGGTAGGCAGCACCGATGTGGTGGCGTATCTGCTGCATTTGAAAAATGAAGGACGATCCGGAGCCACCTTAAATCGAAAGCTGGCTTCCATTCGGGCATATTTCAATTATCTGATGCTGCGCTCTGTTTGCAGGGAAAATCCTGCGCTGAACATAAAAGCTCCGAAAATCGAAAGAAAAGAGATTGAATACCTGACGGTAGAGGAGGTGGAATTGCTGCTTTCTCAGCCGGATGATTCTGTTCGGGGACTCAGGGACAGGGCGCTGTTAGAGCTTATGTATGCCGCAGGCCTGCGGGTCAGCGAAGTAGTAGGAGCAGAGCTGGGCGATTTGAATCTGCGTATTGGATTTATCACATGCAGAGGGGAATTCGGCAAAGCCAGGATCGTGCCTTTGGGCAGACCTTCCAGAGCAGCGCTGGAGGCGTATATTTACGACGCCAGACCCAAAATCCCCGGGATGGAAAAATCGGATACACAGGCCTTATTTGTAAATTACAACGGCGGGAGGCTGACCAGGCAGGGAATCTGGAAGCTTTTGAAATCCTACGCGCAGCAGGCGGGAATAAGGCAGAAGCTGACGCCCCAGACTTTGCGAAATTCGTTTGCGGTTCATATGATTCAAAATGGAGCGGATCTGAAGTCTCTTCAGGAATTGCTGGGACACGAAGATCTGGCGGCGACTCAGATTTACCTGAGCGTAGCGAAGAACCGTATTAAAGACGTATATGATCGCACGCATCCGCGTGCTTAAGGAGTAAGTGAAAAGACGGCGTCGGCGTTGTCTTTTGCGGAAAGAAAGGGTTAAGGGATGAAACGAAACAGTTGGAAACGGGCGGTACAGCCTCTGCTGCTGTTGCTGCTTTGTTCGGTTTGTCTGCTGACCGGCTGTTCAAACGAAGAACGGGAACAGTCGGGAGAATCGGAGGGATTGCCTGAGCAGCAGGCTTTTTTGGTTGATTTGGCAGCTTCGCTGGATTTTAACTTTGCGGAAGGCCGTTTTTCATACGAACTTCCCAAGAAACCTTCCGGCTTTGATTATGCGGTAGAAAGCTTTGTTGAGAAGAAATCTTCCGGGGAGGATGCAAATTTCCCTGCGGGGCAGACGCAGATTGGAAATCAGTGGATTTTTGATATGGGCCCCTGGGAAGAAACGCAGGACTGCCATTTAACGTTTCGTCTTTCGCCTATGGGAGCGGCTGACAATCCGGAGTTGCAAAAGAAGAGTTATGATATCAAAATGCGGGTCAGCGGGTTTTATTACACGGAATTCCCGTATTATAAGGACGGCGGAACGGAAGCAGCGCCTAAGCGGTACAGTGACTGGAGATGCGCGTATAAGGATCTGATCGAAGCCATGTGCGCGGACGGCAGAGATATAAACCAGTATGTGCTTTATGATGTGGATAAAGATAAGGCGCCGGAATTGTTTTTAGGTAACGGAGCGAAGTCCTATGTGTTTACCTTTGACAGCGGACGAATTTTTTACTTAGGAGATACGGAAGGCGCTCTTTATGAAGCTAAGGGAGAAGAAGAAAACGATTTTTATGTTTACGGAGCGCATCCGGCAGAAGGCGAAGGGGAAAACGTTCTGTGCTATCGGGCGGATTACTACCGCATGAACGGCGGTTTTGTCTGCCGCTGCGATGATCATCTCTACGCGGAAGGAATTACCAACGAAAAAGGTACAAAATTAAAATCTTTTCGAATCAACGGTAAGAATGTGGACAAGGCGGATTATGAAACCGCTCTGAAGGAGCGGTTCAAGCTGAACAATCCGGTTGCTGTTCACAGTTTGCTTGAAGACGGTGTGGAAAATCTGGCTCTTGATTTAGCCGGCGCTACGCCCACGGGGAGAATTACCTTATCGGTAGCAGAACGTCGGGCAAAAGCGTATGCGGATCGATACGGGGCAGCGGCTGAAGCTGTGGCTCTTGAAGAGAATACGAAGCTTTACGGCGATTTGCCCTGGGCGGATTTTCGGGGGTATACACTGGTAAATTACAGCCTTTTTGCTGCGGATGACTACCATGCGGAAATTTTTTACACTCTGTGGGACGGGAACTCGTCTTATTATGTAATGGAAGAAGCATTGACTTTTGAAAATACCGGCCAGACGTGGATTCAGGAGGATTGGCGGGTTTGTCAGTGGCAGCAGTCGTCTGTCGTGGTTTTGGATGAAGAGGGAAACTACAAGGAACAATTGCTTCCGGAGGAGGGAGAGAAGTAAGGAATTCCTTTGAAAATATTGCTTGCCACGGAAAAAGAAAGATGATAAAATATACCACGGTGTATTACGGACGGTCCGCTGGATAAAGTGCGGGAAAGCCTGCGCGTTAGGATACCAAGAACGTCTGATTTGAGAGGAGGAGTACACACGATGAACGTTATTCAGATGATCGAACAGGATTATGTGAAGTCTGATATCCCCGCTTTTAATGTAGGCGATACCGTAAGAGTTCACATTAAGATTAAGGAAGGTTCGAGAGAAAGAATCCAGGTTTTTGAGGGGTTTGTTCTGAAAAGACAGAACGGCGGTCTGGGTGAAACCTTTACCGTTAGAAGAATCGCTTCCGGCGTAGGCGTGGAAAAGACATTCCCTATCCATTCGCCCCGGATCGATAAAATCGAAGTCGTAAGATTGGGTGACGTAAGAAGAGCGAAGCTGAACTACATGCGTCAGAGAACCGGTAAATCTGCGAAAATCAAGAGCAAGGATCAGCAATAACGAAAAAAGGGGCCTGTGGAGGGCCCTTTTTCATTCACTCAGTAAAACTGCGGGAAGAACGATTCGGCGGGATATGCGTGTTCAGCGGCGGTATTTCGTGAGCCTCTCCTGCGCGGAACCCGGGAGCCGTGCTCTTCCTGCTGCTTTTCAATATTATTAAAATAATGAAATGGTATGAAATATGATAGAAAACATTAACTGGTATCCGGGGCATATGAAAAAAACCCGGGAATTGATTCAGGAAAATTTAAAATTAGTGGATGCGGTGATCGAGGTGGTTGATGCCCGGATTCCTTCCTCCAGCCGAAATCCTATTATCGGTGAACTGGTGCAGGGAAAGCTGCGGATTATCGCGTTTAACAAAAACGACCTGGCTAACGGCGCGGCAACGGAGGGGTGGCTGGCGCATTACCGGGAAGAGGGAATTTATGCGGTTCCCGTGAACTCCATGAGCGGAGCGGGGATTTCCAATCTGTTTCACCTGCTTTCCAAATTAGAAGAGGAAATCAACAGGGAAAGAAGCCGGAAGAAGCCGCTGCGGATGATGATCGTAGGTGTTCCCAATGTGGGGAAATCTTCCTTAATCAACCGGATGACCGGACGCAAGAGTGCGAAGACCGGAGACCGCCCGGGGGTTACGAAGGGAAAACAGTGGCTGTCTTTGGAAAACGGCATGCAGCTTTTAGATACGCCCGGGATTCTGTGGCCTAAATTTGAAGACCCGAAGGTGGGATTGAATCTGGCTTTTTGCGGCTCCATAAAAGACGAGATTTTAGATACGGCGGATTTGGCGCTGGAGCTGATTCGCGTTTTGGAACGCGACCATGCGGATTTGCTGGTTTACCGGTATAAAATAGACGGAATCGGCGAAACGCCGCTGGAGACTATGGAGGCTATCGCTGTAAAGCGAGGCTTTATCCTGCCCGGCAAGCGCATTGACTATGAACGAACCGCCCGGACGATTCTGGATGAGTTCCGTTCGGCTGCTATCGGACGGATTACTTTAGAACGGCCGGAGGTTTAGTCTTGACATTTTTTCGGGAAATGATATAATGATCGACGGTTCATCTTAAGAAAAGATGTTTGTTCTCAGAAGAGAAACCTTGAAAGCAAAACGAATCAAGAAGATTGTAATTTGCAATGTTCCGGATTCGTTTTTTTGTTTTGCAGGCCGCGGCGAGAGGAGGAAAAGGATGAACAGGAAAACCTGGGTTTATATCTGCAAAAAATTTGCACAGCTGGTACTTACGCTGCTGGTGCTTTCTCTCGTCGTATTTCTTGTTTCGCGGCTGGCGCCCGGCGACCCGCTGCGCTCTTTTTACGGAGACGCAGTGGAGCGCATGAGCACGGAGCAGCAGGAAGCGGCCAGGGAACGCCTGGGTTTAAACGAAGGGTTGCTTCAGCAGTATATAAACTGGATTTCCGGTGCTGTACAGGGAGATTTCGGCATTTCTTTTAAATATAAGCAGGATGTGCTGGATGTGATCGGACAGGTTTGGGGAAATACGTTTATACTGACTGTCATCTGTCTGGTACTGATTCTTTTGCTGGGTATGGCGCTGGCGGTTTTCTGCGTCAGTCATGAAGGGGAGCTGATTGACCGGGCAATCTGCAAAATCGGCGTTGCCGTGAGCAGTATTCCGGAATTTTTTGCGGCTCTGGTGCTGGTATTGATTTTTTCCGTCAATTTGGGGATTCTGCCTTCCGGTGGGGTGTATTCCATCGGCGGGGGAAGTCTTTCTGACCGGGCAGTCCATTTAATTCTTCCGGTGAGCGCTATCGTGATTACCCATCTGTGGTACTGCGCTTATCTTATGCGAAACAAGCTGTCGGAGGAAGTGCGGAAGGAATACGTTCTGCTGTACCGGGTAAAAGGCGTGTCCCGGAGGCGGATTCTCTGGGTGCATTGTATGAAAAACAGTATGCCGGCCATTGTCAGCATGATGGCGATTTTTCTGCCGCACCTGCTGGGAGGCGCGTATATCATAGAGATGGTATTCTCCTATCCGGGACTGGGGCGGCTTGGTTTTGAAAGCGCAAAGTACCATGATTATAATCTGCTGATGGTAATCTCCCTTTTGACAGGGGCGGCGGTTATTTTAGCCAACATGGCAGCGCAGATTATCAACGAGAAGCTGGACGCCCGCATGGAATATGACCGCACGGAGCATGCGGAGGAAAATAGAAATTCCTGCCCGGGAGGTGGTTCTTTTGAATAGAAAACGGCCTTATTTTACGATTGCTTTGTTAGGCGTAATTGTTTTAGGATGCCTGTTCGCTGAGGTTATAATGCCCTGCGATCCGACGAAAATGAATCTGGCGGAAGTCAATCAGGCTCCTTCTGCCGCGCATCTTTTCGGTACGGATACTATGGGGCGGGACATTTTTTCCATGATCTGGTACGGCGGGCGTATTTCCCTGTTTATCGGCTGTCTGGCGACTTTGATTTCCACCGGTATCGCTATGGTATACGGTTGTTTAGCGGGACTGGCGGGAGAATGGGCTGATGATCTCCTGATGCGCTTTACGGACATTCTGATGAGCGTACCTCAGATTTTGCCGGTGATCTTTATTCAAGCTGTATTCGGCGAGCCTACCGCGTTTTCTATGGCCGCGGTCATCGGAATTACCGGCTGGATGGCGGTATCCAAAATGGTGCGCAGCGAGGTGCGGCAGATGCGCCGGTCGGAATACGTTCTGGCGGCTCGTATGATGGGCGGAGGCTTTTTCTATATTTTGCGGACGCACTTAGCACCGAATTTTCTGCCTTCCATTTTATTTATGGTAGTTACCAATCTGGGAAGTGCCATCGCCATGGAAGCCACCCTCAGTTATCTGGGAATCGGGCTGCCTGCGAATATTATTTCCTGGGGAAGCCTTATGGCACTGTCTCAGAAAGTGCTGCTGACCGGTTCCTGGTGGCTGCTGCTTATGCCCGGCCTGTTTCTGGCGGCGACTTTGATCTGTTTTACGGAGCTGGGTGAATGGAAGCGGATGAATGGCCGCAGAGAGCGGCTGATCTAAAAATAACGTGATTGCTTTTCATGAAAACGGTTGTGCAGGAAGCACTTCCCGAAATAGAAAGAGTAGGGGGAGAGGAATTTGAAAATGAAAAAAATACTGTCTGCTGTATTGATATTGAGTATGGTTCTCTGTTTTGCTGCCTGCGGCGCGGATGAGGCGAAAACCCAAGGGAGTACGCTGGTATATGGCAGTACGGATTACACTGCCATCAACCCGGCTCTATACGAACACGGTGAGATCAATTTGCTGCTGTTCTTAGGGCTGACTGCTCACGACGGAGAAAATAATATTGTGCCCGCGGCGGCGGAATCGTGGAAATGGGATGGAGCTGCCAACACTTATACCTTTACCCTGCGGGACGGCTTAGTTTTCCACGATGGCGAGCCTTTGACCGCAAAAGATGTGAAGTATACGATTGAAGCTATTAAAAATCCGGATAACGGTTCGGAAAACGCATCTAATTTTGAAGATGTAGTAGGCGTAACCGTTTTGGACGATCTGCATGTGGCAATTGAACTGGAAGCCCCCAATGTGGCTATGCTGGATTACTTGACAATCGGTATTTTACCGGCGCATCTGCTGGAAGGAAAGGATCTGGTCACGGATGATTTTAACCGGAACCCCGTGGGAGCGGGGCCGTACAAGCTGGTATCCTGGGATATGGGACAGAGTATTATCTTGGAGAAGTTTGACGATTTCTATCTGGGTGCGCCTGAAATTGATAATGTGATCTTTAAAATCGTAGATGATTCCGATACAAGAGCCTTGCAGCTGGAAAGCGGCGAGCTGGATTTCGCCCAGATTACGCCTAAGGCCATGGGTAAATTCGAGAAACTGGACGGGTATCGGGTTTACAAAATGGACACAGCGGATTATCGGGGCATCATGTATAATTTTAACAGCGATTTCTTCAGCAAGTATCCGGAGCTTCCGGGCATTTTGAGTTACGGTGTGGACAGAGAAGCTATCGTGGACAGTGTTCTTTTGGGACACGGCCAGACGGCCTATTCCCCTTTGCAGAAAGGTCCCTACAACAATCCGGAAATCGAAAAATTTGAATATAATCCGGATCTCTGCCGAACGCTTTTGGAAGAAGACGGATGGGAAAAAGGAGAAGACGGTTATTATTACAAGAACGGCGATCAATTGGCTTTTAAGATCTGCAACGGACAGGCGGATCAGGTTCGCATCGATATGTCCAACATCTGTGCGCAGAATTTCCGGGAAATCGGCATCAATGCGGTTGTTGATATTGTTGCGGAAACCGACTGGGAAAAGCAGGATGCATATTTAATCGGCTGGGGGAGCCCCTTCGATCCCGATGACCACACCTATAAAGTGTTCGGTACAGGGCAGGGAGCAAACTACAATTACTATTCCAATGAAAAAGTGGATTCTCTTTTGAAGCAGGCCAGAGAGCTGGAAACGTATGAAGAAAGGCTTCCCCTGTATCAGGAATTTCAGGAAGAACTGACGAAGGATCTGCCGTATACATTTATTGCATATATTGATGCGATTTACGCAGGAAAAGATACCATTCACGGCATTACGGAGGATACCGTTTTAGGGCATCACGGCGTGGGCATCTTCTGGAATATTTACGACTGGACTATAGAATAGCCGGAAACCCGGCTGACGGGGAGCGGCTGTAAAGAGAAATGCCGGGACGGTGAGCATCCGGGAGATGGAAGTCAGGATGCGGGGCCCGGCAGCTCAGTGAAAACGAGATAAAATGGCGGGTGAAAAATATGGAACCTTTGCTGAAAATTGAAGATTTGCATGTTTCTTTTGAAACGCCGGGTCATGAACAGCCGGTTCTTCGGGGAGTGGATTTGTCTATGGATCGAGGGGAAATTGTGGCTCTTGTGGGAGAATCCGGCTGCGGGAAAACCGTACTTTGTAAAACTTTGCTGCAAATTTTATGCTCTAAGGGGCGCATCCGGCAGGGACGGATTTTTTTAGACGGAGAGGATCTGCTTCTGCGTTCGGAATCGGAGATGGAACAGCGCAGAGGGCAGGAGATTTCCATGGTATTTCAAGATCCTTTTACTTCTCTGGATCCGGTCGTTTCGGTAGGAAATCAAATTGCGGAAGTGCTGCGGCTGCAAGGCGGACTGAGCCGCAAAGCGGCAAAAGAAAAGGCCGTCAGGCTGATGGGACAGGTGGGAATTGACCGGGCGGAGCAGCGTTATTATCAGATGCCCCATCATTTTTCCGGAGGTATGCGGCAGCGCGCAGGCATCGCCATTGCTTTGGCCGGAGATCCGAAGCTGCTGCTGGCGGATGAGCCTACCACCTCCTTAGATCCGGAGATCCAAAAGCAGATTCTGCATCTGCTGCAGGAAATTCGAAAGGAGCTGCGGCTTTCCATTCTGTTTATCACCCACGACTTAAGCTTGGTGGAGGGATTTGCCGACCGGGTGGCTATTATGGAGGCCGGCCGGATTGTAGAGATGGGACTTGTGGAGGAGGTGTTCCGGCGACCCCGACAGGAATATACAAAGCGGCTGCTCCGTTACCTGGACTACGGAAAAGGCCGGGGGCATACCCACGGAGATATCCATTTTCACGACGGGAAAGCCCACAGTCACAGGCATGGACCCGGGCATGCGCAGGAACACATTCACAGTCTTAAGCAGGATTGCGAATCGGCGGGGTGCCGGGATTCCTGTCCGGACAGCGGGCGGGTTTTCCCTGTGGAACCGGGCTTTTCGCAAGGTCGGGAAAAATGGATTGAAGTTCGGGGATTGTGCAAGGACTTTAAGCTGCACGGAAAGACGGCAGTTCGGGTATTGGATCATCTGGATTTGGATATTTACCGGGGCGAGGTTCTGGGAATTATAGGACCATCCGGTCGGGGAAAGTCAACCTTGGCCAAATGCCTGATGGGACTGGAGCAGCCTGCTGCGGGGGAAATCAGGTATTTGGGGGAGAACTTGAAAGGAAACGGCAGAATCCGGCGGCAGATGATTTTTCAGGATTCCGCCGCGGCTTTTAACCCCAGAAAAACCCTCGGGGAATCCATCGGCGAGCCGCTGCGTATTCTGCGGGGCAGAAAGCCGGAAAGACAGGAGATTTTTGAACTTATGGATCAAGCGGAGCTGTCCCGGCAGCTGGCGGATAAATATCCGTACGAAGTATCGGGAGGACAGCGGCAGAGAGCGGCCATTGCCAGGGCGATTTCCACCGATCCGGAGCTGTTGATTGCGGACGAGCCTATTTCGTCTTTGGATGTCAGCATTCAGGCGCAGATTATCCATCTGTTTAAAAAATTGCAGCGGGAGCGGGGGCTGACGCTGGTGCTGATCGCGCATGACCTGCCTATGGTGCAGCATATCAGCGACCGCATTATAGAGTTGTAAAAAGCAGGCGCGAAAAGCGCAGAACCGGGCGGATATGAAATCCGCCCCTACTTTATTTTTGCGGAGAGATAATGTATAATGAGGTCACGAAAGGACGGGCACTATGAAAAAGGAAGAGCGTGAACTGCTTCTGCGGGAGCGGCTGGAAGAGATGAAGACGTACGAACGGGCCTTTTACGGGAAGGACGTTTTTTATGTGGCCGGTATGGACGAGGCAGGACGAGGGCCGCTGGCCGGCCCGGTGGTAGCTGCCGCTGTAATTCTGCCGCCGGATTTCGACTTGCTTGGGGTGGATGATTCTAAAAAATTGACAGAAAAGAAGAGGGAAGCCCTTTTTGAGCCTATTAAAGAGCAGGCTGTGGCTTACGGAATGGGTATGGCGGATCATCGGACAATAGATGAAATCAACATTTTAGAAGCCACAAAACTGGCGATGAAACGGGCCGTAGAGGCGCTGGAGGTAAGGCTGGCAGAAAAACGGCCGGGAGGTGCGGTTCAGCATCTTTTGATCGATGCGCTGACTCTGAAGGATGTGCCCATTCCCCAAACGGGGATTGTAAAAGGAGATTCCAAAAGTGTTTCCATTGCGGCGGCTTCTATTTTGGCAAAGGTGACCAGAGACCGGATGATGGTGGAGTACGACATCCGTTATCCCGGCTACGGGTTTGCATCCAACAAAGGGTATGGGACAAAGGCACATTACGCAGGAATTGAGACACAGGGGATTTGCCCCATCCATCGAAAGACGTTTTTAAAATCGGTTTTGCAGGGGAAGCTTTATGAGAAATGAAAAATACGATGCGCTGGGAAAGCTGCTTTTAGGGTACGGCAGTGCGGCGGTGGCTTTCTCCGGCGGTGTGGACAGCACCTTTCTGCTTACGGCAGCGCGGGAGGTTCTGGGGGAAAACGCATTTGCGATTTTTGCCGACAGCCCTGTGGTTATGGAGCAGGAACGGCAGGAATGCCTGGCATTTTGCCGGGAAAAGGGGATACGGCTGATTCGGCTGACAGTTACAGCCGAAGAGATGGAGACATCCTGGGAAAACAGCCCGGAGCGCTGCTATTATTGTAAACGGCTGTTATTTTTTAAAATGAAAGAAGCGGCGGGGGATGCGGTTCTCGCGGAGGGAACCAATGTTGATGACCTGTCGGATTACCGGCCGGGAATCCGGGCGTTGAGGGAGCTTGGAATCCAAAGTCCTCTGCTGGCTGCAGGATACACAAAAGAGGAAATCCGCCGGGAGCTGCGGGAAAGAAATCTAAAAGTCTGGGAAAAGCCCGCTTATGCCTGCCTGGCTTCGCGGATTCCTTACGGCGAGATGATTACGGAGGATAAACTGCGAAAAATCGACCGGGCGGAACAGGGGCTTCGGAGTCTGGGGTTTCGCCAGCTTCGGGTTCGCTGTCTGGAAAGAGGGACGAAAGGACTTGAAGCCCGGGTTGAGGTTCTGCCGGAGGCTGTGGAACGGCTGCGGGAAGCCGCCTGCTTTTCGGAAGCGGAAAAAATCGTGCGGGAGGCAGGGTTTTCCGCGCTGTCCGTTGACCCTAAGGGTTACCGGAGAGGAAGCTTAAACCGGGGACTGGAAACCATACGGACGGCAGATTGAGAAGAGAAGAAACGGGAAGCGGGGCTGCGGAAGACGATCCGCACCTTCGGCTTAAATCCCGAAAGGATATAAAGGAGTGAATCGTGAATCAGGCGGATATTCAGCATTTATTGGAGCAGGTGGCTTCGGGGGCGGTTTTGCCTTCGGAGGCTCTGGAGCAATTAAAGACTTTGCCGTTTCGGGAGCTGAGCTGCGCAAACGTGGACGGACACCGGGCGCTTCGAACCGGAAGAAACGAAGTGATCTTTGCCCAAGGCAAAACGCCGGAACAGACGGCGGAAATCGCGGGTGCCCTTTGGGAGCAGAATCATGCGGTTATGGCGACCAGAGCAAAGCGCGCGCATTTCGAGGCGGTTCTGCAGGTGGTTCCGGAGGCAGTATATCATGCGGAAGCACAGGTTATAACCGCCGGAAAAGAGTCCTCCGAAGCACCGGGCCGTGTGGCGGTGGTTACGGCGGGGACGTCGGATATTCCGGCAGCGGAAGAAGCCTGCGCGGTTTTGGAATTTCAGGGGCACAATACAGACCGGATCTACGATGTGGGTGTTTCGGGAATTCACCGCCTCTTTGAGAAACTGGATCGGATTCGCGGGGCGGACGCGGTCATTGTGGCGGCAGGCATGGAAGGAGCGTTGGCGTCCGTTATAGGAGGATTAACAGAACGGCCTGTGATTGCCCTGCCCACAGGGGTGGGCTACGGTGCCAGCTTCGGAGGACTTGCGGCGCTGCTGGCAATGTTGAACAGCTGCGCCAATGGTATCGCCGTGGTGAATATTGACAACGGTTACGGCGCCGCCTGTCTTGCGGATAAAATCCTGAGACGATAGTGGTAGAAGCAGGTATTTGTGCTTTTATGCCGCTGCGCCGGTCGGTTTGTATCTGCTGTATCATTTCCTGTTGAAAACAGAAAGGCCGGAAACAAACGGCCTGTCGGCATGAGGAGCCGACAGAACCGTATTTTAGATTTTAAAGGGAACGGAATATTCATGGGTAAGATTTTGTATTTTGATTGTTATGCGGGCATCAGCGGAGATTTGACCTTAGGCGCTTTTGTAGATCTGGGAGTGAAGCCGGAGTATTTGCAGGCACAGTTGGATCTGCTTGGAATTTCGGATGAATTTGAACTGACGGCAGAGCCTAAAAAGGTACGGGAAATCTGCGGAACTCAGGTGGGTGTGCATATTACCGGCCGGCATCATCACGACCACAGTCATGCCTGCAATCACAGCTGCGGGGCAGAATCTCCTCATGTTCACGAAAGCCGAAGCGGCCATGTGCACGGCCGGTCGCTGGCGGATATTTTGGATTTGATCCGGCGTTCCGGCTTAAATGAAAACACCAAGCGGTTAGCCGGGCGGATTTTTCGCGTCATCGGCGAAGCGGAAGCGAAGGTTCATGCAGTTCCTCTTCAGGATGTGCATTTTCACGAGGTAGGAGCGGTGGATTCCATCGTGGATGTGATCGGCGCCGCCGTCTGTATTGATCTGCTGAAGCCGGACGCGATTTACTGCTCTCCTGTTCACGACGGAAGCGGTTTTATTGAATGCGCCCACGGAACGATTCCGGTTCCGGTTCCTGCAGTGGTGGAACTTTTAAAAAACAGCGGTATTGCCATCGTGTCCGATGATGTACCTACGGAGATGGTGACCCCTACCGGAATGGGTATTTTAAAAGGTGCGGGGGCTGTCTGCCGCCGCATTCCCCCTATGGTGGTAGAAGCCTCCGGAACCGGTTACGGCACCCGTGATACGGGAAAAGCTTCCGGGCTGCGGATTCTCTTTGGCACGGATCGGAAAGATTTGCTTGACAAACCCGAAGACTCCGATAAAATAAAAGAATAGCGGGTTTAATGCCCGGACAATTTGATAGAATGGATAGAGCGCGAGGAACCGGAGGAGTAATTTCGATACAGCTTTTTCAGAGAGGGAATCCGAACTCCGAAAGGAGGGGGCTGTGAGATTCCGAAGCATGACGGAATGAAGGTTGCCGGGGAGCGCCGGATAAAAAGAGAGCCGCCGCGAAGCCGGCGGAATTAAGGTGGTACCGCGGAATTTCCGTCCTTATGCAGACTGCACGAGGGCGGTATTTTTTTACGAGAACAGATTCCTTTGAACGGGATATATGCAGAAGAGGAGAAACTATGGAAAAAAATCTGGCAAAAACCTACAATCCGAAAGATTTTGAGGATCGGATTTATGAGAGCTGGGAGAAGAACGGCTGCTTCCGCCCCAGCGGCGATAAGTCGAAAGAAACCTTTACTATCGTAATGCCGCCCCCGAACATTACGGGGCAGCTGCACATGGGGCATGCCCTTGACCATACCCTGCAGGATGTGCTGACGCGCTGGAAAAGAATGCAGGGCTTCGATACGCTGTGGCTGCCCGGCAGCGACCATGCCAGCATTGCTACGGAGGTTAAGGTCGTAGATAAGATACGTAAAGAAGAAGGAAAAACAAAAGAAGAACTGGGTCGGGAAGAATTCCTGAAAAGAGCCTGGGATTGGAAAAGGGAATACGGCGGAAAGATCACACAGCAGTGCAGAAAGCTGGGAGACTCCTGCGATTGGGAGAGAGAACGCTTTACCATGGACGAGGGCTGCAGCAAGGCGGTCAACGAAACTTTCGTGCGGCTGTATGAAAAAGGATTGATCTACAAGGGGCACAGAATTATTAACTGGTGTCCCTGCTGCGGCACTTCCCTGTCCGACGCGGAAGTGGAGCATGAGGATAAAAACGGCAAGTACTACTATGTTCGCTACGACGGTGAAGACGGCGGAGAAGGCATCGTAGTCGCAACCTCCCGCCCCGAAACCATGTTCGGCGACGTGGCTATCGCAGTCAGCCCGGAGGATGAGCGGTATAAAGATATGGTGGGCAAAAATGTAATTCTGCCCCTGGTTGGGAAAGCAATTCCTATTATTACAGACCCTTATCCGGACCCGGAAAAAGGAACCGGCGCTGTAAAAATCACTCCGGCTCACGACCCCAACGACTTTGAAGTGGGCAAGCGCCACGGTCTGGACGATCCTTGCTGTATCAACAGCGATGCGACTATGAATGAACTGGCCGGAAAGTACGCAGGCATGGATCGTTATGAGTGCCGGAAGGCATGGCTGGCGGATCTGGAAGCGGCAGGCCACCTGGTCAAGGTAGAAGATATGGTCATTCCCGTAGGTGAATGCTACCGCTGCGGCACTGTTGTGGAACCCATGATCTCCGACCAATGGTTTGTAAAGATGGAGGAGTTGGCGAAGCCCGCCATCGAAGTGGAACAGAGCGGTCAGCTTCAGCTGGTTCCTGACCGGTTTGAAAAGATTTATCTTCACTGGCTGGAAGAAATCCGCGATTGGTGCATTTCCCGCCAGCTTTGGTGGGGGCACAGGATACCGGCGTACTATTGCCGGGATTGCGGAGAGATGATGGTTTGTAGGGAAGCGCCTCATACTTGCAGCAAATGCGGAAGCACGAACCTCAAACAGGATGAAGACGTACTGGACACTTGGTTCAGCTCCGCACTCTGGCCTTTCTCCACATTGGGATGGCCGGAAGAGACTGAAGACTTGAAACGCTACTATCCCACCAGCGTGCTGGTAACCGGTTACGATATTATTTTCTTCTGGATTATCCGCATGGTCTTTTCGGGTATGGAATTGATGGGCGAACGTCCCTTTGATTATGTATATGTTCACGGCCTTGTCCGGGATGCGGAAGGCCGTAAGATGAGCAAGTCTCTGGGTAACGGCATCGACCCGTTGGAAATTATCGATCAGTACGGAGCCGACGCGCTGCGGTTTATGCTGGCAACAGGTATCACGCCGGGAAACGATATGCGGTTTAAAATGGATCGTCTGGAATCCTGCCGGAATTTTGCCAACAAGCTTTGGAATGCGTCCCGTTTCGTAATTATGAATTTGACGGATGAGGAGGGAAACTTCCTGCCCATGGCGGAGGGGAATCCGGCGTCTATGAACCTGCAGGATGAAGATAAGTGGATTCTGACTCAGGTAAACGAGGCGGTAAAAGAAATCAGCGGCAATATGGATAAATTCGAACTGGCGCTGGCGGGGCAGAAGGTTTGCGACCTGATCTGGAACAGCTACTGCGACTGGTATATCGAGCTGGTCAAGAACCGTCTCTACCAGGGCAGCGAAGAAGATAAGGAAGTTGCTCGTTTTGTTTTGGTAAAAGCCTTAAAAGATATGCTGGCATTGCTGCATCCTTTTATGCCGTTCATTACGGAAGAAATCTGGAGTTTCCTCCCCGGCGACGGCGGATTTTTAATCAACGCGCCTCTGCCGGTATATAAAGAGGGCGGGTCTTATCCTTCGGAAGCGAAACGAATGGAGATGGCTATGGAAATCATCCGTTCCGTTCGTTCTATCCGGGCGGAAGCCGGCGCGGTTCCTTCCAGAAAGCTGCGGGCATATATTTACGCGGAAGGAGAAGAACGCGCGGCGGCGGAAGGCGGCGAAAGCTATATTAAGAACCTTGCCAACGTTACGGAATTGATTTTTGCGGATGAGAAATCGCAGATCCCCGAAGATGTTATGTCTGCGGTTATCACCGGCGCGGAAATCTTTGTTCCGCTGGATGACTTGCTGGATTACAATGCGGAATTCGAGAGATTGAAGAAGGAGCAGGAACGCTTGCAGAATGAGGTAAAGAGAACCTCCGGCAAGCTGTCCAACGAAGGTTTTACGGCAAAAGCGCCGGAAGCGGTTGTGGCTGCGGAACGGGAAAAGCTGACTAATTATCAGGATATGCTTTCCAAGGTAGAGGAACGATTGGCTCTGGTAGAACAGAAATTAAAGTAAAAAAATATAGACGGAAAGGGGGCTACGGCTCCTTTTTCGTTTCTTCTGCAGAGCCGGTATTCCCTTTTGGATTGATATTTTTGTCCGCCCTTTATTTTTTTAGGATTTGAAGGGTGACTTTTTATTCAAAATAAGGTATAATAATTCATATCTGAAAAACATGGAAAGACAGCGCTGAAGATGAGAAGAAACGCAGACAAAAAGACAGAAAGAGGAGGGGAACAAGATGGATGTAAAACAGATGGATCGGGAGTATGTGGCGAATACTTACGCACGCTTCCCTCTGCAGATTACAAAAGGAAAAGGCTCTGTGGCGGAGGACGAGACGGGGAAGAAATATATTGATCTCTGCTCCGGAATCGCCGTGAACAGCTTTGGATTCGCAGATGATATATGGCAGAATGCCGTTGCGGCGCAGGCGGCGAAGCTGCAGCATGTCTCAAATTTATACTATACGGAGCCCTGTGCAAAGCTGGCGGAAATGCTTTGCCGGCGCACCGGTATGAAAAAAGTTTTCTTTTCCAACTCGGGCACAGAGGCCAATGAATGCGCCATCAAGGCGGCCAGAAAATACGCTGCGGAAAAGAAAGGAAAAGAATATTATACGATTTTAACCTTGAAAAACAGTTTTCACGGAAGAACGTACGCCGCTCTTTCCGCTACCGGACAAGATGCTCTGCATAAGGATTTTCAGCCCCTGGTTCCGGGATTTGTCTATGCGGAGGCCAATAACATTGAGGATTTAAGGGCGAAAGCGGAAGAAAATAAACTGGCCGGTATTCTCTTTGAGTGCGTACAGGGAGAAGGCGGAGTCAACGTGCTGGAACAGGCCTTTGTGGATGAAATTGCACGCCTCGGGAAAGAACGGGATATTTTGATAATGGCAGATGAGGTACAGATTGGAAACGGCCGAAGCGGCAAGCTGTACGGGTATATGAACTACGGAATAGAGCCCGATATCGTGTCAACGGCCAAAGGGCTGGGAGGCGGACTGCCCATCGGCGCTACGCTTTTCGGCGGGAAAGCGGAGTTTGTTTTAAAGCCGGGGGATCACGGTTCCACCTTCGGAGGCAATCCCATTTGCTGCGCAGGCGCCATCAGCATTTTGGAACGTCTGACACCGGAGTTTCTGGATGAAGTGCAGAGAAAATCAAGATTAATTTTTCAAAAATTGCAAGGAAAAAAAGGAATTCGTTGTCTAACGGGCGTAGGCTTATTGATAGGAATCGAAACGGAAAGGCCGGCGGCAGATATTATAAATGCCTGTATGGAGCAAGGTGTTCTTACGCTGGGCGCACACGGGAAAATAAGACTTCTGCCGGCGCTGAACATTCCGGACACATTATTGGAAGAGGCGTTGGATGTTATTATAGCAGTTTGCGGGGAGTAGCATTGATTCTTACGGGCGGTTCGTGTAAAATGGTACATATTGTATTTGTATCATTTATACGAACTGCTTATTTTTTTGAAGAAAAAGGATTGTATGACTTACGAAGAAACACTGGAAAAAATACATAGTTTTTTACGCTTCGGGAGCAGATTGGGTTTACACCGAATGAAGGAGCTTCTGCGCCGTTTAGGAAACCCCGAAAGAGATCTGAACGTGATCCATGTGGCGGGAACCAACGGGAAAGGTTCCGTGAGCCGGTATCTGTACTGTGTTTTAGAAGACTGCGGATATAAAACGGGGCTGTATGCATCGCCCTTCCTGGAGCGATTTACCGAACGGATAGAATTTCACGGAAAAGAGATTTCCCATGCAGATCTGTCTGCCTGCGGGGAATCCGTTTTTGCAGCGGTAGAAGAGATGACTGCTGACGGAAACGAATCTCCTACAGAATTTGAAGTGGTTACTGCCATCGCATTCGTTTACTTTAAGAGAAAGAAAACGGACTATGTGATTTTAGAGGTAGGACTTGGGGGAAACGGCGATTCTACCAACGTAATCGAAAAGCCCATGGCTTCCGTGATTACGTCTGTTTCTTTCGATCATATGGCGCAGCTGGGAAGCACTTTGGAAGCCATTGCCGGGGAAAAGGCAGGAATTATCAAGGTGGGATGCCCTGTAGTGTCCGGCGTTTCGGGAGATGGAGAAAAGGTATTGAAAACACGGGCAGCCGGGTTAAATGCGGATTTTGTGCGGGCGGCTGAATTGAAAATTGAGACTGTGCATTCCTCGCTGAAAGGAAGCACATTTGATCTGGTTTGGGATACGGAGAAAGAAGGACAAAAACCGTCCATATGCGGCTTGGAAATCGGTATGGCGGGTATATATCAAATTGAGAATGCCCGCTGTGCGTACCGTACGCTTCTGCTGCTTGCGGAGCGGGGAAAGGTGCAGATTTCGGAAACGGCGCTGCGAAGCGGCTTCCTGAGAGCAAGGCAGCCGGGACGTATGGAGCTTTTATGGGACAATCCGATAATTCTTATTGACGGAGCCCATAATACGGCGGGAGCGCAGGCTCTTGCGGATTCTCTCAGGTATTATTTTCCGAAAGCGGACAAGCAGGAGAAACCATTGCGTATGCTTCTGGTTTTGGGAATGCTGGCAGATAAAGAAGTGGATAAGATGCTGGATATTTTTGCTGCGCTCCCCTGCGAGTTTGCGGCTGCAGAGCCGGACAATCCCAGAAAGCTGCCGTCTGCCCGGTTGGCTCAGAAAATGATGGAGAGACAGCCCGGGCGGAATTGCCCGGATCTGGGAGACAGTCAGGCGGCGGCGGATTATATTTATGAGCATCGGGGAGAATATGATGTGATTATTGAAGCGGGGTCTTTGTATTTGATCGGTGCATTAAGGGGGAAAATGAACGATGGAAAAGAATGCAGAAGGGAATAAAGTATTATTGATTTACAATCCGCGCGCAGGAAGCGGTATGTTTCCTGCGAATCTGGATAAAATTATCGAAGCGTTTCAGTCCTGCGGTCAGTTTGTGCACCCGGTTCGGGGAGGGACGCCGGAACTGCTGGACGAAGTATTTGGGAGGATTAATCCGGATGACTACTGCAAAGTGATTGCGGCAGGCGGCGATGGTACTTTGAATTTGGTGGTCAACGCTATGATCCGAAACGGGATCAACCTGCCTATGGGGATTTTTCCGGCGGGAACGGCTAACGACTACGCATATTATTTTGATATTCCCCGCGAGATTAACGGAATGCTGGAAATTGCCACGGGGAACCATACTACAGATGCGGATGTATGTATGGTAAACGGAGAAAAGTATTACATCAACGTGCTGGCGCTGGGAAATCTGGTGGACGTGAGCCAGAAAACCGACCCGAATCTGAAGAACACGCTGGGGTTGGTAGCGTATTACCTGCGGGCTTTGGCGGAATTGACCAAAATTGAACCGTTTCCCGTTACAATCGAAAGCGAGGAATTCAGCGGGACGGAAAGCATTTATTTTATGATCGCTATGAACGGGCGGTCTGCAGGCGGGTTTCGGCGGATTGCCGAGGAAGCAGCGATCAACGATGGACTGGTGGATGTGATTTTATTTAAAGAACTGCCCAGTCTCGTGGAACTTCCGCAGCTGCTTTTAAATTTGATGCAGGGCAACTATATTGAAAATAAGAATGTGCTCTTTTTCCAGACGGCGAAAGTGCGTTTGTCGTCCGATCGTCCTATTGTAACGGACACGGATGGAGAACAGGGGCCGAATCTTCCTATCGTGCTGGAAGTGCTGGAAAAAAAGCTGAAAATATTAACCAGAGAGGACGATATGGAGGGTGCAGTAAGTTCTCATGTGCTTCCCGGAATTATTTGGAAGGATAAATAGGAAAGGAATTGAGTTGATGTATGATGTAATAATCATCGGCGGCGGCCCCGCCGGGTTATCGGCAGGTTTATATGCGGGAAGAGCTGCGTTGAAAACTCTCCTGATTGAAAAATCCGCCGTAGGAGGCCAGATACTTCAGACAGCCGAAATCGATAATTATCCCGGCTCCCCGGAAGAAGAGTCCGGGAGCAGCTTGATCGGACGCATGAAGGAGCAGGCGCAGCGCTTCGGGATTGAAACGGTATTTGATGAGGTTACGGATGTTGAACCGGAAGGCGCGGTTAAGAAGGTTATCGGCCGAAAGGGTGTTTATGAAGGAAAAACCGTAATCATAGCCGGCGGAGCTTCGCCGGCTAAACTGGGATGCCCGGGGGAAGCGGAGCTTACCGGTCAGGGGGTTTCTTATTGCGCTACCTGTGACGGTGCGTTTTTCAGCGGCCTGGAGGTTTATGTAGTGGGCGGCGGCGATGCGGCTGTAGAAGAGGCAATTTATTTGACCCGTTTCGCTCGAAAGGTTACCGTTATCCATCGCCGGGATGCTCTGCGGGCAGCGAAAACCATACAGGAAAAGGCGTTCGCCAATGAAAAAATTCATTTTTTATGGGATTCGGTTGTAACCGGGCTGGAAGGCCAGGGGATGCTGGAGGCGATCACGGTAAAGAATGTAAAGAGCGGAGAAGAGACCCGGATAGAGGCGGATCCAAACGACGGCCTTTTCGGTTTGTTTGTATTCATCGGGTTTATTCCCAAGTCAGAGCTTTATAAAGGAAAGCTGAAAATGGAAGATGGCTATATTCTTACGGATGAAAATATGCAGACCAGCGTGCCGGGAGTTTTTGCAGCCGGCGACATTCGCAGGAAGAGTCTTCGGCAGGTGGTTACCGCAGCCGCGGACGGTGCGATTGCGGCGGTTCAAGCAGGAAAGTATATCGAAGAGGCAGAATAAAAAAGGAGCTTTTTGCAGAAATTTTTTCTGTAAAAAGCTCCTTTTGTCCGTTTTTGGAGAATTCTTGAAATTTGAACCGTGGGCGCATTTTCTACTTGATGTTCGCCATGCTGTGCATGGAATCCGGGTCTTACACGCACACGTCGATTTTCAAAAGGGAGACTTCGTAAGCGGTCTTAATGGTAATTTCCCCTTCTTCATCCCGCTTGCGGTATTCTCTGCTTTGGATGCGCCCCTGAATCAGAACCTTTGTGCCCACGTCCAGCGTTCCGGCATAACGGGCATTTCTTCCCCAGGCGATGCAGGGAATATAGTCGGATTTATTGTACATGCGGTTTACGGCCAGCATGAGATCGCAGATTTCCCTGCCCAGCGGGGAAACACGAACCATGGGAGGTTTGCAGAGGTATCCTTCCAGGAGAATGTGATTTTCATCCTCCTCTTCTGTTTCCGCAGGAAAAAATTCCTTGGCGAAGACCAGGATGTTCAGCTTGTTGCGCCCTTCCGCAAATTCGTTATAAGTCCGAATCTGCCCCTGTACGCATACCCGCTGGCCGGGGGTGGGGAATTCATCGCAGATCAGGTGATCCGAGATGAGAATTCGAATTTGATCCTGGTATCCGCTGCGCCGCTCAATTCCTAAAAGAAAAATGTAAAAGGATTCTCCATAGGATTTATGGCTGAATTCCGGCTGGCTGAGAACCAGCCCTGAGAGTTCTGCTTGATTTGTAATCTCCAGATGGTTTTCCACGATACTGTCCTCCCGTGTTAATGATTGGAAATTTGCTTTCCCGTATTGTCGATTTCATAATTATCTTTGTAAATCAGCTGCCCGATAGGTACGATTTCATATTCCTGCGCCTGCAGTTCTTTCAGGATCACAGGAAGATATTCTTCCACCCGTTCCGCGTTGTTGTGAAAGAGAATGATGGATCCGGGTTCGGCTTTTGATGTGACTCGCTGCACAATTTCTTCCGTGGAGAGATCCTTCCAGTCGAGGCTGTCTACGGACCACTGAATGACCTGATAACCGGAATCCCGGCAGGCTTCGATTACATGATTATCGTAGGCTCCGAAGGGCGGACGGAACAGAGTGGGAGCCGTTCCGGTAAGTTTTTCGATGCGTGAGCCGGCAGTGTTCAATTCTTTTTTGATTTGCTCCGAAGAAAGTTCTGTCATATTCGGATGTGTAGAAGAGTGATTTCCAAGCTCATGTCCCCGGGCATGAATTTCCTTTACGTCTTCCGGAAATTTTTCCGCCCAGAAGTCCACCAGAAAAAAGGTAGTTTTGACCTTGTATTCATCCAGAATATCCAGAATCGGTTTTGTATGCTCATTGCCCCAGGCTGCATCAAAACTGATGGAGAGCTGCTTTTTTTGGGTATCAACGCAGTAGACAGGAAGCTTTCGCCCTTCGATGGCGGCGATCAGCGAGCTGGGGAGAAATCCCGTGTCTTCAGGCGGAATGCCCAAATCTGCCAGCAGGCTGCCGGCTACAGCGCTGATTAAGATGGCAAATACCAGGCAGGCGGTCAGCAGTTTTCTTTTCAGCATAAATCTCAGTCCTTTCTTTCCGGGCCGCTTCCCGGACTGTTGCAGACCGGATGAAATCGGCCATATAATCCATTTCTATTCGCTCTTGTTTTTTCTTATGTCAACAGGAAGCCGTCGGGGAATAAAAATTGCATTTGTTTTTTTCATGTGATAAAATTAACCATTAAAATAAAAAGGAAAACGAGCATTTCGGGTTTTGCTTGAAACGTAAAGAAGGTTTGCTCATACCCGCCGGGTTTAAGTTTTTGTCTTTATAAACCAACCGCGGCAGGGGTTTTTTATAAAATGGAGGGAATGACATGCGGATAGCGGTAGACGGCATGGGCGGCGATAACGCTCCTGCGGAAATTGTAAAAGGATGCGTGCAGGCAGCGGCGCTGATTAAAGACGACATTTATCTGGTAGGCAAATCCGGCTTGCTGGAGAAAGAATTGAAAAAATATAAATTCAACAGGGAGCAGATTCATATCGTTCATGCCCCGGACGTTATCGAAAACGAAGACGCGCCGGTACGGGCTGTTCGGACGAAGAAAGAGTCCTCTATGGTGGTGGGACTGAATATGGTAAAAAGCGGCGAGGCGGATCTTTTTATTTCCGCGGGAAATACGGGAGCGCTGATGGCGGGAAGCTTGTTTATTTTAGGACGGATCCAGGGCATTGACCGGCCGGCGATCGCAGCAACCTATCCCATTCTCGGGAAGGGAGTTTCCCTTCTGGTGGATTCCGGCGCCAACGCGGAGTGCAAACCTAACAATTTATTAGAATTTGCCACCATGGGCAGCATCTACATGGAAAAGGTACTGGGAATAAAAAACCCAAAAGTAGGGCTTGTTAATATCGGGGCGGAAGAGTCAAAAGGAACGACAGTTCTGAAAGCCGCATATGAACTGCTGTCCAAAAGCAACCTTAATTTCAGAGGAAATCTGGAAGCGAGGAATGTTCCAAAAGGGAATGCGGATGTAATCGTCTGCGACGGTTTTACGGGAAATGTAATTTTAAAGCTTACCGAGGGACTGGCCTGGAACATACTGAAGCTGATAAAAGGCAAATTCACCGCAGGGTTTATTCCCAAGATGGGTGCGGCGCTTTTAGCGGGCAAGCTGAAAGAACTCAAAAATGAATTTGATTATTCGGAATACGGCGGAGCTCCGATTTTGGGCGTAAAGGGCGCTGTTGTAAAAATGCATGGTTCATCTATGGCTAACGGTGTAAAAAATACGATTTTGAAAGGAATTCCGTTTGCAGAAAATAATGTGGTTCAAATCATCCAGAATTCTGTTCTGGAACTGGAGGAAATTGTAATAAGTGAATAGTGAAAAATTAAGTGAGCAAATCGGGTATACGTTTCAAAACCCGGAACTTTTGAGAAATGCGTTGACTCACAGTTCATACACAAATGAAAAAGGCCACAGCGGCTTTAAAGATAACGAGAGACTGGAATTTCTCGGGGATGCTGTTTTTGACGCGGTTATCAGCGAGTATCTGTATGAAAAGCTGGAGGATGTGGAAGAAGGAAAACTGACCAAGCTTCGTGCGCTTATCGTCTGCGAGCGTTCTTTGGCAGATCGGGCAGAGCGTTTTCGGATCGGAGACTACCTTTATTTGGGAAAGGGAGAAGAACATACCGGAGGTCGCAAGCGGGTTTCTATTATTGCAGATGCTACAGAGGCCTTAATCGGGGCGGTATTTCTGGATGGCGGATGGGATTCCGCTAAGGATATGGTGCTTCGAAACTTTATGCCTGTTATCGAGGATGCTCTGGCCGGAAAGCTGAGCAGAGACTATAAAACCGAACTCCAGGAGATGTACCAGCAGAGAGGCAGCATGGAGATTCGGTATGCTACGGTGCGGGAAGAAGGCCCTGATCATTGCAAAATTTTCACAATAGGGCTTTGGATGAACGGAGAAAAAGTAAGCGAGGGTTCCGGAAGAACGAAAAAAGAAGCGGAGCAGAATGCGGCAAAGGCCGCTTTGAAACGGGAGTAGTTCAGTATGCATTCTCGTATGTTCGCGTGCGAAAGATGAGGGATGGATTTGTATTTTAAAAAAATAGAGCTGCAGGGATTCAAATCTTTCGCAGAGCCTGTGACAATCGAATTTCAGGATGGGATTACCTGTATCGTAGGTCCCAACGGAAGCGGTAAGAGCAATATTTCCGACGCCATTCGCTGGGTACTGGGGGAGCAGAGCCCGAAGATGCTGCGGGGCGGCAAAATGGAAGAAGTTATTTTTGCCGGAACTGCCAGCCGGAAATCCAGAGGAATGGCGGAAGTTACTCTGACCATTGACAACAGCACGCATTTTCTTCCCATTGACTACACGGAAGTAGCCATTACCCGGCGCATGTACCGCTCCGGAGAGAGCGAATACCTGATCAATAAAACCCCTTGTCGACTTCGGGATATAAGGGAACTTATCATGGATACGGGAATCGGCGTGGATGGGTATTCCATTATCGGACAAGGTAAGATTGCGGATATTGTCAGCAATAAAACGGAGAGCCGAAGAGAGATCTTTGAGGAAGCGGCGGGAATCGTAAAGTATCGCAGCAAAAAAGCGGAATCGGAGCGAAAACTGGAATCCGGCCGGGTCAACCTGGAACGGGTAAACGATATTATTTCGGAGATTGAATCCCGCCTGCACGGATTGGAGCAGGACAGCGAAAAGGCAAAGGAATATCTGGATTTGCGGGAACGTTATAAGGCGGTGGAAATCAATGTTATATTGAAAAACATCGAGTCCATCGAACTGAAGAACGAATATCTGCGGGATGACATCGCCGAATCGGCGCTGCAGATACAGAATACAAACGAAGAGAAGGAATCTTTGGATCAGGAAGTATCGGCGGTTAAAAACCGAAATCAGGAACTGGAAACGCTGTCGGAGGAGAAGCGAACCCGCCTTATGGCTTGTGCGGCGGAGCGGAATGATCTGTTTGCTCTGCAGAGGGTGCGGGAAGAAAGGCTCCGTTCTATTGAGAAAGAAAGCCTGCGTTTAAGGGATGAGCTGGAGGAGCTTCTGGCCAAGCAGGAGAAGGAAAAGAACAACAGGGCAGAGCTGGAGCTTTCCAAAGCGGCCGCTGCACAGGAACTGCTGGATTTGAACGGAGAACTGCGCCGTCAGTCGGATGTTCATGAGGAACTTCAGCAGCGGCTTCGGAACGCGGCTGCTGATATAGAGGCCGGAAGAGATGAAATTTATCGGCTTAACAGCCTTGCTTCTGCCAAAAGGGGCGAAATCAGCAGTTTGAAAGGCATGGATGAAGCTTTGCAGCGGCGGAAGCAGCAGGTGAAAGAGGAGCAGGAGCGTTCTCGGAATGCAGAGCAGGATTTGGAACAATCGTATAGGGATGCTGTTTCGAGAAGAGAGCTGCTGCGCGCTGAAATGGCGGAATTAGACGCAGAAAGAAACCGGAAACAGAGAGCGCAGGCTGAAATTTTCATAAAGCAGAAGCAGTGTGCAGAGCAGCTGGAATCCATAAAACTGGAATCCGGCCGGTCGGAAGCGCGGCGAAAAGTGATTGATGAAATGGAACATGCCTATGAGGGATACAGCCGGGGCGTGCGGTTTATTATGCGTTCGGGGATTGCCGGGCTTTTAGGGACGGTAGCGGATTTGATTCAGGTGCCCGTCGGATATGAAACCGCAGTGGAAACAGCACTGGGCGCGATGGTGCAGAATATCGTCTGCAAAGATCAGCAGAGCGCGCAGGATGCCATTGCGGCATTGAAGCGGGAAAAAGCCGGACGATTGACGTTTCTGCCGGTGTCCGGTATTCGATCCGGGACGCTCCGGCGGGATGATACGCTGTCCGGGGAGACCGGGTTCCGGGGATACGGTGTGGACTGCATTACCTTCGATGAGAAGTACAGAAACGTGATGGAATATCTGTTGGGGCGGGTGATTATCGTAGATCGGCTGGATCATGCAATTCGCCTGTCAAAAAAGCGAAGCGGAAGCGGGCTGAGATTCGTTACTATAGAGGGAGAAGTAATCAATTCCGGCGGAGCGATTACCGGAGGAGCTTCTAAAAACAATACTTCCGGCTTTTTGGAACGAAAGGCCGAAGCGGCGCGGCTGGAAGAGCAGATTGCGGCGCTGGAAGAACAATGGAAACGGGTCAATAGGGAAATGACGTCCGTAAATCAGGAGCAGGAAAGCATAGCGGAGGACTTGGAAAAGCTTTTAAAACGGCACAGAGAAACGGAACTGAAACTGCTTTCTGCGGAAAACGAGATTACGGTTTTGACATCGAAACAGGCTGAAACCGAAACGGAAAAAGAAAAGTATGAGCGTGAGCTGGCGCGCATTCATCAGGAGGGCGAATCTGCGGTCACTATGATCCGGAGTCTGCAGGAGGAATCCGAGGAAGCACAGAGAAGCGCCGCGGCGCTTGAGGAAGCGGCGGCAGAAAAGCTTTCGGCTTATGGGGCGCTGCAGGCGGAAACGGACAAAATCGGAAGCGCGGTGGCGGAACTGCGCTTGCAGGCGGGAGCCGCACAGGGAAAATTATCCGGTTTGGAGCAGCTTTTCGGTCGAATCGGCGATTATGTAAACGAGTTGAATCGTCAGCGGGAAGCAAAGCAGGAAACTTTGGAAACATTAAAATCACAGGAGAAAGAACTGACGGAAAGCGAGGCCGGGCTGCAGGAGCAGCTTGCAGAAAAAGACGAGGAACAGACAAAGCTGGAAGCGGAATTGCGGCTGGCGCAGGATGAGCGGATTCGTCTGAATCGGGAACTGGAGGAGTTGGAAAAGCGAAAGGAAGAAACGGACAGCCTTTTGCTGGGATATCAAAATACACGGCATGAGTTGGAAATGAAGCTGGCAAAACAGGAGATGCAGGAGGAATCCTACAAAGCACGTCTTTGGGAGGATTTCGAAGTATCCTATGTGCAGGCGATTGCATATCAGAAAAGCGATTTCGTTATGGCGGAAGCGGTCAGGGAAAGCCGTGAACTGAAGAGTCGGCTCAAGGCACTGGGCGATGTGAATATCGGAGCAATCCAGGAATTCGAAACGGTAAAGGAACGTTATGATTTTCTGACAGAGCAGAGAGAAGATCTGAATCAAGGCATCGACGCTCTGGTTCATATTATCGAGGACATGGATCGAAGCATTCGCAGGAGCTTTAAAGAGAGCTTTGAGAAGATTGCGGATAATTTTCAATTTACATTTGAACAGCTGTTCGGCGGCGGCACGGCGGAGCTGCGGCTGGAGGACGAAAGCATGCCCTTGGAATGCGGCATCGAGATCGTAGCACAGCCGCCGGGGAAAAAGCTGCAGAATATCAATCTGCTGTCCGGCGGTGAAAAGACCATGACGGCTATTGCGCTGATGTTTGCCGTTTTGCGGGCGAAGCCTACGCCGTTCTGCATTTTGGATGAGATTGAAGCAGCTTTGGACGAAGTCAATATTGAACGTGTGGCGAAGTATCTGCGTGATTTTACCGATGTACAGTTTGCACTGATCACGCATCAAAAGGCGACGATGGAATATGCCAATGCGTTATACGGCGTCACCATGCCCGAACGGGGAATTTCGAAAGTTCTTTCCCTGCGGTTGGGCGATAATTTTGATTTGTAGCGAGGATTAAAAATGTTTGGAGAAAAAAAGAAAAAAGGTTTTTTCGGGCGCTTGCAGGAAAAGATTGAAGACGTTATTCTGCAGAGGCCGGAGATCGATGAAGAGATGATGGAGGAACTGGAAGAGGTCTTGATTACTTCCGATATCGGCATGGATACCACCGTTAAAATTATCGATCAGCTTCGGGAAGACATTAAGAAAAAAAATATCCGTACGCCGGAAGGTGTAAAAGAACGCATTAAAGAGATTGTTGCGGCGCTGATTGATAAAGGCGATCAGCACAGACTGTCGGAGAAGACGCCCCTGGTCATCTTGATGGTAGGGGTAAACGGAGTAGGGAAAACAACCTCCATTGCTAAAATTGCCCATTATTGTCAGGAACAGGGGAAAAGCGTTCTGCTGGCAGCGGCGGATACGTTCCGTGCGGCAGCAGCGGAGCAGCTGGAAATATGGGGGCAGCGGCTTTCCGCAGGTGTGATCCGGCATCAGGAGGGCGCGGATCCTTCGGCTGTCATCTTTGATGCGGTGCAGGCGGCAAAAGCAAGAGGAATCGATGTGCTGATCTGCGATACGGCAGGCCGGCTTCAAACCAAGAAAAACCTTATGGCTGAATTGGAGAAAATGTATAAGGTCATTGATCGGGAATTTCCGGAGGCGGATAAAGAAGCACTTCTGGTTTTAGATGCGGCTACCGGAAAAAATGCCATTTCTCAGACGAAGGAGTTCGGGGAGATTACTCAGATTACGGGTATTGTTTTAACGAAACTGGACGGCACAGCCAAAGGCGGTATCGTAATTACCATCGGCGATGAATTTGCCATTCCGGTGAAATTTATCGGCGTGGGGGAAGGAATGAACGATTTAAAGCCCTTTGATCCTAAGGAATTTGCCGATTCGTTATTTGAATAAAGCTGTTTTGCGGTGTGTTTATCCGTGCCTATTCGCACGGCAAATATTGAAACGCTAAGGTTTACAGGGAGGGAAGGCATTATGAGCAAGAGGAAAAAAGCAGCGGCTCTTATGTTGTCGGCGGCATTGCTGACAGGTACTGCGCCCGTGGTCTTTGCTGCACCGTCGGACACTATGACCAGGGGACAGGCCGCGGATCTTTTATTGGAAGCCGCACAGGATTATAATCCGGGCGTGCAGCGTTCGGATATTATAAAAGGATATGCTGACGGAAGCCTGAACGAGGACGGAGCGGTTACCCGTGTGCAGGCCATGATCATGCTGTCCCGGGCATTTGGCGGGTTGCCGGTGCCTGAGGGGGATAATGCGCGCAGCGGTTATAACTGCGGTAATTTTACGGATATTCCGGTCTGGGCAGAAAAGGAACTGCGGGATGTACTGCACTCCGGCATTGTGGCGGGAACCGGTTCCTCGACATTTTCGCCCGATATGCCTGTAACGGAACAGCAGATGGATTTGTTGATTCATCGGGTTTATGCCCTGGAAGGTTCCGATTTGAAAGATGATTTCTATGCTGCGGTGAATAAGGAAGCTTTGGACAGCAGCGAGATTCTGCCGGGATATACCGGTACCGGAGGATTTACTGATCTTTCCATGCAGGTCAATAACGACGTAGCGGTTTTGATTCAGGAGGCTGCCGAGCAGCCGAAGACTGCGGGCGAGAAAAAAATCTCCGTGCTCTATAATAATATTTTAAATATGGAAGCGCGGAACGAAGAAGGTATTGCCCCCATTAAAAAGTATCTGGATGCCATTGATCGTGCGGCCACATTGAAAGAATTGATGGAAGCCCACAATCTCGTTTACGATGAACTGGGAGTTTCTTTATTGATGGGATTCGGCTTGACAATTGACGCGAAGGACAGCAATGTGTATGATTTGACTTTTGCGGGGGTATCGGCGTCCTTGGGAAAGAGCGGATACAGCGGAGCTTCAGCTGCGCAGAAAGACGCATATTTGACGTACATAAAGACTGTGTTCGGGCTGATCGGGCAGGATTCCGGTTCAGCGGCGACCCAGGCACAACTGATATGGAATGCGGATGCAGCGCTGGCCGATGCTTCTCTGACCAATCAGGAACTGGGGGATGTGGATAAAACATATAATCTTTTTACCATGGCGCAGCTGCAGGCTATGTTTCCCAATGTGGATTTGAATGCCTTATTTGATCTTGCCGGGTATACTCAGACGGATAAGATCGTGGTCAGCGATGTAAATCTTCTGAAAGCCTGGAGCGCTTATTTTGATGAAACGCATCTGGATACGCTGAAAGCGTATTGCAGGATGGGGCTGGTATCCGGTTTCGGCGCAACGTTGAATGAGGAATTCAGTCAGGCCGGTGAGACATTTAATCAAGCGTATCTGGGTGTTTCCGGTTCGGTTCCTTTGGAAGATACAGCGGCACAGTATGTGCAGATGCTCATGAGTGATTATCTGGGCGAGGCTTATGTCAAGCGGCATTTTTCCGCAAAGGCTAAGGCGGACGCGGAGAAAATGGTCAAAGATATTATTTCCGTTTACAAAGACCGGATTCAGCAGCTTCCCTGGATGAGCGACGCTACGAAAGCGGAGGCTCTCCGAAAACTGGAAACCATGAAGCTGCATATCGGGTATCCGGACGTGTTTGGTGATAGTTTGGCGGGAGCAGAACTTCGCAGCGTGGCGGAAGGCGGAAGTTTCTTTGACAATATTGTGACCATGAACAAGGAATACAGGAAGCTTTATGTGGAAATGCAGAATGCCGGTGTAGACAAAACGGCATGGGCTATGACGCCGGATACGGTAAATGCGTGCTATGACCCCACCGTGAACAGCATTACGTTCCCGGCCGCGATTCTGCAGCCTCCTTTTTACGATGTGAATGCGCCCTATGAAGAGAATTTAGGGGGTATCGGGTATGTGATCGCCCATGAGATCACCCACGCATTCGACAACAACGGTGCGAAATATGATATCAACGGGAATGCAGCTGACTGGTGGACAGCGGAAGATTATGCGGCATTTCAGCAACTGTGCAGCCGGGTAGTGGAACTGTATGATGGACGGGAGGCGGCTCCCGGCATTCGCTGCAACGGCGCTTTGACATTATCGGAAAACATTGCAGATTTGGGAGCGGTTGCATGTATTACTCAGCTGGAAGGGAAACAGGCTAAGCCGGATTACGAAGCGCTTTACACAGCGGCGGCAAAAATCTGGTATTCCAGCTATACGAGAGAGATGAAAGCGTATTTGACCCAGGTGGATGTTCATGCGCCGGACAAGCTGAGAGGAAGTCTTACTATGCAGAATTTCAAAGAGTTTTACGAGACCTTTAACATTACAGAGAAGGACGGTATGTGGCTGCCGCCGGAAGAGCGGGTTGAGATTTGGTAGAAAGACACATTCCGCAGCGGAAAAAGCAGATGGCGCAAAGTGAAATCCCGCAATGGAATAAAAGAATTACAAACCCTGAAGATCGTTGAGACCTTCAGGGTTTGCTCATTTTTGAGATATTTTTTAAAACGGGTCCGGGACACAGTGCATGGGAATTTTATGCTGTAGCCGAATAAAAAATCGTCTATGGGCTCATTTGCGGAGCTTTTCTTTTAATGGATAAAATTGACAAATAAAATATAAAATGGTAAAATAAGAAAAAAGGGGGGCATATATGGATAGTATGTCTAAATATCTGGGGAAATGGGGCGAAACCGCAGCGGCTAAATATTTAGAACGGCAGGGACTTGTTATAGTGGAACGAAATTACCGGTGCCGCCTGGGTGAAATTGACCTGATTGCAAAAGACGGTTCCGATTGGGTGTTTATAGAGGTGAAGACAAGGCGAAGCATGATTTACGGACATCCCTGCGAAGCGGTAACCGGGAAAAAACAGGGGCATGTTCGCTGCGCGGCGGAGCATTACGCGCTGACCCACGACCTTTTCGGAAAAAATCTGCGGATAGATGTAGTGGAAATTCTGAAAACCAATGAAGGGTTGTGGCTGAACCACATTAAAAATGCTTTTTAAAAGGTAAATTGTGCATAGGGGGATATGGGTAATGTACGCGAAGATTTTTTCCGGCTCGTTGTTCGGACTGGAAGGCGAAATCATAAAGGTAGAGACGGATATCGCGCCGGGAATGCCGGTCTTTAATGTGGTAGGGCTGCCGGACACAGCTGTAAAAGAGGCGCGGGAGAGAATCCGAGCCGCCTTAATAAACAGCGGGTGTCGGTTTCCCATGCGGCGCATTACCGTGAATTTGTCGCCGGCGGATACCCGAAAGGAAGGAACGTATTTCGATCTTCCCATCGCATTGGGGCTGTTGGCAGCAGAAGGAGATTTAATCCTTGCGCCTTCGATGATGGAGGGATGTGCATTTATCGGGGAGCTTTCGTTAGAGGGAGATCTTGTATCTGTCCGGGGTGCACTTCCTCTTGCCATTGCCTTGCGGGAGAAAGGGATTCGCCGCTTGGTGCTTCCGAAAGATAATTTGGAAGAAGTTCAGATTTTGGAAGATATGAAGTTTTACCCTATTTCAGACTTAAAGGAAATTGTTGCTGTATTGGAAGATCGGAAATCTGTAATTCCGTGGGTTACAGGTGCGAAAAACCACATTGGCAGAACATGTGCAGTATCCGTACCGGAATTGGACTTTTCCCAGGTTCGGGGGCAGGAACGGGCAAAACGCGCTCTGCAGATCAGTGCTGCCGGAGGGCACAGTTTGCTTTTAATCGGCCCGCCCGGAGCGGGAAAGACCATGCTGGCCAGACGGCTCCCGGGAATTCTTCCGCCTATGAATTATGAAGAAATTTTAGAGGTGACGAAAATTTACAGCGCAGCGGGAGAACTGCCCGGGAACAGAGGTGTAATTGCACAGCGGCCTTTTCGGGCACCCCATCATACCATCAGTGCGGCCGCTTTGGCAGGCGGCGGTGCGAAACCAAAACCGGGAGAAATCTCTCTTGCCCACGGAGGTGTTTTATTTTTAGATGAAATTCCGGAATTTGGGCGGCGTTCTCTGGAGGTTTTGCGGCAGCCTTTGGAGGAGAAGCAGATTACAATTTCCAGAACGTCGGGAACAGCGGCATTTCCATCGGATTTTTTGCTGATTGCGGCCTGTAATCCTTGTCCCTGCGGGTTTTACGGAGACGGAACGGAACGATGTCAATGTTCCGCAGGTCAGATCCATAGTTATATGGCTAAGTTATCCGGCCCCTTGATGGATCGGATTGACATGCACATTGAATTGAGCCGCATAGGGTGGGAAGAATTGAACCCCGCATGTGAAACGGAAGACATGAGCCTGGACTCTAAAACATTGAGGGAGGCTGTCTGCGCCGCCAGGGAACTTCAAAAGAGAAGGTATAGAGATACGGGGATCTCCTGCAATGCGCAGCTGCAGCAGAATGCAGTAAACCGGTATTGCCAGATCACTGCGGAAGCGGGTACGCTCATGCGGAATGCGTTTGCGCGGCTTCCTTTATCTGCTCGTTCCTGTAAAAAAATTCTGCTGCTGGCAAGAACCATTGCGGATTTGGAAGGATCGGAAAAAATACAGGCGGAGCAGATTGCAGAAGCGATTCAGTATCGGAATCTGGACAGAATTCGGTTTTGACGGAGTGTTTTATGCGCATAGAAAAAAGGAAAATAGAGAAAATCACTTATGAAGAAATAGGGTTTCCTTTAAGCCTGCTGGAAATCAGCGGCATGCCCAAAGAGCTGTATTATTACGGGGATTTAAGCATCTGCCGGAAACCCTGCGCGGCCATTGTGGGTTCGAGAAAATCTACTACATATGGGAAATGGGCGGCTTCGGAATTGGCGGGCTGCGCTGCCGACGCGGGAATAACAGTAGTCAGCGGTATGGCTTGGGGAATTGATTCTGCCGCTCATCGCGGCGCTTTAGAGCGGGAGGGAAAGACGGTGGCCGTATTGGGAGGCGGTGTAGACGTTTGCTATCCTGCCCGCAATCGTCAGCTGTATGAGGAAATTGCAGAACATGGGCTCCTGCTGTCGGAACAGCCGCCGGGGCAGCGGCCTCTTCCGGGAATGTTTCCTGCGAGAAACCGCATTATCAGCGGGCTTTGCAGTCTGGTTGCCGTGGTGGAGGCGGGGCTGAATTCCGGGTCGTTGATTACGGCGGATTTTGCTTTAAAACAAAATAAAGAAGTTTGTGCGGTGCCGGGAAATATTAACTGCATTTCCAGCTTCGGGACAAATAAGCTGATTCAGGACGGAGCCGTTCCCATTATCGTGCCTGCAGATTTACCCCGCCTGATGGGTCTGAAGGACGTGTATACAGTCGGACGGATGGCGGAGAAAAAGGAGCGCGCAAAGGATTGTCTGGGGGCGGATGAAAAGACCGTATTGGCGGTTTTATCGGATGGAAAAGAGAAAACCATGGATGAACTTTGTCAGAGAACAGGGATTTCTGCGGGACATATGAGCGCTGTAGTTACCGTTTTGGAAATGAAAGGTTTTGTTTGCACGGACCTGGGTAAAATTTATATTGCAAATTAACAGGTTTCACCATATAATCATTTAATGTACAACTTGACTACATTATAATATAGTAAAATAAATTATAAGACTGAGGCCTGCGGGCTTTGGCCGATAGATAGGAGGGCGTCTATGGCCGCAAAATCTCCCGCTCATAAAACTCTGGTAATCGTGGAGTCTCCTTCGAAGGGGAAAACCATCGGCAAATTTTTGGGAAGTAAGTATAAAGTGGTTGCTTCGGTAGGGCATGTCCGGGATTTACCTAAGAGTAAGCTGGGTATTGATATTGAGAATAATTTTGAGCCGGAATATATTTCCATACGAGGAAAAGGGGACGTTATAAAGGAGATCAGAAAAGAAGCAAAAAGTGCGGATAAAGTTTATCTCGCTACCGACCCTGACCGTGAAGGAGAGGCAATTTCCTGGCATATTGCACATATTTTGGGAATTGACGAAAAGGAACCGTGCAGGATTGTATTTAATGAAGTAACGAAAAACGCAGTTCAAAATGCGGTAAAAAATCCAAGACCTATCGATACAAAGCTGGTGGATGCGCAGCAGGCAAGGCGCGTGTTGGATCGTTTGGTAGGGTATCAAATCAGTCCGCTTTTGTGGCGCAAAATCCGGCGGGGGCTTTCCGCGGGACGTGTACAGTCCGCTGCGCTGAAAATTATCTGTGATCGGGAAAAATTGATCCGGGCGTTTGTCCCGCAGGAATACTGGACTGTTACGGCAGTGCTTTCCAAAGAAAAGCAGAAGAAACAACTTCAGGCGCGGCTTTCAGAATGCTGCGGCAAGAAAATAAAGCTGGAAAAAAAAGAAGAAACCGATGCTGTGCTTGCTGCGCTGAAGCAAGGACAATTTATCGTTTCCAAAGTAGAAGAACGGGATCGCATGAAAAAACCGAACCCTCCTTTTACGACGAGCAGCCTGCAGCAAGAAGCTTCTAATAAATTGGGTTTCCATGCGAAAAAGACAATGCTTATCGCGCAGCAGCTTTACGAGGGCGTTGAAATTAAAGGTCAGGGCACGGTGGGCTTGGTGACATATATCCGTACCGACTCTGTCCGCATTTCCGATGAAGCTCAGGCGGCGGTAACTGCATATATTAGGGAACATTATTCGGATGAATATTTGGGAAATTTCGTTTATACAAACAAGCGAAAAGATGTTCAGGATGCTCATGAAGCGATTCGTCCCAGCAAAGTGGAGCTTGATCCGGAACAAATCAAAGACTCCCTCAGCAAGGACCAATATAATTTATATAAACTGATATGGTCACGCTTTGTGGCTAGCCGTATGGCTGCGGCTGTATTTGACAGCACCTCCGTTGAAATCGTCAACGGCGATTATCTGTTCCGCGCCAGCGGAAGCCGCCTGCGCTTTGACGGATACCTTCGTATCTACAACAATGCGGGCGAAGAAGATCAGGACAAAACGCTGCCTGAAATGAAAGCGGGAGAAGTGCTGAATCTCTGCGATTTAAAAGGCGAGCAGAATTTTACACAACCTCCTTCCAGGTACAGTGAAGCATCGCTGGTAAAAGAATTAGAGGAAAAGAATATCGGGCGTCCCAGCACTTATGCTCCTATTATCGCTACGCTGACGGATCGCGCTTATGTAAAGCGGGAAAAGAAAATGTTGGCTCCTACGGAATTGGGTTTTCTGGTAACGGAGCTGATGGAGCAATATTTTAAAGAAATTGTAGACGTAGGGTTTACAGCCGATATGGAAGACAAATTGGATGATGTGGAAATCAAAAACACGGACTGGAAAACCATCGTGGCGGATTTCTACGGCACGCTGAAAGAAGAACTGGAAGTAGCGGATAAAGAAATCCCGCAGATTAAAATGGAAGATGAGCTGACAGATGAGGTTTGTGAACTCTGCGGACGGCCTATGGCGGTAAAACATGGACGGTTCGGAGAATTTCTGGCTTGCAGCGGTTATCCGGAATGCAAGAATACAAAGGCGCGGGTACAAAAAATAGAAGTAAAATGTCCAAGATGCGGAAAGGATATCGTAGCCCGAAAAAGTAAGACGGGAAAATTGTTCTATGGCTGCAGCGGCTATCCGGAATGCAACCAGATGTATTGGAATAAACCGGTTCAAAAAGAGTGCCCGCAGTGCGGGTCTCTGTTGACAGAGAAGAAGACAAAGACCGGCAGCCTGGCATGCTCCAATCCGGAATGCGGGTATAAAGAATAAGAAAAACAGGAGGGGAAAAATGGGCAATTTTCATGCGACTACCATCGTAGCGGTAAAACGTGCGGATGGCGATGTATGCATCGGCGGAGACGGACAGGTGACCATGGGCGAAACAGCCATTATGAAACACTCCGCGAAGAAAGTCAGAAAGATTTATAAAAATACGGTACTTACAGGCTTTGCCGGTTCTGTGGCGGACGCGTTTACGCTGACGGAAAAATTTGAAAAGAAACTGGAAGAACACGGCGGGAATTTAAAGCGTGCGGCGGTGGCACTGGCGCAGACGTGGCGTTCCGACCAGGCTATGCGGAATTTGGAGGCCATGATGCTGGCCGCTGACAAAGAAAATATTTTGCTGATTTCCGGAAACGGCGAAGTAATCGAACCGGATGAAGATTTTATTGCCATCGGCTCCGGCGGGAACTATGCTTATTCGGCAGCCTGTGCGTTATTTCATCATACGGAATTATCTGCGGAGGAAATTGTGCGCGAATCTTTAAAAATCGCATCTTCCATCTGCGTTTACACAAACAGCAATATCTCTGTAGAAAAACTGTAATCGCCGGGCGAGGTTCAGATCAGAAATAAAAAAGGTTCCGCAGAGTACAGGCGGAAAAACAGGAGGGTAAAATGGGGAAATTGTACCAAATGACTCCAAAAGAAATCGTAGGAGAACTGGATAAATATATTATCGGGCAGGATCAGGCGAAAAAATCCATGGCGATTGCGCTTCGCAACCGGTATCGCCGCGGTCTTCTGCCGGAGGAAATGAGGGAAGAGGTTACGCCGAAAAACATTTTAATGATGGGACCCACAGGCGTAGGCAAAACGGAAATTGCCCGCCGTCTGGCGCGGCTGATGGACGCTCCGTTTGTAAAAGTGGAAGCTACAAAATTTACAGAAGTGGGATATGTAGGCCGGGATGTGGATTCCATGGTTCGGGATCTGGTGGAAGCCGGCATTCGCATTACAAAGCAAAGCCGTCTGCAGGAAAAGTATTCTATAGCGGAAGAAATTGCGGAGGAGAAAATTATTGAAGCGATTATTCCGGGGAAGAAAAAGAATGCTCCGCAGAGCGGCGGCTTGAGGGGACCCTTTGATTTCATTATGGGAAATGCGTTTCAGCAGCAGTCTCAGAACGCTTCGGAATCGGAGGAGGGACAGACTTCGGATGTTGAACTGGCCAGGGATCAGGTGCGGCAGCAGCTGCATGACGGGCTTTTAGAGGAGCAGTTTATCGAAATCGAAGTGACAGAAAACCCGAAGGGCAATCAGCTGGATTTGGGAAACGAAGATATGACCATTGCCATCGGCAGTATTTTCGATAATGTGATGCCTAAAAAGACAAAGAAAAAGAACGTTCGGGTAAAAGATGCCAGAAGGATTCTTCGGGAGCAGGAGGCGCAGAATCTGCTGGATATGGATCAGGTTACGGAAGAAGCACTGCAGAATACGGAGCAGAATGGAATCATCTTTATCGATGAAATTGATAAGATTGCATCGGGTTCCGGTTATAAAGCCGGCGCAGATGTTTCCCGGGAAGGGGTTCAGAGGGACATTCTTCCGATCGTGGAAGGGAGTGTTGTAAATACCAAGTACGGTCCTGTAAAAACGGATCATATTCTTTTTATCGGAGCAGGTGCTTTCCACACGGCAAAACCCACGGATTTGATTCCAGAGCTGCAGGGGCGGTTCCCCATCCGCGTGGAACTGGAAAATTTGACAAAGGAAGATTTTGTGCGGATTTTGACTGTACCTGAAAATGCGTTGCTGAAACAGCATAAAATGCTGCTGGAAACAGAGGGGGTAAAAGTATCGTTTACGGACGGCGCGGTGGATGAAATCGCAACTATCGCGTACTTGACCAATGAACAGACGGAAAATATCGGTGCTCGCCGTCTCCACACGATTATGGAAAAGCTTCTGGAAGATATTTCGTATGAAATCTGCGATATGGAGCAGGAAGAGATTGTTATCGACGAGGAGATGGTAAAAGAGAAATTTATTGACCGTATTCATGCGGATGATATTGATCGCTTTATCTTATAAAATAAAAGCGTATAAAGCTGCTTTAGAAAACGGCAAAGCTCCGGCTGCGCCGTTTTGCATAGGGGCAGTTCCGCATTAAATGTCAGGCGGTTATTTCGTTTCCTGCATTTTTATTGGCAAAATTTTTTGAAAAATCAAAAAGTCCATTTACAATTTTGAAAAAAA
Organism: Bacillota bacterium; assembly: GCA_022769485.1. GTDB lineage: Bacteria > Bacillota > Clostridia > Peptostreptococcales > Anaerovoracaceae > JALEJU01. The sequence goes on from JALEJU010000018.1 coordinate 64,838, forward strand.
GGGGCATAATAGGAGAAGAATAAAAGAATTTAGGCGGTAGTATGCCCTGAAAGAGCATTAAGTTGTAGCAAGTGGAGGACAGAAGTATGACGGGAGATATGTTAGAGAAGGTAAGAAAATTGAATTGGGTGCTGCAGGAAAGTGTATCCGGCGTTTTTTCCTTTAATGATCTCTGCAGGATTCTCAGTGAACTGATGGATGCCAACGTATATATTGTAAACCGCCGAGGAAAGGTAATTGGAGTCCATTATAAGATAAAATCAGACAGCGCGACGATTACCGACCCGGAAACCGGGATCGAAAAGTTTCCCAATGAATATAATGAAGCATTGCTTAAGGTAACGAGTACGCAGATTAATCTGACTGCTGAAGAAGCATTGAAAATATTTAAATATGATTATGATACGTATGATAAGCTCCATACAATTATCCCCATAATCGGAGGAAATCAGCGGCTGGGAACTTTGATTGTTGCTCGGTATAAACCGGAATTCGGGAATGACGATTTGATTTTAGGTGAATATGGCGCTACCGTAGTGGGATTAGAGATCCAGAGAAGAAAGACCATGGAAATCGAAGAAGAAGCGCGGCAGAAGGCTGTAGTGCAAATGGCCATCGGGACGCTGTCTTACTCGGAGATAGAGGCGGTGCGTCAGATTTTCAACGAACTGAAAGGCACGGAAGGCCTTTTGGTGGCCAGCAAAATTGCAGATCGGTCCGGAATTACCCGTTCGGTTATCGTAAACGCGCTGCGGAAATTAGAAAGCGCAGGTGTAATCGAGACCCGCTCTTTGGGAATGAAGGGTACGCATATTAAGATCCTGAACAGTAACTTTGGAGAAGAATTAAATAAAATGCAGATGTAAAAAGCTGCACAAGGAACCCCTGTGAATCATAAATTGATAACGGGGGTTTTGTATGGTATGGGCAAAAAAATAAAATGGTTGATTGTTCTTTCGGTTTTATTGATTGCGCTGGCATACAGTGCGGTCTTTGCTAACCGGGTGGTAAAACCCAATATGATCTCTTTAGCGGAAATTCAGGCTCGTTCTATGATTACTACGGTTACAACAAAAGCGGTAAAGGAAGTTTTGGAAGGCGGCGACAGTTTAAAAGAGATGCTTGAAGTCGGAAGGGATGAAAACGGACATATTACCGGAGTGAATACATGGGCGCTGCCTATGAGCCAAAAGGGAACGGAATTATCGTCGAGGATACAAAAAGAAGTTTCCCGTATGGGAGAGGCAACCATAGATGTGCCTTTGGGTGCTGTTTTAGGAAGTCCTGTTTTATCTCAGGCCAATTTTTCTACATCCATTCGGGTAAAACCTTTAGGAGTATCTAAAGTTTCCCTGCAGACGGAATTTGAGGAAAAAGGGATCAACCAAACAAAATATAAGGTGTTTCTTAAAGTGAACGCAGATGTGAAAATTCTGGCGCCTTTCTCCAAAGAAAATTTTCAGGTGGGAAATGAATATCTTTTGGCGGAAATTATCATCGTCGGTGACGTACCGGAAAGCTATGTTATTGTGCCCAAAGACGAAGTGCTGGACGCCATCAATTAATTTCTATGGATGGAAACAGAAAAATCTGGTACAATGAAGATATGATACGATTTGATGATGAAAACAAAATAATGGAAAAAGAAGCGTATACGGCCATTTTGGCAGGGCTTCAGCTCGATGAGGATATTTCTTATTCCATGCAGGAGCTGCACGGACTGGCGGAGGCGGCGGGAGTCACCGTGCTGGGGGAATTGGTTCAAACTCTTGAACGCCCGAATACGGCTACCTATATTGGAAAAGGGAAAACGGAAGAACTGGCGGAAATGTGCTGCAATATGGAAGCCGATACGGTGATTTTTAATAATGAACTGTCAGGGATGCAGATTCGGAATCTGGAAGACCGGCTGGGCGTCCGTGTGATCGACCGAACGATTCTTATTTTGGATATTTTTGCGAAGCGAGCGGTTTCCCGGGAAGGAAAACTGCAGGTGGAATTGGCGCAGCTGCAATATCGAATGCCCCGCCTTACCGGATTCGGAAAATCTTTGTCACGATTAGGCGGCGGAATCGGAACCAGAGGTCCCGGTGAAAAAAAGCTGGAGACGGACCGGCGGCATATCAGCCGCAGAATGGATGAAATCAAAAAAGAACTGCGGGAAGTGAAAAATAACCGGCGCATTCAGAGAGCCAAACGGGAGAAAAACGGAATTCCTTTGGTTGCGGTGGTCGGGTATACAAATTCCGGCAAATCCGCATTGATGAATCGATTCCTGGCGGATACGGAGCAGGAGGAAAAGTCGGTTCTGGAAAAGGACATGCTCTTCGCCACCCTCGACACTTTTCAGAGAAAAGTAAAGCTGGAAGACAACAACGAGTTTATTCTGATCGACACGGTGGGCTTTGTCAGCCGGCTGCCCCATTCTCTTGTGGAAGCGTTTAAGGCTACTTTGGAAGAAGTGGCTTATGCGGATCTTCTGCTTCATGTAGTGGATGCGGCTTTTGAGGATCATGATTTTCACATTAAAGTTACGGATAAGGTTTTAAAAGAGATCGGCGCGGGAGACAAAGAGAAGATTTTAGTCTATAACAAGATTGATTTGCTGGAAGAGCAGGATCTTACATCTTTTACCGGGACGGATCGAATTTGCATTTCGGCGAAATACGGAAAGAATATAGAAGAATTGACCGAGATGATAAAAAAGAAACTGTTTGGCGGAAGACGGACGGTTTCCCTGCTGGTTCCTTACGACCGGGGTGATATCATATCTTATTTATGCGAACGGTATAAACCGGAGGTTGTAGAGTACAGAGAAAACGGAACCTATATAAAGGTAACGCTTGCGAAAGCAGACGAGATGCGGGTCAGCGCGTTTCTTGCTGAAAAATAGCGGGAGGACAGGGGTGTTTCGATACAGAACGGTACAAAAAGAGGGCAGTGCGGAACGGACGATAGAAAAATCGAAATTTATCGGATATGTGCGGCCTGTTGAGACGAGAGAAGAAGCGGAAGCATTTTTTGAAGAGATTCGCAGTATGCATCGGGGCGCCACGCATAATGTGCCGGCTATGGTCATCGGAGAAGCATTTAACCTGCAGTGGGCCAGCGATGACGGAGAGCCTCAGGGCACTTCCGGAGCCCCTATGGTGCAGATGTTGGTCAAAGAGGGGATTACCAATGCAGCGATAATGGTTACCCGGTATTTCGGCGGAATCAAGTTGGGAACCGGCGGCTTGGTTCGGGCATATACCGGAACGGCAAAGGCAGCATTAGAGGCGGCGGGACTCTGTCAGGTTCGCGAAATGGACATACTGAAGATAAAAATGGACTACTCCTGCTACGGAAAGCTGCAGAATCTTGCGGAGGAGGGGGCATTTCAGATTCGGGATGCAGTTTTTGAAGACATGGTAATTTTGAATTTGGCTGCGGAACCGGAGCGGCTGGGTGAGGTTCGGGGCATTGTTTCCAATCTGACAGCCGGGCAGGGAATCGAATTGGGAATTGCCCGGGAGTTGGTTCATATTCCCGAACTATCAAAAACAGAATAAAACGGGTCGAGGCTTTGCATTGATTCCCGTGTGCAGGCGGGCGAAAAACGTTGAAAAATACAGTTGTTTTGCACTTTTCTCAATCTTTTGGACGCTGTGTTTGTTTTGACAGAATTTTTTGTAAATCTGTGAAAATTATTGTTGACAAACCCTTTTCTCAGTGGTAATATAAATCACGGTCGCGATAAAATTTGCGATGGTGTTCCGAGGTAGCTCAATGGTGGAGCAGGCGGCTGTTAACCGCAAGGTCGAGGGTTCGAGCCCCTCCCTCGGAGCCAAATTTATCCGCGTTTTTCATGAAGTCAGAATTGATAAAACGAGGATAAAATGATGAGAAAATTAGAAAAAACACTTGACAAAATGAAGTTGGAACTATATACTTAATAAATGTGTGAACCACATAATGGTGCGTGGGCGTATAGCTCAGCTGGGAGAGCACCTGCCTTACAAGCAGGGGGTCACAGGTTCGAGCCCTGTTACGCCCACCATTTTTTTTCGGCCTGGTAGTTCAGTTGGTTAGAATGCCAGCCTGTCACGCTGGAGGTCGACGGTTCGAGCCCGTTCCAGGTCGCCAATTTTT
>JALEJU010000023.1 GCA_022769485.1 Bacillota bacterium
CTCAGGATTCTCAAGTGCCACGTTAATAGCTGCAAGAGCTCCGCCACTGCATCCGATTAGATCGACTTTTGAGAAGTTCAGATGGTCGCATAAAGCAATAACCTGTTTTGACCATTCATACCACAAATCTGCCGGCCACTCTTGTATCCTGTCCGATTGACCACATCCCAGAAAATCCATTGTAATTACATGATGGTTTTCCGAAAAGAAAGGAATAATCGGTGCAAGCATTTTGCTGGATGCTGTATTCCCGTGCAGCAGTATTAAAGGTTTACCATCACCTGTTTCTTCATAAAAAATTCTATTTCCTTCGTAATCGAGATAACTCATTAATATTCTCCCTCCTCACTCCTGCAACTTCCGTTTTGTATCCCTATCTTCCCAACAAATTCCAATTTACACTTCCATTATAATTCCCTCTTGCTATCTCGTAAACGCAAACCTTTCGGCAGAAACCTGTCAACTCTACTCACTCTCGCCTGGTTCAAAGGAGCCCGCGTCCTCACGTTTCATCCCCAAATCAGGCAAAAAACCTCCTGTTTCATCCCCAATTTTTTGAGTCTGAAATGACCGGAGATGGGTCTGAGATAATTTATGAGAAAGCCCGAAAGCCTTGATATACCTAGGTTTATCGCTCAAATCCCTTGCAATTCGCAGTAGGTTTCAGCCGAATCATAGATTCGGGAAACCCTTGCGGCTGGCCTATCGCAGTGTTTCCGGCGCTATCGCTTGGAACCACTTGGTTAGGGACAAGCAAAAAGCTCCGGCCATTTCTAGCCAGAGCCATAGTTACACGTTCGGGCTGCGTTCCGCTCTGATTCCGCTCCGCTCATCAATCGCTGGCATCCCTAGTGAAAATGCCACCTGCAGTGCTAAAGCACCGGGTGGCATGTTTTGGTGAAGGTGAGGGGAATCGAACCCCTGTCCGAAAGCACATTCACTAAGAGCATCTCCGAGCGCAGCCGATGATTTCAATTTCGCTTTGGAAGGCGCCCGTCGGCAGGCTCAGTCCTCCGCTATCCCGTTGTTCCGATTCGCTGCCGGGCATTCACGAATCGTTTTCCTGTATGTTTGACACCGAACATCCTGACCTACAGGTAAATCAGGGTCGATGCGCGGGGCTGAACTATGCAGCCAGTGCGAATGTGTTGTTATTATTTTTAGCGTTTATATTTAACGTGCCATTTTTAACGTAGACTTGGCAAACTACGGCTCGCTTCTCTTGCTTCAGTACCCCCGTCGAAACCTTTACACCCCCGTATAACCGCGGGGCTCTGCAAAGCAAAACTCGTTTCGCATATTCCCGCGCTTTCTTTATCTATTATATACCCGAACGTACTGATTTGAAACCGCTAATTTTTACCGCATAGCTTTTTTCATTTCCTGACTCATACGGCGGCCGGCATCTCTCTTTGCAATGTCTTCCCTTTTATCGTAAAGCTTCTTGCCTCTTGCAACGGCCAGCTCAATTTTCGCCCTTCCGTGTTCATCCAAGTACAAATTCAGCGGCACCAGTGTCAATCCTTTTTGTGTCGTATAGCCGATAAGCTTTCGAATCTCCGACTTGTGCAGAAGCAGCTTTCTGGTTCGGGTAGAATCCACATTAAAGCGATTTCCCTGCTCATAAGGGCTGATATTCATCTGATAGATGAACACTTCCCCGTTTTCAATTTTCGCATAACTTTCCTTTAAGCTGATTCGCCCCAAACGGATGGACTTGATTTCCGTGCCGGTTAAAACGATACCTGCCTCGTAAGTCTCCTCAATAAAATAATCGTGCTTTGCCTTTTTATTATTAGCTATCAGTTTTCGTTTCTGCATAAGATTTTCTCCAAAACGGCCTAAAGCAACCCGATGTCTCTGAACGGATACAGGCGGAATACCGCCTTCCCTACAACCTCGTCCAGATCCAGAAATCCAACACGCGGATCTCTGCTGTCGATGCTGTTCTGCCTGTTATCCCCCATGACAAATGCGTGCCCTTCCGGAACCGTAATTTCTTCCATTTCCGTAGCGGTATATCCATCCAGCGTATACGCTTCATTCACCGGCTCACCATTCCGATAAACAACACCGCCTGTAATAGAAACGGTATCGCCGCCCAAAGCTACAATCCGCTTAATCAAAAGCTTTTCCTTCCCGTCCTCCCGTGTCAGGTCGGTATGGAATACAATAATATCACCGTATTCGGGCGTTCCAAAGCGGTAAGCCTGCTTGCTCAGAAAAATATAATCGTTTGAATGGAGGGTTGGTTCCATAGAATGCTCTTTTACAATGGTCGGTTTAATAACTTGCAAAAGCAAAATACCGATTATAACAGCAATACCAATATCTTTAATCCATTCTTTCATGTTATCTGCTCCTTAGTTCTGATCGTTTTTTATAAGATTCCCATATTCTCCCACAGCGTTCTCCCATTCGCCGAAAATATCCGCGCAAACCGCATTTAAATTCGGCGGCAAAGAAGAACTGAAGGATTTCCCCTTCAGATATTCAAGCGGCGCTAAGCTCCGCTTGAAAACCAGCCTGTATGCGTGCAGGAACTGTGCGGACAAGCCAAAACGTTGTTTTATCTTCCGGTTTACCGCCGCATTTCCGTACTTGCCGTCTCCGACTATGGGATATCCCTCGCTGGCCAGATGTGCACGAATTTGATGCGTTCTGCCCGTAATCAGCTCAATTTCCGCCAAGGTGTACCCTTTCGCGCAAAGAACCGGCCGCACCACAGTTTCCATTTGTTTAAATGTGTTCTTTTCTTCCTCCGAAGCGTTCTTTTTTACCGTGACCCGATTCGCGACCTCGTCCTTTTCCATCCAGCCGTGAAGAGTCAAAGTTTCAAGCAGTTCCCCGCATACCAAAGTCAAATAATACTTACTGACAAATCCCCGTTCCCGAATCATCCTGGAAAGCGTCTGTACCGCCGCATAATTCTTCCCGAAAATCACCAGCCCCGTCGTATTCCGATCCAGGCGGTTCACCGGCGAAGGAACAAAAGTCCGCTCCGCAGACGGAACGTATTCCCCCGTTTGAATCAAATAACCGATAACCTGATTTGCAAGAGTATTCCTCTTTTCTTCTCTTGTGCCGTGGGTTAAAAGTCCGAAAGGCTTTTCTGCAATTAAAAGATTTTCATCTTCATATGCGATCCGGAAAGATCTCTTTACTTTGGAAACCGCTTCCTTTCCCCGATAGGATTCCGCATCTTCTTCACTGATGTAAAGGCACAACTCGTCCCCTTCGGAAAGCTTTGTACCCTGTTCCGGCCGCTTCCCGTTCAGCTTTGTATTTTTGCGGATGAGCTTGTAAATATAGCTTAAAGGGGCTTTTCGAAAGTATTTCTTTAAGAATTTATCAATCCGCTGGTTTTCCTCGTTTTTGGTAATGGTTAATTTTATCATGCAGATATTATATACCCTGCGACCGCCGGTAGTAAAGCAAATGCACAAAGTAATAAAAATGTAATTTGATGAGCACTTGCAAGTATGATAAATTAACTCTATAGGGGGATTCAGCATGAACAAGATTAAAGACATTTTATATGATAAAAACGATATTCTGGTAGCGCTTCTGATTGTAGCTATCGCCGCATTGGTTATCTACACCCGCATCGAAGTAATTATGGATTACCCGCAGATACAGGCCGCTGCAGCAGAATCTTCTTCCCAGGCGGAAACAAAGGACAAAACTTCGGCACAAAAAAACGAACAGGATGCCGCCGGAGAAAATGAATCGGACAAGACAGTTGCCTCGGAAAAACAGGTAAACGGAACAGACTCCGAATCCGCAGAGCAGACAAATGCCCCTTCCGGTATTGTATCGATCAATATTCCCTCGGGTTCTACTTTGGATTCCATTGCCCAGCAGCTTTTGGACAACGGTTTGATTTCGGATAAGACAGCATTTATTAACCATATGGTCGGCTTGGGGCTGGACACAAAAGTCAAATGCGGGACGTTCCAGATTCCCGGCGGATCCAGCACAGATGAAATTGCGGCAATCCTGACAAAATAACCAAATTGGAAATCGGTAACATAAAAAACTGCAATGAAACAGCTTATTAGGGGCACTTCACTGCAGTTTTTATATTTCTCCCGAATTTGCCGCAGCAATCCAGCCACTGAGCCCCCGTAAATTTCATCGCTGTCCCGCAGCGATCACACCCCCGCCCAGCAGCCGATCTCCGTCGTAGAATACTGCGGACTGCCCCGGCGTCGCCGCCCTCTGAGCTTCCTGAAAATCCAGAGAAAAACCGTCTTCGGTATAATGAAAAACCGCCTGCGACGCCGGAGCTGCATATCGGATCTTTGCCTGTACAACAGCGCCGTCAGGTATTCTCGCATTGGCATTTCCGCTGTAAACCGGCAAAACGGCTTTTATGCGGTTTGTAAACAAATCTTTGTTTTCACCCAAAATAACCTGATTGCGATCCGGATCCAAACCGGTAACAAAAACAGGCCTTCCGAAAGTAATGCCCAATCCTTTTCTCTGCCCTATGGTGTAGTGAATCAATCCGCTGTGACGCCCCATAACGCGCCCTTCCCGATCCACAAAATCTCCTTCTTTTGATGTTACACCGTACCGTTTCAGATAATCAATATAATGCTCACCCGGGCCGATAAAACAGATTTCCTGGCTGTCCTTATCCTCTGCATTGGTAAGCTCCTCTTTCCGAAGCATTGCCCGTATTTCCTCTTTGGAATCAATTTCCCCCAAAGGAAAAATCAAGCGGCTCAAAATATCCTGCTCAAGCCGGTAAAGCATATACGACTGATCTTTTTTTAAATTTTTACCGCGATATATATAATATCCGCTCTCCTTTTTTCGGATACGGGCATAGTGCCCTGTAGCTAAAAATTCCGCACCCATCTCATCTGCGGTTTCTTTCAGAATCTTAAATTTAACGCCCGGATTACAAAAAATACAGGGGTTTGGCGTCTCTCCCTTCTCATAAGAACGACAGAAATAAGAAATAATGGTATCTTTAAATACTGCCGATGCATCTTTATAATAAAACGGTATGTCCAGCTCGGAAGCCATGCGTTCTGCCCTCCTTGCGGTCTCATCGCAATTGCCTGTCACATCGAAAAATAATCCTTGAACGGAAAACCCCTGTTTCTGCAAAAGCAGGGCTGCCGCCGTGCTGTCTACACCTCCGCTCAATCCTAATAATACTTTTTTCTTCACCGCATTTTCTCCCATATCTTTGCTCCGATTCTGATTTATTCGTATTGTTTTACAGCCCTATCATATCACAAGCAGTGCTTTTTTCCCATACAGTCTTACAAATTCTCCGATCCCCATTCTTCCGGCTGTGAGGTCAGCGGAGTAAACTCTGATAATTTATACCGGTCGCCCGATACCTTCAATACGATATAATACTCTACCGTCTGCTGATAATCCGAAGCCATACCCCGCATATTCCAACGGATTACCGCCCGGTACGTCTGATAATCATAAATCCTTGAAACGGGAGACACTGATAGAAATTCCATGCTTTTTACCAGGTCAAGCTGGCCGGCATCCCAATTTCGCAGGCTTTGTATATCCTCCGCCAGCAAAGGCTGCACTTCAATCTCTGCCAGCTTTTTTTCCGCTTCTTTTACGGAAATGCCCCCATAACAGGCCTGCTGCAAAAGATCCGTTCTCCGATTCAACAGACTGCTTACCGCATCGTTTTCATTTTCCATGCCAAATCCGGAAAACAAAGTCAGACAAACAAGCATAAGACAAGGCAGAAAAAACACTTTTTCATAACGATTCATCCCATCATCCCCTTTTTCTTAAGTAATATGGGATATTATAAAGAAAGAGAGGCGAGAAATTTGTCCCTTCTCGCCTCTCTGCATACATCTTTTCGATGAATCAGTTGAGCTTCGCCTCAATACGCGCTTCCGCTTCCGCGATATCTTCAATCGCTTCTTTCAGTTCCTCTTCCGCTTCTTCTACCGATTCTTCCACGTCTTTCATATCCTCTGTCATATCTTCTACGAAACGGATATTATCCAGCTGTGCTTTTAAGTTCTCCCGAAAAGCCGCTAAATACATTTCCCGCAGGCGCTGACGCTCTTCGGTTTCTTCTTCGGTCAAGCCTACAGTCTTTGCTTTTTTTGCTAATTCATTGATGCGATCCACTAATTCTTTGGTAATCATAAGTAATCCTTCTTCCCGTTTCCGTTTTTCTGCCTACATTATATAGACACGCAAACGGATTTTCAAGCGGGAAACAGAATTTCTTCCATGGAATAAAATCCGGGTTCAAAGGTGAGCAGCGTCTCTGCCGCGTGAATCGCCCCATCTGCAAATATCTGCCGACTTCCCGCTTTATGGGTCAGTTCAAAGATTTCATCAGTTCCGTAGAAGCCCACCGTATGCTCACCTGCTACGGTACCGCCGCGAATAGCATGAACACCGATTTCCTTTTTGCTTCTTGCACCGCAGCAGCCTTCTCTGCCGTAAATTTTTTCAAACCGGTTTTCGGGATCAATTGCCGACAAGAGAAGTTTAGCCGTACCGCTGGGAGCGTCGATTTTTTTGTTATGATGCGTTTCCGTCAGTTCCACATCCCAGCCGTCAAAAATCGGGCTGATCTGCGCCAAAACGTGGCGAAAAACTGCAACACCGTAAGAAAAATTCGAGCTTACCAGAACCGGAACCGTTTCCCCCAAGGCTTTCAGACGTTTCATCTGATCTTCCGAAAGCCCGGTTGTGCCGCTTACCAAAGGAGTCTTCGTCCGCTCCGCATAGGAAATCAAACGATTCATCATATCCGGATGGGAAAAGTCAATGATCAAATCCGCAATTTTCCCCATAGAATCCAACTGCTCTGCGTTATCAATATCCACAACAGCTGCCACCCTATGGTCGGGATTTTCATTCAAGCCGTTTTCAATCAGCTTCCCCATTCTTCCATGCCCGATTAACAATACGATCATAATACCTCCACCTTTTCCATTTCTGCCTTTAATATCGCTCTGTGCGCTTCTGTCATTTCACACAGAGGCAGACGATAACCGCCGACTTCCATTCCGTGCAGATTCATGGCTTCCTTGATGGGAATCGGATTCACTTCGATGAACAGATCATTGATCAAATCCAGGTAATGAATCTGTGTTTCCATCGCTTTTGCCGTTCTGCCTTCCAGGAAATCCATAACCATAGTATGCACGGTCTCCGGCATTAAGTTCGCCCAAACCGAAATAACGCCGCTGCCGCCCACGGACAGAACCGGAAGAATAACATCGTCATTCCCGCTGTACATAACAAAATCATCGCTGAGGAATCTGGCAACCTTCGCGGCATAGCTCAGATTTCCGCTGGCTTCTTTAATTCCTGCAATGTTTCTGTGCTTCGCTAAACGTTCCACTACTTCCACCGGAATATTGCAGCCTGTTCTTCCGGGAACATTGTAAAGAATAATGGGAATATCTACCGCATCCGCTACGTCTGCGAAATGACGGTACATACCCTCGTTATTCGCTTTGTTGTAATACGGCGAAATGCAGAGCAGCGCGTCCACACCTGCTGCTTGGAACTGGAGGCTCTTTTCAATCATGGTCTGTGTGCAGTTAGAACCGCTGCTGGCAATCAAAGGAACTCTCTTATTGACTAACTCAACCGCGAACTTTACGATGGCTTCGTCTTCTTCGTGAGTCATGGTGGGAGATTCGCTGGTAGTTCCCAAAAGGACAATACCATCCGTCTTATTTGCGATATGCCATTCGATCAGCTCGCCTAACTTTTCAAAGTTTACGCTTCCGTCTTCGTTGAACGGTGTAATCAATGCTACAATAGAACCCTTTACGTTAAACATCTTTCTTCCCTCTTTCTTTCTTTCTTTCTCTTCCTTAGCAATTTAGATGACTTTTTTAAATTTCAACCGGATCACTGCATTCCAGCGCTTCCAGATCTTGAAACGTTTCTCTTCGCAGAACACAGCGTGCGTTTCCGTTTTTGACAAACACTGCGGCCGGACGCGGCAAGCGGTTATAATTGGACGCCATACTGTATCCATATGCTCCCGTAGTATAGACCAGAAGCAAATCCCCGTTCTCACAGGGCGGAAGCAGAATATCCTCGATCAAAATATCCCCTGACTCGCAGCATTTCCCTGCTACGGTAGTCCAGACAGTTTTCGCTTCGTTCAATCGGCTGATATTATCGCAGTTATATTTTGCCTGATACAGTGTGGGGCGAATATTGTCCGCCATGCCGCCGTCAATAAAAATATAATGCTTGCTTTCTGTATCTTTTTGAAACCCGATTCGATAAAGTGTACTTCCCGCTTCGGCGATCAGGCTCCTTCCCGGTTCGATGAAAACCCGCCGAAGGGTCAGGTCCCGTTTATCAGCCTCTTCTTCGCAGGCCTTCAGCACAGCCCGGCAGGCCTCCTGAATCGGGATCGGGCTGTCTTCCGCCGTATAAGTTGCGGCAAATCCGCCTCCCAAATCAAATGTGTGAACAGGAATCCCATCTTCCTTTTCCAAAACTTCTGCGAATTCAGCTAAAATTCGCACTTCTTCCCGGAAAGCCTGCACATCGAAAATTTGCGATCCAATGTGAGCATGAATGCCTTCGAAATTAACAAAAGCGCTTTTTTCAATGCTTCGGATCATATTTACAATTTCCTCTTTCTTTCGTATGGAAATTCCGAATTTGCTGTCCAGATGCGCCGTCATAATATACTTATGCGTATGAGCTTCGATACCGGGGTTTATCCGGATCAAAACATCTATCCGTTTTCGTTTTTCCTCCGCTAAGGAAATCAGCAATTCGGTTTCCTCCGGGTTGTCCAGTACGACAGTGCCCACGCCATACTCCAAAGCTTGTTCCAGCTCTGCTTGGGATTTATTATTGCCGTGAAAAAATATCCGGCTCATTGTAAAGCTGCTTGTTTTCGCGCAATGCAGTTCACCGCCGCTGACCACATCCAGGCAGAAATTTTGTTCTTCCAGAAGTTCCAGCATAGCTTTGCAGAGGAACGCTTTCGAAGCATAAATCACGCCGGTCTCAAACCGGTGAGATTTGAAATAGGTCTGATATTCCTGCAATCGATTTTCAATTTTTTCTTGATCGAAAATCTGCAGAGGAGTTCCCATTTTTTCTGCCAAAGCCTCACAGCTTACGCCGCCGATTCTGTATTCACTGTTCTTCGTTCTCATTTTCTGCCGTTCCCTATCCTTTTTCATTAAAAACCATTAAAAAAACCGATCTGTAAGAGTTATCTTACTGACCGGTTTTAAAACGTCTTATGATTTCTGTAAAACAGAATCGCCTTAAGCTGTCTTTGCACAGTCAACAAGATAGCTCAACTGCAGGTTTCCCCGCAGACAGTCCTGCAGATATTCTCTGCAGACCCACCCTGCTGCCATGTCTGACAACAGGATTCGGCGAAATCGCTTCCGACTTTCCTCTTCGCCCACCGGCTCCAAAAGTCTTCGTCTCTCCCGCGCCTCTATCCTTGTTTTGTATACTTATACACCATTTACATCCGTTTCGCAAGCAAAATTTAAAAAACGGAAAAAAGTTCATATTTTCAGACTATTTTACGGCTTATACAAAAGCATTGAAATTTAAAGTAAATGCTCGCGCAGCTCGCGGCCATCTTTCGGGCTGAAATATGCCGGCGGAATATCAAAAAGTGTTTTGCAGCCTGTCATACCCGCCGCCGCCATGCGATAAACTGCCCGCGCTGTGGCAAGCAGAACGCTGGAAGTAAATTCCGGATTGGAATCAAGCTGCAGACGATATTCGATTATATGGATATTCTCTTCTTCCCATCCTGTTTTTCCGCTGCGGATAACGAATCCCCCGTGAGGAATACCGCTGTGATCCCGCTGCATCTCTTCTTCACTGATGAAATGAACGATAGTATCGTATTCCGCAAAATAATTAGGCATCGTTACGATTTCTTTTTCAATGCGTTCTAAATCTTCTCCCTGCTCCGCTACCACAAAGCATTCACGCAGATGCTTTTCTCTGGTTGTAAACTCCGGTGTGTTCCCGCTGCGAACCGCCTCCAGAGCATTCTCCAAGGGGATGGTATACTGCCTGGCATCTTTTACACCTTTAATCCGACGGATGGCATCTGAATGCCCTTGACTTACTCCCTTGCCCCAAAAGGTATAAGAAGAACCGCAGGGTAAAATAGATTCCGCATACAGGCGATTTAAAGAAAACATACCGGGATCCCAGCCTGCGGATACAACCGCAAGTTTCCCGGATTCTTTTGCAGATCGATCCACAGCATCGAAATGTTCCGGAATTTTCGCATGCGTATCAAAACTGTCTACCAAATTGAATTGTTTTGCATATTTCGGAGTCTGCTCCGGTAAATCCGTAGCGCTTCCTCCGCAAAGAATCATAACATCAATTTTATCCGCCATCTTTTCCGCATCTTCTACCCGGTATACTCCTGCAGACGGGGTAAGAATCGATACAGTCTGCGGATCTCTGCGCGTAAATACCGCTGCCAATTCCATATCCGTGGACTGCTTTATCGCACACTCCACACCTCTCCCTAAATTGCCATAACCCATAATTCCGATTCGAATAGTCATCGCTGCCGCTCCTTTACTTTTCCACATACATTTATAAAGTGATATCGTCTTATAATAATCATTTTACTATAATACGATATCACTTCATTGTTGTAAAGGTTTTTTTGTTCAGCAGGCTTTTCTTTCTAAACGCAATTTGTCTGCAATAATAGCAATAAATTCCGAATTGGTCGGCTTTCCTTTGTCTGTTTGAACGGTATATCCGAACAAATTGTTAATGGTTTCGATCCGCCCGCGGTTCCAGGCTACCTCGATCGCATGACGAATCGCCCGTTCTACTCGGCTGGGTGTAGTATCATTCATCTCTGCAATGGCCGGATACAACTCTTTCGTTACCGCGCCCAGCAATTCCATGTCGTCAACTACCATAGTAATTGCATTTCTCAAATACTGATACCCTTTAATATGTGCCGGCACTCCAACTTCATGAATGATATTGGTAATTTCAATTTCCAGATCGTTTTCCTGAGAAGCCTCCCGGTTCACCAATGCCCGTGTTACATGATTTTTGCCTTCATCTTCTATTCCGGAAAGCTGACGGATTCGTTTTGTTAAAAGACTTAAATCAAAGGGTTTTACAACGTAATATTCCGCACCCAGGTTAATCGCTTTCTGTGTAATGGTTTCCTGACCGACAGCAGACAACATGATGATTTTAGGCATATTCTCCGGCTCCATGGAATTCAGCTGTTCTAAAACGCCCAACCCATCAAGATACGGCATGATTACGTCGAGGAGCAATACATCCGGCTTTTCCTTCATTACCGCTTCTACTGTCTGCATTCCGTCGTATACAGAAAAAGCAACGTCAATATCCTTGTAATCCTTGAAAAAATCAGTGAGCATCTCGCAAAAATCCTGATTATCATCTGCCACGCCTACTCTCACCGTTTTCATATACACAGTTCCCCCTGTTTTTTTACTTTTCCCCGTTTATTCGCTGAAACACAACTCTAATTCCCAAATATAATAGTAAACAACGAAAAATCCTTTTTCAACGATAAGAATTCGTCTTTCTTTCGTATTTCTTGACATTAAATGACAAATCAATTATCCATAGTCTGCTGCAGCATCCATTGAATAAACACACCGTATCCGCGTTCCGGATCGTTAACAAATACATGTGTTACGGCTCCGATCAATTTTCCGTTTTGTATGATCGGACTTCCGCTCATTCCCTGCACAATCCCCCCGGTTTTTTCCAAAAGATCCGGGTCTGTCACATGAACAACAAAGCTTTTCGTCCCCTGCCTCTGTTGGTGCTGAACCTGCTCGATTTCCACTTCATATTTTCCCATTTGATTTCCGTCCAAAGTGGTCAGCAAGTAGGCTTTTCCTTTTTCCACATCACCCTGATAACCGATAGAAACCGGTTCAGGATAATAAGGATTTTCTGCCCCTTCATCCAAAGTTCCGAAAATGCCGTATTCTGTATTTTGTTTTAAATCTCCCCAAGGTGCATCTGCCTCGTAAAAAATGCCGCGGATTTCGCCCGGATCTCCGCTTTTTCCCTGCTTCACCGATTCTACTCTCGTATGCAGCAGTTTACCGTTTCGTAAAGACAAAAGATCCCCCGTAGCAGCTTCCGTTATTGCATGTCCCAATGCCCCGAAGCTTTTATTTTCAGGGTTATAATAAGTCATCGTCCCCAATCCGGCAGTTCGATCACGAACCCATACCCCAATCTTATATTGACCGTCATCCTTTGCTTTTACCGGTTGGATCGAAAGCATCTCTTTTTTTCCTTTTCGGCTGATTTCAAGACGTACATCCTTTTTTAACTTGTTCAAAACAGTCTGTACGTCCTCTGCGCTGTCCACTTTTTGTCCATCGATACTTAAGATGCTGTCACCGATCTGCAGACCTGCCGATAACCCGGGGTTTACAGCCGTTCCATCCGTACACTCAATTTCTTCCAAGCCAACTACAAGCACACCCTTTACATCCATCATGACCCCTACGGATTGTCCTCCCGGAATCACTTTTGTTTCCGGTAAAACTTTTATGGTTACTTCTTTGAAGGGGAGCTGAATTTTGCTCGTCTCGTTTGAAAATACACGAATTTCATTTGGCACAGTAAGAATTATAATCGCGGCCATCACCAAAAATGCCGCGATAAAGGATAAAATTTGAGCTTCTCCTCTGCGAAGCCAACCGTTGCGCTTTTCCATCATATTTTAGCTTTCAAAATCCTGAAGAAATTCTTCCAGCTCCTCCTTTGTCATAAGATCTGTTCCACGCTGAAAAAGTTCCTGATCATCTTCGCCTAAAAGCGCATATTGAATTTCTGTATCCCTTAAAAAAACATCACCTGCGTTTCCATCACAGTAATAAAGCTTAACAATTCCATCCTCTTCCCGCAGAATATACACTTCATCGACTTCCGTCCCGTCCGGAATTGGCTCATCTTCGGATCCTGCCGCAGAAACGGAGTCATCTTCTTTTAGACCGTAATCGGTTTGAACAGAAGCTTCCCCGCTTTTTTTATCAGACATTTCCGAATCTGAAGATTCCAACATTAAATTTGCACTGTAGCCCAATACGAATAAACCTAAAATCAGTCCGTAAAACCATTTGGTTTGCCAAAATCGTTTTCTTTCAAAAAACATATCCATTCACCTCTGACTTAGTGTGAACGGATTTTGAAATTCTTATTCTATGCAAATTAAATCTTTCCATTTATTAAATGTTTTTTGTCCGATTCCGCTTACATTCATAACATCTTCTATTTTTTTAAATCTTCCGTACTGCGTTCTGTACTCTACGATTTTTTTAGCCGTAGACGGACCTATTCCCTTTAACGTTTGCAGTGTTTCCTCATCTGCTGTATTTATATTTATTCTTTCACCGCTTTTCTCTAACAAGTTCCCATTATTCGACACCGTTTCTGAGCTTGTGATTGCAGTATTTCCGCCTATATAAGCACTTCCCGCCATCTGTTTGGTGATTTTCTCCTCCATAGACACTTCTACTTTAGTTGGAATATACAGTTTCATTCCATCGTTCAATTCTGCCGCTAAATTGGTAGTTCGTATATCTGCCCCTTCTTTTAATCCACCGGCTGCATCTACCGCCTCATAAACCCTGCTTCCCTCATCTAAAATCAAAACAGAGGGATTTTCCACAGCGCCGCAAATATCTACTACAATCTTATGTTTTTCTTTTTCTGATTTTAAAGATTGTTCGTTTTCGGTTGTTTCCTGTGGAAAAACCGAACTTTCTGTTTGGAACAAATCGCTGCCGGTTCTTCCGGAAAGATAACATACAATCGTTAAAACAGCTGCTGCACCGATAATTCCAATGCGGATCCATTTTTTTCTTTTATTATCCATTTCTTGCCTCCATTTGTAAATATTTTACATCTATAAATAGAGAATGTCAATTATTTACAGATAATTAAAATGAAAATTACCGCTGCTTTTCGTTATTTCGTAAATAGATTTGAAAAATACTGACAATCAGAAATTTGAACCTACCTCAACAAACCGGCAGCCACTCTCATCTAAAAAATTTTTACAGAGAAAAAAAAACGGGGCGAATGGATAACCATTCGCCCCATCTTTAGAGTTTATTAAAGCCTCTTAACAACTCACATTATTTGAAATGTCTGTTGTATACAATTTCGAGGCATTCGCCCAGAATTTCAATGGACTTCTTAATGTGTTCGTCAGAAATGTTGAGCGGGGGTTCAACTCTGATGGTCTTAGCGTTGATCAAAGAACCAGACAGCAGAACCTTTCTGCAGAATGCTTCGTAAACAACTTCATAACCCATATCGCCATCACAGAATTCCATAGCCAAGAACAGACCACGGCCTCTGAAGTCCTTCAAGAGTTCAGGATACTTCTTCAGGTAACCAGCAAAAGCTTCCTTATACATCTTTTCAGCCTTCTGAGCTCTGCCGGGCAGATCTTCGCTCAGGATAACGTTGAATGCTGCGATACCAGCAGCTGTAGCCAGCGGGTTACCACCGGTTGTTGTGCTGTGGAGCAAGGGATCCGGGAACATTCCTCTGAAAGCTCTTTCTGTGCAAACGCAAGCAGAGAGGGGAACTACAGAACCGGAGATGGACTTACCGAGGCAGAGGATGTCAGGAGCTACGTTGTTGTAGTCTACTGCAAACAGGTAACCTGTACGACCCATACCAGCCTGAACTTCGTCAGCGATCATCATGATGTCATACTTTGTACAGATTTCTCTGATACCGGGGATGAAATCATCGGGAGGTACGTTTACGCCGCCTTCGCCCTGAATGGGTTCGAAGATGATAGCAGCCGGCAGTTCGCCAACATATTCCATAACGTCGATCAGCTTCTTCAGGTAATCCAGATCACCGAAGGGAGCATGTCTTGTACCCTGCAGCAAGGGGAGGAAGGGTCCTCTGTAATGTTCTTTAGCTGTCAAGGACAGAGCACCATGAGTTTTTCCGTGGAAGTCCGCCTTAAAAGCAACAAAGTAATGTCTGCCTGTAGCCAGGGTAGCCATCTTCAGACCACATTCAACAGCTTCTGTACCGGAAGATGTGAAGAAGGTGTACTGCAGATCGCCAGGAGTAACGTCAGCCAGGATTCTAGCCAGCAGAGATCTGTTAGCGTCTACCAGTTCTGCGGAGGACAGGGGCTGCTTGTCCAGCTGATTCTTAACGGTTTCAACGATTTTGGGATGTCTGTGACCACAGTTGAAGCAACCGAAACCGCCGAGGCAGTCGATGTATTCATTTCCGTTCAGGTCTTCGAATGTATCGCCGTGGGAAATCCATTCCATAGCCATATCATCGTCACCAGCAGACTTTCTGTAAGCCAGGAAACCGGGGTTGATGTGGTTGTCGAAGTTGTGTCTTGTTTCTTCAATAAAGAACTTCTTTTCTTCATCAGTCATACTCTTCTGAGCGATGGTTTTCATTGCATACTCAGTGTACTTGATTACTTCATCAAAACTCTTTCTAGGCATTTCATTTCCTCCAATTTCTTTTTTTTAGATTTGGTTTATTGGTGGGAGCTTGCCTTTTGCTCCCCTTCCGACGCTCCACAAACAATCAAAAGTCCTTAAATATACGACAACAATCACCACATATGCAAAAGCAACAGCACTGACTGTATCGGCCTGATTTGCATGGCGCTGGAACACATTTCCTCTTCGCCTAACCCTATAATAATGCTTTTCACCGCACTTGTCAACACCGCACTTCTGCAGAGAGCACGACTGCATCAATACTGAATTGGATTACACACCGCTTTCTGCAATGCTGCGATCGTTCCCAGATTCGCCGGGACAGAACAAATAATAGGTAATTAAATTTTTCAAAATTTGCCCTGCACGTTAATAATAAACCTTATTCCAATTATAAAGTCAATATTAATTTTCATTTCACGCATTGATTTTTTAATTTTCTAACTTTTTGATTTAACCGGCACTTGTATTTTAAAAAACGCATTCCGATTATAAGATGCCAAAGCAGGGAGCTCTACGATAACCTCGCTGATGCAGTCTCCCGTGACCTCATATCCGTGTTCGGAGATATGCTGCATCAGGCTCTGCAGCGAAGCCTGTTCATTTTCATACCCCTCACAATAAACGCACAGATATACACCGCCCGGTATTATCTCTAATTTACCATCAGCGACTGTGCTTTTCTCTAAAAAAATACAGGCTTCTGTTGACATAATCTTTTTCTTTATGAAATTTTTCTTTCTTAAAATCTTTCCTATATTGCAAAAATAGCTCAGCGGCAGTTTATGTAACGTATAATCCTGTTTTAAGGCTCGAAGCGTACTTTCATAGTAATCCATTCCGTATCCGTAATAATTTTCCTGCACGTCATAAATATAAGCACAGCGATCCGGTAAATATTCGATGATCGGATTCTCTCCCCTGGGAATAGTATCATAACGATTGCAGTTCTCAACAGCACGGTTCAATGCCATTTCCGCGTATCGCAGCGTCTCTATCTGCTGATGCACAACGGTTTTCTGTTTTTCCAAAATGTCTCTGAGGCTGGAAACTTCTTTTTCATCAAAATATTCTTTAATCTGAGACAGATTCATTCCCAACGCCTTTAAATACTGAATCATATCCAGCTTTGCACACTGCTTTATATTGTAATAGCGATACCCTGTGTAAGGATTTGTCTCACAAGGTTCCAGTAAATGCATTTTATCATACAGGCGAAGCGTCTGTTCTGAAATTCCGTTAATACGAGCCATTTTTCCTATCGTTAATTTGTCCACGCCGAAGCCCCTTTCTCTTTAAAAACTGTCCGGTTGTCGACTACTGGTTTCTTCGGCACTATTATATCATAAAAACTTTATTCCAAGTATAATCTTTTTGTTTTTATAAGAGAAATGCGAAAAAGCATCAATCCTCTTATATTTCTGCTGCTGCATAAAAAGAACCGCATCTGGGACGGCTTCCAATAAGACTGCATGAAAAAAGGCTCCCTTCTGAAAAGAAGGGAGCCTTGCGTTATTTTCTAACTCTTCCAATAGACCAGAAAACCATATCAATTTTTCTGGGAGTCCAAAAATCCGTATCAAATTGTCTATTCAATCTCATAGCCTGTTCACGCATAATTCGGATTAACAAAACACCATCTTTAATACTTAGCGAATCAGGGTTCATCTTCGTCAACTCGGCGGTATAAGGCATCCCTTTGACTTCTTTTAACGCTTTAACTACATATTGGTCTATTGTACCAAAGCTCTCTGGAAACAGTATCGACAACAAACCGCTTGCTCCGGCAGGGCCAAGCCCATGAATCTCTGATGCAATGCTCAAGCATTTTTCGATGTTTGACCGATCAGCAGAAAACAACCGTTTTTGAATGTCTGCAAGCTCGGATAGCCTGTTTTCATCTACATATCGCTTCAGAGACTTTCTTGTTGTTGCAAGGCGATTCTTTGCGGTATATTTCCAAACAAAGTATTTGTCATGTAAAAAATTATAGAACTCAGATACCGGTAACTGTGCAATTTCATCGGCGGCTATATCCTCCATATAGCAATCCAAAGCTTGCTCTTCGGTTTTTAGTGACTCATAGTAGTAGTCCAACGCCTCGTGCCAAGTCACTTCAGAACCGTAATTCCACAAGCTGTTGACCGCACTTTCATTGGTATGTACATCCTCCATATTATCCGTCATGGTGTC
>JALEJU010000028.1 GCA_022769485.1 Bacillota bacterium
CAAAGGTGTAGATGCCCTCCTTCTCAAAGTAGCACTCTACGCCGTTTTCTTTCAGCTTGCGGATGGTTACCAGGCTGTCGACCGTGTTCCTCGCAAATCGGCTGACCGACTTGGTAACGATAAGGTCAATTTTGCCGTCCAGGGCATCAGCAATCATTTCTTTGAACCCTTCACGGCGCTTGGTGTTAGTGCCGGAAATGCCCTCGTCAGCGTACACGCCGACGTAGAGCCAGTCATCGTGATTCCGGATGAGGTCGCTGTAATAGCTGACCTGTGCGGACAGCGAGCGGAGCATGGCATCCTTGCCGCTCGACATACGGGTATAGGCCGCAACTCGCTTTTTCTGTTCCAGTTTCGGTGGTTTTGGTACAATGGTTATTGCTCTTGGCATTTTGTCACCTCCTCGTAACGAAACGTAAGAGCCGTGTGCATTTCGTATCAAAATAGGTCACTACTTTCAAAATTGAAATTTTGACGTCTTATAGTTGAGGTTTCCGAAAATAAACGTCCTTTTTTCTTAACGAATCATCGGTTCAAAAGAAAAGGGCGTTTTTTCGTGCGCAAAAAACTTGTTACATAAAAATGCTATGGTTACAATTTCGGAAGCTTTTGGAGTTTATTCGAAAGCTTCTGAAATTGTAGTAAAACGACAATAGAACGCATAAAGATTTATTTCCACAGCCAAAATTATTCTGCGATGTTTCAGAAAAGCTAAGTATGTGAATATTGACATGTAAATGGCAGTGACATATAATGTGAAAAAGGGTATATAGTGTAAAAAAATAGAAAATGGTGCGGTCAGGGTTTCCTCTGCGATCAGAACATCGATTGGTTGGAGGAGATACCTGAGCAGGTGCTTAAAAGTAGAAATTATAGTGTACTTGGATTTCTATGAAAAATACATTACATGCAAAAGGAGGCGAAGTACAGATCTATTAACAGATATCCCGTAAAAGACACTTTGTACAATGCTGAAAAGGAGGGAAAAACGTGAAGAAGAAATTTTTATCTATTGTTCTGACGCTAACTGTGATTGTGAGCATGATGCCAACTGCGTTTGCGGATGGCGGGTCTTATGTTGCTGAAGCAACACCAAAGGATGGCACGGCACAGTCGTATACTTCAATTAGTGAGGCAGTTTCTGCCGCAGGAGAAGGCGGCACCGTTAAACTGTTGAATGATATCACCAGTCCGGGGGAGACAGCTGTTGTGATTAAGCTTCCTGCAAATGCCACTCTGGATGGCGACGGCGCAACGCTCAGCGGTAATGTATGCGTGGAAATCGATGCTGCGGGCGGCACAGTGAAAAATGTCAACTTTAAAAATATTCACAATATAAGTACGCTGAGTGAAAATGAAGCTTGGTATGGATTTAAGGATAAAGTTGGTAAATTAACTGCAGTTTATGCTAAATCACTGACCGGTACTGCTAATATTATGAACTGTACTTTTGATAATGTTGATTGGGATACAATCCAGAGCACACCCAAAGAGGGGGCAACGATCAATATTACCGGAAATATATTTAGAACCACGGGTAGCATTGAGCCGGTTCGCTATATTCATGTTCAATCCGCAAAAAATGTGGATTTTTCCGCTAATATTACGAACAACGAAATTTACGATGGTTCGAAACTGAACCAGACTGGTTTTGAGATTTACTATTTTGCAGATCCTGAGAAAGTAAACCTTTCCGGCAACTATATCGCAGAACCGACAGCCTGCTGCATTTACAGCGGCAGCGGTGTCGATGCTTCCGAAAAAATTTTTCCGATGAAAGCAACTGCTGACGAAGTGATGCCTTCTGTAACGCAATACCCTGTAAAAGCGGAAGACAGGTTTGGCAACTATATTTTCGCTGATGATTTAAGTACGTTGCAGGGCGACAATATTGCGAAGATTGAGTTGCTGGACGATGTGACCTTGGGTGCGGATGCTATGCTTTCGACACCTGTTGTCGTTCCGGCCGGCAGAACTGTCACGCTGGACTTAAATGGCAAGAAGTTGTCTACAGCAGTAAAGTCCGGTTCGGAGCTTGAAACACGTCATTACTACGCCGTTGATAACTATGGCACCTTTACTTTGACAGATACCCGGGGCGGCGGCTTGATCGTTGCGCGGGGCATTGAAAACTTGGGAAATGGGATTATGACCATTGAGGATGGTACCATCGAAGCGTGCGATTCCAACGGCGGTGCAGCTATCTGGAATGAAGCAGACTTGACTATTAACGGCGGAACGCTTATTGCATCCTCGTCTGAAGCCACGAAGAATTACGGCGCAGGCTGTCTGAATAACTCAGGGACGGCGACTATTACCGCAGGTGTATTTGATGGAAAGAGCCCGCGGACTTATGCTATTATTTCCACCGGTGATATCACTATCACCCCGGCAGCAGGAAAGAAAGTCGTTGTTTCCGGCGTTCACGGCGGTCTGGGAATTGACTCCGGAACAGCAGTTGTCAACGGCGGCAGCTACAGTTCTACCGATTACTACGGATTGTATGTTTCTAACGATGGCGTTGGTGTAGATCCTGAGACTGCGGCGGTGACCGTCAATGGCGGGACTTTCTGCGGCAAGAGGTATTCCGTCTGGATTGGCAGTGATTATAATAATCCTGTAAACAGTACAATTAAGATTAATGATGGTAATTTTAACCAGCCTCTCAATGCGCAGGAAAACACTCGTGAGGGAGCAATCGTGATTACCGGCGGCTATTTCACCGGTGATCCGACGGTGTATTTGGCTGACGGTAAGGCTACTTTGCCCAGCAACAAGCCCGGGTACACATTTATGGTTGATGATAAGGCTGCAACCACTGTCAAGCCCGCAACCGGCACCCCTGCGGTAACTATTCCTGATACGATTCCTGAGGATAAGCGGGAGGCCGTTGAAGCCGTGGCTAAGGGCGTCTTGGCGGATACCTCCGTACTGGCGGCTGCGGCAAATACTGTAGTGGGCAGTGTTACGGAAGCTCAGATGGAAGCGGCAGCGGTTGCCCTGCAAGCCGAGAATAGCGGCGTGAACGTGGGAGAGACTGACGACGTCCACGTTTATGCCCAGACCTATCTGGATATCAAGCCTGTCCGGTATGATGCGGACACCGGAACAGTAACACTCGATATTCAGCCCATGTATCGTGTAGTTGCTTCTACAGAAGAGCTCGCGTCAAATTTGAAAGTTGTCGGCGAGACGTCCCAGGGTGAAGAGCCCAACGCCGTTATACTGCCCGGCTCTGAAAAACCGCTGACCAGTGTTAAAACCATCGAGATCGCGGTCAAGCTTCCCGACGAATTTAATTCCGTGGAAGGAACAACTTATTACGCAAAGCACATTCACAACGGCAAGACCTATTATTATCCCTTGACATTTTCCAATACAGAAAACGGTATTTTCGTTACCTTTACCAACACCAATGGTTTCTCCGAATTTACTCTGCCGGTAGCTGCTGAAGTAGCCGCCTCCATCAACGGGACCTGCTACGCTACTTTGCAGGATGCCGTGAATGCGGTGACCGATGGCCAGACCATCAAGCTGGAGAAGGATAACGAGGAAACGATTGCTTTCAAGGACAGAACCATCACCTTCATCATTGACTCGAACGGTAAGGCATTTGACCCGGAGAGGATTACCGCCGGTGCTAACACTAAGGTGGTCAGAACAAATGTGGGCGACAATAAGACCCGGTTTGCCTTTACCTATACCCGTCCCTCCGGCGGCTCCGATGCGTCCGGTTACACCCTGACCTTTGTTACAAACGGCGGCAGTGCCGTTGACAAGGTCACCAAGGAGAAGAACACCACCATTGACCTGTCCGCATACATTACCACCAGGGAGGGCTACACTTTCGATGGATGGTATGCTGACAAGGATCTGACCGAAAAGGTCACCTCGGTCAAACTGGACGGAAGCAAAACTGTTTATGCCAAATGGACGAAGAACGAGTCTGCCCACCAATGTGCAGCCGAAAAGTTCACCGATGTGGATATTTCGGCGTGGTATCACGAGGCGGTCGATTACGTTCTGGATAACGGTATGATGAACGGCACCGGTGCGACTGCTTTTGCTCCTAACGCTAAGTTGTCCCGGGGTATGATTGCGCAGGTGCTCTACAATCTGGAGAACCGTCCGGGTGCTTCCGGCTCCGTTTTTAACGACGTGGCTTCGGATGCCTGGTATGCTGACGCAGTAAGTTGGGCGGCGGCGCAAGGCATTGTTAGCGGTTACGGCAGCGGAAAGTTTGGCCCCACGGATAACATTACCCGTGAGCAGATGGCGCTGATTTTATTCAATTATGCTAAGTTTAAAGGCTATGATGTGACAGCCTTCGCCGGCCTCGATACTTTCGCTGACGGCGCCGACATCTCCGTTTGGGCACAAGATGCGGTGAAATGGGCTGTTGGAGCAGGTTTGCTGTCCGGTAAGGGCGGAGGTATCCTTGACCCCCACGGCACCGCAACCCGTGCGGAAGTAGCGCAGATCTTTATGAATTTCTGTAAGGTCATCGCTGAATAAATATTTGTTACACAAAAAAAGCGCGTTCCCGTAGGGCGCGCTTTTTCTCGTGCTATAGGGAAAATGCCGTAATTGACGAAAAATTTTCTGTTTTCGGGCTAATGGGAAACTGCTTTATTTTTTGTGAAAACTGTTTGAAAATTGCTTAAAAACGGCCGATTTTCTATCAGGTTCTTAAAATTTTAGTTGTAAAATCAAAGAAACAGTGGTAACATATTATGGCACGTGTGCGTGTTTTTGAGTACATAAAAAAGCCGGAATACCGGAATTTCTAACCGGAGTCGGCAGCAACTGAAAAAAGGACAATGCATGGAAATAGAAATGAAATATCGTGTACCGGGAAAAGGGTGTGCGGATCGGATTTGGGAGGACAAAGCTCTGTCGGAGATCTGCGAAGCCGATTCGCGGGAAACGATTTATATGAAAGCGGCGTACTTCGATACGGCGGATCGTATCCTCCAGAAGAATGACATCGCTTTTCGTGTGCGTATGGAAGGCGTGAAGACCATAGCGACTCTGAAATGGAACGGAAGCTGTGTGGATGGACTTCATGTACGAGAAGAAATCAATGTGCCGATTTCCGGAGAGGATTGCCTGATCCGTCCCACTGCGGATATTTTTAAAGAGAGTGAGGCGGGACGGGTTGTTATGGAATTGACGGGAGGCCGGCCTCTTGAAAATCTGCTGGAAATCCATTTCCTCCGGCGCAGAATGCGGGTGGACAACGGAAGAAGCATCTGCGAGGTTGCGGTGGATACCGGTGAAATCGTTACGGATTACGGAAAGCTTCCGGTTTGCGAACTGGAAATTGAACTGTATTCCGGCGAAAAGGAAGATGTGACGGCTATAGGCGGAGAACTGGCGGAAGTGTATGGACTGGCGGCGGAAGATGAAAGCAAATACTTCAGAGGGCTTCAATTGATTCGGAACGCGGCGCCTGTTAAAGAATAGAATAGAATGGATAAAACGGAAATTTAATATAATTGGAGGAAGAAATGAAAGCTACGTTTATCGAAAGAGAAGGAAATACCAGCAAATTTAAAATGGAATTCACGGCGGAAGAATTTGAAGCTGCTATTGTAAAGGTATATCAGAATACAAAAGACAGATATACGGTAGACGGCTTCCGCAGAGGAAAAGCTCCCAGAAAGCTGATCGAAGGCAAGTACGGCGCAGGTGTATTCTATGAAGACGCTATCGGCAGCCTGTTTCAGGAGGAATATCCGCAGGCGCTGAGTACTTTGGAAGTAAATCCGGTAGATCAGCCGAAATTGGATCTGAATGAAGTTGCGGCAGGCAAGGATCTGGAAATCACCGTTACCGTTACCGTAATGCCGGAAATAGAAGTAAAAGATTACAAAGGCGTAAAGGTAAAGAAGCTGGATGCGACGATCTCTGACGAGGATGTAGAAAAGGATCTGGCAGATCTGCAGAAGAGAAACGGACGTTTGGTCGAAAGCGAAGGCCCCGCGAAGAACGGTGATACTTTAATTCTGGACTACGCAGGCTTTGTGGACGGAAGACAGTTTAGCGGCGGAACCGCTTCCAATCAGCAGTTAGAGCTGGGCTCCAACCAGTTTATTCCCGGTTTTGAAGACCAACTGGTAGGTGTGATGCCGGGCGAGGCAAGAGAAGTGAAGGTAACGTTCCCGGAAGAATACCATGCGGAAGACCTTGCGGGCAAGGACGCTGTCTTTAACTGCACTGTTCATGAAATCAAAACTTTGGAACTTGCGGAATTAAACGATGAATTTGCAAAAGACGTCAGCGAATTTGATACGCTGGAAGAACTGAAGAAAGATATCCGGGAAAAGCTGGAGAAAACAGCCGCGGAAAAAGCGGATTATGAAGAAAAGAATTCCGTTTTGATAGAAATCTATCAGGCAAATGACGTAGATATCCCCGATGTTATGGTAGATGATGAAATTTCTCAGATGATTGCGGAGTTGACCCAGCAGCTGAAGTATGAAGGTTTGGAATTACAGACATATCTGGACTATATCCAGAAGGATATTGATGGATTGAAAGAGGATATGAGACCGGAAGCTTATCAGAAGGTTAAGACAAGACTGCTGATCAGCGCTATTGCAAAACAGGAAGGCATCGACGCAACCGACGAAGAGATGGATGAAGAATTGACCCGTATGGCACAGATGTACCACAAGGACAAAGACGAATTCACAAAATCCATGGGCGTGGAAGGTGCGCTGATGCTCAGAGGCGATGTAATCAATCAGAAAGCTTTGAATTTTGTGTTTGAAAATGCTATTTATGAGTAATATATAAAGTGTAATAAAAGAAACGCATTAAAGAAGGGGAGAGAAAACAGAAATGGATTCGCTCCCCGTTTGTGTAAACAAGGAGGAACCCGGCATGGCGTTAATACCCATGGTTATTGAACAAACCGGAAGAGGCGAAAGATCGTACGATATTTATTCGCGTCTTTTGAAGGATCGCATCATTTTCCTGGGAGAAGAGGTTGATGAGCACACTGCCAGCCTGGTAGTTGCGCAGCTTCTTTTTCTGGAAGCAGAAGACCCGGAAAAAGATATCTGTTTCTATATTAACAGCCCCGGCGGTTCCGTAACGGCGGGAATGGCAATTTACGACACCATGCAGTACATCAAGCCGGATGTATCCACTATTTGTATCGGCATGGCGGCAAGCATGGGAGCGTTTCTGCTGGCGGCAGGCGCAAAGGGAAAACGCTTTGCACTTCCCAATGCGGAAATTATGATTCATCAGCCCATGGGCGGTATGAACGGTCAGGCTGAGGATATGCGTATTCATGCGGAGCGGATCATTCAGACCCGCGATAAGCTGAACCGCATTTTGGCAGAACGCACCGGGCAGCCTCTGGCGCGGATCGAAGCGGACACCGACCGGGATCACTTTATGGATCCGGAAGACGCTCGGGCGTACGGTTTGATCGACGGCGTAATTGAAGCAAGAAAATAGGGAGAACGGGATGAGTAAATTTGACGAGACAAAGCAGCTGACTTGTTCTTTCTGCGGAAAGCCACAGGATCAGGTAAGGCGTCTTGTTGCAGGGCCGAATGTATATATTTGTGATGAATGTATTGAACTTTGCCAAGACATCATAAAAGAGGAATTTGCTGCTGCGGAGGCGTATGAAGCGAATGATGTCCGGATTGACGGGCATCTGCCGACGCCGCAGGAGATTTCGCAGGCTTTAAGTGATTATGTGATCGGCCAGGAGGATGCAAAAAAGGCGCTGGCGGTAGCGGTATACAATCACTATAAGCGAATCAACAATTTGAATAATACGGATTCGGACGATGTGGAAATCCAGAAGAGCAACATCGTTATGATTGGGCCTACAGGCTCCGGAAAAACGCTTTTGGCGCAGACTCTGGCTAAAATCCTGAACGTACCGTTTGCGATTGCGGACGCTACGGCTTTGACCGAAGCAGGCTATGTAGGCGAGGATGTAGAAAATATTCTGCTGAAGCTGATACAGGCTGCGGATTGGGATATTGAGCGGGCGCAGAAAGGGATTATCTACGTAGATGAAATCGATAAAATTGCCCGTAAGTCCGAAAATCCCTCCATTACCAGGGATGTATCCGGAGAGGGTGTTCAGCAGGCGCTGCTGAAAATCTTAGAAGGGACGGTGGCCAATGTTCCGCCTCAGGGAGGACGCAAGCATCCCCATCAGGATTTTCTTCCCTTCGATACTACAAATGTGCTGTTCATCTGCGGCGGCGCTTTTGACGGGCTGGATCAGATCATCCAGCGCCGAATCGGAGAAAAGGTGATCGGGTTTAATTCCGAAATCAGGGATACGAAGACGGACAGCGCAGCTCTGCTGAAGCAGCTGCAGGCGGAAGATCTTCTGAAGTTTGGCCTGATTCCGGAATTTATCGGACGTCTGCCGGTTATGGTCTGCCTGGAGGAATTGACTGCGGATGCCTTGGTTCGAATTCTGAAAGAGCCTAAAAACGCGATTCTGAAGCAATATAAAAAGCTGTTCCGGATTGACGGCGTGGATCTGGAAATCGAAGAAGACGCCGTGCGGAGAGTCGCCGAAAAGGCCATTGAACGCAAGACCGGAGCCAGAGGCCTTCGGAGCATTTTAGAACATGTGATGACGGATATTATGTATGAAATCCCGTCCAGAGATGACATTCAAAAGTGCATTGTAACAAAAGGCACGATTGACCACAATATAAAGCCGACTCTGGTGCTGCGGGATACCAAAAAAATCGGGGAAACAGAGGAAACGGCTTAAAAAAGCAGAGAAGCAGACGGCCGTAAAGCCGCCTGTTTTTCAATAGGAGAACGACTATGGAAGAAGATAAAAAATTTGAATTTGATCCGTTAGAAAAACGGGATGGGGAGAATGAGGGCAACGAAGGAGCAGAATGTGTGGAATCCATCGATGACGTGATTCCTCAGGATGAAATCGAGGCTTTCGATGAAATGGAGATCTGCCGCTCGATTCCGGTCATCCCTCTTCGGGGGCTGACGGCATACCCTTGCATGGTTCTTCATTTTGATATTGGGAGAGAAAAATCCATTACCGCGTTGGAAAAAGCGATGGTTTCCAACCAGCTGGTATTGCTGTGTTCGCAGAAAGAGGCGGATACGGAGCTGCCGGGAAGAGAAGATTTCTATCATATCGGAACGGTGGCAAAAATCAAGCAGATGCTGCGGCTGCCGGGCGATACGATTCGGGTTCTGGTGGAAGGTTTGAACCGGGGCGAGATCGAAGAATTTTTATTTGACGACCCGTATTTCAAAGCAAGAGTTCGTGAAATTGAAGACCGGGAATACGAAGAAATGCCGCTGCATATGACGGCGCTTATGCGGTCTGTTCTGTCTCTCTTTGAAGAATACCTGGAACAGGATTCCAAGTCTTCAAATGAGGCATACGATTCTGTGGCTTCGGTAGAGCAGCCGGGGCAGC
Organism: Bacillota bacterium; assembly: GCA_022769485.1. Taxonomy (GTDB): domain Bacteria; phylum Bacillota; class Clostridia; order Peptostreptococcales; family Anaerovoracaceae; genus JALEJU01. The sequence continues at coordinate 9,446 of JALEJU010000028.1, forward strand.
TGGCGGACGCTATCGCGTCGCACATTGACTTTAAGACAGAAGATAAACAGGCAATTCTGGAAGCCTTTGATGAAGAAAAAAGATTGGAGCTGCTGGGGCGGATTCTGAGCAAGGAAATCGAGATCCGATCCATTGAGAACGATATCAGCAGCAAGGTAAGAGAGCAGATTAACCAAAACCAGAAGGAATATTATCTGAGAGAACAAATGCGGGCGATTCAAAGCGAGTTGGGGCAGGATGATGAAGCCGGCGACAGCGAAGCCGATGAATGGCTGGAAAAGATGAAAGACATTCCGCTGCCGGAGGAAGTTGCGGAAAAGGTAAAAAAAGAGATTTCCAAATTCAGAAAGATGCAGGCGTCTTCCGCAGAGAGCGGTGTAATCCGAAACTATGTGGAGTGCATTTTGGAATTGCCCTGGGGCAAGGAAACGGAAGATAATCTGGACTTGGAAAAGGCGAAAGAGATTCTGGACGAAGACCATTACGGCTTGGATAAGGTGAAAGAGCGTGTGCTGGAATATCTGGCGGTAGTTCGGCTGTCTAACAGTCTGCGGGGCCCGATCCTGTGCCTGGTAGGTCCTCCGGGAACCGGAAAAACTTCCATTGCCAAATCCGTGGCTCGCTCTTTAGACCGAAAGTTTGTTCGTATGTCTTTAGGCGGCGTACGGGATGAGGCGGAAATCCGCGGGCACAGGAGAACTTATATCGGCGCCATTCCCGGACGGATTATCAGCGCCGTAAAGGATGCCCAGAGCTGTAATCCGGTGTTTCTTTTCGATGAAGTGGATAAAATCGGTGCAGATTTCAGAGGTGACCCTGCGTCAGCGCTCTTAGAGGTCCTGGATCCGGAGCAGAATAAAGATTTTAAAGATCATTACCTGGATGTACCTTTCGATCTGTCAAAGGTTATGTTCATTACCACAGCCAACACCACGGATACTATTCCCCGTCCTCTTCTGGACAGAATGGAAGTTATCGAAGTATCCGGCTATACGGAAGAAGAAAAGGTACAGATTGCGAAGCAGTATTTGATCAAGAAGCAGCTGAAAGAAAACGGACTGAGTGCGGACAATCTTTCCATTTCGGAGAGCGGTGTCCGGACGATCATCAACAATTATACAAGAGAATCCGGCGTTCGGAATCTGGAACGGGAGATCGGCTCTATCTGCAGAAAAGCGGCTCTTCGCGTAGCAAAAGGCGAGACGAAAAAAATTACGGTGGGAGCGGCGTCTGTGCCCACCTATCTTGGAAAGAAGCGCTTTCACTACGATGTAGTGGAAGGAGAAAATGAGGTAGGCGTAGTTACCGGTCTGGCCTGGACTATCGTGGGCGGCGACACGCTTTCCATCGAAACCACCGTTATGAAAGGAACCGGTCAGCTGGTTCTTACCGGCCAGCTGGGCGACGTTATGCAGGAATCCGCGAAAGCGGGCGTAAGTTATATCCGCTCCCAGGCGGAACGGCTTGGTATAGAAAGTGATTTTTACAAGGAAAAAGACGTGCACATTCACATTCCGGAGGGCGCTACGCCGAAAGACGGCCCGTCCGCAGGTGTAACCATGTGTATTTCCGTGATTTCCGCGCTGACGGGCATCCCTGTGCGCAAGGATCTGGCCATGACCGGCGAGATCACCCTGCGGGGGAAAGTGCTTCCGGTAGGCGGCATTCGGGAAAAAGTTCTGGCAGCTCATCGGGCAGGTATCCGTACAGTGCTTCTGCCGAAGGAAAATGCGCCGGATATCGATGAAATTCCGGCTAATGTCAGAAAGCGCATGGAATTTGTGCTGATTGAAAATGTGGATCAGGCATTGGAGCAGGCGCTGGTGAGGTAGATATATGATTATTAAGAACGCGGAGCTGGCCGCGGTAGCTGTAAAGAAAAGTCAGTATCCTCCCGCGGATAAAAAAGAAATCGCTTTTGCGGGACGTTCCAACGTAGGGAAATCTTCGCTGATCAATTTACTGCTGAACCGCCGCAATCTGGCTCGCGTCAGCGGAAGCCCGGGGAAAACAAGAACCATCAACTTTTATGAAATAAACGGAGCATTCCGTATTGTGGATTTGCCGGGATATGGGTATGCGAAAGTTTCCAAGTCCATTTCCCAAAGTTGGGGAGATATGATTGAAGCCTACCTGGCCGGCAGAGAAAACCTGGTGAAGGTGGTGCAGCTGGTAGATATCCGGCACACCCCTTCCGCACAGGATATTCAGATGTATCATTGGCTGAAAGCGTACCATATGGACGGGCTGGTAGTGGCGACCAAAGCGGATAAGGTTTCCCGGAGCGAAGCGGCTAAAAATATTGCTGTGATACGGAAAACTCTGGAATTGAAGGCGGAAGACCTGGTAATTCCCGTTTCGGCGCTGAAACGGACGGGCTGGGATCGTCTGATGGAAGAAATTGAGCACTTATTGGGGCAGTAGGCGGCAGAAATCTATGCCGCGGTAAGGAGCAAGGATGAACTTTATTTCCTGGCAGGTGATTTGGAAACGAATTAAAGCCATTCGCTTCTTTATGAAAGACAAGACGGTTCCTCTGCGGAAAAAACTTTTGATTTTGCTGGGAATTGTTTATTTGGTTTCGCCCATTGACTTGATACCTGCGCCTGTATTGATTTTCGGGCTGGTGGACGATTTAGTCCTGTGGATTTTCATCCTGAATTATCTGGCAAAGGAGTTAGACCGCTATTGGCTGGGGGAGAAAGAAGTGGATCCCAATAAAAAATACCGTGGAAAAAACATTATAGATGGTGTAGAATTTGAAGTGGCAGACGAGGAAAAGCAAGGCCAGGAGGCTCGGACAGAGGATACCCGGGAGGAAAGCTGACCCCCCTGTCGGTTCTGAGTACGGAACAGAATACGAAGAAATGCGAAGGAGCAGGAATTATGGGTAAAAAATTGGTATTCGGCGATGTTATGATCGGAAAAGAAGAACTTCAGGAACGGGTGCAACAGCTGGGCGCGCAAATTTCCAAGGATTATCACGGGGAGTCGATTTTGGCTATCTGCATTTTGAAAGGCGCCGTGCTTTTTATGAGCGATTTGGTTCGAGCTATTAACACGGAATGCAAAATGGATTTTATGGCGGTCAGCAGTTACGGCGGCTCCACAAAGAGTTCCGGAGTGGTTCGCATTATTAAGGATCTGGACGGTTCCATCGAAGGAGAAAATCTTTTGATTATCGAAGATATTATCGATTCCGGATTGACTTTAAGCTATTTGAAAGAAGTTTTGCAGGGGCGCAAGCCCAAAAGTATCCGAATCTGTACTTTGCTGGATAAACCGGAAAGACGGGTAGCGGATATCGTTCCGGATTATATAGGTTTTACCATTGAAAATAAGTTTATCGTAGGCTATGGGTTAGACTACGATCAGAAATACAGAAATCTGCCTTACATAAGCTATCTGGAAGAAGTGGAAGACAGCGAAGAAGACGACGAATAGCGGAGATAGTGCAAGCGTATCAATCAGGCGGTTCCGAAAGGGGATCGCCTTTTTTTAAAAGAAAGGAAATAAGAGTATGTATAAAGTACCCTCTGGGATCTCCAACAAGCATCTGCACGTATCGGAGCGGGATCTGAAAATTTTGTTCGGCGAAAATCATGAGCTTACCTGCAAAAAGATGCTGAAGCAGCCGGGGCAGTTTGCTTGCGAGGAGACTGTGGATTTGGCCGGCCCGAAAGGAACTTTAAAAAGGGTTCGGGTTTTAGGGCCTGTTCGTCCGGAAACGCAGGTAGAGCTCTCGTTGACCGACGCCCGGGCCTTGGGAATTACGGCACCCGTTCGGGAATCCGGAAAACTGGAAGGAACGCCGGGATTGACGCTGATCGGACCGGAAGGTACCGTAGAATTGGATCACGGAGTAATCATCGCACTGCGGCATGTTCATCTTTCCGATGAGGAAGCAGCAGAAGCAGGTGTTTCCGATAAGCAGATGATTCGGGTTAAAGTGGAAGGCGAGCGGGGACTTGTCTTTGACAATGTGCTGGTTCGGGCAGGCAAAGCGCACTCTGCGGAATTTCATCTGGACACGGACGAAGGAAACGCGGCCGGTCTGGATAACGGCGTAATGTGCGAGCTGCTGCCGTAAAAGTGAGGAAATAAAAAGCCGCGGCATAGCCGCGGTTTTTGCTGGCAAATCGAGAAAATCTGCGGTGTACCGGCAGGTGTGGGGATTGAGAAAAACGTTTAAGGAGCGAAGAACATGGAAAATCTGTGCAGATATATCGATCATACGCTGCTGAAACCGGAAGCGGGAAGAGAGGAAATCGCCCGGCTTTGCCGGGAGGCGGCAGAACACAATTTTTATGCCGTCTGCGTAAATTCCTGCCATGCGGCTTATGCGAAAAGCTGTCTGCGGGAAATGGAGAAGCGAGGCTTTTCTCCGGTAAAACTGGCCGTAGTGGCGGGATTTCCTTTAGGAGCCTGCGCCACGGAAGTTAAAATGTTCGAAGCGGACTGCGCCTGCAGAGCCGGGGCGGATGAAATCGATATGGTAATCAATATCGGCGCGTTAAAAGAAGGCCGGATAAATTTCGTTCGGGATGAGATTACCGCTGTAGTTCGGGCTGCAGCCAAACACGGGGCGATCGTAAAAGTGATTTTGGAAACCTGCCTTTTAACGGAAGCGGAAATTCGGGCAGCGTGCAGGTTGGCCGGGTCGGCCGGCGCCGCTTTTGTAAAAACCTCTACGGGATTTTCCAAAGGCGGTGCGACTTCGGAGACTGTGGCTTTGATGAAGGCGGCGGCAGGATCCCATGTGCGGGTCAAGGCGGCAGGGGGAATTCGTACCCGCGCCCAGGCTGAGAGTATGATCCGCGCGGGAGCCGACCGAATCGGTACATCTTCCGGCATTGCTATAATCGGAGAATAAGCCCGCTTTGCGGCTTTTAAACCGGATTCCTGCATTCTCGGCAAAATCCTTCGGCACGCTTTTCTTTTTTCACGCTGTGCTGTATAATACGTTATCATAACAATTTGGGCGGGTGAAAGCCTGCAGAAAGGGGAGCTTATGCACTGGCCAACACCGGATCCTGTGGCATTTTCCATATTCGGGCTTGATGTCCGCTGGTATGGCGTTCTGATTGCGTCGGCGGTATTTCTGGGGTTTGGAATTGCCTGCAGGAGAGCGCCTTCCTTTGGATTGAAGCCGGATACGGTAGTTGATTCTCTGCTGATTGCAATTCCGTTGGGCGTGATCGGCGCACGTCTGTATTACGTTTTATTTCATTGGGATTATTACGGCGGAAACCTGCTGCGTATTTTCCATATTCGGGGCGGCGGGTTGGCTGTACACGGGGCTTTAATACTTGGAATCTTGGGTATCTGGCTTTATTGCAGAGCAAAAAAAGAACCGTTTCTTTCTTTGCTTGATTTGCTTACTCCCTGCGTCGCGCTGGGACAGTCTATTGGGCGCTGGGGAAATTTTTTCAACCGGGAAGCCCATGGCGGATCTACCGATCTCCCCTGGGCTATCGAAGTAGACGGTCAGTTCGTGCATCCCACGTTTCTTTATGAATCTCTGTGGTGCTTTCTGCTGTTTATTTTCCTTCTCTGGTTTTCGAAAAAGCGCAGCTTTGACGGACAGATTTTTTTACTTTACGGAATTCTCTATTCTCTGGAACGGTTTTTCGTAGAGAGCCTGCGGACAGACAGCCTGATGCTGTTCGGTCTGCTGAAAACGGCGCAGGCAGTAAGTGTGACTGTTATCGTTCTCTTTATGATTTTATATTTTGTGCTTCGCGGCAGAGCGCGGAAAAAAATATCCGTTTGATTGACATTTCGGCATATAGTAGACAATAAAGGAGAAAATTCATGAAATTAGGTATCGTCGGTCTGCCCAACGTGGGCAAGAGCACTTTGTTTAACGCTATTACCAAAGCCGGTGCGGAAGCGGCTAACTATCCTTTCTGCACCATCGAACCCAACGTAGGCGTGGTTACGGTTCCGGATGAACGGCTGAAGGTTCTCCATGAAATGTATAACTCCAAGAAGACCATTTATACCACCATCGAATTTTACGATATTGCCGGACTGGTTCGCGGCGCGTCCAAAGGCGAAGGCTTGGGCAACAAGTTTCTGGGTCACATTCGGGAAGTGGCGGCCGTTGTTCATGTAGTCAGGTGTTTTGAGGATCCCAACGTAGTGCATGTAGACGGAAAGATCGACCCCATTTCGGATATTGAAACTATCAATACGGAACTGATCCTTTCCGATATGGAGGTTCTGGAACGAAGAATCCAGAGGACTGCAAAAAATTTAAAAGGTGATAAGAGCCTGCAGAAAGAGCTGGATATCCTGAATAAAATTAACGCTGTTTTGGGCGAGGGACGTTCGGCGCGCACTGCGGAATTGGACGAAGATGAGGAAGCGTTTGTAAAGAGCCTGGATTTGCTTTCCTATAAGCCGATTATTTACGTCGCTAATGTTTCAGAGGAAGAAGCGGGCGGCGAAGAAAACGATTTTGTAAGACAGGTAAGAGCGTTTGCGGCGGAAGAAGGATCGGATGTAGTAGTCGTATGCGCTAAGATTGAGGAGGAAATTTCCCAACTTGACGACGAGGAGCGCGCCATGTTTTTGGAGGAGCTGGGGATTGCGGAATCCGGCTTAGACAAACTTATTAAAGCGTCCTACCATCTGCTGGATCTGATTTCTTTCTTGACTGCGGGAGAGCCGGAAGTTCGGGCGTGGACCATTCGCAGAGGGACAAAAGCACCCGGAGCTGCGGGAAAGATTCACACGGATTTCGAAAAAGGATTTATCCGGGCGGAAACCATCTCTTATGATCAACTGGTAGCCTGCGGCGGAAATTTAGCCACGGCAAAAGAGAAAGGGCTGGTTCGCTCCGAGGGGAAGGAGTATGTGGTGAAGGACGGCGACGTAATGCACTTCCTGTTTAACGTATAAAAAATCTGTAAAAAATGACAAACATCTGAATTCCGATACATGTAGGAGTTTAGAGGTATGCTTGTTTTCAACCCGCTTCTTTTTGCAAAGGCGTACTAAGAAGATAAGTGTAAAAGGCATCGGATTTGCTCCGATGCCTTTTGCGTATAAGCCGAGGAAATTGCTGAAATGATTAACGATCCGGATTTCCGGCGGGCAGCTATGCCCGCCGGTTTTCTCCTTGATTATTTTATTGTTACCAGGTGCAGCCGTTGCAGCCGTTAAACTGAAATGCGGAAGGTCTGTGATCCCGGTGATCTCTGCAATCATCTCTTTCATCGCAGTCACAGGAGGAAGGCGAAACCGAAGAATGCCTGGAACCGCAGACACAGTCAGGTGCGAAAGGATCCCTGCATTCTGTGGATTCAATGGAAAGTTCCGTGGACGCCGGGCCGCAGGGAACTCTTCCTTCGCAGGCGTTGACGCAGAAAAGGGTTCTGCGGACGGCTTCTGCGTGGATGCTGGGTTCCAGTACCAGCTGCGTAACCAAAATGGGTGTATTCCGGGAACTGCCGCCTTCGCAGCCGCAGGAATTTTCATCGTCGGTGTCGGAGTGTCTGTTGTTTCGAATACAGATTTCCGGATTAACCATTTTAAGTTTGCCGCCGAACTGGAAATTGATGTCGGGGGAAAAGCCGTTGGCTGTACAGGGCAGCGACAGATTGGGAATGGCAAAGCCGGAGGGGCAGCGGTTCGGAACGCAGATATTGGGAGCGTCATCGTCCAGCGTAAAGGTGGCGGTAAACCGGCAGGTGCGGCCGCCGCTGTTGACCGTGCCGAACAAAGTGAATGTAGCACGTATATCCCAGGGGCCTACGTCCCGCAGCAGGAAGAAGTGCTTCGTAGGAAGGCCGGCATTGATACAGCGCCTTTTCTGGATTTTGGGCAGAATATCGGCAACTCCGGCTGTAAACAAGCCGTTGGAGAATTTCAGAGAATCTACTTCAAAACCGTCGATAGTCAGCTGCTCGGGGGAAATGCAGCCCTGCGGTCTGGTGCTGATAAAGTTCAGGCAGGCAGTGCCGCTCTCCACTGTAAATACGGCGTCGGAATTTAAATTACAGGTGCAGCAGTCGCAGTTGTTTCCGCTGCGGCACCGGCTTGTTTCTCCGCAGCCGCATCCTCTTTTGCGAAGGGGTTCGGAAAGTTCAATGTCTACATTAAATGTTCCGGACGGCGTACGTCCCGTGTCCAGATTGAACAGAATCGGACAGCTGGTAGCCTGGTTATAAGAGTAAACCTTATCCATATATACTAAATTAGGCTGCGATCTTGTGAAATCCACATCGTCGGTGTCAATGCTGGTTCCGCAGACCCGCCCTAAGCAGGGTTCGCATCCACAGCTGCAATCGCAGTCGCAGTCGCGATCGCAGTCGTGATGCCGGTCGCAGTCGCAGTCGCAGTCGCAGTCACAGTCGTGGCGCCGGTCGCAGTCGCAGTCACAGTCGTGGCGCCGGTCGCAGCCGCAGTCAAAACGATCTTCACGGCAATCGCAATCGCAGTCGCGGTCAAAACGATCTTCACGGCAGTCGCAGCTGCCGACAGAATTAGAACAATCATGATGTCTCATGAGAAGAACCTCTCTTTCTATTGCAATAAAACCAGGTGAGAACGCCGTTCTTGCCTTTTCAGGGCTGCCGGAAGAATTGCGGCGCTCTCCGCTGAAACTATCAAGAGCGGTTCTCCGGCGGAATTCTCTTGATATGTATGAGAGGAACTTTGTTTTTTCCAATATATGAAGAATTCTGAGAAGCGTTAAAAAGTTATAAAATAAAAAGAAAAAAATGAAGACAGAAAGGAATTTAAGTCGTTAAAATAGATGAAAGGGGAAAGGGGGTGAGGATCATTTCCAACGCAAATCAAATACTGGAGCAGTGTCTGGCGGATTATTCGGGGCTGGTCTTCACCATCTGCTATTCTATGACGGGGGACTATTTTGAAGCAGAAGATCTGGCGCAGGAGACGTTTCTGTCCGCATATCGAAATTTGGATCGGTTTGATGGAAAGAATATGAAAGCATGGCTTGCCCGGATTGCGGCCAATAAGTGCAAGGACTATTTAAAAAGCGCAGCGCGGAGAAGCTATGCGGCGGAGGAAGAACGCTTTTCGACTCTGGAAGATCCGGAACCGGGGACGGAGGAACGGATTTTGGAAAAAGAAGCGGAAAATCGACTGCGGCAGGTGTGCGGCGGCCTGAAAGAGCCGTATCAAAGTATAGCTGTGGCGTACTTTCTTGAAAACCGCAGTTCAAAGGAAATTGCGGAGTCAAGGGGAAAAAATATCAAGACGGTGCAGACCCAGATTTATCGGGCAAAAGCCATGCTGCGAAAACGATGGAAGGAGGAATTTTCATGCAGGGAAACGGTATGAGAATGTTTTGCCGGGCGGAAACGGAATCTGCGGCGGGGCATGTAACGGAAGAAGTTCTTCGTCAGTTGAAAAACGGAACGCTTTCCGGGGCGCAGAAGGCGGAATCTCTGGCTCACATCGGCTGCTGCAGCCGGTGCAGCGACGCCTTTGCCCGCTGCTATGAAGAGGCAGAACTTCATCCTCCTTTGGATTTTCAAGCGAGCGTGTACAAAAAAATCAATACGCTGCATGTAACCGTTCTTCCGATTCTTCAGGAAAGTGCGAAGACGAGACAATTAGGCCCCCGGAAAAAGAAAGACAAGAAAATGGAACTGCGAAATTATGCATTAAAGGTCGCCGCTGCGGCCTGCGCTACGCTGCTTCTTTTCGGGAGCGCCTGTATGAATGCGGAGAAGGGCATCCCGGGCAGTGCCCATGATTGGATAACGATTGAGAATGCAAATGTGATTTCGGACGTTATGGACGGTATTTCGGGTTTCATGACAAAGTGGGAGGGATTTTTAGATGATAAAACAGAGAAGTAAATTTTTGACTGTGGTATGCGCGTGTCTGCCGGGAGCGGGTCATATGCTGAACGGTTTTATGAAGCGCGGGTTCTCCTTTATGGCTGCGTTTTTCGGGCTGATTGCTCTGTCGTGGTTCGTTTATAACCCGGACAATCTTGTTCTGCCCTTAATGGCGCTGGTCTGGTTCTACTCTTTCTTCGACTGCATTAATAAAACGTTTGTCAGCGAAGAAGAATTTTATCTGCAGGAAGATGAATATGCTTTCTGTGCGGAAGAGTTTAAGTCCCTGCATTTCTTTGAAAGCAGGAGATGGCGGCTGATCGTAGGCGTAGCGTTGATTTTAATCGGCGTTTACGCGATCTGGAACGGGCTTATCTGCGAATTCTTGTATCAGCATGTGAGAAATGAAATGGTTTATGAGGTAATCTATGGAATAAACAGAAGGCTGCCCAAGCTGGCATTCTCCATTTTGATTATCTGGGGCGGCTGTTATTTGATTCGCGGCAGAAAAAAGGATTTGGATGAGGAAGAGGAGTATGAAACAGATGGAGAAGAATAAAGACGAAGGTACGAAGCGAACGGCAGACAGCGGCCGCAGAGTGGGGACGCTGACGTTGGGGATTATCGCCGTGGTCGTCGGCGTATTGAGCTTGATTTGGGTCATAAACCCGGATTTGGTTTCTATGTATTTTATCTCCCGATTGTGGCCGGCAGTATTGATTCTGATCGGTATCGAAGTGCTGGCGGCATATGCTGTTAATAAGCCGGAGAAATTGCGGTACGATGGATGGGCTGTGGTTATTGTAATTGCGCTGATGCTGTTTGCGGGAGGTATGGCGGCTGTACAGATGGGATTGGAATATATGGCGCAGAACAGTCATATTTACTTATAGGATAATAAATAATAAATTGAGATCGGAAGGGCGGTTCTTTCTCCCGGGGGAAAGAACATGCCCTTTTCTTTTTGAAATCAAATTCATGTCTTGATTTGAAGTGCTTCTTCCGGAGTAACGGTATTTTTGAATGTGTAGTGGAGCGATATACGGCAGCACAAGATATAGTGGGTTTTAGAGACAGGAAAAAATTGGAGCACAAAAATAGGCGGAAAAGTGGAGGTAAAAACCCATTTTTTATTTTATTTTGGTTGAAATAGGGAGGAAATAGGTGTAAAGTGGAGGTACGCTATAAGAAGAGAGTGGAGAAGCAGGATGTTTATCGGCGAATATCAAAACTCAATAGATGCAAAAGGCCGGATTATTGTTCCCGCTAAATTCAGGGAGGAACTGGGTTATAAATTCATTCTGACCAAGGGACTGGACAATTGCCTGTTTATCTACTCTATGGAAGAGTGGAAAAAATTTGAGGACAAATTGAAAAGCTTGCCCGTGTCCAGCAAAGAGGCACGCGCCTTTGTCCGCTATTTCTTTTCCAGCGCGGTAGAATGCGAGATTGACAAACAGGGACGAATGACAATTCCTCCCATTCTCAGGGAGCATGCGAATATTACGAAAGATTTGGTCACCATCGGCGTTATGAGCCGGGTGGAAATCTGGAGCCGGGAGAGCTGGAATGCGTACACTGATGACAGCATGAATTACGATGAAATTGCCGAAAAGATGGCAGAGCTTGGAATTTAAAGGTATTTAAACAAAAGCAATATTCGGAGGAAATCATGGAATTCCGGCATACTTCAGTGCTTTTTTCAGAAACAATCGAACAGCTTCGGATCAAACCGGACGGCGTGTATGTGGACGGCACCCTGGGGGGCGGCGGTCATTCCGCCGGTATTTGCCGGTGCTTAGGGGAAAATGGAACTTTAATCGGAATCGACCGGGATCAAGACGCTTTGAACGCGGCACAGAACAGGCTTGCGCCCTACGGCTGTAAAAAAAAGTTCGTTCAAAGCAATTATGAAGATATAGAAGATGTTTTGGCTGAACTGGGAATCTGCGGAATTGACGGAGCGCTTCTGGATTTGGGCGTTTCTTCGTTCCAATTGGACAATCCGGCGAGAGGGTTCTCTTATATGCAGGATGCGCCTCTGGATATGCGCATGAACGTTTCGGATTCCCTAACTGCCTACGATGTGATAAATGATTACGGACAGCGGGAGCTGACGCATTTGATTAAAACCTACGGGGAAGAACGTTGGGCATCCCGCATCAGCGAATTTATTGTAAAGGAACGAAAAAAACGCCCGATTGAAACTACGTTTCAGCTGGTGGATATTATAAAAGCCGCGGTTCCGGCAGCGGCCAGAAGGGATGGACCCCATCCGGCAAAGCGTACGTTTCAGGCGATCCGCATTGAGGTAAACGATGAACTCGGGCAGTTGGAACGGTCGCTTGATCGGTTTATCGATGCATTGAACAGCGGAGGCCGCTTTTGCGTGATTACATTCCATTCGTTAGAGGATCGGATCGTAAAGGAAACATTTCAGCGCAGGCTGAATCCGTGTACTTGCCCGAAAGAATTTCCGGTCTGCGTATGCGGAAAGGTTTCCGACACGGTTAAAGTAAGCGGCAAGCCGATCTTACCGGGTAAAGAAGAACTGGAAGAAAATCCAAGAGCGCGCAGCGCCAAGCTGCGGGTAATAGAAAAGAGGTAAAAATTTATGATGGCAGCAGAAAAATGGTACGAATATCAGGCTAATTATCAAAAATACGGGTTTGATATGCAGCCTCGCCCCATTCCCGCGGCAAAAGAAAAACCGGCAAAAAAGACGGAACTTTGTGCCAGCGATAAACTGCATATTTTAGGATTACTCCTTTTGGTAGGTCTGCTCTGCATCGGTATGGTTATTACAACCGCTTACGGCGCCAAAGCCCAGTATAATATAAATCAGATCAAAGCGGAGTGCGATTCCCTGCAGGGAGAAATTCAAAATCTGGATGTGGCTATTAAAAGTGCTGTCAGCATTGAAAGTGTAGAGAGGAAAGCAGTGGAGGAATTGGAAATGATTTATCCGTCCTCCGCGGATATTGCATATGTAGACTGCGGCAGCCAGGAAACGGAGAAGTTTTCCTTGGCGCTGAAAGAGAACGCATATCCGGTGAATTAGCATAAAGGACGATAAAGTTACGTAAACTGAACAAAAGAATTTCATAAACGGCAAGATCGGATAACAAAAAAGGGCGGCGAACTGGGTATCCGATTTTTGTTTATCAGGAAAGAATCGATTGGGGAGAACAAACGGTGAAATCGTCAAAAAGCAGAATGAGGGCACCTTCAAATTTAACAAAAAAACGTTTGGTTCTATTCTTTGTGCTGGTTTGCATTGCGTGTGTAGGGCTTTCCTTTCGTGTGGGCTGGATTCAGATCATCGACAGCGAGCGGTATGAGGAGGCTGCTGTAGCACAGCAGACAAGAGATACGCCTATTGCCGCGGCGAGAGGCGTGATTTATGACAGAAACGGAAAAGAACTGGCGGTCAGCGCTACTACAAATACTGTTTGGGTATTTCCGGCCAATTTGGCTTCGGCGAAGACCCAGGAGGAGAAAGAAAAAAAGATCGATCATGCGGTAGAAGCTTTTTCGGAAATTCTGGAAATGGAGGAAGATGAAGTCCGCGGGATCATAACACAGAAAAAGAGCATTGTTAAATTAGCTAAGTATGTAAGCAAGGAGCAGGCTGATGCCATCCGGGAAGCAAAAATTTCAGGCGTTTCTATTGCGGAAGATGTAAAGCGGTATTATCCTTTGGGAGCGTTTGCGTCTCATGTGCTTGGAAGTACTACGGATGACAATCAGGGTCTTTCCGGCATTGAATTGAAATACAATAAATATTTGTCCGGTGTTTCCGGAAGGTGGATCAAGAACGCGGACATTGCCGGCAGCAGTTTGACTTACGGCGTGGAAAAATATTATCCGGCGGAAGACGGTTTAAGTGTGGTTTTGACCATTGACGAAGTCATTCAGCATTATGTGGAAAAAGCCATCGCTACCGTACAGCAGAACACGCAGGCGAAGCGGGTTATGTGCGTAATGACGGATCCGGAAACCGGAGAAGTGTTGGCTATGGCTAAGACCCCTGAGTATGACTCTAATAATCCCAGGGTGCCTTTGGATGAGGAAGAAGCCAAAAAACTGGAATCTCTTCCGGCAGAAGAACAGGTGGCGTATTGGAATGAAATGTGGAGAAACCCTCTGGTCAGCGATACCTACGAACCCGGTTCCACATTTAAACTGCTTACGACTTCTATCGCTCTGGAAGAGGGGGTTACGAGAACATCGGAAACATTTACCTGTACCGGAAGCTATAATGTAGCGGGTACAATTTTGAAGTGCTGGCGTTCTCAGAATCCTCACGGAACAGAAACCCTGGCTCAGGCGGTGCAGAATTCCTGCAACCCGGTATTTATTCAGCTTGCGGCGCGGGTAGGAAAAGAGACCTATTACGATTATCTGGAACGTTTCGGAATTACCGAGAAAACCGGTATTGATTTTCCCGGTGAAGGCGGAAACATTCTGCAGGCGGAGGCTAATGTAGGTCCGGTGGAACTGGCTACGATTTCCTACGGGCAGGGAATTGCGGTTACGCCTATCAGCTTGATTACAGCGGTTTCGGCAATCGGCAATGAGGGGAAAATGATGCAGCCTCATCTGGTAAAGGCTCTGGTGGATTCTGACGGCAATGAGGTGGAAACCTTTGAGCCTACTGTGGTTCGGCAAGTGATTTCCAAGCAGACCGCTTCGGAAATGTGTCTGATTATGGAATCTGTTGTATCGGAAGGCGGCGGCGGGAATGCCAAGATTCCCGGCTACCGTATCGGCGGCAAGACCGGTACCGCGAATAAAGCGGAAAACGGCGGCTATTCCAGCGATACATATTCTTCTTTTATAGGTATGGCGCCTATGGACGATCCGAAGGTCGCGATTCTTTTGATCGTGGATAGCCCTGTAGGTGTAAAATACGGAAGCGTGACGGCGGCTCCCGGTGTAAAAGCGATTTTGCAGGATGTGCTGCGTTACCTGGATATTCAGCCTCAGTATACGGAAGAGGAAAAAGCGGAGCTGCAGAATAAAATGGTTGCCGTTCCTGATGTAGTAAACGAAGGCTGCAGTGTAGCCGTGGGAAAATTGGCCGGATTAGGTTTGACATATACGATCTCCGGAGAAAGTTCGGGCGAAGATGATGTTGTTGTGGATCAGTACCCCAAACAGGGGGAAAAAGTTGAAAAAGGTTCTGCCGTATATTTGTATTTGAAGTAGTAATAAAATCGAAATAAAAAAAACGGCTTCGGCGGGACTTTTTCCGAAAGGAAGGAGACCTGCATGAAATTAAGCGAATTGTTAAAAGACAGCGGCGTGCTTTGTCCTGCTGAAATACAGAATAAGGAACTTACCGGAATCGAGTACGATTCCAGAAAGATTCAATCCGGGAATTTGTTCGTCTGTCTTACAGGGGAACATACTGACGGCGCGGTGTATGCAGCGGATGCGGAGTTTCGGGGGGCGGCTGCGGTGTTGGCGGAAGAGTCTCTCAGCGATTTATCGGTGCCTGTACTGCACACGGAAGACAGCCGCCGGGCGCTCTCGATTTTGGCGGCCAATTTTTACGGCCGGCCGTCGCAGAAACTGCGTATGTTCGGCGTAACCGGAACAAACGGGAAAACCACAGTATCGTATATGGTTCGCGCGGCCTTAGAGGCAGACGGGAAAACCTGCGGATTGGTAGGTACGGTAGGGTATCATACAGGAAAACGCCGCCTGGAAAGCGGCCGGACTACACCGGAATCCCGAGATTTGCAGGAACTTTTAAGTAAAATGCTGGAAGACGGAGCAGACTGCTGTTCTATGGAGGTTTCTTCTCATGCTCTGGATTTGGGGCGGGTCAGAAACGTTCGGTTCGATTATGGCATTTTTACAAATTTAACGCAGGATCATATGGATTTTCATAAAGATTGGGAAGCCTATTATCAGGCGAAGAAAAAGCTGTTTTACCTGGCAGAAAAAGGAGCCTGCATCAATACAGACGATCCGGCAGGCGCCAGACTGCTGGAGGAACTGAAAAAGGAATATGAGGAGAACGGACGAAACCTTGTTTCGTATTCTCTGAAAGATCGGAATGCCGATTTCTTCGGAGAAATTGCGAATCTGGGCGAGAAGGGTTCCGTTTTGAAAATAGAAAAACGGGGAATCGAATTGGGGAAAATAGAGGTTCGGATACCGGGACGGTTTATGGCGTGCAACGCTCTGGCCGCCGCCGCCTGCTGCGAAGTGGCAGGCGTTCCTTTCTGCGCTGTGCAGAAGGGAATCGGAGCGCTGAAAGGGGTTCCGGGACGGCTGGAACGCGTCCCCAACGATCTGGGCATTTCTATATACATTGATTTTGCCCATACGCCGGACGCCGTGGAACACGTCCTGGAGGCGGCGAACGAAATGGCAGGTCCCGACCGGCGGATCCTGACCGTGTTTGGCTGCGGGGGCGACCGGGATCGGGAAAAGCGTCCTATGATGGGAAAAGCCGCGGGTATAAACAGCGATTATTGTATTGTGACCAGCGATAACCCCAGAAATGAAAAGCAGGAAGAAATTTCTGCGGCGATTGAAGAGGGACTTTATGAAACGGACTGCTCCTATGAGTCCATTCCGGATCGCAGACAGGCCATACGGCGTGCACTGGAATTGGCGGAGCCGGGAGATTTTATCCTTTTGCTTGGGAAGGGACATGAAGAAGGGCAGACTATAGGGGGCAGTACCGTATATTTTAACGATAAAGAGACCGTTTTGGAACTCCTTCGGGATCCGGCTCTGAAAGATAAAACAGCGTGCGGAGAAGACCGTTTCTCTGCTGAAAGGATTTAGCATGCAGGCGATCACAGCATACGACATTGCGAAAGCAGCCTCCGGTGTTTTGATGACGGGAAACGGCGATGTGCCGGTTACCGGCATGACTTTGGACTCCCGCTGCGTAAAACCGGGTGACCTTTTTGTAGCGATTCCCGGAGAACGGTGCGACGGTCATGATTTTGCAGCGAAAGCCATCGAAGACGGCTGCAGTGCTGTTCTGATTTCATCCAGACGGGACGAAGCGGCCGTGGCGGCTTTGAAAAACGGCGCAGCTTTGATTAAGGTGGCTGACACGCAGCAGGCGCTTTTAGATTTAGCGGAATGGTATTTATCCCAATTTCCGGCATTGATTCGCATCGGCGTCACGGGAAGCGTGGGGAAGACCGGAACAAAAGAGATGCTTCGGCATATTTTTGAAGAAAAATACCGTACAATCTGTACGGAAGGGAATCATAATAATCTGCTGGGGATGCCTATGACGGCTCTGCATGTGGACGCGGATACGGAGGCGGCTATTTTTGAAATGGGCATGGACTGCTTTGGGGAGGTGCATGCCATGGCGAAGGTGGCCAGGCCGCAGGCGGGGCTGATTACCAACATCGGCGTTTCCCATATGGAATCTCTGGGAAGCCGGGAGAATATCCGGAAAGCGAAGCTGGAGATGACGGATTTCTTTGATTCGAATTGTACTCTAATTTTAAATCGGGATAACGACCTCCTGGCGGATTTCCTGGATCATGTTGCCGATCGGACGGCATATAAAATCGTAACGGGGGGCAGAACCGAACCTCGTACGGATGAGGATTTGATAATAGAAGATCTGGAAGATTTCGGGGCGGACGGAATTTCCTTTGTCCTGCGCCGGGGCGGAAATCCGGGAGAAACGCAGCGGTTTCGCCTTCCTCTGCCCGGAAAGCACAATGCCTGCAATGCTTCCCTTGCAGTGGCGGCAGGGCTTGCGTTCGGGATTTCTATGAAGGAAGCGGCAGCAGGGTTGGAAAAACTGAAGGAGGCGGATAAACGTCTGCGGGTGCAGCAGGCGGGACAGATTCTTCTTATTGATGATACTTATAACGCCAGTCCTGATTCCATGCGGGCAGGACTGGATGTTCTGGCGAGTCTGGCCGCGAAGCGGAAAATCGCGCTTTTGGGCGATATGCTGGACTTGGGCAGCGATACGGATCGTTTCCACAAGGAGGTCGGCGAATACGCGGCAGCCCGGGGCGTTAGCGTGCTCTGGACACTGGGAGAAAAAGCTCGGTTTATGGCAGAGGGCGCAGCCGAAAGTAATCCCGGCGCAGAGGTGCGGCATTTTTCAGATAGAGAGGAAATGAAAACGAAGCTGCAAGCCTTGGTAAAGGAAGGAGACGCCGTACTGGTCAAAGGCTCTCGAGCCATGGCCATGGAGGAAATGGCGGAGATCATAAAACAATTACAGCAGACAAAGGAGTAGAGCACACATGGAATATAAGCAGATTATTTTACCGGCATTTATAGCGTTAGCGGTTACTCTGGCATTGACTCCTGTTTTGATTTCTATATTGAAAAAGATCAAAGCGGGACAAAGTATTCGGGAAGAAGGCCCTCAGTCTCATATGTCAAAATCCGGTACGCCTACTATGGGCGGAATTGCTATTATTGCTGCGGCGGTGGTCGCCTGTCTGATCGCGGGGCCTGTCAATTCCGATATGATTATGGTTTTGCTGGCCTTCGGCGCATTCGGATTTCTGGGGTTTCTGGATGATTTCGTAAAGGTGGCCATGAAGCGGAACCTGGGGTTGACCGCAAAGCAAAAACTGGTTCTGCAGATTATTATCGCCGTGGTTCTGGCGGTTTATCAAGCAAAAACATCTGCTTACGGCACCACGGTGTTCATTCCTTTCATAAACGAATATTTGGATTTTGGAATCCTTTATATTCCGTTTATCGTTTTTGTGGTAGTGGCTATGGCTAACGCGGTGAATCTGACGGACGGTCTGGACGGTTTGGCCTCCGGTGTGACCATGATTGTGGCGCTGTTTCTGGCATTGGTAGGCGCAAGCTTTAATTTCCATGCCCCCGGTGTATTCTGTGCCGCGCTGGTGGGAGCCTGCTTGGGATTCTTGGTGTACAACAAGAACCCTGCAAAGGTCTTTATGGGAGATACGGGGTCTCTGGCATTGGGCGGAGGAATTGCCGCGGCGGCGATCTTAATGAACATTGAGCTGCTGCTTCCCATCGTAGGCGGGATTTATGTAGCGGAAGCGCTTTCGGTAATTCTGCAGGTTCTCTATTTTAAGAAAACCGGCGGAAAGCGGCTTTTTAAAATGGCGCCTCTTCATCACCATTTCGAACTGTGCGGCTGGAAGGAAGTAAAAGTCGTGGCCGTATTCTGGATTGTGACTTTGCTGCTCTGTATTGCCGGCCTTTTGGCGGTATAATATTTGTGTGCAGTGGCGGATGTGAGTTTATCTGCTTTGATAACACAGGAGAGAAGGGATTAGAATGAGATTTGATTTTAAAGATAAAACAGTGCTGGTTGTGGGATTGGGAAAATCCGGGATCGCGGCTGCAGAGGCTCTTTTAAAGCAGGGGGCAAAAGTAACCGTATATGACCGGAAGCAGGAAGGTGAAATGGAGCCTACTTTAGTTCAGTTTTTCAAAAATCAGAAAGCGGACTGCTGTTTCGGGGAACATCCTGCTGATCTGACACGTTTTGAGTTCCTTGTTATGAGTCCTGGCGTGCCTTTGGATACGCCTTTTGTAGCCAAAGCGGCGGAGCTGGGCGCCAAGCTGATCAGCGAAGTGGAACTGGCGTATTTGATGAGCGACTGCAAGTATGCAGCGATTACAGGAACCAACGGCAAGACCACAACTACGACTTTGACCGGTGAGATTTTTCAGGCGGCGGGACGTTATTCAGAGATCGTGGGAAATGTGGGAGTGGCGGTAGTATCCAAAGCCGTCGCAGTTCCGGCCTCTGCGTGGATGATAACGGAGTGCAGCAGTTTTCAGCTGGAAACCACTCATGAATTTCATCCTGCGGTGTCGGCGATTCTGAATATTACGCCCGATCACATGAACCGGCACAAGACTATGGAAAATTACGCTGCGGCCAAGGCCAGGGTTTTTGCCAATCAGACAGAGTCTGATTATGCCGTTTTAAATAAAGACGATCCGGAGACATGGAAACTGGCGGCGGGCTGCAGGGCTGAAGTAGTGCCGTTCAGCCGGAAAGAAGAATTGGATTTCGGGGCTTATGTAAAGGACGGCGTGATCGTTATCCGGGATAAGCAAGGAATTGTTTGGGAAATCTGCAAGGCGGAAGATCTGATCATTCCCGGCGCTCACAATTTGGAAAATGCTCTGGCAGCTGCGGCTATGGCCTTTTTCTCGGGAATCGGCTCGGATGTAATCGGAAAAACGCTGCGGGAATTCCAAGGGGTGGAACACCGTATGGAATTTGTGGATGAAATCGACGGCGTTCGTTTTGTAAACGATTCCAAAGGAACAAACCCGGACGCTTCTATTAAAGCTTTGGAAGCCATCGACGGCGGCATTGTGCTGATTGCGGGAGGATACGACAAGGGCTCGGATTATGAAGAATTAATCGGCGCGTTTCAGGGGAAAGTAAAGGCTATGATGCTTTTGGGCAAAACGGCGCCTAAAATTCAGGAAGCGGCGTTGAAAGCCGGGTTTACGAATATAACGCTGTGCAGGAATATGGAGGAATGCGTGAAAAAAGGATTTGCGGCCGCCCGGCCGGGCGATACGGTTCTCCTTTCACCTGCCTGCGCAAGCTGGGATATGTACACCTGCTTTGAACAGAGAGGCGAGCATTTTAAAGAATGCGTCAACAAACTGGCGGAATAACGGGAGCAGTAAAGGAGTCGTTTGAGTGGAAGAGCTTACACTTGCAGCGAAGAAAAAGAATAAACGAAAGATGAAAGCGGGGGATTTTTTCTTCTTTGTTCTGGTCATGGGGCTGGTTATCTTCGGCGTTATTATGGTGTTCAGCGCCAGCTACTATACTTCAATCAGTGAAACGGGGAACCCTTACGCATATTTGAAATCCGATTTGATGTGGGCGGTGCTGGGGCTGATTGTCATGCTGTTTTTAACCGTGTTCGATTATCGGATTTATTATCGTTTTGCACCCTGGATTCTGGGAATCAGTCTGTTTCTTCTGGTGCTGCTGCTGATTCCTCATGTGGGGCTGGAGCGGAACGGCGCTGTGCGATGGCTGGGCGTTGAAGGATTTCCGATTACCATCATGCCGGGGGAATTTGCGAAAATCTTCGCTATTATTTTCGTGGCATGGTTTCTGGCAAAGGATCCCTCCCGGATTCGTTCTTTTAAGAGAGGAATTCTGCCCCTGATGGCGCTGTGCGGCGTGTATTTCGCACTGATTATCAAACAGCCCAACCTGTCTACGGCTTTGACGATCTGCATGATTATCGTTGGAATTATGTTTGTAGCAGGATTGCGGTGGATTTATCTGGGCGGTATGGCCGGACTTGGCATCGCAGGTATTCTGTTTATGATTTTGACGGATGAAGAAGGCTACCGCATGAAGCGGCTTTTAAGCTTTCAGGATCCTTTCGCGGATCCCCAGGGAACCGGGTGGCAGGTAATACAGTCTCTGTATGCTCTGGGCACCGGCGGCCTGACAGGTGTAGGGCTGGGCAAGAGCATTCAGAAAACGCTGTATTTACCGGAGCCGCAGAACGATTTTATTTTTGCCATTATAGGCGAGGAATTGGGGTATGTGGGGTGTTTGCTCCTGATTTTGGCTTATGTGGTATTGATCTGGCGGTGTATTCATATCGCGTTAAACGCACCCGATATGTTCAGTATGCTTCTGGCTTCCGGAATTACGATTATGATCGGTGTGCAGGTATTGATGAATATTGCTGTAGCTACCTCGTCTATGCCGCCTACCGGTGTGACGCTGCCGTTTGTAAGCTACGGAGGAAACGCTCTGCTGCTGTTTATGGGGTCGGCGGGGATTATGCTGAATATATCCAGGCATTCGTCGGTATAGGGAAGCGCGGGCGCTTTGGCTGAACTTTGGAGGAATGACGTTATGAAGGTGATTATGACCGGTGGAGGGACCGGCGGCCACATCTATCCGGCCGTAGCAATAGCTGATAAAATCAAAAGGAAAAATCCCGATGCTGAGATTCTCTTTGTGGGAACCGAGAAAGGTATGGAAAAAGAGCTGGTGCCTAAAAGCGGGTATCCTATCCGCTTTATTACGGTCAGCGGGTTTGACCGGAAGCGTCTCTGGCGGAATGTGAAGACCCTTCGGGACGCACTGAAAGGGACGCGGCAGGCGAACCGGATTTTGGATGAATTTAATCCGGATATGGTAATCGGAACCGGCGGCTATGTGTGCGGCCCTATGGTAAGGGCGGCGCATAAAAAGGGGATTCCTACATACATCCATGAGCAGAATGCGTTTCCGGGAATGACGAATAAAATGCTGGAAAAGTATGTGGATCGGGTGTTTCTGGCCTTTCGGGAAGCGGGCAAATATTTTAAACGGAAAGAAAAGCTGGTGGTTACGGGGAATCCCATCCGAAAGCACTTTCTTACAGCCGGGGTAGTAGACTATCGAAAAAAGCTTGGAATTGACAAAAAGGATTTTGTCCTGCTGTGTTTCGGCGGGAGCCGCGGAGCCGGAAGAATTAACTCTTCGATGCTGGAAATCATTCCCGCTTTGAACAAAGAGCCGGGGATGCGAATCGTCTTTATTACAGGAAAGGCATATCATGATAAAATACGCAGCAAACTGAAAGAACAGGGAGTGGACTTGGCAAACGGAAAGGTTACTCTGCTGCCCTACGCGGATAATATCCATGAGTATATGTTCGCTGCGGATTTGATCGTCAGCCGTTCCGGTGCCCTGACAATTTCCGAAATTACAGCCTGCGGCAAAGCTTCGATTCTGATTCCTTCCCCAAACGTTACGGGAAATCATCAATATTTTAATGCAAAAGTAGTAGCTGACCGGGGAGGGGCTGTTTTAATGGAAGAAAGCGAATTGTCTTCCGAAAAGCTGATAGGAACCATTCTGCGGCTGAAAAACAATAAGGAAATTCTGAACCGTATGAGTCAGGCCAGCCTGCAGGCCGGCAAGACTGACGCGGTGGATATCATCTATGATAATTTACAAATCTGACGGATCTGCGGGAAAAAATGAAAGCAGGATTTATATAGAGTTTTTGTAAGGCTTGGGCTTTGCGGCGAGGCTGATTAAAGCTGCTGCGGAGCCCGATTCGGTGACGGTTCTTAGCGCCTGTGCTTGAGGCGGCAAGAGCCGTTTTTCTTCTTTGTCACCTTTTTGTTTCCGGCACATATGCTGATAGAACAGGAGGTGGCATTTGCTTTGGAATTATATCGAATAAAAGGCGGAAAGCGGTTATTTGGTACATACAAGCTGTCCGGGGCGAAAAACGCGGTGCTTCCCATCTTGGCGGCTACGCTGCTTTCAGGGGCGGAAAGCCGAATCGTCAACTGTCCGGATTTGAGCGATACGGAGGCTATGTTTCGGCTGCTGCGTCAAACCGGCTGCAGTGTGAGGCGGGAAGGTGAAGCCGCAGTTGTAAATTCAAATATACTGCGGTCTTCGGAACTGTCCGCGTCTCTTATGAATTCCATGCGTTCTTCTGTTTTTTTGCTGGGGCCGCTTCTGGCTCGCTGCGGGCAGGTTACTTTAAGCGATCCGGGGGGATGTAATATCGGAGTTCGCCCCATTGATTTTCATCTGAACGCTTTAAAGCAAATGGGAGCGGAAATCGTAAAGAAAGAGAGTGCCCTGGTTTGCAGGGCTCAAAAACTGCGGGGGGCGGATTTGAGGCTGCCGTTTCCCAGCGTGGGGGCTACGGAGAATCTGCTGATGGCGGCAGTTTTTGCAGAGGGAGAAACCCGAATCCGAAATGCGGCCCGAGAACCGGAAATTGTTGATTTGCAAAACTTCCTGAAAACCTGCGGAGCAGAAATCCGGGGAGCCGGGAGCGGGGAAATTCTCGTAAGGGGTACGGAAACGCCGCTTCAAGATGCGGAGTACAGCGTAATGCCGGATCGGATAGAGGGCGGTACGATTCTCCTGGCTGCGGCCGCCGCAGGAGGGGATGTTTTGATTGAAAATGCCGTTCCCGGGCATTTGATGAGCCTCCTTTCTCTTTTGGAGCGCAGCGGATGTGAAATTCAAAGGGAATCCGGCAGCGTGCGGCTGAAAGCGGCGGAACGCCTGCGGGCAGCCGGATATGTGGAAACACGGCCATATCCGGGGTTTCCCACGGATTTGCAGTCCCCGTTTCTGACCGTTATGAGCCTCGCGGATGGGCAGACCGAAATACGGGAAACCATATTTGAAAATCGGTTTAAGGCGGCGGAGCAGCTGAAGCGAATGGGAGCCCGGATTGAAATAAAAGGGCAGCGGGCAAGCGTCACAGGAGTGGAGAAACTGTCCGGAGCCAGAGTGCGAGCACAGGATCTTCGGGGAGGAGCCGCTTTAGTATTGGCGGGTCTTGCGGCAGAAGGCGAAACAATTGTAGAAAACATTTGCCATATAGATAGGGGATATGATAAATTTGAAGTAGCGCTTTCTCACTTGGGCGCAGAGATTGAACGAATGAAGGAATGAAAGAAATGCAACCGGAAAAACCCAGAAAGAAAAAGAGAAGAAGAAAAAAACATTTCTTCTTGAATCTGATTTTAGTTATCCTGCTGTCGGCGGGGGTGATCGGGTTTTTGAATACTTCTTTTTTTGATATACAGCAGATTAAAGTGTCCGGAAACTCTTATTATACATCGGAGCAGGTTTTGGATCTGGCCAAGGCGAAGACGGGAGGAAATTTGTTCCGAACAAAGCTGTCTTCCTGGAAAGACCGTTTGCTGCAGGATCCTTATATAAAAACAGTGAAAATTTCCAGGCGTCTTCCGGATACCGTAAAGATCGCGGTGAAAGAGCGGGCGGAATATGCGGCGATTCCCTACTCCGACAGTTATGTTATCATCGACAGAGACGCGCTGGTTCTCCGCCAGAGCGAGGTGGCGCCGGCAGTTCCTATTCTTATAGGGTTTACGTTGTCCAATATTGAGCCGGGAACCGCCTTAAAAGTAGAAGAAAACGGGATACTGACCAAAACCATGAAGCTGTTGAAATATACGGAAAAAAATGAGGTGTATTTTAAAAAAATAGAGGTTTCGCCGGTTACGGTAAGGGCTTATATTTACGATTCGCTGGTTTGCGAAGGTACGCCGGCCAATATGATGGAAAATATGGACGGCCTGCGGGAAGTGATTTACGATCTGTACACGAAGGGAATCGAGCGGGGCACCATCACCATCGGCGCCGACGATTATTTTTCCTTCAGTCCGGATATCGAATAAAAGTGGGGGATACGAAAGAATGAAAGAGAAAAAAAGCGGGGTTATTGTTATCGGGGTTCTCGCCGCTCTGATCGGCCTGGTTTTAGCCATTCAAATCAGTACTTCCAACGTCACGGAAGTGGGGGGGCTGATTCCCATGGCCAAGGTACAGGGCTTGGAGCAGAAGCTGAAGCAGGTTTCGGCGGAAAAGGAAGCTGTTACGCAGGAGCTTTTAGAGCTGCAGGAAAAGATGGACGAAATCGAGTCCAACAGCATCGATGAAGATGCGCTGCTGAAAAGCATGTCCGAAGATCTGGAAAAATACAAGATGAGTGCAGGGGTGGTGGATGTAAAAGGCCCGGGCATAATCGTAACCATTGAAGATCCGGTAGCGGCAGGCGACGGGGTCGACGATGGCTACAGCACGATCATGGTTCGGTACGAACTGCTGCTGTCCATGGTAAATAAAATGAAAGAAGCCGGTGCGGAAGCGGTTTCCATTAACGGAAACCGGGTTGTAAACACGACAGAAATCAGCTTGGCGGGAAATAATGTAAACATTAACGGAACACCTACGGCACCTCCGTATACCATCAAGGCTATCGGAAATCCGGACACGCTGGAAGCTACGCTGAACATTCGCTACGGAATTGTAGATACTATGGAAGATTACGATCTTCGGGTGAGCATTGCGAAGCAGCAGGAACTGGAAATTCCCCGCTACAGCGGCGTGATCAAATTCCGGTATGCGTCCCCGGCAGAGAAAGAGTAGGCCGGCGATGAAAAAAGAAAAGTGGAACCGGAAGCATGTGTCGCTTTTTATCGTTTCTCTTTTGACGGGGTTTCTTCTTATTGTCCAGACGCAGACAGTAAACGGGCAGCATCTCTATGTTCCCGCGAAAACCATTTCCGATTATGAGGTAACCATCGAGGGAGAACGGCAGGAAGTGGAGAAACTGAAGGAACGTCTGAAAGAAACGAAAGAGCAGATGGCTCTTTACGAGAAAGCGGCGGCGGAAGAATGGAAATTGAAACAGGAAATCGAGCAGAGGCTTCGGGAGGATTCGGAGCTTTACGCTATGGCAGGCGGCTGTGTTGCCGTAACGGGAAACGGCGTGACGGTAACCATAGATGACGGAACCAGGGATCTGGAATTTTGGGAAGAACCCAATGATGTGCTGGTGCATGATCTGGATCTGCTGATGGTAGTCTGTGAACTGAAGGCTGCCGGAGCGGAAGCAATTGCGGTAAACGGTCAGCGGATCGTGGATGTATCTTCTATCAGCTGCGCGGGACACACGGTGCGTATTAACGGGACAACCTCTGCGCGGCCGTTTAAAATTCAGGCTATCGGCGACGGTGCCCGCATGTCGGCGGCGCTGGTAGGTCCGGGAGGCGTAGGCAGCTATCTGGCGGATTATGTTTTGTTTAAAGTCGAGGTAGAGGATAACTTGGTCATTCCGGCGTACACCGATGTCCGAGCATATGAAAGTCTGTCTTCCGTTACGGCGGAAACAGGAGAAGGGGAAGGTGAAAAGAATTGATTATTGCTTCGGTTGTAGGTCTGCTGATAGGTGTAGGGTTGGGTCTGGCTCTGAATATTTCTTACCCTACCGCATATTCGTTTTATATTACTATGGGGCTTCTGGCAGCTATGGATTCCGTGCTGGGCGCGCTGCGCTCTTATTTGGAAGGAAAGTACAGCAATGTGGTTTTCATCAGCGGATTTATAGTAAATGCGGTTCTGGCAGGGCTTTTGGTTTACCTGGGGGATCGGCTGGGCGTACCTCTTTATTATGCGGTCATTCTGGTTTTCGGCGGACGGCTGTTCCAAAATCTGGCTGCCATTCGGCATATTATAATTGACCGCTGGCCGGCAAGAAAAGAGAGCCGCAGGAAAATAAAAACGCCGGCTTTGAAAAACTCCGCGAAACAGGACGAAAAAAACCAAGAAAAAAGTGAATAAGCGTGCAAGAAATGGGTGCATTGTCTTTTCGGACGTGATATAATATCTCTAATCTTTTATTATTATGTGGGTTTTATGTTGCGCCGAAGGGCGGAGAAGCGGCATATAAGGCAAAGATTAGTTCACTGCTGAAAATTCGGCAGATCAAAGATAGAAAGGGTAACAGGAGGTTAATAGAAAAATGCTCCAGTTTGACGGAATGAATGACTATAATAATGCGCAAATAAAGGTCATCGGTGTAGGCGGAGGCGGAAGCAACGCGGTAAACCGCATGATTGAATCAGGTATGCAAGGGGTAACGTTTCTTGCAGTAAATACGGACAAGCAGGCGCTGGACAAATCCAAGGCGGAAACAAAAGTACAGATTGGCGAAAAGCTGACTAAGGGATTGGGCGCAGGCGCGAACCCCGAAGTCGGGCAGAAGGCCGCGGAAGAAAACCTGGAAGATTTGTCAGGGCTGTTGTCAGGTGCGGATATGGTATTCATTACCGCAGGCATGGGCGGCGGAACCGGTACCGGTGCGGCGCCGATCATTGCAAAGGCAGCAAAGGATGCGGGCATTTTGACCGTAGGCGTCGTAACGAAACCCTTTACTTTTGAAGGCAAAAAAAGGAGAGAACACGCTGAGCTGGGCATAAAATTTCTGAAGAAATATGTGGACTCTCTGGTGGTAGTACCCAATGACAAGCTGCTGCTGAATGCAGACAAAAACACAACTATGATTCAGGCGTTCAATATGGCGGACGAGGTTTTGAAGCAGGGCGTACAGGGGATTTCCGATCTGATTGCGGAAGCCGGTCTGATCAACCTGGACTTCGCGGATGTGAAAACCGTTATGAGTGATAAAGGTATCGCTCATATGGGTGTAGGCAGGGGCTCCGGGGATACCAGAGTGGCGGATGCTGTAAAGGGCGCAGTGGAAAGCCCGCTGTTGGAAACAAGCATTAACGGTGCGAAAGCTATCTTGCTGAATATTATGGGCGGATATGATCTGGGTATGCTGGAAGTAAACGAAGCTGCCGATCAGATTGAAAAGGCTGCGGGAAAGGATGCCATCGTAATTTTCGGCGCATCCATTAAGGAAGAACTGCAGGACGAAATCGTAATTACGGTAATCGCTACCGGATTTGAAGAGAAAAATCCGGAAGAAGCGCCCTATGGAAGCTTGGAAGAGCAGGAACATGCGGAAGCCAGAGAAGAAGGCGCGGGGGAGCCGGTTATGGTTCAGTACGAAGGCTCCGATGAAGGGGCGTTTAACGAGAGCTCTTCCGATGGCTATTTCGACATTCCGTCTTTCTTGAGCAAAGACAAAAGAGGGTTTTAGCTTTCAGTGATGCAAAAGAAGCCGGAGAATATTCCCCGGCTTTTTTCCGTTTTGACGCAGGAGACGCTGCTTTCAAACGGAATACAAAAACAAGAGAAAGGCCAGTTTCATGAAACGGATTCAGTCGGCTGACAACTCCATATGGAAATCGATTCTTAAGCTGAGAACTCGAAAAGGACGGGAAGAAAGCGGCTGCTATCTGGTGGAAGGACTCCACCTTATGGAAGAAGCCTTAAAATGCGGCGCAGAGATTCGTCAGATTATAATTCGCAGCTCTTTTACGGACAGTCGTGCTGCGGAGCAGAATTTGCCGGATCAATGGGAGGAAAAACTGCGGCAGCGCGGTATTCCGGTAATTGCGGCGGCGGACGCACTATTCGACAAATTGTCGGATACGGAAACGCCTCAGGGCGTTTTATGCGTTGTAAAGAAAAACGACTGGCCGAGCTCGTTCATCTTTAGAAGGGGGTCAGGGACCCCCGAATCAAACATTTTAGTGCTGGATCGAATCCAAGACCCGGGGAATTTGGGGACTCTGTTTCGAACGGCGGATGCGGCAGGCTATGGGGGCGTTATGATCTTGAAAGGCACCGCGGATATTTACAGCCCGAAGGTCGTTCGTTCGGCAGCAGGTTCGCTTTTTCGCCTTCCGGTATGTTTTGTGAATACCCCCGGGGAAGCGGCGGCGCTTTTAAAGAAAGAGGGGAAACGGATTCTGGTAACGGATCCTCACGGCGGAAAAAATTATTTCGATGTTCCTCTGGGGGAAAATGCGGCTCTGGTGATCGGCAACGAGGCCGGCGGTGTCTGCGGGGAATTGCTGGAAGCGGCGGATACTCGGGTGATTATTCCCATGGCGGGAAATATCGAATCTCTGAATGCGGCGATTGCGGCGGCCGTGCTGATGTACGAATCCGTCCGGCAATGGATGCAGCAGCCGACATAGATGAAAGAAACTGAAGGAGAATAAAACAGATGCAAACGCAGTTGAAAACAATTTTGGCAGAAGCAAAAGCGCAGCTTGAAAAAATTCAGACAATGGCAGAAACAGAAGAGCTGCGGATAAGGTTGTTGGGAAAAAAAGGAAAATTGACAGAGATCCTGCGGTCTATGGGATCTTTGTCACCTGAGGAAAGAAAGTCTTTCGGCCAGGAAGCCAATGCGGCCAGAACGGAAATTGAAAGCCTGCTGGAAGAAAAGTTTGCGGCCATGAAGGAAGCGCAGAAAAAGCTGAAATTCAAGGCGGAGCGAATCGACGTAACCGAACCGGGCGTTCCGGTAAAATTAGGCGTTCAGCATCCTCTGACTTTGACTATAGATGAAATCAGCAAGGTGTTTATGAGCATGGGCTTCAGCGTAGTGGAAGGCCCGGAAGTAGAAACCGTATTTAATAACTTCGATGCTTTGAATGCGGGGCCGAACCATCCTGCAAGGGATCTGACGGATACCTTCTACATTACCGACGATATTTTGCTCCGTACCCAGACTTCTCCGGTGCAGGTGCGGACGCTGATGAAACAGGAACCTCCTATTATGGTAATTTCTCCGGGGCGCTGCTTCCGCTGCGATACGCCGGATGCAACCCACTCCCCCATGTTCCATCAGGTAGAAGGCCTGGTAGTGGACGAAGGAATTACCATGGCGGATTTGAAAGGCACTTTAGACGCGTTTGCAAAGGACATGTTTGGGTCGGATGCACGGACAAAATTCCGCCCCCATCATTTCCCCTTTACGGAGCCCAGCGCGGAAATGGATGTAACCTGCTTTAAATGCGGCGGAAAAGGCTGCCGGGTTTGCAAGGGCTCCGGCTGGATCGAAATTTTAGGCTGCGGTATGGTTCACCCTAATGTGCTGAAAGTAGGCGGACTGGATACGGAAAAATACACCGGCTTCGCTTTCGGTATGGGCGTGGAGAGAATTGCCATGCTGAAATACGGTGTGGAAGACATTCGTCTTTTCTATGAAAACGATATGCGCTTCATCGAACAGTTCAAATAAAAGAGGGGGAAAACAACGATGCTGGTACCGGTAAATTGGTTAAAGGAATATACAGATATAACAGTAAATACACAGGAATTCTGCGATGGAATGATTTTATCCGGTTCGAATCTGGAAACGGTAGAACATTTTGGCGGCGGGATTGAGAAAGTTGTTTTAGGAAAAATCTTATCTGCGGAGCCTCATCCGGATTCCGACCATCTTTCTGTTTGTATGGTGGATGCGGGAGAAGCGGAACCTCTGCAGATTGTCTGCGGCGCACCAAACGTAAAGGTGGGAGCGTTTGCCCCCCTGGCATTACAGGGCAGCAAACTGCCCGGCGGAATCACAATTAAAAAAGGCAAACTGAGAGGCGTAGAGTCTTTCGGTATGCTGTGTTCCGCAAAAGAACTCGGCTATGAAGATAAGGTGGTTCCTGTAGCACATAAAGACGGGATCTGGATTTTGGAAGGAGAGTATACCCCCGGGGCGGATTTCGTAAAAACAATGGAGCTGGAAGAAGACGTAGTTGATTTTGAAATTACTCCTAACCGGCCGGATTGCCTGTCCATGTTAGGCATGGCGAGAGAGGCTGCGGCTACCTTCGGAACAGAGCTTCGCTATCCCGACACCCAATGCGAAGCCGTAAAGGGGAATACCGCAGACTATATCGGCGTAGAAATTAAAAAGCCGGAACTTTGCAGACGTTATGCGGCCAGAGTAGTGACCGATGTTAAAATTCAACAGTCTCCCTGGTGGCTGCAGAAAAGACTGATGCATTCCGGTGTTCGCCCCATCAACAATATCGTAGATATCACTAACTATGTTATGCTGGAATACGGCCAGCCTCTGCATGCGTTTGATATCCGCAATATAAAAGCGGGTAAAATCGTAGTGGATACTGCGGCGGAAGGAGAACTGTTCACCACTTTAGACGGTGTGGAACGCACACTTACTTCGGATATGCTGCTGATTAAGGACGGCGAACGGGGCGTGGCCATCGCAGGCGTTATGGGCGGTTTGAATTCGGAAATCGAAGAGGATACGACCACGATTCTCTTTGAAGCCGCTAACTTTAACGGCGACTCCGTAAGAGCAACATCGAAAAAGCTGGGGCTGCGGACAGAAGCGTCCTCCCGGTTTGAAAAAGGCATTGACCCCAATTTAGCGGAAGCAGCTGCGGACAGAGCGTGCAGACTGGTGGAACTGCTGGGGGCGGGGAATGTCTGCGGCGGTTCGGTGGATTGTTATCCGGCAGCGGCGGAACCCCGTGCAACAGCAGTTCGGGCAAGCCGGATCAATCATGTTTTGGGTATTGACATCCCCGCAGCGGAAATGGAAAGCTATTTCAAAGCGCTGGAAATGAAGGTTGAGATGACCGCAGACGGAGATACTATGATGGTAACGCCTCCCAGTGTCCGCCAGGATCTGCTGGAAGAGGTGGATTATGTGGAAGAAGTCGCCAGAATGTACGGGTATGATAAGATGCCGGTGACTTTGCCAAAGATAAGCGTTCGCTCTAAAAAATCCGACAAACAGAATTTGAGAGATTTGGCTCGGGAATCTTTGCTGGGCATGGGCTTAAACGAGCTGCAGACATATTCTTTCGTAAGCCCCAAAGGGCTGGATATGATCGGTATTCCGGAAGGAAGCGAAAAGCGGAAGAACATTCGGCTGATCAATCCTCTGGGCGAAGAAAACAGCGTAATGCGGACTCTGCTTACGCCGAATATGCTGGAAGTCCTGGGAAGAAACTATTCCAGAAACATTCCTGCAGCCAAAGCATTTGAAATCGGGAATACTTTTCTGAACATTACCGGAGACGACGGGCTCCCTACGGAGGAAGACTCTTTGGTTATGGGGATTTACGGCGATAAAGCGGATTTCTTTACTCTAAAGGGTTATGTAGAAGAGCTGATGAGAAAGCTGGGCGTGAAGAATATTGCTTTTGAAACGGAAAGCGAAGCCGCCGCTTATCATCCGGGCAGATGCGCAAAGGTTT
Source organism: Bacillota bacterium (assembly GCA_022769485.1). Lineage (GTDB taxonomy): Bacteria > Bacillota > Clostridia > Peptostreptococcales > Anaerovoracaceae > JALEJU01. Next base: position 41,686 of record JALEJU010000028.1, read on the forward strand.
CCGCGGGCGGAACTTTTCTGGGTTTGATCGGAGAAATCCACCCTGATGTACAGGATCGTTACGGCATCGGCACAAAGACTTACGTTTGTGAATTAAATTTCAATCGTATTTTTGAAGCTTCCGATCGGAGCATTTATTACAAGCCGCTGCCTAAGTATCCGGCTATCAACCGGGACATTGCGCTGCTTTTGAACGAAACGGTTCCGGCAGGGGATGTAATGGCGGCCATTCGCAGCGAAGGAGGAGCTCTGCTTGAATCGGTTGCGCTTTTCGACGTTTACAGAGGCAAGCAGGTGCCGGAAGGCCAGAAGAGTGCGGCGTTTACCCTGACATATCGTGCACCGGATCGTACATTGAAAGATGAAGAAGTCGTAAAAGTACACGAAAAGGTGCTGAAACGGCTGAAAGAAGAATGGGAAGCTGTATTGCGGGAAATGTAGTAAGGGTTAGGCGCAAGCCGAAAGGAAATTAAAATGGAAACATGTAATAAAGTAACCGTTAAGATTTTCGGCCAGGAATATACAATTGTGGGAGAGACTCCTGCGGATCAAATTACCCAGGTTGCCGCATATGTGGATGAGAAAATGCGGGAGATTTCCGGCGGCTCCATGGGTGCTCCTCTGGGGCCTCTGGCGGTTTTGACGGCGGTCAACGTGGCTGATGAGTATTTTCAGACTCAGAGAGGCGCGGAGGAGCTGAAGCGGAAGAACCTGCAGCTGGAGCAGGATGCCGCCAAGTATGTGCAGCTCTGGGAAGAAGCAAAGAAGAATTTTATACAATACAAGGAGCAGGCGCAGGCCTCTGCGGGGCAGGAAGAATCCGCCAAAAAGCAGCTGGCTGCTCAGCAGAATGAAAATGAGGCGCTTCGCCGGCAGATCGGTAAGATGGAAAGTGAAGCGGAAACGATGCAGAAAAAATACGCGGATTTGCTGGAACGTTTGGATTCCCAGGAAGAAGCCGGTGAGTCCAGCAAAGCGGAACTGAAAAATCTGGAAGATAAGTGCCGGGAAATTGAAAACAATTTCTTCGATTTGCAGATGGAAAATATCCAATTGAAAGGCGAACTGGACCGCTATAAAAAGATTGTGGAATCGGAATAGCGGAACCTGAGGAGTACTATGAACGACAAATCGATTCGCGTTTTAGAGTACAATAAAATAATAGAATTGCTGAAGGCTGAGGCTTCGTCCGCAATGACACGGAATCTCATTGCGGATATTAAGCCTTCGACGGATATCTGGGAAATCAAGCAGCGACTAGCGGAAACCACGGAAGCGGTTTCCGTTATTGTGCATAAGGGAACTCTGCCTCTAGGCGGGTTTTATGATATCACGGGTTGTGTAAATCTGGCGGATAAAGGCGGTGCTTTGACCATGAAGCAACTGCTGGAGGTTCTGTATAATCTGCAGGCTGCCCGCCATGCTGCGGAGTTTTTGAAGACGGAGCTTCCCCCGCTGCCGGCTATTGACGGCTTAGCGCAGGGCATCAGCCTTCGGCCGTATCTGGAATCGGAGATCGACCGCTGCATTCTTTCGGAAGATGAGATGGCGGATTCGGCCAGTCCGAAGCTGAAGGATATCAGGCGCAATATCGGCAGACAGAACGATGCCATTCGAAATAAAATGAACAGCATTTTGTCCTCGGCGGATAAACAGGGCTTGCTGCAGGACGCTATTGTTACCATGCGGCAGGGGCGTTATGTAATTCCCGTCAAGCAGGAATACAGAAGCAGATTTCCCGGGATCGTTCATGACCAGTCCGCTTCCGGCGCTACGCTTTTTATCGAGCCTCAGGTAATTGTAAATTTGAATAATGAACTGCGGGAACTGGAATTAGAGGAACAAAAAGAAATTTCACGGATTCTTATGAGCCTTTCCGGCAGTGTAGCGGAGGCGGCAAAAGCCATCCTTTATAATCAGAAAATATTAATCCGACTGGACTATATTTTTGCCAAAGGGAAGCTGTCCATGGGTATGCAGGGGGAGGAACCGAAGATGAACGACCGGGGATGTCTGCAAATCAAAGAAGGCAGGCATCCGTTGCTGAACAGAAAAAAAGCGGTTCCCATCAGCGTGAGCTTAGGCGGCGATTATGACACTCTGGTTATTACGGGGCCAAACACCGGCGGCAAGACTGTAACACTGAAAACCGTAGGGCTGCTTTGCATGATGGCGCAGTCCGGGCTGCATATTCCGGCGTCCTCGGAGTCGGAGCTTCCCGTGTATAAACAAATTTTTGCGGATATCGGGGACGAGCAGAGCATCGAACAGAGTTTATCCACGTTTTCTTCTCACATGAGAAATATTGTAAAAATCGTGAAGGAAGCAGGAGAAGGCACGCTGGTGCTGCTGGACGAGCTGGGGGCGGGAACCGACCCCACGGAAGGTGCGGCGCTGGCGATTTCGATTTTAAACCAACTTTACGGAAACGGCGCCCAGACCATAGCGACGACCCACTATACGGAATTAAAAAAGTACGCGTTGGGGACTTACGGTGTGGAGAACGCGTCCATGGAATTCAACGTAGAGACCCTTTCTCCCACATACCGTTTGACTATCGGAACGCCCGGGCGATCCAACGCTTTTGAAATTTCCAGAAAGCTGGGGCTTGATGAAAGCTTGATCGACTATGCCAAAACCCTTTTGAATCAGGAAGATATCGCTTTTGAAGAAGTGCTTTCTTCCATTGAAGAGGATAGAAAGGCGGCGGAGGAAGAGCGGGACGAGGCTTCCTGTCTGCGTATGCAGTTAAAGAAGAAAGAGGAGGAGCTGGAGCGCCAAAAGCAGAAACTGGAACGGCAGAGGGAAAAAATACTGGCCGACGCCAGAGAAGAGGCTGCCGGAATGATTCGGGAAGCCAGGGAATTGGCGGATTCGGTAAACAAAGAGTTAAAGGCTTTGAAAAAAACCCGGGATCCGGGGAAACAGATGCAGAAACAGGAATCTGTCCGCAAGAAGCTTCGGGAGGGAAAAGACAAGTACCAGACCCAGGCTGCGGAGTATCTGCCGGAAAATTTCCAGCCTGTAAATCCCAAAGATTTGAGATTGGGAGACCGGGTTCGGGTTCTGAATCTGGATCAAAAAGCCAATGTTCTTACTCTGCCGGATGAAAAAGGTGATCTGCAGGTGCAGGCGGGATTGCTGAAGCTTAACGTAAATCTGTCCCAAATTGCAAAGGTGCAGGACGGCGGAAAAAAATCTGCCCAAAAGGGACGTTACGGCGGTCTTTATGCCAATAAAGCAAGGAGCGTGGCTTCTTCTATCAACGTCATCGGGAAAGTGCTGGATGACGCGGTGATGGAAGTGGACAAATATCTGGATGATGCGTATATGGGCGGACTGAAGGAAGTGACGGTAATTCACGGACGGGGCGCCGGCATTCTGAGGGAAGGCTTGGCTAACATGTTCCGCACACACAAGCATGTGGCCAGGTTTCGCAAAGGCGTTTACAACGAAGGCGGCGACGGCGTGACTATCGTGACTTTAAAATAAGCATTGAGGGAGGATTCGGAAATGTATGTGATCAGCGCTTGTTTGCTTGGAGAAAACTGCAAGTACAACGGCGGAAACAATGACTGCCAAGCGGTTCATAAGCTGGCGGAAAGCGTGCATGTTGTTCCGGTTTGCCCGGAAGTCGCGGGAGGGCTGCCCATTCCCCGGCCTCCGGCAGAACTGAGAAACGGACCCGACGAACGGCGGGTGATAAACCGGGAAGGCGCGGATGTGACCGAAGCGTTTGCCCGGGGCGCGCGGCTGGAATGGGAACGGGTGCAGAAAGAAGCCGAGAAACTCGGAGAGCCCATTGAATGTGCGGTTCTGAGAAAGGGAAGTCCCACCTGCGGCTCCGGAAAGATTTATGACGGGACGTTTACAAAGAAAATGATCAGCGGAGACGGTGTGTTTGCCGCTTTGCTGAAGGAAAATGGCATAAAGGTGATAACGGAGGAGGAGTTATAGATGATCGACTTTAAAGAGAAAATTGCGGTATTACTGGAAGCGCAGACAGAGGGCATTTCCATAGACGATATTCGTGCTATGATTGAAATTCCTGCGGACAGCAAGCTTGGTGACTACGCGTTTCCCTGCTTCCGTCTGGCGAAGGTTATGCGGAAAGCTCCGGCTCTGATCGCCGCAGGCATTGCGGAATCCCTGCAGGGAAACGATTTGTTTTCGAAGGTGGAAAACGTAAACGCATATGTGAATTTTTTCCTGGCAAGAGAGGCGTATGTAAAGGAAGTTGTGGAAGCTGTTAACGCTGAAAAAGAACAGTTCGGAGGCAGCAGTCTGGGCGAAGGGAAAAAGGTCATCGTTGAATTTTCATCCCCCAATATTGCAAAGCCGTTCCATATCGGGCACATTCGGAGTACGGTGATCGGCAATTCTATCTATAAGCTTTACAATTTTTTGGGGTACGATACCGTTCGGGTGAACCATCTGGGGGACTACGGAACGCAGTTCGGCAAGATGATTACGGCTTACCGCCGCTGGGGCAGTGAAGAAGACGTAAAGCGGGAACCCATTAAAACGCTGCTGAGCTACTATGTAAAATTCCATGAAGAGGCGGAGCAGGATCCGGCTTTGGAGGATGAAGCCAGGGCGACTTTTACCAAGCTGGAAAACGGAGAGGAAGAAGAGGTTCGTCTGTGGCAGTGGTTCCGGGACGAATCTTTGAAAGAGTTTACCCGGGTTTACAAAATGCTGGGTATCGAATTCGATTCTTATGCGGGAGAAAGCTTTTACTCGGATAAGATGGATCGGGTCGTGCAGATGATGGAAGACAAGGGCTTGTTGAAAGAGTCGGACGGAGCACAGATCGTAGATTTGTCGGAGTATAACATGGCTCCGGCGCTGATTAAAAAATCCGACGGTTCCACTTTGTATATTACAAGAGACCTGGCAGCGGCCATCTACCGGAAGGAGCATTACGATTTTTATAAGAATCTTTATGTGGTAGCTTCCCAGCAAAATCTGCATTTCCAGCAGTGGTTCAAGATTTTAGAGCTTATGGGATTCGAATGGGCTGAGGATTGCGTTCATATTCCTTTCGGGCTGGTCAGTCTGGAGGACGGCACTATGTCCACCCGGCAGGGACGGGTTGTTTTCCTGGAAGACGTTTTGAACCGGGCGGTAGAGAAAACCAGAGAGATCATTATCGAAAAGAATGTAAATACGGATAATATAGATGTTACGGCTAAGCAGGTAGGCATCGGAGCGGTTATGTTCCAGGAACTGTCCAACGGCAAGATTAAGGATTATGTGTTCTCTTGGGATAAAGTGCTGAACTTTGACGGGGAAACAGGCCCTTATGTGCAGTATACCCATGCCAGAGCGGCTTCCGTTCTGCGGAACGGCGGTGCGTCCGCGGAGGCGGCTCTGGCTGACGCAGGCGCTCTGGACGTAAGCTATATCTGCGGCGATGCGGCTTATGAGCTGGCACGTTTGATCTACAAATTCCCCGCGGTGGTAGTGGAAGCTGCGAAAAAATACGAGCCTTCGATTGTGACCAGACATGTGGTTGATGTAGCGCAGGCATTTAATAAGTTCTATCATGATGAGCATATCCTTACGGATAACGAGTCGGAAAAGCGTGCGAAGCTTCTTTTGACCTATGCGGCGAAGCAGACGATTAAAAACGGTCTTGGCTTGCTTGGAATCGAAGCCCCCGAGAGGATGTAAATTTCAAAGGAAAGAGTGGAATCCGAAGTATGACGGAAAAAAAAGATACAGGGCTGCAGTCCGGTCTGGAGCGTTGGCTGGCCGGGCAGGATCGGGTAGGGCAGTATTTTATGAAATATATGGATCGGTTTATTTTCGATGAACTGTCTCCTTCCCACCTGGCTAAAGAAGGACTGGGCTCCTTTATGAAAAATGTGCCGGTTCCTTTCCGGGAAGAAGATCTGGCCGCTTTTAAAGAGAAAGGCGGGTTGAAAATTACCAGCATTCTGTCTAATATGGCGTGGGTGCTGGGAATCCACCCTGACTTTATGTATGCGGACGAGTATAAAAAGTATATTGATCACTATTTTGACGATCGGCTGGCGGCGGCTCTTGTAGGCGAAGCGGCCGGGGAGATGGAGAAGCAGAATTTGGACAGCGCTTTTATCCATTTTCGGGCGGCTCTGGTGCTCTATCCGGATTATAAAGACGCACTTTTCGGCTATGCCGGGGTGTGCAGAAGTATTTATCTGAACCGGGAGGGCGATGAAGACCGGAGCGAAGAATATGTGGGGCGTTTTAAAGCGGAATCCATGGAAACCTTTGAGCGGTTGACTGTTTTATATCCGGAATTCGACAGACCCTTCTATTATCTGGGATACGCTTACCTGAACATGGGGCTTTACAAGAAAGCGGAGCTTACCTGGAAAGAGTATCTGAAGCTGGCTAAGGGGCCGAATTCAACCTGTGAAGAGGGCGGTGCGGAGGCCATTGAGGAAATCGAAGAACGGGTAAGGCAGCTGCAGGAGCCCATTCGCATCGAGGAGGGCTGTAATTGTGTTCTCAGCGGGCGGTTTCAGGATGGCATTGAGATTTTAAAGCCGTTTTTGGAAACGGATTACAAGCATTGGTGGCCGCTGTTCTATTACCTGGGCATTGCCTATGGAAAACTGGGTGAATACAACAGAGCTATTGAACTTTTAAAAGAAGCGCTGGTACAGGAGCCTTCCCAGACCGACTGCATGGAGGAGCTGATCCTGGTCTGCAGAGAGGCAGGAAGAGATGATCTGGCGGAAAAATATGAAAATAAATTAAAATTGATTCAAAGCCAGCGGGCTCAGTAAAGCGAGGAAACAGAGATGAAAAAATTGTTAACGGGAAACGAAGCGGTAGCCAGAGGCGCATATGAAGCCGGGGTGAAGTTCGCTTCTGCTTATCCGGGAACTCCCAGCACGGAGATTCTGGAGGCTATGGTAAATTATAAAGAAGATTGTTACAGCGAGTGGGCTCCCAACGAAAAAGTGGCGGTGGAGGCTGCCGCAGGCGCTTCCATTGCGGGTGTTCGTTCCTTGGCGGCCATGAAGCATGTGGGATTGAATGTAGCGGCAGATCCTCTGTTCACATTTGTGTACGAAGGTGTGACCGGAGGCTGTGTGATTGTATCCGCGGATGATCCGGGTATGCACAGCTCTCAGAATGAACAGGACAACCGGAATTATGCGGCGGCTTCCCGGATTCTCATGCTGGAACCTTCCGACAGCCAGGAGTGTAAGGACTTTACAAAGCTGGCTTATGAGCTTTCGGAGCGGTTTGATACACCGATTCTGCTGCGCCTAACCACGCGAATCTGTCACAGCAAGGGCTTGGTGGAATTGGGTGAACGGGAAGAAAAACCGTATGTGCCGTATAAAAAGAATATCGCCAAATATGTGGCGACCCCCGCTAACGGAAAAGTGATGCGGGCAAAATTGGAAGAACGGATTGCGGATATGACGGCGTATTCCAACCAGGCGGAAATCAATGCGCCGGAATACAACGGCAGGGAAATCGGCGTGGTCAGCGCCGGCGTGGCGTATCAGTACGCAAGAGAGGTGTTCGGGGAGGATGCTTCCTACTTGAAGCTGGGGATGACGTACCCCCTTCCCATTGACCGGATTCGGGAGTTCGCGTCGAAAGTGGAAAAGCTCTATGTGGTTGAAGAGCTGGATCCTTATATGGAAACCGCTATTCGGGCTGCGGGAATCGAAGTGGTGGGAAAAGAGATCATCCCTGTTTATGATGAGCTGAATCCGGATATCGTTCGAAAGAGCGTATGGGGGCAGGAGCCGGAGGGCGTTTCTTCCGAAAAGCAGGCAGTGCCCAGACCTCCCGCTATGTGCGCGGGGTGCCCTCACAGAGGCTTCTACTATGCTCTGAGCAGGAAAAAGAACGTAATGATCACAGGCGATATCGGCTGTTATACTCTGGGATCCGCTCCTCCGCTTTCCGCCATGGATACCTGTATCTGCATGGGCGGAAGCATTTCCGAAGGACACGGGGCGGCGAAAGCATTTGAACTCTCGGGGGCGGATACGAAAGTGGTTTCCGTTATCGGTGACTCTACCTTTTTCCACTCCGGCGTAACGAGCCTTATGGATTGCGTTTATAATCAAAGCAACAGCGTCTCCGTAATTTTGGACAACCGGATTACGGGGATGACCGGACACCAGGAAAATCCGGGAACCGGTTACACCTTGATGGGGAAAGAGGCGCCTCAGGTTGATATTCCCATGCTCTGTAAGTCGCTGGGAATTAAGGATGAAAATTTATATGTTGTGAATCCGCTGAACCTGGAGGAATGTGACAGGGCTTTGGATGAAGCGCTGGAAAAGGATGAGCCTACGGTCATTATTACGAAATGGCCCTGTATTTTAAAGAAGTTCAGCCAGCAGGACAAGACGGAATACGATTTAACCAAGAAGAGCTGCACAGTCAATCAGGAAAAGTGCAGAAAGTGCGGACTTTGTTCGAAAACCGGATGTCCGGCTATCTATTCGGGAGAGACCATTACCATCGATCAGAATTCCTGCACCGGCTGCAGTTTGTGCAGACAGGTCTGTCCCTTCGGCGCAATCGAGTAGCGTCCGGCTGCCGTGATGGACTCAACAGGGAGGTTAACATGGATACTGTAAAAAATATACTATTGGTAGGCGTAGGCGGGCAGGGAACCATTCTGGCAAGCAAGATTCTGTCTGCCGGATTGATTCAGGCCGGTTATGATGTAAAAATGTCGGAAATTCACGGCATGTCCCAGAGAGGAGGAAGCGTGAGCACGCAGATCCGTTTTGGGCAAAAGGTGTATGCGCCGATTATCGGAAAGGGACAGGCTGACGTAATCGTGGCTTTTGAAAAAATGGAAGCTCTTCGCTGGATTGAATATCTAAAGAAGGACGGCCGCATGGTCATCAATGATTTTGAGATTCCTTCCGTTCCCATTTTAATGGGAGCAGCTTCTTATCCGCAGGGAATATTAGAAGAATTGCAGGGAAAAGTCAGAGCTTCGGTGTTTAAAGCATCGGAAATCGCATCTCAGCTGGGGAACCCGAAGGCCATGAATATCGTATTGCTGGGGGCTTTAGTAGAGGCCATGCAGATTCCCGGAGAAATCCAATGGGAGGAAATCATACGCAGCACGGTAAAGCCCGCATTTGCGGATTTGAATGTGGCTGCGTTCAAAGCGGGGCAGGAGCAGGTGAGGATGAACGCTTAGGTTTAAGCGGAATACAGAGCTTTTTTCGGCGCTTATTCCCTTGCGGCGCTGAATGAGACAACCCGGCCGGTAAGATGAATATTGAAGTATGCCGATTTTTTTCTGTAAAGGTCGGCGTGCTTTTGTTTTGGAAAGGAAATGCAGATGGACGGAAAAAAGAGGCGGAATCTTATAATCGGAGCACTTGTTATCCTTGCGGTTTTAGCCGGAGCCTTTTGTTGGAACGGGGGATTGCCGGACAGCAGTCAGCCCGCTGCATCTGAAAATACGGGAACCCTGGCAGAGCAGGACAGGGGAGAGCAAACGGGATCGGAGAAGGAAGACGCCGAATATGGATTTTCGGGAAATGCGGGGAGCAAACTGAGCGCGGAAGAAAAAATCGAGGCGGCGGAAAAAATTGCGGAAAATACGCCTTCTCAGGCTCCGGCGAAAAGCGGCGTAAAGAGCGAAAATACCCAGACCGTACAGACATCAGACCCGGGGAATTCCGAAAGCTGCATTCTGTCAATTTCCTGCGCTTCTGTTTTAGCCCGCATGGATTGGCTGAACCCGGCAAAGACGAACCTCATACCGAAGGACGGATGGATTCTGTCTCCCGTTTCTGTTTCTTACAAGGAAGGAGACAGCGCTTTCGATGTGCTGCAGAGAACCTGTCGGGAAAAAGGAATCCATATGGAGTTTCAAAAAACGCCGGCGTATAACAGTGTATATATTGAGGGAATCAATAATCTCTACGAGTTTGACTGCGGCGATTTATCAGGCTGGATGTTTAAGGTCAACGGAAGCTTTTTGAACTACAGCAGTTCTCTGTATAAAGTACAGAGCGGAGATGAACTGAGTTTTGTTTACAGCTGCGATCTGGGGGTTGACCAGGGCGGTTTTTCTTCGGCAGTGCAGTAAAAGGAACCGGCTGCGGGTAAACGCAGCTTAGATGGATAAGGAATATGCGAAACAGAGATACGTTTTCAAGTTATCATCCACTGGTCAATTTTTTATATTTTGGGCTGGTTCTGCTTTTTACAATGTGTTTTATGCACCCGGTCTGCCTTCTGAGTTCTTTTGCGGCAGCTTTTTGCTACGGTGTAAATCTGAATGGGCGAAACAGCCTGCGGTTTACTCTGCGTTATCTGCTGCCGCTTTTTCTTCTGACATTAGTATTGGCTCCGGCTTTTACTCACGAAGGCGTGACTTTATTATGCTATCTTCCCTCCGGGAATCCCCTTACGCTGGAGAGTGTTTTCTACGGAGCAGCGGCGGCCGTTATGTTTGCGGCTGTTATCCTTTGGCTTTTTTGTTATACCGAAGTTATGACATCGGATAAGTTTGTTTATTTGTTTGGGCGGATTATTCCTGCCCTTTCTTTGGTGCTTTCTATGGCGCTTCGCTTTGTTCCGCGGTTTAAAACGCAGCTGCGCGCAGTGAGTCAGGCTCAGCGCGGGCTGAGGGGCGACGGGTTCCCGGAGGGGATAACAGTCCGCTTAAGAAACGGAATCGCGGCCTTTTCTGTTTTAATTACCTGGTGTATGGAAAATGCCATCGAAACGGCAGACAGCATGAAGAGCCGGGGATACGGCCTGCCGGGGCGAAGCGCGTTTTCCGTTTATCGACTTGAAGAACGGGATGCCGCAGTCCTTTTCTGGTTAATTTTCTGCGGGATTTACGTTTTCAGCGGAGGACTTGCGGGTGCGTTTGAATGGAACTATTTTCCCTGTATGACCGGAGGTAAAACCAGCCTGTTTTCTTTGAGTTTTTTTGCAGTATATCTGGCGCTTTGCCTGACGCCGGTGGTTATAAACAGAAGGGAGGCGCGGCGATGGAATTGTTTGCAGTCCGAAATTTAAGCTTTTTCTATCCGAAGCAGCAGAAACCTGCCCTGAACGATTTGAACCTGGATGTTCGTCCCGGAGAATTTCTGGTTCTCTGCGGACCCTCCGGCTGCGGGAAATCCACTCTTCTGCGGCATTTTAAAAGCGCTCTGACGCCCTGCGGGGTTAGAACGGGTGAAATTTTTTTTAAAGGCAAACCTTTGGGGGATGTGCCTTTGAGAGAACAAACCTGCGGAATCGGGTTTGTACAGCAATCTCCGGAAAACCAGCTTGTAACGGATAAAGTATGGCATGAGCTGGCTTTTGGGCTGGAAAGCCTCGGGTACGATACCCCTGCGATTCGAAGCAGAGTGGCGGAAATCGCTTCTTTTTTCGGCATGGAATCCTGGTTTTACCGAAACGTTTCGGAGCTTTCGGGAGGACAGAAGCAGCTTTTGAATTTGGCTTCCATTCTGGTAATGCAGCCCTCTGTTTTGGTCTTGGATGAACCTGCCGGACAGCTTGATCCCATTGCGGCTTCCGAGTTTTTGGGAATTTTAGGAAAAATAAACCGGGAATTGGGAACGGCTGTGGTTTTAACGGAGCACAGGCTGGAAGAAGCGATCCCTATGGCTCATCGGGTTGTGGTCATGGAACAGGGGAAGATTCTATGTGAAGGAAAACCTGCGGAGATCGGCGGAAGTCTTCGAAAAAACGGTCATTCCATGTTTCGGGCTATGCCGGCAGCTATGCGTATTTGGGACGGTGCGGACGGAGAGGGAACATGTCCGGTTACCGTAAAGGAAGGCCGGGATTGGCTGAGAGATTATGCAGAACATCACAAATTGCTGCCTTTACCGGGAAAAGCGGTTCCGGCGGAAAGCGACACAGTGCTTTCTGCGGAAGGCCTTCGGTTTCGATACGAAAAGGACGGCGCCGATGTGGTGCGTGATTTTTCTCTTTCCCTGCATAAAGGGGAATTCCTTGCTCTTTTAGGGGGGAACGGAACGGGTAAGAGCACCTGCTTAAAACTTCTGGCAGGACTGCTGCAGCCTCTGGACGGCACGGTTCAAAGAGACAGAAAGGCTATACTTTTACCCCAGGATCCCAAGCTTCTTTTTGTAAAGAAGACGGTGCGGGAGGATTTACAGGAGGTTTTGAAAAGAGAGTGCGTTTCGGAAGACGAGCGGATGGAAAAGCTGAAAAAAGCCGCAGCGTTTTGCGGATTGGAAGAATTGCTGGATCGACATCCTTACGATCTGTCCGGAGGGGAACAGCAAAGGGCGGCTTTAGCAAAAGTACTCCTTTTCGAGCCGGAAATTCTCTTGCTGGATGAGCCCACAAAAGGATTGGACGCGGATTTTAAGCAGGAGCTGGGGGAGATGCTGGAGGCTCTTTTAAGGGAAGGAAAAACAGTGTTGATGGTAAGCCACGATGTGGAATTCTGCGCCGGTTATGCGCATACCTGCGCATTGTTTTTCGACGGAGCTGTGGTTTCTCAAGGAGAGCCCCGAACCTTTTTCTCCGGAAACCGGTTTTATACCACGGCGGCTGCCCGCATTGGGGGAGACCGCATTCCGGGTGCGGTTACCGCGGAAGATGTTATAAAAGCCTGCGGGGGAAATCTGCCGCATTTTGAAAAGCCGCAGACGTATAAGGATATTTCTTCCGAAAAAAAAAGCCGGGAACAGCAGCCGGAAACGGAAGCGGAAATGCAGAAGGAATCCGGGTCTTCTTCCGGCGGGAAACTGCCTTTGTGGAGAAAATGTATCGCTGTTTCGGCAGCCTGTGTCTGCATGGTTTTGTTTTTCTTTGCAGTAAAAAAAGCAGATTTAAATGTACTTTTCAGCGGAGCAGAAGGAGAACTTCTCGATTCAAACGATCTTTGCTTTTACGGAATTTTTACGGCGGCCTTGATTGTCCTGGCTTGGGCAGTGAGCCGCAGAGATAAAACGGCGGCTGTGCGATTACAGACTGTAAAGGCGGAACGGCGGCTGCCGGGAAGGACAAAAGCGGCGGCTGCCGCAGTGCTTTTATCGGCTCCCGTGACGCTGTTTGTCGGCAGTTGTTATTTGGATAATCAACGGTATTATTTTATAGCACTGTTAATTCTTTTAGAGTGTATGGCGCCGTTTTTTCTCATTTTTGAAGGAAGAAAGCCTCAGGCAAGAGAGTTGGTAATTCTCGCGGTACTTTGCGGGTTTGCGGTTGCGGGGCGGGCAGCGTTGTTTATGCTGCCGCAATTTAAGCCTGTTATGGCTGTTGTGATCATATCCGGCGCGGCTTTGGGCGGTGAAGCGGGATTCTTGGTGGGAGCTTTATCTATGCTGCTGTCAAATATGCTGTTTTCCCAGGGCCCCTGGATGCCGTGGCAGATGTTTGCCATGGGGCTGATCGGCTTTCTTTCCGGTGTGCTGTTTCAGAAGGGGCTGCTGGCACGCAGCCGGGGGGCTCTCTGCACATTCGGGGCTCTTTGCGCGCTGATTATTTACGGCGGCATTATGAATCCGGCTTCGGCGCTTATCTGGGCGCATACTTTGAGCAAAGAACTGGTCTTAACGTACTATTTGACGGGGTTTCCCATGGATCTTATGCACGCTGTATCCACGGCGCTGTTTCTTTGGTTTGCCGCGGAGCCTATGCTGGAAAAGCTGGAACGGGTTAGAACGAAATACGGATTGGCGGAAAAGAAAGAATCGGCATGAGAAAACGCAGGAAAAGAAAAAGGATGCTGCCGGGCAGGCAGCGTCCTTCGGTGTTTTTAAAGCTGTCTTTTTTTATAAAAAGCAATGGACAGCAGCCAGGAAGCGGCATAAAGCAGGATGGCCGCACTTGCGATCACAAACATGGTCTGAAATGTTCCGATTCCGGGGGAAAGTTCCGGTATTTCCTTCAGCAGGGAAAGCGAGGAACATCCTATGCAGAACAGCATGATCACGCTGATGTAGATAATACGGCCTTTTTGAGCGCCGAATTTAAATAAAAACGGAAGGATCACAGCCTGCGCTGTGATTCCGATGATCAGCGCAGCAGTCAATAAACTCAGGTAGTCACCTTCTCCGGGAGAAAACACTGTGAACCGGATGGCCATAATCAAAAGGACTGTCAGATTTGACAAAAGGCCTGTTATATATTTGCAGGAAACCAGCTGTGCTCGGGTGCAGGGGAGGGTCTGGCTGTAAATCGTCCATTTCTCCGCATCATCGTAAGCCAGCAGCGAGGCAGGTATCATGCTGGAAAGGATGATGGGATAAAAAGTAAAGAACGTATCTGCAGAATCTCCGCTAAAGAAAGATACAGCCAGAAAAACAAGTACGATAAAGAGAAAAGAACGGCAGTATTTCGCTGTTGTATAAAAATCTTTTAAAAGCAGACCGGTCATGTTATTTCGCCTCCTTCATCATAAAAATAAATAGCTGTTCCAGATCCGCAGGGGTGAGGGGCATATAGGGCGGAACGGCACTGCGCAGAACAAGGGCTTCCGCTCCGTAAGCAGATTCTTTTTTTCCCTTTATCGCTGCGGGATCCAGTTCCCGGAGTTGCTCCGGGGTGCAGCGAAGGATGCCGTATTGTTCCATCAGCAGATCTTTTTCTTCGCAGAGAAAGAGCTTCCCTTTGTGCAGGAAGGCCACATAATCGCAGATTTTTTCCAGATCACTGATAATGTGGGATGAAATGAGAACCGCGTGGTTTTCTTCTCTGGTGAATTCGCTGAACATATTGATAATTTCATCCCGGACTACAGGATCCAGGCCGCTGGTGGGTTCATCTAAAATCAAAAGCTTCGGGCGGTGCGACAGCGCTATGGCAATCCCCAGTTTCATTTTCATGCCTTTTGAAAAATCTTTAAACGCTTTGTCTTTGGGGAGGGATAGTTTTTTCAGGTTATCCGCATAGGCGCTGCTGTCCCAATTTCGGAATGTTTTCCGCATGATATTTTCCGCTTTTTCAGCGGTCAGGAAGCCGGGGATACCGATTTCGTCCAAAACTACACCGATATCTTCCTTTATCAGACGAAGATCGCTTTGGTTATCCTTTTCCAGAATTTTAATACTGCCGGAGTCCCTCCGGATCATATTTAAAATCAATTTGATGACGGTGCTTTTTCCTGCTCCGTTTTCCCCTAAAAGACCCATAATGCAGCCGCAGGGCAGTGTTAAATTCAGATGATCCAGATAAAACCCCGGGTAGGATTTGCATAGATCTTTGATTTCAAGTGCGTTCATAGTTATTCCTCCGTAATATAATAGCGGAACATTTCCATAAGATCGTCTCTGCTTAAATTGCAGGAGCCGGCTAACTTCAGAATTTTTTCCATATACTCTTCGATTTTTTTCAGGTTTTCTTCCCGCAGCAGTTCTACGTTTTTCGGCGCCACAAAACAGCCTTTGCCGGCAATGGTATAGAGAAATCCTTCTTTTTCCAATTCATCGTAAGCCCGTTTTGTGGTAATTACGCTGATTCGCAGATCTTTAGCCAGACTGCGAATGGAAGGAAGCATTTCGTCTTCCTGCAGGCTTCCGCTGATGATCTGTGCTTTAATCTGGGAGTAGATCTGATCGTAAATGGGAGCGCCGCATTTATTGTCAATAAAGATATGCATAATAAGGTTACCTCATCGTTTTACTGTTTATATACAATATATACAGAAGATACGGTTTTGTCAATGCAAAAAAGAAAATTTGAAAAAAGCCTAATGGAAAGGACGCTGCGTTTATTCCGCTGTTTCATCCCTAAAGCGAATGTGGTAAAATAACAGAAGAGTTTAAACAGGGAGAAATGCTATGAGTTTTACGCATTTGCATGTACATACAGAATACAGCCTGCTGGACGGGGCGGCCCGGATTAAAGACGTGGTCGCCCGGGCAAAGGAGCTGGGAATGGATTCCTTAGCCATTACGGATCATGGCGTGATGTTCGGCGTGATTGATTTTTACCGGGAAGCGAAAAAGCAGGGAATCAAGCCTGTCATCGGCTGCGAAGTCTATACTGCGGCCAGGTCGCTGACGGATAAGGAAGCGGACAAGGATAAACAGCAGGGGCATCTGGTGCTTTTGGCTGAAACCGACGAAGGATACCGAAACCTGGTAAAAATCGTATCCCAGGCGTTTATTCGGGGGTTTTATTACAAGCCGAGAGTAGACAAGGAGCTGCTTCGGCAGCACAGCAAGGGGCTGATTGCTCTGTCCGCTTGCTTGGCGGGGGACGTGCAGCGCTGTCTGCTTTTGGACGACTACGAAGGAGCGAAAAAGCAGGCTCTGGAATTTCTGGATATTTTCGGAGAGGGAAACTTCTTTTTGGAATTGCAGGATCAAGGGTTGGAAGAAGAACGGAAAATCCTTCCGTATATGAAGAGACTGCGGGAAGAAACCGGAATTCCCTTTGCGGCAACCAACGATGTGCATTATGTCCGCCGGGAGGACGCAGCGGCTCACGATATCCTGCTCTGCATCCAGATGGGGAAAACGGAGGATGACGAAGACCGTATGCGTTTCCCCAACGATGAGTTTTATTTAAAATCGGAAGAAGAGATGCGGCGGCTGTTTTCGGACATCCCGGAGGCGCTGGAAAATACGGCGGAAATCGCCCGGCGCTGCAATGTGGAGTTTACGTTCGGGGAGCTCCATCTGCCGGAGTTCATTCCCCCGGCAGGTTTGGACAACCGGGCTTATCTGCGGCAGCTCTGCGAGGACGGGATGAAAGAGCGTTACGGAGATCCCGTATCCGCAGAACTGCGGCAGCGTTTGGAGTACGAACTGTCTGTGATCGAATCCATGGGGTATGTGGAATATTTTCTGATTGTCTGGGATTTTATCAATTACGCAAGAAGCAGAAATATTGTGGTGGGACCCGGAAGAGGCTCTGCCGCCGGCAGCATCGTAGCGTATTCCCTGCACATTACCGACATTGACCCCATTCGTTACGGCTTGATTTTTGAACGGTTTTTGAATCCGGAGCGGGTCAGCATGCCGGATATCGATGTGGATTTCTGCTGTGAGCGCAGAGAAGAAGTCATCGACTATGTTGTGAAGAAATACGGTGCAGAACGCGTCTGTCAGATCTGTACCTTCGGCACGATGAAGGCAAAGCAGGCGGTACGGGATGTGGGAAGGGCGATGAACATGCCTTACGGGCAGGTAGACGCAATTGCCAAAAAAATTCCCTTTGATCTGAAAATGACGCTGGATCGGGCTTTGGAAGCAAGCCCGGAGCTTCGGAAGGATTACGACGAAGACAAAGAAATTCGCCGGCTGCTGGATACCGCAAGGGCGCTTGAGGGGATGCCCAGACACGTTTCCACCCATGCGGCAGGCGTGGTGATTTCGCAGAAAAACATAGACGAATATGTGCCTTTGTATTTGACTGATAAAGGGCCGGCAACTCAGTTTACCATGGTCACCATCGAAGAGCTGGGGCTTTTGAAGATGGACTTTCTGGGGCTGCGGAACCTGACCATTATACGGGACGCGTTGGAGCTCATAAAGGACAATCACGGGATTGATATCGATTTTTCCAAAATGCAGTATGATGATCCGGCGGCTTACGAGATAATCAGCAGCGGAAACACTATGGGCATTTTTCAGCTTGAAGGTGCCGGTATGCGGCAATTTCTGAAAAACCTGCGGCCCGACTGCTTTGAAGACATCGTGGCGGGAATTTCTTTGTACCGGCCGGGTCCCATGGCCTCGATTCCTACCTATATCGAGAATAAGAAGAACCCGGAGGCGGTAAAATACATTCATCCCAGTTTGGAGCCGATCCTGTCGGTGACTTACGGCTGTATGGTTTACCAGGAGCAGGTTATGCAGATTGTTCGGGATCTGGCGGGTTATACATACGGCCGAAGCGATTTGGTGCGGCGGGCCATGAGCAAGAAAAAGCGGGATGTCATGGAAGAAGAAAAGAAATTCTTTATCTATGGCAAGGATGATGAAAACGGCAATCCGGAGATTATGGGCTGTGTGCGGAACGGGATACCGGAAAAAGCGGCGGAAGAGATTTACGCTCAAATGGTCAGCTTTGCGGAATACGCGTTCAACAAATCACATGCGGCGGCATACGCTGTTTTAGCCTACGAGACTGCCTGGCTGAAAGTTCATTATCCTGTTGAATTCATGGCCGCTTTGATGACCAATGTGATCGGAGATTCCAATCAGATTGCGGATTATATCCGGGACTGCCGGGAAATGGGTATCCCCGTTCTGCCTCCCGATATCAACGAGAGCGGACGGTCGTTTACCGTCAAGGACGGAAGCATCCGGTTCGGCCTGCTGGGGGTAAAAAATGTGGGCGAAGGCGTAGTGAACGCCATCCTGGAAACCAGGGAGGAAAAAGGGAAGTATAAGGATTTATTTGACCTGGTCAATAATGTAGATGTTCGGGAGATGAACAAAAAGGCGCTGGAAAGTCTGATTCGGGCAGGTGCGCTGGACAGCATGAATGAAAATCGGGCGCAGTATCTGGCTGTTTACGAAGGTGTTTTGGAAAGCGCCCAGAATGACGCCAAAAAAAATGTGGCCGGTCAGATGTCTCTGTTTGAAGCGGCGGGCGCGGTGATGCAGGATGCGGAACTCTCCCGCAGCCTGCCGGATGTGGCGGATTTTCCGAAAAAAATGCGCATGGCCATGGAAAAGGAGATGCTGGGTGTTTATATCAGCGGCCATCCGCTGAACGAATACGAAGAGCGGCTGAAAGCCATTGAAACCGTTACCACAAAAGAACTGATCCATGCGGAGGAAAGTACGGAAATTCAGGACGGAATGACCGTGGTTTTAGCGGGCATTATTACGGCGAAAAAAGTTCTGGTGACAAAGAGAAACACGCAGATGGCGTTTCTGCAGCTGGAAGATCTGTGCGGGGCGGCGGAGCTGATCGTATTTCCCAATGTGTATGAGCGTTCCCAGCATCTGATAGCAGAGGACCAGGTTGTAGTTGTGCAGGGGAGAGTAAGCTTCAAGGAGGATGAAGCGCCTACTTTGCTGGCGGAAAAGGTTTTTTCTCTGGATGAATATGAGCAGCAGCATGCTTCCGGCCCTGTAAAGCTCCGCGTTCCGGAAAGCATGGATGAGGAAAGCACGCTGGCAGCTTTGATGCAGATCATGAAACGGCATCCCGGAGATCGTCCGGTGATTCTTTATCTGAACGGCGGGAAAAAACGCCTGAAGGCGGGAACCGACCTGTGGGTTAAGGCGGATGCCGGGTTCTACCGGGAGGCGGAAGAACTGATCGGTAAAGAAAATGTGAAATAAAAATTCGTTTTGAAGGGAATGAACACGATGAGGCGAATTGGGGTTTTAACCAGCGGCGGCGACGCGCCGGGGATGAATGCAGCGGTTCGGGCAATCGTCCGGGGCGGTGTTTATAACGGACTGAAAGTGTTTGGTATACAGCGGGGATTTGAAGGGCTGATTCACGGAGAGATCAAAGAGATGGACGTCAGTTCTGTGGCGGATCTGATTCATCGCGGCGGAACTGTTCTTCGGTCTGCCCGCAGCAAGGATTTTATGACGAAAGAAGGGCAGCAGAAAGCTTTGGATCAGATTCGGGCTTTCGGATTGGACGGCATAGCCATCATCGGAGGGGACGGATCTCTGAAAGGCGGACTGTGTCTGGCAGAAGCCGGCATTCCGGTTATGGGACTGCCCGGAACCATAGATAACGATTTGGGATATACCGATTTTACCATCGGTTTTGATACGGCGGTAAATACCGTATTGGATGCTATCGGAAAAATTCGCGACACCTCCACTTCCCACGATCGCTGTACCGTAGTGGAAGTGATGGGACGGCACTGCGGCGATATTGCGTATTATGCAGGCGTAGCGGGAGGCGCGGAATATATTCTTACCTCGGAAACGGAGGAGGATCTCAATGCGCTGTGCCGAAAGGTTATTGACGGACAGAAACGGGGGAAGCTTCACAGCATTATCGTGCGGGCGGAGGGATGTGAAATTTCCACCGCGGAAGTGATTAAACTGCTGGAGCAGAAAACCGGCATGGAGACCCGGGCTGTGGTTTTAGGTTATGTGCAGCGGGGAGGAAGCCCCTCGGCGCAGGACCGTATTTTAGCCAGCCGCATGGGTTACAGAGCAGTGGAATTGTTTTTGGATAATAAAAGAAACCGCGCCGTGGGTGTGCGGGGAATGGATTTAATCGATCTGGATTTGGAGGAGGCTTTGAAAATACAGAGAAAGACCAATACGGAGCTGATAAAATTAGCGGATATCCTTTCGATTTAGAGTAAGCGGGTTATGGAACAAAAGACGGATCGGGTGATTTTGCACTGTGATATGAATTCCTTTTTCGCTTCGGTGGAACTGTTATCTCTGCCGGAGTTGAGAGAAAAGCCGGTGGCTGTCTGCGGGAATCCGGAAAACCGGCACGGAATCATCCTTGCGAAAAATGAACATGCGAAGAAATTTGGCGTAGTTACGGCGGAAACTGTTTGGCAGGCCAGAAAAAAGTGCCCGGAACTGGTGCTGGTTCCTCCTCACCGGGATCGATACGAATACTATTGCGGATGTTTAAATGAGCTGTATCAAAAATATACGGATCTGGTAGAACCTTTCAGCATCGATGAATCCTGGCTGGATGTAACGGCAAGCCTTTCTCTGTTCGGCAGCGGAAAGGATATTGCGGATCAGATACGGGCGGCGGTAAAAAAGGAAATGGGATTGACGCTGTCTGTAGGCGTATCTTTTAATAAAATTTTTGCGAAGATGGGAAGCGACTATCGAAAGCCGGACGCCACAACGGTGATTTCGCGGGAAAATTTTAAAAAGCTCCTGTGGCCGCTTCCGGTTGAAAATATGTTTTTTGTAGGGGAGGCTACGGCGGAGAAGCTGAACCGGATAGGGATAAAGAGCATAGGGGATCTGGCCGCCGCCGATGAAGAGCTGCTGTCCGACCTGTTCGGGAAACAGGGCAGGATGCTTTCCTGTTATGCCAATGGGCGGGATGAAAGTCCTGTTGCTCCGGCGTCGCAAAAAAGGGAAGTGAAATCCGTAGGGAACGGGCTTACATTTAAGAGAGATTTGAGAGGAGAGAATGAGTTTCGCATGGCGGTGCTTTCTCTTTCGGATACGGTGGCGGTGCGTCTGAGGAGGCACGGCTTAACTTGCGGAGGCGTTAAAATTGACATTAAGGATCCGAACTTTCGTGTTACCAGCAGGCAGAAGCAGCTGTCTTACAGAACCGACACTGCAGAGGAAATCAGCCGGGCGGCCATGGAGCTTTTAGAAAATTCCTGGGGATTTGAAAAGCCGGTTCGTCTTTTGACTGTTACCGCCATACAGCTTTCGGCGGAAGAAAAAGAGGAGCAGATCTCTTTTCTGGATGACGGTGCGGGGCGCAGAGAAAAAGCCGGGAAGGCGGAACGTATGATGGATGAAATTCGAAAACGTTTCGGATCCCATGCGATTACTTACGGAGGGCTTTTAAACAATGAACTGGGTATCGATATAAAGGAGAAAAAATAGAAATTTTGCTGTGATTGACGAAAATCGCAGAACGGCCTATAATCAAAAGAAAAAGAGAAAACCGGCAAGGCCGGTTTAGAGGAGGTACGCATGAGAATATTATCGATTGCCGCAGGCGCTTTTATGATCATTGCCGGAATTTGGTGCCTGGCTAATCCGGGGGCCGCTTTCGGATCGCTGGTGCTTCTGATTTCTGTTTTGATGATGATTTCCGGAATTTGTTCCGTGATTGCGTATGTTAGGGGAAAAAAAGCGTTTGGCGTAAGCGGATGGCTTTTGGCAGACGGTATTTTGAGTAT
The DNA here is from genome assembly GCA_022769485.1 of Bacillota bacterium. Classification (GTDB taxonomy): domain Bacteria; phylum Bacillota; class Clostridia; order Peptostreptococcales; family Anaerovoracaceae; genus JALEJU01. The sequence goes on from JALEJU010000028.1 coordinate 63,451, forward strand.
TATTTTAGCCGTAGCTATGCTGGCGGATTTGGGGAAATCGGAAGTTGTGCTTATGGTATTCTTCGGCATGTGGCTTCTGTTTGCAGGCATGCTTCGGGCAATGACGGCTTTGGCTTTGAAAAAGCTGGACGCTCCCGGCTGGGGATGGATGATGGGCGCCGGCGCGCTGTGCGCAGTGACCGGGTTCTGTGTATTTGCCAGTCCGCTGGCGGCTGGGTTCGCTTTGATGTCCGTAATCGGCGTGCTGCTTTTGATGCAGGGCGTGTGCATTATAGTGAACGGCTATTTTGTAGGAAAAGTCAGAGATATGTTCCGGTAAAGATTTGAAATAGTTGATTTCGATTACAGAGGGTATAAAGGGGAGAAAATGCAGAAAGGATTGGAGAGAAATGTCGGGGAAACCGGCGGCAAGGATGTCATCATTTGCTGGCTGAGCCTGCTTGTTATTTTTGTTATGATCTGGTATATGCTGGATATGGTGCTTTTGACTTTTGTAATTGGTTTTGTTTTTTACCATTTACTGAAAAAAACACAAAAGGCCTTGCAGAAGCTTCTTCCTTTCGGAATACCGGACGGCATAGTGTTACTGGTTTTGTATGCAATCTTCCTGTCTCTTTTAGTGATTCTTATCGTTGACCTGGCGCCGAAGCTGGTAGGACAGTTTACCGAAATCGGGAAAATGATTGCCAGTTTTAATGTGCGTTCGCTGCGGTCTGTCTTGGATGACAGAATGTACCATTTTGTATTGACCCTCGATTATAACAGTTATATAGAAAAGGCGGGCGCGCTGCTGGCTCAGGGAATTACCAGCGTCAGCGCATTTGGCTTAAATTTTGTCCTGTCTTTTCTGCTGTCTTTCCTGCTCCTCCTTGAAAAAGGGAAGATTGCTTTGCTGGGAGAGCAGATAAAAAACAGCCGGGGCGCAGGTGTATACCGGTATTTGGAATATTTCGGGTTGAATTTTGCTCAGTCCTTCGGCAAGGTTATGCGGGTGCAGGTTATGATTGCGACTATAAATTCCGTTGTATCCATGATAGGGCTGTATTTTATGGGGTTTCCACAGATTCTGGCTTTGGGTGTTATGATTTTCTGCCTGGGGTTGATTCCTGTAGCCGGCGTGATTATCTCTCTGGTTCCGCTTTGTATTTTAGCTTTTAATATCGGCGGAATTCCGAAAGTGGTGGGCGTGCTCCTTATGATCGCTTTGATTCATGGGCTGGAGGCTTATGTATTAAACCCCAAACTGATGTCGCAGAAGACCAATCTCCCCGTTTGCCTGGTGTTTATCATTCTGCTGGTATCCGAGCACTATTTAGGTGCCTGGGGGCTTTTAATCGGCGTTCCGCTGTTTATCTTTTTAATGGATATACTGGAGGTGGATTATTCGGAAGCTGATCCGCCCCCAAAAACTTGGCTATTTAAATATAAATAAAAAATAAGGGAAGTGTATGGAGGAATTATGAAAAAAGAATTGTTCAGAAAAGAATTGGCCGGATTTCAGTCTTATGTTCCGGGAAAATCTGCGGAAGAAGTACAGGAGGAATACGGGCTGACTGAGATTGCAAAGCTGGCGTCCAACGAAAACCAGTTCGGCCCTTCGCCCAAAGCGGTGGAGGCGGTTTGTAAAGCGGCTTCGGAAATCAACTACTATCCGGATCCTTTTGCGTTTGAGCTGCGGAAAGCGCTGGGCGTGAAACTGAATGTGAAGCCGGAAAATATCGTAGTGGGAAGCGGCGGGGAAGAAATGATTTCCATTATAGCGCATACGTTTCTCAATGCGGGAGACGAAGTGGTTATGGCCGATCCCACCTTTGGAATCTACCAGACTACAGCGCTGCTTTTAGGCGCAAAGCCGGTACCGGTTCCCTACAAAAACTGCCGCTGTGATATAAACGGTATGGTCAATGCCGTTACGGATAAAACAAAGCTGTTCTATCTGTGTTCTCCCAATAACCCCACCGGCGATATTTTAACGGATGAAGATCTGGATTATGTATTTTCCCATGTTCCGGAGGATGTGGTTATCATCATTGACGAAGCCTATTACGAATTCGCGAAGGAAAATCCCGCTTATCCCGATAGCCTGAAGCGTTTGGAAAAACGGGAAAACGTCGTAGTCCTTCGGACTTTTTCCAAAGTCTGCGGGCTTGCGGGGGTGCGGGTCGGCTATGTAATTACCTCTCCCGTCATTGCAGGAGAGATGGGGAAGGTCAAGCAGACATTTAATGTAAACCGTCTGGCTCAGGCAGCTGCGCTGGGTGCACTGCAGGATGAGGAACACATTCAGAAAACCGTTGCAGGAAATGCGCGTTCCTTGGACATGCTATATGAATTTTTTACAGAAATGCAGTATGAATACATACCTTCTAATGCAAACTTTGTTTTTGTAAATGTACATCTGGATTCTGCACTTATCTTTGAGGAACTGCAGAAACGGGGAGTGATCGTTCGCCCCGGGTGCGCCTGGGGATGGAAAACCTGGCTTCGTGTCAGCACCGGAACGGAAGAACAGACACAGATGTTCATCCGCCGGATGAGAGAAATCGCTGGAACATATGGCAGAGAGTAAGAGATAACGCGAAGCGAAAATCTACAAATTTTTCAGTTTGTAGATTTTTCAATTGCACAGAAGAGAGAAAGAGGCGGAAAACTATGATTATCGATATGCATGCACATATATATAAAGAAAAAATTGCGCAGAAAGCGGCAAATTCCATTGGTGGATTTTACGGAATCGCGGCACGCTGTCAGGGAACTACGGAGGAACTGCTTCGATTGGGAAAAAAAGCCGGAATAGACCGTTTTTTGGTTTCTTCTGTGGCGACGTATCCGGAGCAGGTAAAAAAAATTAACGATTTCCTTTTTGAAGAGGCGGCAGCGCATCCGGAATTGATCGCTTTTGCCACTCTGCATCCTTTGATGGAGGATATGGAAACGGAATTGGATCGTTTAGAGAAAATGAATTTCAAGGGAATCAAGCTGCATCCGGATTTTCAGGAATTCTATGCGGATTCCGAAGAAGCGATGGCGATGTATGAAAAAATCGGAGAGCGGTTTTCTGTTCTGCTTCATGCAGGCGATAAAAACCGTGATTGGTCCCAGCCGGAACGGATTGCAAGGGTGGCGGCAGCCATGCCGCATATGACGTTTATCGCGGCTCATCTGGGCGGATATTCTGTATGGGAAGACGGCAGTGCCCTTCGGGGAATGAAAAATGTATATGTGGATACCTCCAGCTCGCTTTGTTTTTTAAAGCCGGAAGAGGCCGTAAGAATGATTCGGGAGCATGGTGTAGAACGGGTGTTTTTCGGAACGGATTACCCCCTGTGGGAACCGGGGGAAGAACTTGCTTTGTTTAATGCCCTCCCGTTAACAGAGGAAGAAAGGGAATTGATTCTGCACAAGAACGCCGAAGCATTTATTGGCTGACATTGGTTTCTCCATTGTGGAGCGTAACGGTCAGGACTTCGGGGCGGCAGGCAAACCGCAGCGGCAGCTGGGTCATGCCGATTCCCGTGGTCACATAGAGATCGGTGCGCCGGGAGGATCCGTCATCTTCAAGAGATTGAAACGTGTAAGATCCTTTTACATATTTTTTCCCCTTTGCAGGCAGAAACGCCTGATTTACAGAAGAAAACGGAGTACTGATCTGACCGCCGTGGGTGTGGCCTGCAAGCATCAGCTGGAACGGTTCACCCATAATTTCATCAATTATATCGGGTTCATGGCACATGAGGATCGTGAAACTGTGGGAATCCGCTTGGGCGGAAGCGGCGGGATCGCCGTAGCCGACCAGCAATTCGTCAATGGCAACCAGCTGCAGCGCAGAGTCTCCGACTTGTATGCTTTGATTTTTTAAAACAGTAAAGCCGCCGGCAGTCATGATATTTTCGTAGGCGTATTCTGCGCCTCCTTCGTAATCATGGTTTCCGAAAACCGCATATTTTCCCAAAGGGGCATTGATTTTTGCCAATGCACGGCTGATCTCCCGGGTATCTTCCGAGAGAATGTATCGGTCGTAATGATCGATCAGATCGCCCAAAAAAAGAACCATATCCGGGTGGGCTGTTTCAATTGATTTTAAAACTTCCTCAAAATCTTCTACAGTGTAGAACTCTCCGAAATGTGTATCGGAAAAAACTGCTACAGTAAGGCCGTCGGCCTCCTTGCCGATTAGAGGAGAAGAGACGGAAATGCTGTTTTCTTTCAGAGAAAACGGCTCGATATATTTTGCGTAAGCATAAACGCTGCCGGTCAAAATCGCAATGACCAGTATAAATTGCAGTAAAAATTTCAATAAACGGAACAATAAAGCAACCTCATCTTTCGGAAACTTCTCGAGACTTGCATGCGGAAACACATACTGTAATGCAATATTATAATTGAGTTTTACGGAAGAGGCAAGAAAGGATTTTCAAATGGAAAAGAAAGGAAAAGTTCAAATTGCCGTAGTGGGAGGCGGAGCGTCCGGGTTGGCTGCAGCGGTTTCCGCAGCGCGGGAGCTGGGGAACGGAACTGTTTGTGTCTTTGACCGCAATGAAAAACCCGGGAAAAAGCTTGCCGCTACAGGCAACGGGCGCTGCAATGTAACGAATGTCCGCTGCTGCGGAGAGGATTACGGCAAGGGAAGACTTTTTACTTCTGATCGCGGCGGAGAGTCGGGTGAAGAAACGGCGCGTTTTGCCTCCTTCGCGCTTGAACACTTCGGTGTGCAGGACACGCTGCGCTTTTTTGAAAGCATGGGTTTGCTTCTGCGGGAAGAGGATGAGGGGCGTGTGTATCCTTACAGCGGGCAGGCTGTTTCCGTGGTAAATGCATTTCAGGAGGCGCTTAAACAGAATCGTGTAAGCTGGCTGGGAGGCTCTCCCATAACTGCGGTTGAAGAATCTTCTGCCGGAGAGGGGTTCCGGCTGGTGAGGGAAAACGGCGATGTATTTCAGTCGGAAGCTTTTATTCTGGCCGTGGGAGGAAAAGCAGGCGGTTGTTACGGCTCCATCGGTGACGGATACCGTATGGCCAGAGCGTTCGGCCACAGTTTAATTTCTACAGTCCCGGCTTTGGTTCAGCTGACAACGGAGGAACCGGTATGCAAAAGCCTGAAGGGTGTTCGGGTTAAAAGTGCAGTGAAGCTGATTTGCACGGAAAACGGTTTCGACGGCGATGTGCTGGCACGGTCGGAGGGAGAGGTTCAATTTGCAGATAGAGCGCTTTCGGGAATCTGTATTTTCGATCTGAGCCGAAGCTTTCCCGGACGGGGACGGGACGTTTGCGTGGAACTGGATATTTTCCCTGGGTTTGATACGGAGGTGCTGACCGGAATTCTGCGCCGTCACTGCCTGGCTTTGGGAAAAAGACCTGCGGATGATCTTTTTTCCGGTCTGATGAATGAAAAGCTGGCGCGGGTGTACAGAGATCGTTGGTGCAAAAGGAACGGACGACCCGAAACGAAAGGCGGTTTGCCTGCGGAATGTTTGACGGAGGAACAACTGCGCGATTTGACGCACCTGCTGAAAGCATGGCGGATTCCGGTTACGGGAACAAAAGGGTGGGCAGAAGCGCAGGTAACGGCGGGAGGTATTCCCGTGGCCGAGGTGGATCCCCGTACTATGGGTTCTCGATGCCGGGAGGGGCTGTATTTGGCAGGAGAGCTTTTAAATATAGATGGCCCCTGCGGCGGCTGGAATCTGCAATGGGCCTGGACTTCCGGGTGTATTGCGGGAAAGTCCGCTGCGCTGTATGTAAAAAAGAAAAGATAGGATTCTGCTTCGGAAAGGAGAACAGGGGATGCTGCGGGCGTATGAATTGAAAATGAGCGTAAGGGAGGCAGAAGAAAAGCTTCCCCGGCAGCTGCTGGCGTCTTTGCCGGAACGGGATTTGAAGCTGGTTGAATGGCATATTGTAAAAGTGTCGCTGGATGCCCGTAAAAAAGAGCATTTAAAACATGTTTATACTGTGGATTTCTGCGTTCATAAGGATGGAACAGAACCGGATATTCTGGAAAAACGGCTCCTGAAAAATTGCAAACGAATTCGACTGGAAAAAACGCCGGTTATGCGATACGATGAAGTTGCTTCGGGAGAAAGTGTGATGAAGCACCGACCTGTTGTAGTGGGCTTTGGACCCTGCGGTATGTTTGCGGCGCTGTTGCTGGCAGAGAGGGGATATGCTCCTGTCGTTCTGGAACGGGGGAAACCCGTAGAACAACGTATGGCAGACGTAGAGCAGTTCTGGACAGACGGTATTCTGAATGAAGAGTCTAACGTACAGTTTGGCGAAGGCGGAGCGGGAACTTTTTCCGATGGAAAGCTCACCACCCGGATTAAGGATGTCCGAGTACGAAAGGTATTGGAAGAGCTGCACAGAGCCGGTGCGGGAGAAGAAATTCTGTATTTGCAGAAGCCTCATATCGGAACGGATGTGCTTCGAATCGTAGTAAAAAACCTGCGCCTGCGTATCCTGGAACTGGGAGGAGAAATTCGGTTTCAAAGTCGGCTGACGGGAATTGAAACGGCGGAAGCAGCAGACGGAAGCCGCCGGCTTCTGGCGGCGGAAGTAAACGCTGCACAGAGGCTGGAAACGGAAAATATGATTTTAGCTTTGGGGCACAGTGCCAGAGATACGTTTCGAATGTTGCGGAACGCGGGGGTGGAAATGCGTCAGAAGCCTTTTTCCATGGGCGTTCGCATCGAGCATAAACAGACGGAAGTGGATCTGGCGCAGTACGGATGTTCCCGGGAAGAAAGCCATCTTCCCCCTGCGGAATACCAATTAAGCTGCCGCTGTAAAAACGGACGGGGAGTTTACACCTTCTGCATGTGTCCGGGGGGAGAAGTGGTGGCGGCGGCTTCTCAAAGAGGCGGCGTAGTGGTCAACGGTATGAGCAACAGCTCCAGAAACGGAGAAAACGCCAACAGCGCGGTTTTAGTGGATGTGCGAACCGAGGATTTCGGCTCGGAGGATGTGCTTGCCGGAGTGCTTTTTCAGGAAAAATATGAAGCATTGGCTTATGAGGCGGGGGGGCGCAGCTATAAAGCGCCTGCTCAGCGGGTAAAGGAATTCCTGGGGAATGAAAGCGATTCGGGAACGGATGCCGGAGCTGTCAGGCCAACGTATCGTCCGGGGGTTGTGTACACGGATTTGGCAGACTGTCTGCCGGACTTTGTTGCAGAGGGACTGCGGGAAGCCATTCCCGTTTTCGGGAAAAAGCTGAAAGGGTTCGATGCTCCGGAAAGTTTGCTTACCGGAATTGAGACCAGAAGTTCTTCTCCCGTACGGTTGCTGCGGGACGAAAACCTGATGTGCAATCTGAAGGGGCTTTATCCGGGAGGCGAAGGAGCAGGCTATGCGGGCGGAATCGTGTCGGCGGCCGTGGACGGAATAAAATTAGCGGAACAGATTATAAGGAAATATCGCCCTTGGGGTAACTATAAGTAAAATAAAAACAACCGTATGAAGGAACATGTTGATATGCCCCCGGAAGTCGGATTCTTAAGTCCGACTTTCGGGGGCAGTTCGTATTTCATACGGCTGTTTATTGTATCTGCGTTTTTTTCTGTCTGTCTATTTACTCCGGCGGATCAGGCTGTGCCCGGTCATTTCAGAGGGTTTCCCGATTCCGGCCAGCTCCAGAAGCGTAGGAACTACGTCGGCTAAAATTCCCCCTTCTTCCAGTTCAAACGCATGCAGCGTGTCTTCTTTTCCGGGACGGATTAAAAGCGGAACCGGATTTAAGGAATGTGCGGTTACCACATTCCCCTGTTCATCCATCATACGATCCGCATTCCCATGGTCTGCGGTCAAAAGCAGCCGCCCGCCGTGAGCGTCCAGGGCTTTAACAATCTGTTCTATACAGCTGTCCAGGGTTTCGATCGCCTTGACCGCGGCCTCCATTACGCCGGTATGACCAACCATATCGGGGTTTGCAAAATTTAAAATGATAATATCGTAAATTTCTTCGCTGATTTTATCGATTACCTGCCGCGTTACTTCCGGCGCGCTCATTTCCGGCTGCAAATCGTAAGTGGCGACTTTCGGGGAAGGTATTAAAATTCGGTCTTCACCCCGGTTGGGAGCTTCTACGCCGCCGTTAAAGAAAAATGTTACATGAGCATATTTTTCGGTTTCGGCGATCCGCAGCTGACGGATCCCTTTTTCGCCTAAATACTCTCCTAACGTATTTTTTAAAGACTGAGGGGGGAATGCGACGGTTACGTTGGGCATTTCCGCATCATACTGAGTCATACACACATAGCAGAGGTTGGAGGGGCGTGCTTTTCTTTGGAATCCATTGAAGTTATCGTCCGTAAAGCAGCGGGTAATTTCCCTTGCGCGATCCGGCCGGAAATTAAACATGAGAATGGAATCGTTATCTTCGATAACAGCAGGCGTTTTTCCCGGCGTTGTAATTACGGTAGGAAGGACGAATTCGTCGTTTTCTCCTCTGTGATATGCCGCGTCTACAGCTTCCTCCCAGGAAGAAGCATGTTCTCCTTCTCCGAGGGTCATAGCGTCATAGGCTTTGATAACCCGTTCCCAGCGGTTATCCCGATCCATGGCGTAATACCGTCCGGAAACAACAAGGATTTCCCCTAAGCCCTTTTCTTTCATATATGTATCCAGCTGCGCCAGGTATATCTTTGCACAGCGGGGCGGAACATCTCTTCCGTCCAGGAATACATGAACATACAGTTTTTCAACGCCGCGCATTTTCGCAAAATCAATCAGAGCAAACAGGTGGCTGATGTGACTGTGTACGCCGCCGTCGGAAAGCAACCCGAAGAGATGCAGAGCGGAACGATGCTGCAAAACGTGATCGGCCGCCCGGTTCAAAGCCGGATTATGGAAAAAAGATCCGTCCTCGATGGCTTTGCTGATGCGGGTCAATTCCTGATAAACAATGCGACCGGCGCCGATGTTCAGATGACCGACTTCCGAGTTCCCCATCTGTCCTTCGGGAAGTCCTACCGAAAGGCCGGAAGCTCCGACGGAAGTGTGGGGACAAGAAGAAAAAAGTGCGTCCAAAGCAGGCTTTTTTGCCTGTGCAATGGCATTTCCTTCTACTCTGGGTGAAATGCCGAAACCGTCCAATATCATCAGCATGGTGTTCATGTTGCGTTCCTCCGATTCCCGAGCTGCTGCCCGTATGAAAATAGAAAGGCCGATTGCCTTTGTTTTGTGATGACTCGGGAAACAGTATATCATAAAATGATCCCGGATTTATAAAGAATTTCAACAAAAGGCCGCTTTCACAAAACAAACGTCCAAGTAAACGGGTATAATTTTGGTTATCATTTCATTCTGTGTGTATGGTACAATAGACAAAATATGAAATCAAAAAGCAACGGCCGAAAAGCACGGAGGGTTTCGCATGAACTGGACGGAAAAACAAAGAGAGGTACTGGAGACGCGGGAAAAGAATATCTTAGTCGCGGCAGCGGCGGGTTCGGGAAAAACCGCTGTTTTAGTAGAACGAATCAAGCGGTTGATTTTAGAAGAAAAAATTCCGCTGAGGGAGCTTTTAGTGGTGACATTTACCAATGCGGCAGCGGCGGAGATGCGGGAGAAAATTGTCCGTGCAATTACAAAGGCTGTTTCCGATCCGGAAATCAGCGAAAGTGACGCGGTATTTCTGCGTGAACAGTTGAATCAGATTCACAGAGCCAGCATCAGCACCTTTCATTCCTTCGCCTTGGATGTAATACGGCATTACTTTCAATTGATTCCCATTGAGCCCAATTTTAAAATCTGCGATGACGCACAGAAAACGATTTTGCAGGAAGAGGCTATGGGCGAACTCTTTGCGGATTGTTTTCAGAAAAAAGACGAAGCGTTTTTGCAGTTCCTTTATCTTTATGCGGACAGCAAAAATGAAGATGATGTAAAAAAATTTATCCTGGAGGTTTATGAATTTGTTCAAAGCCTACCGGAGCGTTTTGCGTGGCTGGAGCGGAGTGTTGAAGCTTTGAACTGCCGGGAAAGCGATTTCAGGGAGCTTGCGGCAGTAAAAGAAGTCTGCAAAAAGGCAGAGGAGGAGATTCGTTCGGCACAGAGGGATGCGGAGACCGTGTGCTCCATGCTGAATTGTGCCGGGCTACCCAAGCTTTATGCAAAGGCGGAAAAAGACCGGCAGCGTATTTGTGAATTATTATCTCGCAGAGAAGAAGAGGCTGATATTGCGAGCGCCTGTAAAGAGATTCGGTGGGAGCAGATGCGGGCGTCAAAAGACGAAAGCGCAGAGTGGGAGCTTGAAAAGAATGCGGTAACGGAACTGCGCACCCGTATGAAAGATTCGGTAAAACTGGCCGGCGAGTTGCTGGGAAAGGTCGATCCCGAAACAGAAACCGCTTTGATGAGGGACATTTATCCGGAAGCGCAGACGCTTTTGAATCTAACAAAAGAATTTGACCGGCGATATGGTGAAAAAAAGAAGAAGGCGGGTCTGCTGGACTTTTCTGATATTGAGCATTGCGCTTTGAATATTTTAGAACGGCCGGAAGCGGCGGAAGCGTACCGTCAGAGGTTTCGCTATATTTTTATCGATGAGTATCAGGACAGCAATTTTTTACAGGAATATTTGATTTCCCTGATAAAAAGAGAAAATAATCTTTTTATGGTAGGCGATGTAAAGCAGAGTATTTATAAGTTCCGTCTGGCGGAACCGCAGATTTTTATTGATAAATACGAGCAGTTTCGGAATGCGGAGGCGGATTCCCCCAATCGGAAGATCGATTTAAATCAAAATTTTCGAAGCAAGGAGCCAATCCTCGATTTTGTAAATGCGGTGTTTGGAAAGATAATGAATCGGGAAAGCGCCGGGATGGAATACGATAAGGACGCGGCGCTTTATAAAGGCGTAGAGAGCGGCGAGGAGTATCTTTATCCGGCAGAGCTGCATCTGGTGTCCGGCGAAGCGGAAGAAGGGGAGAAGTTGGACGAGGCGATTGCCGATTTAAAAAATACGGAAGTTGAAGCGGCAACGGCAGCTCATTTAGTGCGGAATTTGATCGGAACAACCTATTTTGACCATAAATCCGGGGAACTGAAAAAAGTACGGTATCGGGATGTGGCGGTTCTTTTGAGAAGCTCAAAGGGAATCGGGGATCTTTACAGCAAAGCTTTTCAGGAAGCGGGCATTCCGGCTTATATGGAAGCGGGAGACGGATTTTTGGACAGCTTGGAAGTAGGAACATTTCTGAATCTTTTAAAAGTGATCGACAACAAAAAGCAGGACATTCCCCTATTAAGCGTTTTGATTTCTCCGATTTTTCAGTTCTCTTTGAATGAGTTGGCGGAAATTCGGATACAAAAAAAAGACGGTGCTTATTGCGATGCTTTTTTTACTTGTGCGGAGAGAGATGATACTGTTCTGGGAGATAAATGCCGAAATGCGTTAAAACGCATTGAACGCTGGAAACAGAGAAACCGTTTGATTTCTCTGGACATTTTCTTGTGGGAGCTGTTAAACGAGACCGGCTATTACACCTACGAAGGCGCTTTGCCTATGGGAACCCAGCGCCAGGCAAATCTTCGGGCATTGGCTGCCAGAGCAGCATCTTATCAATCCTCGGGAGGAAAAGGCCTTTTTGGGTTTATTCATTATATTGAGGCCATGAAGCAGAAAAAAATTCCCATCGCCCCGGTCAAATTGATTACAGAAGGTGATGATGTGGTCAGAATTATGACGGTGCATAAAAGCAAAGGCTTGGAGTTTCCGGTGACCTTAGTGGGTGGATTGGGAAAGAATTTTCATTCCGAAAAAAAATCAAAGGGTATCGGGCTTCATAAAGATCTGGGGATGGCACTGTATTGGTCGGATCCCAAAAACCATCGCTATGCAAATACACTCCTCAAGGAAGCGATCGATATGCGCAGGGCACAGGAAGCGCGGGCGGAGGAAATACGGATTCTGTATGTGGCATTAACCCGGGCGAAAGACAGGCTTTTGCTTCTCGGAACTGTTAAAAACGGAGAAGAGGCATTGGAAAAGGCAAGGTATAAGGATCCGGGCAGGGCGATTAAGGCAAGAAATTATATGGATCTGCTTCTGCCCGCTTTGCTGGACAATCCGGATATTTCTCTTATTATGCATGACCGGGAGGAACTTTCCGAAATCGAGGCAAAAGAAAAGAAGAAAGATTCTGATTGGGAGCTGCGGTTTCAGAGGGGATTTTCCGCAGGGACACGGGAAATGGAAGAGAAAGTGCAGGAACGGTTTGGCTGGACATACGCATACCCGGAGGCCTTATATACGCGGTCTAAGTTCAGTGTGTCGGAATTGGCTTTGGAAGGCCGGGCGCAGAAAGAGTATCGGGTGCCGCTGGCAGTGCCGGTATTTGATAAGCCGCAGAATAAAGAAAATCAGGGCAAATCGGCATTTACCGGCGCGGAGCGGGGAACGATCCTGCACAAGATCATGGAACGGATTCCGTTTACAGCTGAAAATAAAACGGTCGAAGAGGTCGAATGTTTTGCGGAACGGCTGGTGGAGCGGGAGATCCTGACGCGGGAGGAGAAGGAAAGCGTCGATCTGTCTCTCGTGGCCGACTTCTTCCGGTCGGAGCTGGGACAGCGTGCCTGCCGGGCGGACAGGATCTTTAAAGAGACGGCATTCAATCTGCGAAAAGAGCGGGGCGGCGAATCGATTATCGTACAGGGAACCATCGACTGCTTTTTCCGGGAAGGCGGCAAATGGATATTGCTGGATTATAAGTCCAACTACGTGAGAGAAGGCGCGAAAATCCAAGAACTGATGGATTTCTACCGGCCGCAGTTGGAGCTGTATAAAGAGGCGCTGGAACGGATCAAAGGGATCGAACCGGATGAGGTCTATCTGTATTTCTTCTTGTTGGGAAAGGCGTATAGATTATAAACCGGGAAAGGGGCGGCCGGCATTTCTAAGCGTACAGTTTGACGCAGCCGGAAATAGAATCTGCGGCCATAAGATTTGGCGGCTTCTGCCGTAAAGTTCTGTTTTTCGGATTTCATACGGCAAGCTGATCGGGGAGTAAAAAAACAATTTTCTGATTGAAAGAAAAATTGAACAGAACCCAAACGATAAAAAGGGGCTGTCGCATTTAAGCGGCGGCCCCTTTCGCCGAATAAAACGGATTCCCGATTGAAATTTAAAGACAACAAGCAGCCGGATCACTTTTTAGTAAAAAATCGTAGATAATTTGACTTTTTACCTTTTGTGATCGTTATATAGGGTGCAGAGAGGAGCCAATCGGATGTTTGAAAGAGAGTTGACAGCGTATTACGACGATATTTTCCGGTATTGCTATTATCGCGTGGGAAGCAGAGAGACAGCGGAGGATCTCTGTCAGGATACGTTTGTGAGTTTCCTAGAGCATAGATCTGATTATCACAGCCGGGGCAAACTGAAAAATTATCTCTATACCATAGCAAGAAACAAGTGCATTGATTATTACAGGAAAGTAGATCCTGTCTGTATGGACATGCTGCCGGAATCCACACAGGAGGACTGGTTTGAAGAAACAGTGGAAATTAAACTCCTGATGGGAAAGCTTCCGGATGAACTGAAGGAAGTGATCATTCTTCGTTTCTTTCAGGGACTGAAATACAGGGAAATCGCAAGTATACTGGGAGTCGGGGTGTCTAAAGCCAAGTACCTGGCGGCAAAGGCTCTCGAGTTGCTGGAGAAGGAGGTATCATCAGATGCAACATAAAAAACTCCGTAGGATTTTGAAAAGATATGGCCGAAGGGTCAGAGCTGTGCAGGGCAAACATAGGGACGAAAATATTCTGAAGTTGATGGAAATGGAGAAAGGACGGCAGGAGTTTGTAAAGTTTCCGGCTTTTGCCAGAGGGCAGATTGGAATGATAGGCAAATACAGCCTGTTATGGTATGTGATTTGGCTGGTGCTGTTTGTCTGGGGGCTGAACGGAGATGGGATGAATGTTTTGGGAGGACATAGGAACGAGATACTTTTGTCTGTCATGCCGCCTTTTTTGCTGCTTCTTACGGCGCAGGATATTTCCCGGTTGTTCTCCGACAGCATGGTGGAGCTGGAGAAAACCACAAAGTTTACTCCGGAGCATGTGGTTATGGTACATTTCCTTTCCATGAGTGCAACGCATGTGCTTTTGCTTTTGATGGGGATTCTGCTGGTTGAAAATTCGCTGGCTTCAGGGTTTATGGAGATTTTACTTTATGGCTATACCCCTTTGATATTGACAACAGCAGTTTTTCTGGAAATAACACGCCGTCTGCGGGGAGATAATCTGAGACTGGCAGGAGTAACAGTGGTGGCTGGGGTGATCTGCCTTCTTGTTTTTATGGGAACAAAGGGGGTGACGCTGTTTCGGACAGTGGACATCTATTCGCCGGATATGCTGACGGTGTGGAAAGCTGCGCTGGCTGTGGGAACTGTATTTTGTGTGCTGGAAATTTTATGGGTACTGAGAAAGGAATGGGCGGCTTATGGAATTGGAAATAAGAGATATATCAAAGGTATTTAAAGGAAAAACAGCGGTGGAGCATGTATCTGCCCGGCTGAATACGGGAGTATATGGCCTTCTGGGAGCAAACGGAGCAGGAAAAACTACACTGATGCGTATGATCTGCGGTGTGCTGGAACTGGATGGCGGAGAAATTCTCTATGACGGTGAAAACATAGTGACCATGGGGGAACGATACCGGGAACTTCTGGGGTATCTGCCTCAGGAATTCGGGTATTATCCCCGATTTACCGTGATGGATTTTATGCTGTATATTGCATCTCTGAAAGGAATTGCTCCGACTATGGCGAGGCAGAAGAGCAGAGTGCTACTAAAGGCTGTGGGATTGGAAAAAAATCACCGTACCAGAATCAAGGCCCTTTCGGGAGGAATGAAGCAGAGACTGGGCATTGCCCAGAGCCTTCTGAACGATCCAAAAATCCTTTTACTGGATGAACCCACAGCGGGGCTTGATCCCAAGGAAAGAGTGCGCTTCAGAAATATGATTGCCGAACTGGGAAAGGACAGGATCGTACTTTTATCTACCCATATTGTATCGGATGTGGAGGAGATTGCGGACTGGCTGTTTATGATGAAGGATGGAAAGATTTTAAAACAGGGCGCCCCGGAATCGGTAAAAAAAGAGTGTTTTGGAGACAGTTCCTGCAGCCTGGAAAAGGTGTATCTCCATTACTACGGAGAGGAGGACGCAGATAATGCTTCGTTTTGAATTGATGAAAATATTTAAGAATAAACTGAATATGACGGCTATGGTGCTGGGGTATCTTTTGATTGCCGTTTGCATCGTCAGCTATATTTCAAGTGAGGAGGTTTATGACAGCGGAACAGACAGTTATGTAAAAGGCTTGGAAGCATTTTCTGCCGGCAGGAATCAGGCTGAGTCACAGACAGATTATATTACCGAGGAATATGTGACAGAGTTTATCCGGGAATTGCAGGCTTCGCCGCTGGACCTTGATTCGGATGAAGGGTATATCGAGGTGGTCAGACCCCAAGGATCTATGTTTTATCTTATTGCCAACAGCTATGCGGATGTGGATGCACCCTATATTGTTTATAATGACATCAAAAATATAGATGTCTCAGAAGGAGCAAAATTTTACCAACAGAGACTGGAAAAAATCAGCGATTTCCTGAATATGGATTTTTCCTTTGGGAATTATACGGCGGCGGAAAAAGCATATTGGATGGATAAGGCAGAAAAGGTGCAGGAACCTTTTATTTGGGGAACCAAGGAAGTCATGAGTTTGATGCTGGATCTATCCCTTGTGGGGTTTTATCTCCTTGCCGTGGTAGTAATCTGTATATCTCCGGTGTTTTCACGGGAAAGTGAAAGCGGTGCCGGTCAGCTGCTGTTTACAACAAAATATGGGAAAAATCGATTGATCCGAGCGAAGACGATAGCTTCTCTGCTGTTCTCTCTGGGCTATGTGGGCATAGGACTGATGGGCAGTGTACTGGTGATAGGATTTCTCTGCGGATTTTCAGAGGCAAATCTGCCGGTGCAGCTGTGGAATATATCAATTCCATATAATATTACCATAGGACAGGTGTGCTTACTGGAGGTACTGGTGCTTCTGCTGATTACGGGTGCAGTTACTGCGCTGATTCTTCTGATTTCTGCACAGACAAAATCTACGATGGCAACGATGGCAGCTATCTTAGTGCTGCTAATAGGCCCGGCGTTTCTGGAAAACAGCAAAACCGCCGGCTGGTATAACCATCTGATTGATCTGTGCGCTGTGCGGTTCATTGATATGAAGACAGTGTTGGGAAGTTTTGTCGATTATCATTTCGGAGGTATTATTGTTGACTATATAACCATGGGCATAATTGTGTATGCGGCAGTTGGCATCGCATCTCTGCTTCTGCTCAGAAAAACATTTGTTAGACGTATTATGCAGGGGTAAATGTTTGGAAGATAAAATCAGCCGCGTGTAGGAATTATCACTGCGGTGGATTTTAGCATACCTAACCAAAATTGCAATGCTCCTGCCTTTCGTCCGGGTAGAACCGGCATAGACTGGGTGCCGCGGTGATATTGTTAACGGTGTTGTATTTCGTTGTCAAATGGATAGTCAAAAATGGTGTGAAGGAAGCGCTTCGGCGACCAGAAACATATGCCCCGCGGCGCTTTGATGCGTTTGCGGGGCATTTATACATAACAGGATCGCACGGCGAGTTTCGAAGACAGGCGGCTTTGGCCGCATTCCTTGCTTCACTGCGCCGGGCTTCTTATTCCATAGATCTCATGGCCAGCTGTTTGTCCAGTTCTCTTTCTGCCAGGACTTTCTGGTATTCTTCTTCGGTCATTTTTTCCATGGAGATACCGGTAAAGCCGTAAAAAATAGAGATCAGCGGATTCAGCCAGCACAGGATCGCATAAGGAGCATACCCTCCTGCGCCCCATTGCGGTACGCCTAAAAAGCCGGTCATGGTCGCGCCGCAGGTATTCCAGGGAACCAGATTGGAGGTAATCGTACCGGAGTCTTCCAGGCACCGTGACAGATTTTTTCCTTTGAGCCGCCTGTCTTCAAATGCTTCCTTATACATTCTGCCGGGCAGGATGATTGAGAGATACTGGTCGCAGGCGACGATATTGACAAAGATGCAGGAGAAGATGGTCACCGTAACCAGAGAACCTCTGTTTTTCGCGATGGAAAGCAGGGCTTCCGCCATGGATTTCAGCATATCCGAAGCATCCATAATGCCGCCGAATGTCATTGCACAGATGATTAAAGAAATCGTCCACATCATATTCTGCAGACCGCCGTTTCCGTCGATCAGTTCAATTAATTCAGGCGCTGCAATTTCCAGCAGTTCATCGGACATTGCATAACCGTAATTCAGAATCAGACCCCAATCCGCGGGAGAGACACCCTGCAGTCCCATGCAGACAACGCCCAGAGCAACGCCGCCGATAAGCCCGGGCAGAGCCGGAACTTTAAGGGCAACCATTAAGATAACCGCAAGGGGGGGAATTAACAGAAGCGGAGAAATCCAGAAACAGTCTTTGATGCTGTTTGTGAGAACTTCTACCGAACTGAGACTCACATCGCTGCTGTGTCCGAATCCGAGGATCAAATAAATGACCAGAGCAACAACCATAGAAGGGGTTACCGTCCAAAGCATGTGCCGGATGTGATCAAATAATTGTGAGCCGGCAACGGCCGGAGCAAGGTTTGTAGTATCCGACAAGGGAGACATTTTGTCGCCGAAATAAGCTCCGCTGATGATGGCACCGGCTGTAATTGCAGGATTGATGCCAAGCCCCATACCTACGCCGATCAATGCGATGCCGATGGTTCCTGCCGTACTCCAGGAACTGCCGGTTGCAAGAGATACAATAGAACATAAAATACAGCTAGCAAAAAGGAAAATGCCCGGACTTAAAATTTTCAGTCCGTAATAAATCATAGCGGGAACAACTCCTCCCGCAATCCAGGCACCGATCATCATGCCTACAACGCACAGAATGAGCATAGCCTGCATAGAGCGGGAAATCGAGTTAATAATACCCTTTTCGAGAAATTTCCATTTCCAGCCGTTAGCCACAGCTACAATCGTTGCCAAGGCAGAAGCGGCAATCAAAGCAATGTGCGCATCGCCGTGATTGCTGAGCTTGATTTCATAGAAAAGCAGAAGCAGCAAAGTAAGCATGACCAAAAGCACTTGCCAGAGAGGGATTTTCTTTCCCATAATGTTATCCTCCTTAGTTAGAAACACAGTAAAAAAATAAAATAACAACCGGATAGTACAAAATAATTGCGAAGCAATAGCGTATTTTTTTATTATATATATGGAAGCAAAGAGTGTCAACGCAGGATGAAGAGAATAAAAAAACAGATCAGCGCGCTTTAGATAAGGAAAAAGCCATTGACAAATACAAAGATTATTGGTATCCTACAGAAGCTGTTGTAAAAGACAGCTTTCGCATGACGAGAAAGACGCAAGGTAAAAAAGAATAAAAAAGCGTTGACAAACGTCGAAAAGTGCGTTATTATGATGAAGCTATCCTTGCGGTGCGTCCGGAGAAAGCATCTGAAAAAAAGAAAAAAAGGTGTTGACAAACGGACAAAACTGCGGTAAGATAGCAGAGCGCCTTGCGAAAGGGCGCGAGAACATTGAAAACTGCATAGTGCAGAAATTGAGTCAAATACAAGTACCATGTCAAGAAATTGAATGGGACTTCGTTCAATTCTGAACAAACAATAAAAGGAAAACTAACGCAAATGCGTTTTTCCGAGAGCAAGGTAGTAAGACGGAAACGTCTTAGTATACAACTTTATTAAGAGTTTGATCCTGGCTCAGGATGAACGCTGGCGGCGTGCCTAACACATGCAAGTCGAGCGTGAAGCTTATGACGGATACTTCGGTTGACGGAGTAAGTGGAAAGCGGCGGACGGGTGAGTAACGCGTAGGCAACCTGCCCCTTACAGAGGGATAGCCTCGGGAAACCGGGATTAATACCTCATAATGCGAAGAGACCACATGGTGATTTCGCCAAAGATTTATCGGTGAGGGATGGGCCTGCGTCTGATTAGCTGGTTGGTGAGGTAACGGCTCACCAAGGCGACGATCAGTAGCCGACCTGAGAGGGTAATCGGCCACATTGGAACTGAGACACGGTCCAGACTCCTACGGGAGGCAGCAGTGGGGAATATTGCACAATGGGCGCAAGCCTGATGCAGCAACGCCGCGTGAAGGAAGAAGGCCTTTGGGTCGTAAACTTCTGTCCTAGGGGAAGATAATGACGGTACCCTTGGAGGAAGCCCCGGCTAACTACGTGCCAGCAGCCGCGGTAATACGTATGGGGCGAGCGTTGTCCGGAATTATTGGGCGTAAAGGGTACGTAGGCGGTTTATTAAGTCAGGTGTGAAAGCGTGAGGCTTAACCTCATTAAGCACTTGAAACTGATAGACTT
>JALEJU010000007.1 GCA_022769485.1 Bacillota bacterium
GGCTGCGCTGAGAGCAGCGTCTCTGAATCGAACAGTCATTTCCGTATCCCATCGTCTGCACAACAAAAAACAAGGAAGAAACGTTACGATATAAATCTCCTGCTCGCCCTCTACATTACCATGCACAGCAAAATGGGCAGAAACACAGCCGGCATGTAGTTCATAACCTTAAGCTTCGTCAGCCCCAGCATATTCAATCCCAAAGCAAGTATCAAAAGAGAGCCGGCACAGGTCATTTCGGCTACTACGGCATCGTTGAGATACGGCGCAATTACCTGCGCCAAAAGCACGATGGCACCCTGAAATACAAAAACGAACACTGCGGATAATAAAACGCCGATTCCCAGCGCCGAAGCAAATACGATAGAAGATATAAAATCCAAGGTGGATTTCGTAAAGAGCATTTCATTATCTCCGCTCAGCCCCGCCTGCAGGGAGCCTACGATGGTCATAGCGCCCACACAAAAAAGCAGGCTGGCGCTGACAAATCCTTCCGCCAGAGACGCACTTTCACTTCCGGTTTTCTGAAATCGTTTTTCCAGCTTATTGGCAAAAGAATTCAGCTTTCCGTCCAAATCCGCACTTTCGCCGATAATCGTGCCGATCACTATAGAAAGAATCAATACCAGTGTATTGGATCCCTTTAAAGTGCCGGAAATGCCGATGTAGAGCACGCACAGCGCCACGCCCTTCATCACTGCGTCCCGAATACGCTCCGGCAGACCCTTTTTAAAAATCATCCCGATCAGGCTTCCCGCTACTACTGCCGCCGCATTTACAATAACTCCCAACATTTTCTCTCTGCCTTCCTATCTTTCATCCGCCGCCTTCAGCGCTGCCTGAAGCACTTTATTGGCCACACTTCCGGCCGCGGAACTGCCGCTTCCCTTGTCTTCCACGAATACAACAAAGGCATACGGCGCTTCTTCATTTTCCAAAAATCCCACAAACCAAGTGTTATTCTTCTGTTCGCCGCCCTTCTGCGCGGTTCCGGACTTTGCGCCGATTTCCAATCCCGGAAAATTTCCCTTCCCGTAATTGTTCCGCACATTGTCCTTCATCATCTCCGTTAAACAAGCAGCCGTTTCTTCCTCAAGCAGCCGTTTGGTTTTATGCTTTAGGTAAATACTGGTGCGAAGTCCCATGGAATTTTCTTCTTTTGAAATCAACTGCGGAATGGCCGCTGTTCCGCCATTGGCAATTGCTCCCGCATATACCATCATCGCGCAGGGATTAACCATATCTTTTCCCTGCCCGATTCCGGACCAGGCCAGATTTCCGTTTTCTGTGATTTCAAAATCAAAAGAAGAAACGGAGGTATGAATCCCATTAATAGAAATCGTCTCGGTAAACCCCGTCTTCTCCACATATTTTTCCATCACATCTTTTCCTAAAGATTCTGAGATCCTGCCGAATATACAATTACAGGAAAACGTCAAGGCTTCTCCCAACGTCAATTCTCCATGCTTTTTCGGGCAGGTAACCGTACTGCCGTCTGCCTCGTATGTCCCCGTACATACCCAGGTTTTTGTCTCCGCATTTTCCCAGGTTTCCAGAGCCGCCGCCGCGGTAACCAGCTTAAACACGGAACCCGGAATAAAATTGGCGGAAAGCAGACGGTTTACATAGATTCCGTCATTTTCCTCATCGTTTTCCGCCACAGCCTTGGCGGAAGCCGGGTCATAATTGGGCGAGCTCACCATACAGATAATCTCCCCCGTTCTGTAATTATAAACACCTACCGCACCGCTTCTGCCGTTTAATGCCTGATAGGCGGTTCTGCACACATCGGCATCTAACGTCAGATAGATTTTTTTTCCGCCGGAAAAATAGGGCGCACTGCCGGTCAGTTTGTTATACCCTACCAGTTTATCCGCAAAAGCGCTGATGGCTCCCACACCGATTTTCCCCTGAGGGTCTCCGACCGCATGCAGTGTGGCTCTGCGCACCGATGCCGAATCGATATAGCTCCATGTTCCGTCGCCGTTGGCTTTCGCCAAGGTTGTTCCGTTTCGATCCAAAATCTCGCCCTTATTCAGCATACCGTTGGTATACATGTGCTGATTGGCCGGAAGCCGAACCCAGTCACCGCCGCAGAGAACCCATTTCACCGCAAAGATACCGGTTCCCAGAGCTAAAAACAAAGCCAGGAAAAGGCAGACCGCAGATCGGATTGTAATCTTTCTCATCGCCTTTCCTCCTCCTCATTTTCCGCATCCTCAAAACTTTGAAAAAACGATTCCAGTTCACGATCAAACGCACTCTCTTGTTCCGCCTCATTCGAAGGAAGGCTGTCCCGCCGTTCCTCAGGCAAATCAAGAGAAAAGTTCAGCCATTGATCTACAGTAGGAGAATCAGAAGATTCTTCCAGTTGGGAAAAATCCGTCAGAGCTTCCTCCGTTCCTGCAGTTCCATCCGCAAATATCCGTAATTCCGGCTCCGCCGATGCGTCTGTTTCATATTCCTCCCCCGGCATCGTCCTTTCGGGAACGTCTTCTCTCAACGCGTTTAAAAAGGCGTCTTCATCGGAAAATTCTGCGGTTCGAACCGCAAAACTGGCGTTTTGCCTGGTATCCGCGGCTTTGACAAAAGCCAGCAGACCCCAGCAGGCGACCATGCTGGAGCCTCCTTTTGACAGGAAAGGAAATGTTACACCGGTCAAAGGAAGCATGTCCACCGAACCCAGAACATGAAGCAGCGTTTGAAATACTAAAAGGGACGTAGCCGCACAGGCCGCAATCGTATAATACGAAGACCGTCCGGAACGAGTTACCCGAACCGCGAAGATCGAAAGCGCTACAATACCGCCCACTGCCAACAGCGCAATGATCAGACCCCATTCTTCACAAAGCATGCCGAACACCAGATCCGTATCCGAAGCGAAAACACCGGACAACCAGCCTTTCCCCGGGCCGGTGCCGATCAATCCGCCGCTGGCGGAAGCGGACATCGTCCGAACCTGCTGAAATCCCGCATCATTAGGATATTCCCAGGCATGACCCCAAACCGCAAAACGGGAAGCTATATAAGGTTTAAAGCTGAGAATCAACCCCACCGCGGCGGCTGCTCCGCCGCAGATAAGCGCCAGCGTCGCAAAATCTCCGGAACGAAGAAACGCGATTACCAGGAAAGTGACAAAGAAAATCAGCGCCGTTCCGAAATCGCTCATAACAGCCAGACAGCCCATGCAAAAACCGGACAGAGCAATAAATCCCCAGATATTCCGCTTTGCAAACAGCCGGTCCAAAGTAGCAGCTCCCGCAAAAATAAAGCAAACCTTTACCAGCTCCGAAGGCTGCACGGAAAGGGAAGAACCTATGGTAATCCAGTTCATCGCCCCGTGATGCACCGAACCGAAAATCAAATTGACTAAAAGCAAAAGAATTGCAACTCCCGCCGCAAGATGACGCGTTTTCACCACCCGGTTTAAATCCCGCAGATACCACCCTAAAATCAAAAAGAAAACTATTCCCAAGGCAATAGCGCAGGTTTGAGTAAGCAGAGCCGAAGCGGAAGCAGAAGCAGTTACCGCCAGGCTTAACGTACAGGTAAAAAACGCTATGATCTCCGGTTCAAAACCGGATACCCCCGCCGCCCGATTCAGCAGTACATAAGCCCACATAATGCCGATCAGGATGCCGAAACACATGAAAATTGCCGCGGCATCATCCGGTCTTGTAATGGTTAATTCCGTGGCTGCCGCAATCTGAAAAAAAGTTAAAAGGATCAGGCTTCTCCACCTGGCCAACGGTCGGTTTTTTTTTGCCGTCCTCCCATCATTTTCATCGTCAGATGTCTGCAAATCTGTATTCAATCCGCCCGCAGGGGAAAAATACATTTTTACACCGCCGAAGGAAAGCTCGTCTCCCGCTTTTAAAATCCGCGCTTTGCCCACGGATTCCTCATTTACAGCGGTTTTATTTTTCGCAGATAAATTATGTACCCGCCAGGTACCTTCCGCATCGCGAATCAATGCGCATTGACTTCTGGACACAGTGGGATAATTTACTCTTACATCACAGTGCTTAGCCCTTCCCACAATACATTCCCAATGATGAATGGGAAACTTTCCCCATCCGGGAGCATTTAAAAATCCCCATGTTTCTTTCGGGTTTTTTACTCTCAGCATATCCAGCAGAACCGAAAGCAGGATCCCCAGCGCTAAGGCCGGCATGACCCAGCGCATCAGCCCGATATACCAGTCTCCCACGGAAGCCTGATTGTCCCCCAGCCATTCAGCCAGCCAGGCAGCTCCTTCGCCGATTCGCTGTCCCAGCTGCTTTAACAGGCTTCCCAAATTGGATAAAAAATCATTCACAGCTTATACCCCTTATACTAACAGGGGCCGCAGCATTTCGCCGCAGCCCCTTGTGTGCTTTTTAACGAACGCAGCGCAAAAAGTCTTTCGTTCGCTCCTCCTTCGGATTTTCAAACACTTCCTCCGGAGTTCCTTCTTCTACAATACAGCCGTCAGCCATAAAAATTACCCGATGGGCAACTTCCTTGGCAAAGCCCATCTCGTGAGTAACCACGACCATGGTCATGCCGCCTTCAGCCAGTTCTTTCATTACCGCCAGCACTTCGCCTACCATTTCCGGATCCAAAGCACTGGTGGGCTCGTCGAACAGCATGATATCCGGCTCCATAGCTAAAGCTCTGGCAATGGCCACACGCTGCTGCTGTCCGCCCGAAAGCTGCCGCGGATATACATCCGCCTTGTCTTCCAGCCCGACCCGCTTCAGCAACTCCAAAGCCTTTGCTTCCGCTTCGGCTTTCGTCATTTTTTTCCGATCCACAGGAGCCATCATGATATTTTTCTTAACCGTCAGATGGGGAAATAAGTTAAACTGCTGGAATACCATCCCGATATTTTCGCGAACCTTATTGATATCCGTATGCTTGTCGGAAATCAAATACCCGTCCACGATAATTTCGCCGGAGGTGGATTCTTCCAGACGGTTTAAACAGCGCAGGAGGGTGGATTTTCCGGAACCGGAGGGCCCGATTACCGTTACAACTTCTCCCTCTTTTATTTCCATGTCAACGCCCTTCAATACATCCAACTTTCCGAAGCTCTTATGAAGATTTGTCACCTTGACTTTATTTGTCATGATCCATTCTCCTCTCTATCCTTGCCAGTATCACCTGCAAAACCGTAATGATCACCAAATATACAACGCCGATCAGCAGATATGTATAAAACGATTGCATGGTTCGCCCCACAAAGATTTTACCCATATAAACGATTTCCGCCAAAGCGATCGTCTGTGCGAGAGAAGAGTCCTTCAGCGTGATAATGCACTGATTGCCCAGTGCCGGAATGCTGATTCGCAGTGCCTGAGGCAGAATGATCTTCACCATGCTTCTGCTCTTGGGCAGACCTAAACTTCTGGCCGCCTCCATCTGGCCTTTGTCGACCGCCTGTACGCCGCCCCGGAAAATTTCCGACATATACGCACCGGCATTCAGCGCCAAAGTAGCCGCAGCAGCCTGGAAAGACGTAAATCGAATGTCAAATCCCATCTGCGAGAGAAACTGCGGAATGCCGAAGTAAATGATAAACAACTGCACGATGAACGGAGTCCCCCGAATAATCCAAACATAGAATTTGGACAGCCAGGATACCGGCTTAATCGCGGACATTCCCATAAGGCAGGAAGTCATGCCGAGAACCGCCGCGATCGCCAGGGACAAAACCGTCACCTCAACCGTTACGACCAGGCCTTTCATCAGCATCGGCCATACCTGCACTGCTACCTCAAAAAAACTCATACTTCCCCTCGGATCTTACAATTACACAATGCCAAAACTATGCCGAACTATTCTTCAGAAATGTATTTATCCAGAATTTCCTGGTAGGTGCCGTCTGCCTTAATGTTTTCCAAACCTGCATTAAACATTTCCAAGAGTTCCGCATTCTGACCCTTCAATACAGCAAAACCGTAAGAGGATCCCTGAACCATGTCGCCGACCATCTTTAAACCGTTGCCGTTTTTAATACCGTATCCCATAACGGGGTAGTCTTCCACGCATCCCGCAACACCGCCGCTGAGAACTTCCTGATACATCATCGGAGATTCGTCAAAATATTTCAAAGTCAGATTGTATTCATCCTTAATAGATTCTGCGAATTCCGCTCCTTCTGTTCCGTTCTTAACAGCCAGAGTCATGCCTTTCATATCTTCGTAAGATTCATAAGCAGCATCGGACTTAGTCGCTACAACAACGCCGGAATCATAGTAAGCGGGAGAAAAGTCATATACCTTCTGTCTTTCTTTTGTAATGCTCATACCCGCGATTACCCCGTCAACCTGTCCGGATTCCAATGCCGCAACGGCAGCATCAAATCCCAAAGGCTTAAGCTCGTATTTAAATCCCTGGTCTTCTGCGATAGCGGCCAGCAATTCAATATCAACGCCTACATATTCGCCGTTTTCATCCTGATACTCAAACGGTGCGAAAGTAGTATCCGTACCGATCAAATACGTTTTATTTCCGTCTGCAGCTTTATCCCCGTCTCCGCCGCCGCAGGCAAAGAGGCATGCGGACAAAACCAGAACGCCGGCAATCACGCCGATCATTTTCAATGTTTTTTTCATTTTTATTACCTCCGATAGCACAATTTTTTTCAAATCTGACAAAAGTCGAAAAAGCGATTTTTTGTCGAACTCTCACCATACAATGATGCCACGAGTTCCTGAAATTGTCAAGTTTTTCGCAAATTGAAGCGGCAGGCCGCAGCACTTCCGCACGCAAACCTGCCGTAGTCATATCCGCCTGTTTTTATCAAGACTTTCTCTTAAAAAACACCGGGCTTGAAAAGATATACCCCGAAAGGCAAAACGCCTTTTCACCGTCCGAAGCAAATTCCGAATCTGAGAATCTGCTCTGAGCATTTATGAGATCTCATTCCTATAAATCAAAAGATTCCAGCCTCTGAATCAGCTCCTGCTGCCGTTCGTAAAACAGCAGTTCTTTATTATGTGCAAAATACGCGTCGCAGCCGTAACGGGCAATAAACCGTGCCCCATAGCAGTTCACCGTCAATTCCGTAACCAGAATCAGAAGTTCCTGGCCTTCCCCAAAAGCCTTTTCCGCAAACTTAAACACATTGTTCAAGCAAACGCCCACCTTCGACGCCTGTTCCTTCATCTCAGCTACTGCCTCGTCAAAGTCCGCTTTAATAATGGGAAAGGCTTCCGTATACCCGGAAGTTGCGGATTCCAGTACCAGTTGTCTCTGCCGTTCCAGAGACGCGATAACCCAGTACATCATGTGCAGGGTATCTTCCGAGAAATAACCGCCCTTCTTCCCCCGTTCCACGGCGGCTCGTTTTTCCGCGGCATAGCCTTCCAGCAAATCTGCCGGAGCAACGGCAAGAGAGGTCAAATCAGTTTTTACCTTTTTCAGGATATCCATCAACTCCTTGACCGCATCTTCCTTATGGCAGACGGCCCGCATGTCGTATGTTACGCTTTCCAGCAGCAAGCCCAGCAAAGAAAGCCGCTCGTCAAACCGCGCCGCCTGTGCCCGCTCCACAACCTCCTGGGAAACCGTGCCTGCCAGGATCTCGTCAATCTGGTAATCCGATTTATACTTATTATACAAATCATAGTAAATGGAAAAATCCTTGGCAATTTTCCCGTTCTGCACATACTGGGATACAAGCTTTTCATCTACCGGAATATCATGTTCCTCATAGAGCTTAATCATTTCCGACAGGTCATCCCAACCTCTGGCAGTAATAAAACGCTTCCCCTCAGTAGTGGTTTCAATCCGGTAAAAATCACCTTTTCTGATTTCCAGATATGTTAAGATTGACGCGTGAATCCCCTTGCGATAAGCGTATTCTTTCCAAACGTCAAAATTGGGTTCCACATCAATCCGCTTTAAACGATCCCAGGTTACGATATCAAACTCACGAACGGATTTGTTGTATTCGGGAGGGTTACCCGCGGTAACCACAATCCATCCGTCGGGAATCTTATGCCGACCGAAAATTTTATACTGTAAAAACTGCAGCATAGCGGGAGCCAGCGTCTCCGATACGCAGTTGATCTCATCCAGAAACAGGATCCCCTCCGGAATGCCGGTTTCTTCGATGGTGTCGTAAACGGAGGCGATAATTTCACTCATGGTGTACTCCGAAACATCGTATTCCTTTCCGCCGTAATTCTTATGCACGATAAAAGGCAGCCCCAATGCGCTCTGCCGGGTGTGATGGGTCATGGAATAGGATACGATGGAAACGCCAAGTTCCTGTGCCACCTGTTCCATAATCTGCGTTTTGCCGATACCCGGAGGCCCCATAAGAAAGACGGGACGCTGCCGCTCGATAGGAATGCGGTAATTTCCGAATTCATCCTTTGTAAAATACGCTTCCATGGCATTTTTAATCTGTTGTTTTGCGTCTTTAATATTCATTTGCCTGCCCCCTATAATTCAAATTCATCTTCCTTCGATACGCTTTTCCGCTTGTAATCCAGAAGAAGCGCTGTAATAGCTGTAGTTCCCGCATTTGTGGAATCGACGATCATCATATCGATATTATCTTCATAAATCACGCCCCGCTCAATCAAAATCCGCATCCAGTCCACCCGATTTTTCGCAAAAAACTCGTCGGTCAATTCACGGATGTGCCTCCGCAGAAAGCTGGTATAGAACTTCCGCCATTCCTCTGTCAAATCCGCGGGATAAGCAAGCCGCAGAAACGCCGTCAGCGGGCGGGTCTCGAACTGCAGCCGCTGAAACGCGCTGTCATAGTCTTCAAAATCCACCAGTTTTCCGTTTTTTCCGCTCTTTAAAGCCTGTTCCCGAACAAAGATCACAGCACCGTTGTATTCAAAATGCATAATCACGCTGCCGGAACACCCGAAAGGCGCCGATCCTAATTTCTTTACAGTTTTAGGAATTACCACATCCTGCAAATTTGTGCACATTTCAACCGAACAATCTTCCAATTCCCGCACATTGGGCGGAATGGTCAGCTCCCGCAGATTATGACAGCCGAAAACGATGCCTTCCGTCAGAACCTGTATTTCCGTGCCGAAATTCAGCTCCCGCAGATTTTCACAGTTCCAAACGGCTCTCTTGCCCGCCCGTTTTAAGCGGTTTAAGTCCAGACTTTCCAGCAGGCATTTTCCGAAAGCAAACTGCCCGATCTCTTCCACGCTGTCCGGCAGCTTATAGTGCCGAATCGGACCTTCCGTCGGAAACCGCAGAAGCACCGTTTTGTCTTTGTTAAATAAAATCCCGTCTTCGCTGGAATAATTCGGATCATCTTCCGGAATATGAAATTCCGGAGCTTTTTTCATATAAAAATAATCGTAATAACTAAAGCTCATATTCCTCACACGTCTTCGTACAGATCCTGTTCGCTGAGTACAAGCCGGATTGCCCAGGACGGCACTTCCGGATTGCTGTATTCATCGTCCAGAAAGACGAATGCCGCATCGTAATCCGGCATTCGTTCCGGAAATTCTCCGTATCCATCGGTAAAATAAATTAAACCCTTCAGATTTGTAAATTCCTTATTTTCCACCAACTGATCCACATAGCGGAATACCGGCCGGAAATCCGTCCCCCCCAGCCCTTTGATCTTCATGGATTCCAGATACTTATCAAATTCCTCCTGGCTGCAGATTTTCACATCTTCCTGTATCTCTGCATCGCACTGGATAATGTGCAGATTGATTTTCGTAAAGAAATTCTCGTTCTGCTTCAGGATATTATAGGTTTTCTGCACAAAGGTCTGTACCACATCCCCCGCGCAGGATCCGGAAGTATCAATCGCCAGAGCCAATTCCTTGATCCTTTTCGTTTCTTTATATTCCAGCGGCTCGATCAAAGGCATTTTCCGATACAGCTGCAGCCCGTAGGTATAAAAGATCGCATCAAACTCCTCATCATTGATCTGCATGGCCTCGCCCATGGACATAAAGCGCCGGAGAAATGAAGAATAATCATATTCTTCCCGATTTACATATTTCAGTTCCTGCATCATGCCGGAAGCCTTCTTTCCCCACTCCCGGGAAGCGGTCTCCAGGTCTACCTGCATGCGGTCGCTGATCTCTTTCCATTCTTCTTTGACTTCTTCCGCAGACGGCTTCTCTCCCTTTGAAGTTTCGGCGTTGGTTTCTCCTTTTTCGGTTTCGGCTTTACTGTTCCCTTCTCCGTTTTGACCCGAAGAGTCCTCTTGGGAATGGGTATCTTTGTCGTCTTTTCCACCGCTGTCACGGATTTTCTTTTGTTCCGGCGCAGCGTACCAGAGATAATGATCGTCTGCTTTAAACGCCGCCCGCATCCCCGCCAATTCCACATCGGACAACTCCTGATCCAGAAAATAACGGTAAAGCTTTTCCGCAGTCAAAGTCTTTACTTCTTTTCTCAGCTTTTCCAAAAGCTCTGTCTGCCGCGACTGTCTCTGATTCCGCACATCGTCCAGCCCCAGGTCGTTTATGGAGTTCTCGATAGCGATATCACAAGCCAAGTCCCAGTATTTCGGATTTATATCCGGGCCAATAAAGGGGTGGATAAATACGCAATGCAGAAGCATATGCAGATAATCCCGGATAACCGACTCCTTCTCTTCCTTATATTCCGCTAAAATATGCTTGGGATTATAGTAAAAATGATTTCCGTCCGTGGCAATCGTCCCGTCGGTTTTCGGCTGCTGGTTCAAGCCGAAGCGATACAGGGCGGCATCCAGGAAGCGCAGATTCACCAGCAGTGAATTTCTGGAATACAGCAGAATATCCTGCGCCAGCATCTCGATCTGCTTCGCAAGTTCCGTCTCAGTCATCTGGTTTTCCGTCATTCCGGCACCCCCTTTTTCATCGTCACAATTCATCATACCCTCTACAATTCAAATTCGTCATCCCGCTCCGGCAGGCTCTTCCTCTTGTGATCCAAAAGAAAAGCTGTAATGGCCGTTTTGCCGGCTGCCGCCGAATCCTCAATTAAGCAGTCTATATTATCCTCAAATATAACATTCTGCTCCACCAGGATGCGAACCCAGTCCACCTTATTTTTCGCAAAAATCTCCGCAGCAAACTCCCGAACATAACGGCGCAGAAACTTAACATAAAGCTCTTTCCATTCCTCCGTCAGGTCAACGGGGTATGCTAAACGCAAAAATGCGGTCAGCGGCCGATAGGAATTGCGATGGGTTGCAAGCGAAAACTGCCGGAACGTACTGTCATAATATTTTAGATCAATCAAATCTCCGTTTTGTCCCGGCTCTAAGGATTGCTCCCGCACATGAATCGCCGCTCCGTTGTATTCGAAATGAACGATCACGTTTCCGCAGCCGAAAGGCATTCTGCCCATTTTTTTCACAGTCCGGGGAATTGTAATCTCGTTCAGATTCGAGCACATCTCCACAAAACAGTCTCTCAATTCCCGCACATTAGGCGGCAAAACCAAGCTGTGCAGCCCGTGGCAACCGAAAATCATACCCTTGGTCAACACTTGGATTTCCGTGCCCAAATCCAATTCCTTCAAACCTTCACAGCTCCAGAGAGCTCTGCTTCCGGCTCGCCTTACTTTATTTAAATCAAGGCTTTCCAGTCGGCATTTTCCAAAAGAATAGGCCCGAATTTCCTCTACGCTGTCCGGCAGTTTGTAATGCCGGACCGGACTTTCCGTAGGAAACCGGAGAAGCACTGTTTTGTCTTTATTGAACAAAACCCCGTCTTCGCTGGAATAGTCGGGATTGTCTTCCGGGATACAAAATTCCGGAGCCCTTTCTTTGTATTCCTTTGCAGAAAATTTAAATTCCATTCTTCTCACCGCTTTCATCTCAAATCCTGTCATACAGCACAGCAGAAGGCTCGTTTTTCCGATCAAATCCCGATAACTAAGTATAGCACACTCTTTTCCATAGAAATAGACTATTTTCTGTTTCAGCGGATATTATACAACGCAGACCGGGCGCTTTTCAGACTTCCTGTTTCTTCTTTTTCATCTCTTCCGCCTGCAGAATTTAAATTTTTCCGAATTTTTCCCATTTAAAACAGATTGAAATAAAAAAGCTATCTTTCCCCGGTTTTTTAGCTGTTTTCTTCTGTTCCGTGGTATATAATAAAAAAAGATCTACAAAAGAAAGGATTATAACTATGAATATAAATGCCGCTGCGGCAAAGCAGATGCTCTCCTTTGCCGCCCTTAATAAAAACGAACTGGGGAAGCTTTTGATGAGCCTGGATCCGGAAGATCCCGCCTCCGGCAAACTTTCCGTTACAGAACCGCTTGCAAACAGCCTTGTCGCGGAACTCACCGGCATCGGCTCCCCCGATCCCAACAGGTCCACGCTGCCTATAGAAGAACTGTCTTTGCAATTTCAAGACGGATTGGTTCTTGTCCATGTACGAACCTCCGCCGAAAAGAAGATTTCCTTTCTTCCCCTGCATCCCTCTTTCACTCTGAAATTTCGGATTCAGCAGATCCATTTTAACCATCGGAAACACAAAATCATGTTTACTTCGGAAAACGGTTTTGCGCTGCGCAGCATTTTAAACGCCGCGGCATCCCGAACAGAGGCGCTGTCTCTGGAAGACGACCGAATCGTATTTGATTTAGACCGCACACTTGCGGCAGGTAAAATTCCGCCCTGGCTGTCTCTGGTTTTTCTGTCCTGCAAAGACGGTCGGTTAGATTTAGCGTACCAAATCAAAGAATAAAACAGAAAAGCTCGGGTAGCTGTTCATAAAACAGGTTTTACGAAACAAGGATTATGGCAGTTGCCATACAAGGGTTGCTGACAACAAGGGTATGTGCCTTAACGAGTGCATACCCTTTTGTTTTGCATATGGGTAATAGCAAAAGGAATACGGCTTATCAAGGTTGAAATAAACGGGCTTCGCCCGACCTTGACAAGACGTATTCTTTTGCTTCTTGGCAAGCAAGAGAGCAATGCCTAAAGTGGCATTGCCCTCAAAAATATGGTGGGATGAGGAACAGTATTACCCCTTCAACAATCGTCGCTTTCAAAGGAAAAATGTAGGCGCTTTCAACCTTTATTCGCACTCGAATTCTGCTTCCTCAAATAGATATCTGGTAGTACAACGGCAGCTTCCTCTGTGTCATCTTCACCTTTCCACGCAACGATGAAACGGATATTTGCAGAATAAGGAATATATCCGCGTTCATACAAAATTTGAAGTCTCTCGCGGCACGCTTTTGAAAGCTTGGCAATGCGCACACTTCTGCCATTCAGCTCGGCAGAAAGATATGCATCTGTGAGAAACAGTGAGACACCACTTTTGAGTTGGAACACAAGTTCTTTTTTGTCTTTGAAGAAATCAAGAACAACATCCTTATGTGTCAACTGTAAAGAAATTTCCTCCGGCTCGCCGTATTCATTGCTGTCCTCGGAATGGACTATGCCGGGTAAATCGAATGCCGAAAACAGATTTGTATTGCAGTGAATGTACAACGAGTCTTTTGCTCTTGTCATGCCTACATACAGCTTGCGCTTTTCTTCGTCAGACATAGCGGTGTTTCCACTCAGCATCAAGTAAACCGCGTCAAATTCACGCCCTTTAGCCTTGTGAATAGTGGATACATAAATTACTTCACGCTCATCATCATAAAAATCCTCGTAGTTGGATTCTTTGATGAATTCCTCAAGATCAGTGCGATACTTTGTTGGGTTTATTGCTTCAAAATCGCGCAGAAGGTTTTTACAGATTTCAAGGCAAGGACTACCACTATAAGCCTCGAACAACTGCTTTTTCGCTCTGCTCCAAAGATCATTCGAGATAACGGGAGATTTTAGTGATTGATCAATTTGCTTCAAGAAAAAGCGCAGTTCCAGCAAATTATATAACCGGAAACCATCGAGTGACTGAATGAGCTTGGCTCGAACTCCGTTTTTTAGCAGAAGCCCAAGTATTTGAAGCGCTTCGTCATTTGTGTTTGTCAGCACGCAGCATTTACCGCTACCGCGGGTTTCAAGAATTTGATTAACCACTGCGGTTGCCATATGTTTGCTGCAATGGCGTGTAATGCTGACTGTTCCTTCATCGTTTTGAACTGCTTCGATAACTGTAGATTTCATGCGGTTTCGTATAGAGGAAACAAATTCATTAGCAAGCGAGACGATCGCAGTTTTGCTGCGATAATTTTCTGTCATTTCATATTTTACCGCACCGTAATCTTCAATTAGCGACCTCAAATATCTGGAGTCGGAACCGCGGAATTCATAGATGTTTTGGTCGTCATCACCAACCGCTATGAGCCGCATGTCATCATTATTTTGCATCAGGGCACGAACTAACTCAAACTCATTTGCATCCATATCCTGTGCTTCATCGATTACAAGGACACTTTTTGTGATCCTTCCCTGCTCAACCTCGCCATTACGGATAAGTTCAGCAGCATTCTTTACAACATCTTCGACACCTTCCAAGCTGCCGATTTTGCCGAGCAGATCAAAACAATACGAGTGGAAGGTTTTGATTTCTACAAAATTTGCAGCATTGCCAATAAGCGAAAGAAGGCGTTTTTTGAACTCGGTAGCAGCAGCGCGAGAAAATGTAAGCATCAAAAGCTGTTCATGCTTTACATCTTCAAGCAGCAGTAATGCTGCGAGCTTGTGGACGAGCACGCGGGTTTTTCCACTGCCGGGGCCGGCAGCAACCACAATATACTTTGAGTCTGCATCGTTGATGATTTGTGCCTGAATATCGGACAGTTCACCAAATAGTTGATGATACTTGTCCGGCGTAATGTTTCTGTCAATTTCTTTTGCACGATCACCCTTAAAGTATTTAGCGATGAATTTCCGAAAGTCCATTTGGAAATAGTCCTGAACAAATTGAAGTGCTTCATTGTAATCACGCACCATGAGATTTGCATACTCGCCCACTATGTGGATTTGACGAATCTTTTGCTTGTAGAATTCATCCAGAAAACGGTAATCATCAACCTTATACTTGATTCGGTTGTCGGTTACAAGACGCTTGATTTCCATGCCGTTATAGAGAACAAGAAAACCTCCCTCAAGTTTTAGGGCGCCGATCTTCGACAAATACAGTAGAGCATCCTCTACATCCGACAGGGCAACTTCACGATTATGTGTGTCCAACCGGGGCATCCCCTTGTATTCATTGTGAAGTCCCACCAAGGAAAACAAGACGGGTTTTTCATCGCCCTCACCAACAGAAAGCTCATGCGCTTTTGCGTAAAGCACATCAAGGATAAATTTGCACAGCTCAATTCTTAAACGATATTTTTCAATTAGCTTTGATACCTCGAGCGAAGGAATAAGGCGGACAGACTTGGAAAAACCGCACTCCGATTTACGCACATAATTTTTGATCGTGAGATAGTACATCAATGTGCGCAAATTTTTTACGCTGGATACAGTGATCCCCTCAGAATGAGCCTGCTCATTCAACTCTTTGAGATTAAACTCGCAGCCATCTTCCGTTAATTGGGATAGAAGATAGTATTCAAGCTTTGCAAAACGATCCAAAATCAATGAAGACTTGTTTTCTGTATCATTTGCAAGAATATATGCAGACATATCCAGTGAATCTGCCAGCAGCCCCTCTTGACGCATCAAATTGACGGAGTTGATCACTTCATCCTTCGTCATGCCAAGGGTATCAGCGAGATAGTCTACTCTGGACTCTGCATCATCATTTCCGGCATTCGCGATACTCCGGCTGGAAATCAATGATTTAATAATGCGCTTTGCGTTGGTGCGCTGTTCTTCCGAAAACAGCGCAGACTGATCGATGCGGAAAGATGCCTCACGCATATCCTTCGCAAGGATACTTGTTGCATAAACATGCGGCATATTCCTGCCGCGTTTCACATAACCTGCGCTTTCCAGAGCAGAAATCGCTGTTTTAACACGAGTTTCAATATCGTTGACCGAGTCGTCCCATCCAGCTTGTCGAGCGACCTCCAAAGGTGAGCAACTTATACTCGGACGCAGTTTCGTTAAATCCTTGATTGCCTTCCACACTTGCTGTATCTCGCTGATACTCAGCTTTGTTTGATTGAGCAGAATGAAATGCTTGTCCAAGTCATTGTCGTTATAAAGCACATAACATTCTGCCTGCATGGAGGGATCACGCCCTGCGCGTCCTGCTTCCTGTACATAATCTTCGAGCGAGCTTGAGATGTCATAGTGGATGACCAACTTAACATCCTTTTTGTCAACGCCCATGCCAAAAGCAGATGTTGCAACAATAACTTTTATTTCATTTCTGATGAACGCCTCTTGATTTGCAATTTTATCATTTGGGTCCATTTTCCCGTTGAATGGTCTCGCCGGGAAACCATCACTGGTCAGCTTTTCTGCAATTTCGCGTGTGCGCTTGGTTCTGGATACATAGACAATCGTTGGGCAGTTTTTCTGTGCGATCAAATCCCGAAGTGCACTGTATTTTTCTTCATCGGTTTTCTTATACAAAACCGTGTAGTGCAAGTTCTCACGAGTTGCGGAAGAAGCGAAAATTTCGAGATCCAAATCCAGTTTTCTTTTGAAATAATCACAAATATCGCTGATTACTTTTTGCTTTGCTGTTGCTGTAAAGCAGGAAACAGGAATTGGCTTTTTGTCGCTCTTTTTCTTTTGTAATTCGCGGATAAAGTCGCCAATATACAGATAGTCAACGCGAAAATCTTGTCCCCATGCCGAGAAGCAGTGTGCTTCATCAATGACAAAACGAGCAACATTCCGCGAGACCAAAATTTTTTCAATCGTGCGAGAGCGCAATTGTTCAGGCGAGATATACAGCAAAGTTGCAGACCCGTTGGAGACACGCTCCAATGCGTTTGCTCGTTCAATAGGATCAAGCAAACCATTGACAGTTACCGCCTCGGTGATCCCTATGCTGTTCAGATTATCTACTTGATCTTTCATCAAAGATTGCAGAGGGGATACAACAACGGTCAATCCGTGGGCTGCTTTTCCCGCCATAAGTGCCGGAAGCTGAAAAGTAATAGATTTGCCACCACCGGTAGGAAAAACCGCGAGCAAGGACTTGCCATCTACTGCGGCTTGTGCAGCTCTTTCTTGAAGAGGCTCCCCATTGTATGTACGAAAACTGTCATAGCCAAAAATTCGCTTTAATTCTCTGTGAATATTGAGTGCATCTTTACAATATTCACATCCATCTCGACAAGGTGTATTCCGAAGATATTTAATTACATTTTCAATTTTAGGATAATTTCGCAACAGCCATGGCGGTGTAATGGAGTGATAGTCATCTGCGCCAATTAACGCAAGAGCATATGCCAGTTCAACAGGATAGTGACGGATCAGAGGAACAAGATCAGTATTGGCACATATCTTTTCTGCATATTCACTGCGAATCAAATTCGGCACATTGGAATTGTACGGTCTGAAATTGACATATTCAAAGAATCCGGTAAATTCGGGACGATGGTATAGAAGGCAACAGAAAATCTGCTTTAGCTTAGAAGACAGCGCAAAGAAAGCGTTGACTTCATCATAGAATAGATTCGCCGCCTTTTTGCAGTCATTTACAGGATTGTTCAACTCCTCCACTTGCAGTTTGTCATCCTTCAATAGCGCGTGATAGGGACGCTTTGGGAACAGGAGTGGGGAAAGATACAGAGTATCAATCGCCATGGTTTGCAGATCGCTTTCAGTTGCAGCTCGAATATACTTCAAATCATGATGGATAAGATTATGACCACAGATAAAATCAGCCCCAGATATAAACGAAATGAAGTCTCGGATGGAGGCAGAATGAAAATAAGTCCGGTCATCTTTCACCGCACCAAGATCGTGTATTTTATTGTCGTCCACGCTAATCTCAGCGTCAA
>JALEJU010000037.1 GCA_022769485.1 Bacillota bacterium
ATCATCTCGATCTTTTTCGCGTTCCATTGTGCTTCTGTATAATTCGCCATCTGTTCACCCCCCTCATTCAAACCATTTGTATTGAATAAAGTATAGCACATCCATACGGAGAAATCAACAGGTCTGTACGGCATCTGCTGAAATTATTGTAGTTCATTATTACTGAATAGACGTTCATGATTTGAAGCAAAAGAAACTGAAGGACTAATTAAAAAGTGCACACCCCTTGGCTCAAAATGCACACCCCGCAGACCTTTCGTTAAAAGGTATAGCGGGGAAAAACGGAAAAGGCTCCACGGTGACCATTTCAGAATCACCGTAGAGCCTGTTATCGTTAAAAGGTATAGGAAAACCCTTGTAAATAGGGACTTTTGCAAAAAAGAATTGGACACCCGCTTCGATACGCATTGTATCAAAACCGGTGTCCGGCTGTGGTTGCGGGGACAGGATTTGAACCTGCGACCTCCGGGTTATGAGCCCGACGAGCTACCAGCTGCTCTACCCCGCGATGTTATAAAATTGGTGCCGGAGACCGGGATCGAACCGGTACGATCGGTAAGGATCGCAGGATTTTAAGTCCTGTGCGTCTGCCAGTTCCGCCACTCCGGCTAATCGACCTTTATAATTGGCTCCGAGGGAGGGGCTCGAACCCTCGACCTTGCGGTTAACAGCCGCCTGCTCCACCATTGAGCTACCTCGGAACAAACTCATTCGATCTACTCGACTTGATTAGTATACTACATAAGCCGGAGGAATGTCAAGACTATTCTTCCCATTCCTCCCACTTTTATGCGACAATTTCTACTTTGTTTCTTCTTCCGGCAATTTGCGGATAAGCAATTCCTCTGCTTTCCGTTCATCCGCTTTTGTTACCGTAATATCCAAGGGGCCGAAAACAAAATGGTCTCCCGTCTCCGGAATCTTCTCCAACTCATCCATTGCCCAGCCGCCTACGGTAGCAATATCGATATCATAATCCAAGCCGAAGAGATCAAACATATCGTCTAAATCCGCCATACCTAAAACTTTATATGTGTCGGAGCCCGCCGGGACAAAGCCTTCTACCACACGATCGTGTTCGTCCCAGATTTCTCCTACCAGTTCTTCCAGAACATCTTCCAGCGTTACAATGCCGATGATTCCGCCGTATTCGTCGGAAACCGTAACCAGATGCGATTTGGACGACTGCAGTTTCCCAAGCAGCTTACTGATCTTCATCGTAGGAGGCACGCATGCCACCGGATTTACAATTGATTCAACCGAAACCGCGTTTTTGTCCGCTCCCGCCCCATATATCTGAGTATAAAAGTCCTTTACGTTGATAACGCCTAAAATATTATCGATGTTTTTCCGGTAAACCGGCAGTCTGGAAAACCCGCTGTCCCGAAAGGCCTCTGCAATTTCTTCCTGCCCGGCAGTGTCCAGATCAATGGCGACCAGCTGAACCCTGGGCGTCAGGATATCTTCTACCTCGGTATCGTTAAATTCAATTACATTCCGGATCAGTTCTCCCTCCTGCTCATCAATTCCCCCATCCTGCTGCGCAGCATCTACGATGGTCAGCAGTTCCTGCTCGGAAATTCCCTCTGTATCCTCCATACGGAAAATCTTTGCCAACAATTTTTTCCAGAGAACAAATAAACAGTTAATCGGATTCAAGATGACCATAAGCACCCGCAAAAAAGGCGACGCAAAAATAGCAAACTTTTCCGGCCTTTCTTTTGCCAGGCTCTTTGGCGTTACCTCACCGAAAATCAGAACCACAACCGTGACTACAATCGTCGAGATCGTCACTCCGGCGTTTCCGAACATCCCTACAAAAACCAGAGTTGCCAAAGAGGAAAGCAGGATATTGACTAAATTATTTCCGATCAGGATTGTGGATAAAATCCGATCGTAATCTTCTTCCAGACGCAAAGTCAAATGTGCTTTTTTATTTCCGTCCTCCGCCATATTCTTCAGACGAACCCTGCTCAGCGAAGAAAACGCGGTCTCCGTGGAAGAAAAGTAAGCCGATAAAATCAGCAAGATGAAAAACACTGCTATTATTGTTATACTGTCACTGTCCAAGTTTTTATTCTCCCCTATTTTTTCAGCTGCACGCCTTTCGATGCGGCTTTTACCTATATAATACTATTTTTTCCCATACAGGGCAATATGATTCTCGTATATAACCTACAGCTCCCGAATCAGCCAAAGTCTCTGCTGTTCATACCCGAAGCTTGAGATAATTGATATTCTTATTCAGCAGCTGAAACCGCCGTTCATACTGGGTTGTGATCAGCCGGGCAGAAAGTTCTGTTTTATGCAGATCCGTACTTTCTTCCAAAATTTCAAATCCCACAGCGTCCACTTCCTCTTTTGTAAACGCAAACAGTGCGTCATTATCCGTTTTGATTTCAATCAGGGAACCGGGTTTCAGCACTCTGCGGTACCCTTCCAAAAAACCGCGGTATGTCAGCCGCCGTTTATAATGTCGGGCTTTTGGCCAGGGATCGCTGAAATTCAAGTAGATTCCGGACAACTCTCCCGGCGCAAAATACGTCTCGATATCCCGGATAAATTCGGGGATGAACCTTACGTTTTCCAAGCCCTTTTCTTTCGTCAATTCCAGTGCCCGCAGAACAATGCTGCTTCGTCCCTCCGCGCCGATGTAACAGGCGTCCGGATGCAGTTCGCCTAAAGCCGCCAGAAAATGCCCCCGGCCGCAGCCCATTTCCAGGTATATGGGCCTGCCCTGAGCGCCGAGGACTTCGCCCCACCGGCCTCTCCATTCCGTCCCGTCTTTAACCGTATACTCCCGGAGAGCCTCCAAACGCTCTTCTTCATGTTTCACTTTTCGCTGACGCATACCGTTCCCCCGCCGCATATTCCAATAAGACGGCTTCTTATCCAAAACGTAAAAAAATTATTTGCCGCAGTTCATCAGAATGCGGGCAATATATGGGGCTGTACCAGAATAACAGCTAAAAATAAAAGCAAAATCACCGTTGCCGCCGCGTCCTTTCCTTGGAGGCGCATAGCCGTCATACGGGTTCTTCCCGCTCCGCCCCGGTAACATCTTGCCTCCATGGCCATAGCCAGATCCTGCGCAATTCGAAATGCGCTGATGAACAAAGGCACTAAAAGAGGAATCAGGCTCTTAGCCCGGCGAAACAGATTGCCGCTTTCAAAATCGGCGCCCCTGGCCATCTGGGCTTTCATGATCTTGTCCGTCTCTTCCAGCAGCGTGGGGATAAACCGCAGCGCGATGGTCATCATCATGGCCAGTTCATGCGCCGGCAGTCCGAGCTTTTCAAAGGGCGACAGAAGCTTTTCCATACCGTCTGTCAAGCTGATCGGTTTTGTTGCCAATGTAAGCAGAGAGGAACCGATAATCAAAAGCACCAGCCGAAAAGCCATAAAGACCGCTTTATACAGACCTTCCTCGGTAATGGAAAAAGGCCCTAATTGAACCAAAACTTTCCCGCTTGTTAAAAACATATTTATCAGGAAAGTAAACAGGATAATCAGAAAAATCGGCTTCAGACCCTTCAGCATAAAAGAAAGGGGTACCTTCGACACCGCAATACAGAGAGCTAAAAATGCCAGTGCAATTCCAAATCCCAAAAAATCTTTCACTAAAAACAAGCTTACGATATAAAGAAGCGTCCCCAGAATCTTTACCCGCGGGTCTAATTTATGAATCCAGGAATCTCCCGGATAATATTGTCCTATTGTAATATCCCGAATCATGCCTTATTCCCCCGCTTCATCCAACAGCAAATCTCATGTGCCGCCGCAGCCGCGCTGAAGGGTCTTGCAGAAATTTCCGCGCCCTTTTTGCACAGAAGACTGATAAATTCCCCGGCAGGAGGCATTCCCAATCCCAAGCTATGCAAGCAATCTTCCTGTACAAATACCTCTTGCGGGCTGCCATCCAAACAGACAGTTCCTCTGTCCATGACCAGAACCTGGTCTGCAAGCCTGGCAATATCCCCCATATTATGAGATACCAAAAGGATCGTGGTGCCGGCCATTCTCTGTATTTTTTCCACCATATGTAAAATGTCCTGACGGGCTTTCGGATCAAGCCCTGCTGTCGGCTCATCTAAAATAATGACCTTTGGCTTCATAGCCAAAACACCCGCAATCGCCACCCGGCGCTTCTGCCCTCCGGATAATTCAAAAGGAGAACGATCCTTTATTTCCTCATATGAAAGTCCTACCAGTTCCAACGCTTCCCGGACAGATTTCCGAACCGCTTCCTCGCTCCAGCCTAAGTTCAAAGGTCCGAACGCAACATCCTTTTCCACCGTCTCTTCAAACAGCTGGTATTCCGGATACTGAAATACCAGTCCGATTTTTTCTCTGACATCACGCATCTTCACACCTTCGGCGGTAATTTCCGTCCCGTCCAAAAAGACAGCGCCGCTCCCCGGTTTCAAAAGCCCGTTCAAATGCTGCACCAAAGTGGACTTGCCCGAACCGGTATGTCCTATAATCCCTACAAAAGAACCTTCTTTTACGGAAAAAGTCACATCCTGCAGCGCAGCTGTCTCATACGGCATCCCTTCGTTATATACATGCGTTAAATGCTCCACCCGAAGAATCTCCCGTCCGGAAAGGGACGAGGAAGCAAAACCCGTTTCCTGTTTCTGCGCCAAAGGAGAGATTTCCGGAAAATTTCCTCTGTTCTTTATCAAATAGTCCGCTAAGGACTGCTCTTCCACAATGCTGTCCGGAATAACGATTCCCCGCTTTTTCAACTCTGATGCCAGTTCTACCGCAAAGGGAACATCCAAATTCAAGGCGCAGATTTCATCCGCTTTGGAAAATATTTCCACAGGAGAGCCCTCCATAGCAATCGCGCCGTGATCCATAATGATCACTTTGTCCGCTCTGGCGGCTTCCTCCATAAAATGCGTAATCAAAATTACGGTAATACCCTCTCCATGGAGTTTTTCTATGATCTCCATAACTTCCTTCCGGCCGTTTGGATCCAGCATGGCAGTAGGCTCATCAAAGATAATACATTCCGGCCGCATGGCCACTACTCCGGCAATGGCGATCCTCTGCTTTTGGCCTCCGGACAAAAGGTGCGGCGCCTTTAATCGTTCCTCATACATCCCGACCGAATACAGGGATTCATCTACCCGATGCCGTATTTCATCCGGCGCAATTCCCAGATTTTCCGGCCCGAAGGCTACATCATCTTCCACAATGGAAGATACCAGCTGGTTGTC
This sequence comes from Bacillota bacterium, assembly GCA_022769485.1. Classification (GTDB taxonomy): domain Bacteria; phylum Bacillota; class Clostridia; order Peptostreptococcales; family Anaerovoracaceae; genus JALEJU01. The sequence goes on from JALEJU010000037.1 coordinate 5,226, forward strand.
CGGATTTTGGAACACCATCCCTGCGGTCTGCCGAATATCCCAAAGATGCGCCTCGTCTGCCGTGTTCCAATTCTTCACATAAACAGCGCCTCCGCAGGGCAGCAGCAGCGCATTCATACATTTGGCCAGCGTGGATTTTCCCGAACCGTTCCGCCCGATGATCGCCGTAAAGCTCCCCCGCTCCACATGGAGAGATACATTTTTTACTGCCTGTACAACCGCGCCTTCTTCCCCCTGCTTATATTCAAATTGTAGATTTTCAATTCTAATCATCTGATTCATTCTGCTCCAACACTTTTTTCGCGGCCTCTTTCACCAAATATTCGCAGTCGTCAAAAAACGCCTTGCCGGCTTCGCTGTCATTGAGGTCAAGGCTGTAATCCAGTTCCTTCAGCTTTTCATGATATTCCGCAAGAACCCAGGTTATAACCAACTGCCGGTTCTGAGAAACAAAAACATCCTCTGCCGCTTTTGCCTCTTGAGAAAAAGCTTTTGTGGTATAGTCAAAAACAGGCGTATTCGTAGTTCCCATCAGCAGCACCCGCAAATATGTCTGATAGATAGGAAGAACATCTTTTCTGATCAGCGGATCTTTTCCGTATTCCGCCAAAAGCTGCTCTGCCGTCTTCGCCCGATCTAAAATCTGATTCCAGGAGACCTGCAGAACCGCCCCCTCCGTCAGAGGCTCCTCATTTATTTCTTCCGCAAATTCATAAAAAGCTTTTAATCCATCCTGCAAATATTCGCTGTAATGCGCAAGAAGTTCTCCGTAATCTACATTCACTGTTACTGCACCTTCGGAAAAAGAAACAGCCGCACATGCCCCCAAAAGGTTATTGTACAGCAGTTCCGACTCCGTTCCTTTTATTTTTGTCCGATCTACCGTACCGCTGCCGGTATCGCAATAGTATTTTAGATTTTCTATTTCCATCTGCTCTGTTCCGTTTTTCGTATATTCGTATAAATAATCTTCGTAGGCCGCCACTATAGAGGAAGCGGTTTTTATATCCAAAGAAGGTACGGTTTCATCCATGTACTCCACAACTTCGCTGAGATGCTCCGCTGCAGCCGGCTCGCCGATCAATTCCAAAAACTTTGCCTGCACGTCTTCCGATCTGTTTCCGCAGGCCGGCAGACACACACATAAAAAGGTCAGAAGAAGCAGCACAATCGTTCTTTTCATCATCCTTTTTCCCTCCGTTTCTCCGCATGGCGATTTAAATGCAAAGCGGATAACTGATTAAGTATACCCTAATCATCCATAAAATTCAAGTCAGCATAAACGAAACGCCCCCGGAACGGTTTTGGCTTCCGTTCCGGAGACGCTTTTTATTTCTCATCAACCCCAGCCAGTTCAGCGGCCAGCTGGGAGACGGTCTTTCGAAGAATGGGATGAAATTTATTAGGCGCAATTTCCGCAAGCGGTCGGAGCACAAAGTCCCGCAGGTGCATCTCCGCATGGGGGATTGTAAGGTCATCCGAATCCATAACCAGATCATCGTACATCAGAATGTCCAAATCCAGAGTCCTTGGTCCCCAGCGGATGCGCCGCTCCCGATGAGCCTCCTGCTCGATCTCGTGCATGCGATCCAAAAGCTCCCGGGGAGAGAGAAAAGTTTTCAGCAGCAGACAGGCATTCAGAAAATCGTCCTGCTCCACGCCGCCGTAAGGCGCCGTCTCCAGATAAGAAGAGACTTTCTCCACCCGGCAGCCCCGGATGCTGTCCAAAGCCCGGGTTCCTTGATCCAGATACCCCTTCTTGTCGCCGAGATTAGAGCCCAAACCCAAATAGGCCTTATGCCAGAAACGGGTGATCTTCACGGACACCGTCTCCAGCGGGATCCCCACCGGAGCCCACGGTTTTTTCAATTCAAGGGTAACCCCTTCCAACAACGGGTAACGCAGAAGCAGCTCCTCCGCCAGCTCCTCCGCCGCCGCCTCGATGAGCTTCCGGGGATGCTCTTTTGTATAGGCAGTCAGAAACGCGCTCACTTCGCCATAGTGGATGGAATTCTGCAGTTCGTCCGTTTTCCCGGCTCTGCGGGTGTCGGTGTACATAATAAGAGAAATTAAAAATTTCTGCCCCAGTGCGGTCTCCTCCGGGAATACGCCGTGGTTGGCAAATACCTCCAGATTTTCCACACGGATTTCATCGTAACAGACCGTATTCATAATCTCACGCCCTCAAGATGGCCTGGGTCATACGAATGACCCGGTAATTTTCTTTCACATCGTGAACCCGGACGAAGGCGGCCTTTTTCACCACGCCGATCATGGTAGTAACCAGGGTGCCCTCCACCCGCTGATCCACAGGCAGATCGAGAGTCAAACCTATGAAAGACTTCCGGGAGGCAGCCAGAAGAACAGGATAACCCAACTCCACCAGCCGCTCCAGGTGGTTCACGGCAGCCAGGTTCTGCTCACAGGTTTTTCCGAAACCCACACCGGGATCTAAGATAATCTTATCGTCAGCGATACCGGCTTCCTTTGCAATAGCCAGAGATTCCCGCATATCCCGGCACATATCGTCCAGGAAGTTATCATAATCGGTGTTATTCCGGTTATGCATCAGGCAGCAGGGAACTCCGTACTGCGCGATCAGGCCGGCCACCTTCCGGTCGTATTTTAAGCCCCAGATATCGTTGACCATGTCTGCTCCCGCTTTCAGTGCTGCCTCCACCACTTCGCTCTTATAGCTGTCGATAGAGACCGGGATATCAAAGTTTTTCTTGACCATCTCAATCATGGGAATGACCCGGTCAATCTCTTCCTGAATGGTGATCTGAACATGACCGGGGCGGGTAGACTCGCCGCCGATATCGATAATGGCAGCCCCCTGAGCGATCATGTCCGCCGTGTGCTGCCTGGCCTTGTCAATGTCGTTCCATTTACCGCCGTCGGAAAAAGAGTCCGGGGTTACGTTCAGAATACCCATAATTGAGCAATCGTTTTCCACATCAAACATACGATTTCCAATTTTCATCATGTTTGAATTGCCTCCGTTTATACCGTTAGAATCAGATTTTTTTTATCATCGCTCCAGCTGCATTCCTCCGAAGCGGAGCAGAACAGGCAGTTTCTGGACTGCTTGTCCGCCCGAAAGATCAGGCCGGCCAGATTTTCGCCGAACCGAGCCTCCGGGTTCCGATGCTGCCGAATGGCGGAGAGAACTGCGTCCGACTCGGCTGCGTCGAAACCGCATTCCGTCAGAATACGCCGAGCCAGCATAGCACTGCCCCGGTGATGAGGGATCCCCTCCCTATATTGCAGATGCCGGCCGATGTCGTGGAGGAGAGCCGCCGCGTAGATCTGCTCCTTGGGGATTCCCAGTCCCCGTTCCAGATTTTCAATGTATGCGATCCGCGCCGTATCCAGAAAGTGGGCAATATCGTGACGACAGAACCGCCGATCCTGTTCCAGTATCCCAATCTGCTCCACGCTTTCCCGCCACAGGGGGTGGGCGCAGATCCTGTTAATCCGCTCCATGTTCATCGCCGCTCCAGCATGCGGTAGAAGCTGTTCCGAAGCTGCTCGTTATCTTCGAAAACTCCCCGGGCGGCCACGGTGACGGTTTTGGTTCCCGGTTTTTTAATGCCGCGCATGGTTATACACATATGCTCCGCCTCGATGAGAACCATCACCCCTTGAGGCGCAAGCTCTTTCATAAACACATCTGCTACCTGGGCTGTAAGCCGCTCCTGCAGCTGGAACCGCTTTGCATAAACCTCCAGCGTCCTGGCAATCTTGCTCAGACCCACAACCTCGCCGTTGGGAATGTAAGCAACGGCGGCGGTGCCGTAGAAGGGCAGCATATGGTGTTCGCAGAAGGAATAAAAGTTGATGTCCTTTTCCATGACTATATCGGTATTGTCTGCATGGAAGCGCTTCTGCAGATGTACAGCCGCATCGTCGGTATAGCCCGCCGCCAGCTCCTCGTACATCTGAGCGATTCTGTCGGGAGTCTCCAACAGTCCTTCCCGGTTGATGTCCTCGCCGATACCTTCCAATATGAGCTTAACGCCCTCTTTGATTTTCTCTTTATCCATGACAGTTTCCCCTCCGAACCGCTTTCTCCGCCTCCGTATCCGAAAGCCTTCCTCCGGATACGTTCTCGTGCCCCTGCAATCTATATAACGCCTATCGAAAACGACTTGTTTAGCGCTTAGTCAATATGGAAAGTATTATAACAGTTTCGTAAAGGCTTTTCCAGTCAGAGGGGATAAATTTTATTTGTTCCCTCTTCTATAAACGCTGAATCACTCCGCAGGCGATCTTGGTTCCGGAGTCGCCGGAAGGCTGCGTATGGAAATCATCCGGCATACTGTGTATTACAACCGTTCTGCCGATTACATCTTCTATGGAAAACCGCTCCGTATAAAAAGCGCACCAGGCAAACCCCTGATTTGCCAGCAACGGCGGCAAATCCCCCGCATGAGCCGGGTGAGGACAATTTTTCGGATTGTAATGCCCTTTTGTATCCGCAAACGGATCTTCCGCATTCCCCGTACAGGAAGTTCCTTCGTGAATATGGAGTCCGAAAAAGTCGGCGGGACACGTTCCTTTGCCCTGAGGCAGCCCAAAAATACAGGCTCTTACAAAAACCCCTTCTTCTCCCCGATATAGCTCCACCGTTCCGTATACAAGAGGATATGCTTCGCTTCCCTGAATAGAAGCGGCAGCGGCGGGAGTTCCCCGGTTGATTTCTTTAAAAAAACGAACTGTCTCAAAATCTCGATACATAAAATCACCTCAGTTCAGTATATGCGGTGAAGTTTCCGATTGATAAATATCCGCCGGCCATAAACGATTGCATGACAGCCCTGTACATATTATAATGGGTAGGTCAATCGCCGATTTTTCATAGAAATCGACGGCAGGTTCACAGAAAGGAGCCTATGCAAAATGTCACAAATTCATAAATTTTTCATAGAACACGCATTGTATCCGGCCATGGAGCATCTGAAAGGAAACCATATCCGCCGAATCACGGCGGAATTGCAGGAAACCCAGAAAAGCGGTGCGCCGGAGCTTCAAAGGCAGCGCCTTGCATGCCTCTTGAAAGACTGCCGCGATCACGTTCCTGCTTATGAAAACGCTATCACGGCCGGTGATGCGGAAATTGATAAAGACCCTTACCGGATCCTTCAAACGCAGGTCTCTCCTCTGAAAAAAAGTGTTTTTCAGAAGAACGGAAAGCAGTATCTCTCAGATCGGATTCCGGAATCCATGCGTATTGCCAACTGCACCGGCGGGTCTACCGGTCAGCCCACTCATTTTTTCATGACAAAAAATCAGGTGCAAACATACGAAGCAGCCCGTTGGAGAGGTCTTTCCTGGTTTGGTATAACCCCCGGCAGCCGGAGCGTTATGCTTTGGGGCAATCCCATCGAGCTGTCCCGGAAAGACCAGGCTCGCTACCAGGCAAAAGAACGTTTCCTGAAAAATCGGGTCATCCTTTCCGCCTACTCCCTGACAGAAAAGCACGCAAAATCTCACGTTGAATTTATAAATAAATACCGTCCCGAATACCTGTACGGTTATGCCGGAATACTCACTGCTTTCGCTCGGATTATGGACGCACAGGGCCTTCGGCTGTCCGTTCCTCTCAAGGCGGTGGTTTCTACCAGTGAGACGCTGGAAAACCGGCAGCGGGATCTGCTGCAAAGGGTGTTCGGCTGTCCTGTGGCCAACGAATACGGCGCCCGCGACGCGGGGATCCTCGCTTATACCTGCCCGGAAAACGGACATCTTCATATTACGGCGGAAAACTGCCTGATTGAGATTTTAGATCCTATAACACTGAAACCGCTTCCCCCGGGAAACAGCGGCCTGATTGCGGTAACCGACTTGAATAACGAAGTGCAGCCCCGGCTGCGCTGGCTGCTGGGCGATGTGGGTACGCTTTCCGAAACTCCCTGCCCCTGCGGCCGCGGCCTGCCGGTTCTCAAGAAAGTGGAAGGCCGGGAAGACGCACTGCTGCTTCGAACAGATGAAATTCTTGTCCATGGGAATGTAATTACGCAGATCCTGAGAGCCGACAAAAATATCCGCACGTTCCGGTTTCGCCAGCTGAGCCCGGAGGAAGCGGCTTTATCTATCGTCAAAGCGGAAGGCACTGCAATCGACGAACAGGCTCTGCAGAGCCAAATTGCGGGAGTTCTGCCCGGCACAAAAATCCACATCGAATATACAGATGAAATCCCCCCCTCCGCGTCGGGAAAAATCCGCACCATTATCCGGGAATTTTCCCTTCCCAATGAAAAATAAACATAGAAAAAGGAACGGTCGAATGCATCGTATCCTTAAGGACAGTAACTGCTTATACGTTTCCGCCCCCCCGGGAGAATCACAGGGATTTTCTCAGGTATTCTGCTGTGATGGTGCAAGCGTGTTCTGCCATTTCCTTCGGCGTGCCGGAAAAGACGATCTCACCACCGGCAGTACCACCGTCCGGTCCCACATCAATGAGCCAGTCCGCCTGCTTCATCACGTCCAGATTATGCTCGATGACAATGACGGTGTTGCCCCGTTCCACCAGGCTGTCCAGCAGCTCCATGATCTTCTGCACATCGGAGGCGTGGAGGCCGGTGGTGGGCTCGTCCAGCACATAGATGTTGCCCTTCTTGTCCAGGTACTTGGCCAGCTTCACCCGCTGGGGCTCGCCGCCGGAGAGGGTGGACAGGGGCTGGCCCAGGGACAGATACGGCAGTCCCACCTCCAGCATGGCGCCCAGAGCCTTACGCAGCTTCCTGTTGTCACGGAAGAAGTGATAGGCGTCCTCGGCGGACATCTCCAGAATATCCACGATATTCTTTCCCCGATACCGGCAGGACAGGGACTCCTCGCTGTACCGCTTTCCCCCGCAGCGTTCGCACACCGTAGTGACAGGGTCCATGAATACCAGCTCCGTGACGATCATCCCCCTGCCGCCGCAGGCGGGACAGGCCCCCTTGCTGTTGAAAGAGAACAGGGCCGGCTCCACGCCGTTTTCCGCCGCCATCACCTTTCTGATCTCGTCGAAAAAGCCCAGGAAGGTGGCGGGGGTGGAGCGTCCCGTGGCAGTCACCGCAGACTGGTCCACCAGCACCACACGGTCAGCATACTGCTTTGCGAACACGTCCCGAATAAGGGAGCTTTTTCCGGAACCGGCCACGCCGGTGACCACCGTCAGCACATTCAGCGGAATGTCCGCCGACACATTTTTCAGATTGTGCACGCAGGCGTTCCGCACCGGAAGAAACGCCTTGGGCGTGCGGGGATGGGCCTTGAGGGGCATTGTCTCCCGCAGGGCATTTCCCGTGCGGGTGCCGGAGCACAGCAGGGCCTCGTAGCTGCCCTGGAACAGAATCTCGCCGCCGTTCTTCCCCGCCAGAGGGCCTACGTCGATGACCTCATCGGCGATGGAGATCACATCCTTGTCGTGCTCCACCACCAGAACGGTGTTGCCCTTGTCCCGCAGGGACTGCAAAAGCCTTGTCATGCGGTGCACATCCCTGGGGTGCATGCCGGTACTGGGCTCGTCAAAGATGTAGGTCATGCCGGTGAGGGAGCTGCCCATGTAGCGCACCAGCTTCAATCGCTGGGCCTCGCCGCCGGAAAGCGTGGAGGACTCCCGATCCATGGAGAGGTAGGGCAGGCCGATGTCGATCATGCGGTGGAGAGAGGCCATCAGGGCATCCACAATGGTTTTTGCCCTGGGATCGCGGATGGTACTGAGCACCTGCACCAGCTCCGTAAATTCCATGGCACACATCTGGTCAATGCTGTAGCCCGCCACCTTGCAGGAAAGCGCCGCCGTATTCAGCCGCCGGCCCCCGCACACCGGACAGGGCCGCTCCTCCACCAGATACATCAGACGTTTCACCGAGGCTTCCTTGAGCTGAGAGGTGTCCCTGTTGATGAGCATCCGGTGGAGGTAGTGGGACACGCCGTCCACCTTTTTTGAAAGCCGCTTGCCGTCCGGCGTGTCCGCGCCGTAGAGCAGGCGGTTTCGCTCCTGATCGGTGAAGTCCTTCCACTTTTTGTCCAGGGGGAACAGTCCGGACTCGGCATACTGCTTCCAGTACCAGTTGCCCACATGAAAGGCCGGCAGGTCCGCCATACCCTCGTTCCAGGTCTTTTCCGGATCAATGCGGCCCTCGATGTCCACCGTCATCACCTTGCCGATGCCGGAGCACTCGGGACACATGCCGTTGGGGTCGTTGAAGGAAAAATAGGAGGCCGTCCCCACATGAGGCTGGCCGATGCGGGAGTAGAGCAGCCGCAGTGCGGCGTACATATCGCTGATGGTGCCCACGGTGGAGCGGGCGTTGCCGCCCAGGCGGGACTGGTCCACAATGACCGAGGCGGAGAGGTTTTCGATGCGCTCCACCCTGGGCTTTTCGTACTTGGGCAGCCGCCCCCGTATGAAAGCGGTGTAGGTCTCGTTCATCTGCCGCTGGCTCTCCGCGGCGATGGTATCAAACACGATGCTGGATTTTCCGGAGCCGGAGACGCCGGTGAATACCACGATCTTCCCTTTCGGGATCTCCAACGATACGTTTTTCAGATTGTTCTGGGTCAGTCCCTGAATGATGATCTTGTCCTGTGGCATCGCTTTCATCCTCGCTTTCCGCTTGTGTGCGCCTATCATAGCAGAAACAATTTTATATGTAAATACCGGAGTTTTCTCGACTTTTTTTGCCCAAAGCCGTCTGTTTCGTAGCGTCAGACACATTTGCCAGGCCGCAGAAGACGGGAAAAGCCGGCAGTGAAACCACTGCCGGCTTTTGTCAAGAGGCTTCATTCCGGATATTTTTGTTTCCTAACCCAAACCACAACCCAGCGAAGTGGTTGTGATTTGGAAAGGAGGAGCAGCGGCATGAGCACGCTCTGACTTTTGTAAAATATGCTTATCGGCTTAACTCAGCAAGCCACAACAGCTTGATAAAGTCCGTATTATCGGACAGGTGATATGAGATAATGTTCCCAGGACAAAACGAGGAGGACATCATCATGGCACACGCAGCAACGATTACCTTCAAGGAATTTCGCCACCGTTACAATAGCGAGGACGCTTGCAGGGCGGAATTGTTCCGGCTGCGCTTTCCCAATGGGTTTGTATGCCCTAAGTGTGGC
>JALEJU010000004.1 GCA_022769485.1 Bacillota bacterium
AAGAAACGATTATCGCCTTGTCGAACAGGACAACTATCTGCTGGTCGATGGTCTGCATGAAGCCCTTGTTTCCGAAGAACTCTGGCATGACGCACAGGTGAAGCTGGTTGCACAGGCAAAGAAATACGAAAAGGTCAACCACGGCAAGGATAACAAGGTGCATCTGCTGACAGGCTTGCTCAAATGTCCGATCTGCGGAGCCGGTATGTACGGCAACAAGAGTGTCAAGCACAAGGCAGACGGTACGAAATACAAGGATTTCTATTACTATGGCTGCAAGCACCGCACTATGACCCGTGGGCATAAATGCGATTACAAAAAGCAAATCCATGAGGAACTTCTGGAAACTGCGGTGGCAGAGGTTATCACGAAGTTAGTTAGCAATCCCAAGTTTGCCGCCTTGATGCAGCAGAAAATCAGCATGAAGGTGGATACCTCCGCTATCGAGCAGGAGATCGCCAACTACGAAAAGCAGCTTCGCCAGAGTTATTCCATCAAGTCCAGACTGATTGAAGAAATTGACACCCTTGACCCGGATGATAAACATTACATCAAACGTAAGGCAGACCTTGATGAACGCCTTTACAAGATGTATGATAAGATCGAGGATGCGGAATCTCTGTTGATCGAAGCCAGAGCAAAGAAAACGGCAATCGAAGCGGAAAAGCTGACTGCCGATAATATCTACAAAGTTTTGATTTACTTTGACAAGCTGTACGTCGTGATGGATGATACGGAACGCCGACAGCTTATGGAGTCGCTGATCTCCGAAATCCATATCTTTGAGGAACGACAGCCCAATGGCCAGTGGCTCAAATCCATCAAATTCAAGCTGCCGATCATAGAGGATGATATGGAAATGAGTTTGGATAACGATACACAAGTTGAGACGGTGGTACTGCTGTTAAAAGTGCAGAAGTAAATAGCGTAAATAGCCTTAAAATAAAGTATTTCTGAGAGTTGGAGGTATTCTCCCGGCTCTCGGAAATGCTCGCTTATAGTCTTTATTATTAAGTAAAATCAAGGGTTGAGTTGACAGGTTGAAAATGTATGCGGTCGAGTTGACAAGATGAAAATAGGTAAAGTCGAGTTGATAAGATGATTATATCGCAACAAGGAGGAATGGGACTGTGATAAATTTAGGAAAATTGAAAGAAATAAAAGACCTTCGGAATGTCTGGCCACATGAGGCGTTGGATTTTACTCCTTGGCTTGCGGAAGAAGATAATCTTGCATTATTGGCAGATGCTGTGGGCTTGGAAATAACCATTGATGAGACCGAGTCCAGCGTGGGAGATTTCAACGTTGATATCTATGCAACGGAAACTGGTACAGATAGGAAAATTATTATTGAAAATCAGCTTGAGGATACAAACCATGACCACTTAGGTAAGCTTATAACCTATGCATCCGGCAAATCTGCCGATATCGTGATTTGGGTTGTAAAGAGGGCAAGAGAAGAACATCGAGCAGCAATAGAATGGCTGAACAATCATACCGATGAGAATATTGCTTTTTTCTTGGTAGAAATCAAACTGTATCAAATCGGCGCTTCGGATATTGCAGTTAAATTTGAAGTGGTGGAAAAGCCGAATGACTGGACAAAGGAAATCAAGCGTTACACCAGTGGTTCCCCTACACTCCAGGCGAGATACGATTATTGGGTTGCGTTTAACGATTATGCATTTTCTAACAATAATTTCAGTAAAGCGTTTAATAAAAGAAAAGCAAGCACTGACCATTGGATGACGATGAGCGTAGGATCTTCTGCTTGTCACATCAGTATTAATCAGATTCGCAAGGATAATCTGATTGTAGTTGAGTGGTATATTTCTGATGATAAAGATCTGTTCCATAAGTTTTACTCTCACAAAGAGCAAATTGAAACGGAGATGGGGATGGAACTGGACTGGCGTGAATTGCCAGATAAGAAAGCCAGCAGAATACTTATAACCAATTCGGCGGATTTCGAGGATAAGGATAGTTGGCCTGAACAATTTGACTGGGTAATGGATGTTGCTTTGAAAATGAAAAAAGCATTTAGAAAATACCTATAATTATCAAAAAAGTTGAATGGCGAAATAGATCCGGGGGGGGTGCGGACGATGAACTATAGTCAAGTAAGTAGACACGATTATTAGGAAAAACGCAAAAGCAGTATATTGAGATCCTCGATCAGAATGGAACATAAGCCCTTTAGGACAGTCCCTTTTATCATAAGCTTTTTTGAACGCAGTCATTACTAAATCAACATCAGGTTTTGCAGAAATGTTCCAGGCGATGACTTTGCGTGAAAATAAATTCATTACAATGCAGAGGTAATACCATTTTCCAAAGTGCTGCTTGGGTTTTGCCTCCGGATTGATAAAGGTTGACAAGAGTTCGTTTGAAGTCTTCGTCATACCGTATTCCTGTTTTACCAGTGGACATGAGTAAATACCTCCTTTTTGGTGTCTACTTAATTGCAATGTATAGTTACTTTGTGTGTCCACTTTTTTTATATAGATCCAAATCTTAAATATCTATGGTATAATAAACTATCTGATTTGTGAAATTTATATAAGCGAGGTGTGTTATATGCTAAAAAATAATACAGAGGTAGATATCAAAGTAAAATGCATTGAATCAGGTTTAACACAAGCACAGCTTGCAGAAAATATTGAAACCACCAGTTCCTATGTAAATCGTGTAGTAAAGAAACGAGAAAATATCGTCAATAATACCTTTGTAAAAATGATGGAGGCACTTGGATACGATATCGAACTGACTTATGTGAAAAGAGAAAGTGACTCTAATGGTGACACAATTGCAAAATAAAGGATGTAAGTGCAATGGATAATTGCGGTGAAATACTGATCTATCAATCAGATGATGGATTGACTAATGTTGAAGTAAAAGTAGAAGATGAAACAGTGTGGCTGACACAGCAGCAGATGGCAGAATTGTTTCAAACTTCTCGAACTAATGTAGTAGAACATATTAAGCATATTTATGATGAAGGTGAATTGGACGAGATTTCAACTTGTCGGAAATTCCGACAGGTTCGAAAAGAAGGAAATCGTGAAGTGACAAGAGCACTTCCGTTTTATAACCTCGACATGATAATTTCCCTTGGCTATAGAGTAAAGTCTGTGATTGCAACAAACTTCAGACGTTGGGCAACAGAACGCTTGAAAGAATATATGATCAAAGGCTTTACTATGGACGATGAGCGTTTGAAAGGGAACGGCGGAGGAAATTACTGGAAAGAACTGCTTGACCGTATCAGAGATATTCGCTCCTCCGAAAAGGTTTTATATCGCCAAGTACTTGATTTATATGCAACGAGTGTAGATTACAATCCACACAGCGAAGAATCAATTAAATTTTTTAAGATTGTCCAAAACAAACTTCACTATGCAGCACATGGACATACAGCAGCAGAAGTAATATACCATCGTGCAGATGCCGAAAAGCCTTTTATGGGGCTTACATCATTTTCCGGAGAGTTACCTGCATTAAAAGATATTGGAATTGCCAAAAATTATTTGCAGGACGATGAACTGAAAGTACTTAACAATCTTGTGTCCGGTTACTTTGATTTGGCGGAAATCAATGCAATTGAACATAAACCTATGTATATGGATGATTATGTAAAACAATTGGATATGGTATTGTCTTCCGGAAACAGAAAGTTGCTTGTTGGTTCAGGTTCGATAAGCCATAAACAAGCAATGGACAAAGCAAAATCTGAGTATAGAAAATATCAGGAAATTACTCTGACTCCTGTGGAACAAGCATACCTGGAAAGTATTAAAGAAGTGTCAAAAGAGGTTAAAAAGAAAACATGACACCAACGTAACGCAATTTAAAAGAAACAATTTCTGACGATGAATAAACATATATAACAACAATAAATGACAGGAGGTGTACCACAGTGCCAGACATGAAACAGATACATGATTTTGCTGTCAAATGGTGCGATAAATTTCGTGATCAGAACATTAATTACATAGATTTGGTTGACCACTTTATGGCTGATGATTGTGCTGCCCTCGGTTTTGAAATGGACTGTGGTCACGCATTTTCAGAAAAATATGGACAGGCAGTGAGCAACCACGAGGTATTGGATAGAATCATTGATGATATTACAGATATTCCTTTGCTTGGGTCTGCGATATATTCTCGATGGAGATATTTCAACCATTGGGCGTATACTGGAGAAGAGATTTTGGAACCACAGAATCGTGCGTGGTTTATTCTTGCCCTTAGCCGTTTGGCATTGCTTTCCGGAGAAAATCCGTTCATATTCCAAGGAGCCTTGAAGAAGGTGCGTATTGTTTCAAACAATATCTGCTACGGGCCTATGCCTGAACCGGACGAAGAAGTAGAACAGCATCTTACTATCAATGATGAAGGGCGTGTATGGTTTTCCGGTTATAAATTCGGAAATGCAGGAGAACGATACATAAAAGCAAGAACTAAGAATTTTAAGATAGATAAAGTATCAGCAGATAAATTGCTGAATGCTCTTGCTACATATTTTGGAAATGAATATGTTGAGGTGTCTGCTACAGATATCGGTGATTGGGTTATGGAACTAACAAATACCGAGGGAACAGTTTATAAATTCCGTGGTTCACTGTGTGCTGATTTTGACTATGAGGGCATCGATTTATCTGACCTTGTACGTGATACTGTTGGTATGGATGATTTGTATGTCTTTGATGGAAATTGCAAATCGGATGTGATAAACAGAATCACATTGGACTATCACAGAGTCACAAAAATAAAACCTAAGGAAGTGCCGGAAGGTGCAACCTGGGAATTTGTTACATGGGATTACACAGAGCATCTAATTATTGACAGAGAAACAGAAACCCTTGAGTACATTCAAAATATCGGGTCTGGCTGTAAGGTTTCTCGCAAGTATGAAATTGAAGGAGGAATTGAAAGTCTGCTTGAAAATTTCAATGCAGAGGATTTGTTTTCACACATTGAAGGGAATCCCGATGATGTGATAGATACTCCGAATGAAACAAAGGATTATAAAATTACCATCGATTACAAAAAAAGTCCACAGCGTGTTATCGAGGGCAGTTACGATAAGAATGGTCTGCCAGGGGATTTTGCGGATTTTGCAGAAACTGTGTTTGATTTTATCCGTTTTTACGGCATGGGAGAAATCCTTGCCCCATCAGTTTATGGAAAGGCAAAACGCCGAAAATCAGAGTACATTTTCTGCAGCGTTACCTTTGATGATGGATACAAGAGTTATTATTATCTGACGGACGATGACAGTATCGAGATTGGTGATTTTGTTCTCGTTCCGGCTGGAAAGGATAATCATGAGGCTGTTGTAGAGGTAGTGAACATCGAATACTTTAGTGAAGAAAATGTGCCATTGCCTATCGAGAAGACAAAGAGAATCATCCGTAAGTGTACGGACGAGGATTTTGATCCGTCTGTTGAATAGGCGAAACTTTGAAGCTGGAGGTGAGTTTCCATGCAGGATATAATTGCAAAGTTGACAGCAAAAGATGACAAATATGCTTGTGCCATTGCTGATAAAATCATCTCTGAAAGTCAAAAAACTGATGAATGGTATGAATTCTTTGATGATTTTGCTTCGTTGCTTAACCATCCAAAATCGTTGGTAAGAAATCGAGTATTGCATATTCTTGCAGTAAATGCTCAGTGGGATGATGAGAATCGTTTTGACACTATAATATCTGATTTTCTTACACATATTACAGATGAAAAACCGATTACTGCAAGACAGTGTATTAAGGCTCTCGCACAGGTGGGTTTGGCAAAAACACAATATATTCCAAGAATATTATCATGTTTGCATGAGGCTGATTTATCAAACTATAAAGATAGTATGCGTCCATTGATTGAAAAGAATATGGCAGAAACGGAACAGATATTGAGGAGATTTGAGAAATGAAGATAAAAAATCCTATGCTGGTAGTAACAGACATAGACAAATCAGTAGATTTTTATAAAAAGGTGCTTGGACTCCATGTGATTATGGATTTTGGGGCAAATAAGACTTTGACAGGTGGTTTAGCACTGCAAACACTTGAAACGTGGCAAGAATTTATTGGTACAAACAATGTATCATTTGGGAGCAATAGTTGTGAAGTATACTTTGAAGAGGATAACTTTGATAAATTCGCTGATAGGCTGAAAAAGTGTGATGTGGAGTACGTCCATCCTATCAAGGAACACTCTTGGGGACAGCGAGTAGTTAGAATTTATGACCCGGATAAACACATCATTGAGATTGGTGAAAACATAAAGGTAGTTTGTAAACGCTTCTTGGACAGTGGTATGACACCAGAGCAAGTAGCAGAAAGAATGGATGTACCAATGAAATTTGTAAATGCTTGTATGCGTTAAATTTCAGTTTTATTGATATATTCCCGTAAACGGCTCAAACACTAAAAAGGCTGTGGGCTTGTTCCCCTAAACGGGAAAATAGCAAAGACATTCTGCATATCCAGACGAGCCATGTCGAGACGGTAGTGTTGATGTCAAGAAAAGATAAATAAGCACCAGAAAGTAGCGTATTTACGGGCTTTTTCAGAAGTTAGGATAAAAAGCCTGACTGCTGAAAAGGCCCGGTTACTTTATATGGAAACTTATCTATTGCGAAAATGTGTGTTAGGTTGTAACCTCGGATTAGATAATGCAAATTGAGTTAGTGGATCGGATATCGGGATTTTCGGTGTGAAATCGGAATTGGCAACAAATCCGGCAACTCGATACAAAGGGCATTTTCGCACAGTGGAATAGATGTTATGGAAGGAGGGCTGTAATGAAAAAGTATGTTGCCTTCTTGAGAGGGATAAATATAAGCGGCAAGAACAAGATAAGTATGCCAGAGCTGAAGGCGGAATTTGAAGCATCCGGTTTTTCAGAGGTGTCCACTTATCTGAATAGTGGCAATGTTGTTTTTGCATCAGACGCAGAAGACACGAAGCCTATCATAGAAAAATTGATAGCTGATAAGTTTGGATTTGAAGTTCCTGTTTATGTAATATCAATGGACGAATTAAAGTCTATAATTTCAAATGCACCAGAGTGGTGGAATTCAGGGGCTAAGGATAAGTACGATAATCTGATTTTTATTTTATCTTCAGATACACCGGAAGATATATGCGCCTTGGTGGGAGAACCATCAGAAAAGCTTGAAACAATACAGATTTTTAAGAATGTGATTTTCTGGACTTTTGATAGAAAGGCTTATCAAAAGTGTAACTGGTGGAAAAAGACAGCCAGTGCAGGCATTGCTGATAAACTTACTATTAGAACAGCGAATACTGTAAAGAAGATTTGTAAATGAGTATACGCTAAGGAAGGAGTGCGTGCATGGCTAATCTAATAACGAGCATAAGAATTATTTGCAGCATCGCATTATTGTTTTTCCCGGTTCTCTCAACGTCTTTTTATGCATTGTACATAGTTGTAGGAATTACAGATATGATTGATGGAACGGTGGCCAGAAAAACAAATTCCGTCAGCGAGTTTGGTTCCAAGCTGGATACTGTTGCAGATTTTGTTTTTGTTGCGGTGTGCATAATAAAGCTAATTCCGGTGTTGAATGTTGAAACATGGATGTATATATGGATAGCAGTCATTTTTGTAATCAAGGTGATAAACATTGTTTCAGGTTATGTCATGCAGAAAAAGTTAGTGGCAGTACATTCGGTTATAAACAAGGTTGCTGGGGCTTTACTGTTTGCTTTGCCGCTTACCTTGCGTTTTATTGAATTAAGATATAGTGCAGTGGTGGTTTGCGCAGTTGCTACATTTGCAGCGGTTCAAGAAGGCCATTTTATCAGAACCGGAAAGGCATAGAAAATTAAAATGGAGGTACATAATATTGAGTAATATGATTGATGCAAATCCGTATGAGTATTCCGATTTCTTGATGGAAAAGGAAGAATCAGAAGATGATTACCGAGATGTTGCCCTGAAAATTGTTGCCGGTTTGATTAAGCAGGGATACAGGTGAGATTATGTTACAATACGAAAATCATTGATGATGTTACAGAAATTCCCATTATATTCCAAGGCACATTGAAAAAGATTCGTATTGTGTCGAATAATATTTGTCACGAACCTATGCCGGCGCCGGAGGATTTATACAGATACGCAAGCAACCCGGAGGTTGGCTCGACAGCAGGATGATCTGTCCATACACAGTCTTGAAACGATAAGGGGTGTCCCGATGAAGCCGGCCACATAATTATATTCCCGGATTGTCTTAAAATTTACATGAGTGCAGAGGAAATTTGCGCTTACCTTGTGCACAAAGGACGGAACGTGTATAATAAACCTATTATTGAAAAAGCTTTAAAATCAGGTAAACAATAAGATTAAAGGGAATTTCTTCATAGGAATGAAAGAGCGGAGTGGTCTCGTTCATAATAATTTTAAAACGGAAATAAGGAGGGAAACACAATGAGAAAGAATTTTGGGGCGAAGCCGTTTACGTATCCGCAGCCGGTATTTATTATCGCTGCTTATGATGAGGACGGAGTGCCGGACGCTATGAATGCGGCATGGGGCGGAATCAGCGATGATACCCGGCTGTCCATGTGTTTAAGCCCGGAGCATAAAACCGTAAAAAATATTCTTGCCCGGGGGGCGTTTACGGTCAGCATGGCGGACGCGGCGCATGTGACCGCCTGTGATTATGTGGGAATCGAGTCGGGAAATGATGTGCCGGATAAATTTGCAAAGGCCGGTTTTCATGCCTCCAAAGCAGAATTTGTAGATGCGCCGCTGATCGATGAATTGCCCATGGCGGTGGAATGCAAACTGGTAAGCTACGATAAAGAATCCTGCTGCATGATCGGCGAAATCATCAACGTCAGCGCAGATGAAAGCATTTTGGATCAAAACGGAAAGATCGACCCGTCTAAATTTGATCCCATCATCTTTGACCCGGTGAACAATGCGTATTTGAAAGTAGGCGAAAAGGCCGGCAATGCATTTAAAGACGGGTTTGCTTTAAAGTAGATCCGGGAAACGGAAGCAGAAAAGAATATGCAGGTAACAAAAGAGACGGTCGAGCAGTGGATCTGCGGGTTTGTCCGGGAGTATGAGCAAAGAGCGGAAATAAGCACGAAATGGGGCAGTCCGCTGGTGGGATTTGCCCGGGCGGAGAGCGACTATATTCAAAATCTGCCTGAGCTGATCGGCTTTACACACGGGCTTCCGCAGGATGTAGTTCCGGATGCAAGCATCGTGATCGCTTATTATGTTCCTTTTACCCGTGGATTGGCGAAAAAGAATGACACGGGAAATTTGCTGGCAGCGCCGGAATGGGCGTTGGCTTATGAAGAGACCAATGCCATGTTTAAAGAATGGAATTCCTACCTGATCGAACGGTTGAAAAAGGCGGGGTATCGAGCCGCCGTGTCTCCGAAGATAAATACTTTTGACCGGAACGCGTTGAAAAGCGATTGGTCACACCGGCATTTTGCTTATGCAGCGGGGCTGGGGAATTTTGGCGTTAACAATATGCTGATTACGAGAAACGGGTGCTGTGGACGTTTCGGCACAATTGTAACCAACTTGGATGCGCAGGCGGATCAGCCGGCAAAAGAGGAATACTGCCTTTATAAGAAGAACGGAAGCTGCGGTGTTTGCATGAAAAACTGTCCGGCGGGTGCGCTTACACGGGAGGGGTACAACAGGAATGCGTGCTATGCGCTGTTGAGAAAAAACAGCGCGGTTTATACCGAATTTGGGAGTTCTTATTCGGATGAGGAAGCAGGAAATCAAGGAAGTGAAGTCTGCGGCAAATGCATCACCCAGTCTCCCTGCGCATTTACCGGATTTGGAGACGGAAACCGAAAATAAGAGGAAACCATGATTTACGAGAACATTCGGGAGGCGCGGTTCCTTTCCCGGCCTAATCGCTTTGTTGCGAATATAGAAATTCATGGAAGGACGGAAGTCTGCCATGTGAAAAATACGGGGAGATGCAGGGAATTACTGCTTCCCGGAGCAGAAATTTATGTGCAGGAATGGAATTCTTCTCATCGAAAAACCAAGTTTGATTTAATTGCGGTGCGAAAAGGGAAGCGGCTTATCAATATGGACAGCCAGGCGCCCAACAAAGTGTTTTCGGAGTGGGTGCAGGATGGAGGTTTTCTTTCGGGTGTTACTGCTGTAAAACCGGAGGTTCGGTTTGGAAGCTCGCGTCTGGATTTTTGTATCGAAGCGGAAGGACGAAAAATCTTTGCGGAAATCAAAGGCGTTACTTTGGAGCAGAACGGAGTGGTTTTATTTCCGGATGCGCCTACACAACGGGGTGTGAAGCATTTGGAAGAACTGATGGAATGCGTTCGGCAGGGATATGAAGCGTATGCCGTGTTTATTATTCAGATGGAACAGGTAAAGTATTTTACGCCCAACCGGGGCATGCATGCGGCGTTTGCGGATACCCTGCGGGAGGCGTCCGCTTTCGGCGTAAAGGTTCTGGCGCTGGACTGCAGGGTAGAGCCGAACTTACTGGCAGTGGGAAATTCGGTGGAAGTGAGGCTGTAAGAAGGGAGAAAGGGGTTGGAAACCCTCGGCTTTTTCGCTCCTGTCTATGCGGTGCGCGGAAACAACGATTTGGATTGGAAGCGTCTATGGCTGTTCTTATTATAGAGGACGGCAAGGCTCGCGTGGAAAAGCTGTTGATCGAGCCGGATACAGATCGGGCTCTTTATGAAAGTCGTTAGATTATATGTCAGCTGCATAAAGAATTTTCTTTGTGCGGCGTTTGTTTTTTTGCGGAGTTCGGAATTGCACCTTGCGAACATGGAAGCAGGGTTTATAATATATATAAGTGCATAAACTGAAACAGGCCGCAGGGCACGGTTAAATTTACAAAGAAATCTTTTATTGCCGAAAATTTTCAGCGGGATTATTTTTTAATCGGGAAAGAACGAAACGACGGTGGAAGAAACAAAAGGCCTGTTTTTCGGAAAATCCTCACAGAAGCAGAAAAGATCGGAACAGAAAATGACAGCAAAGAACAAAAGAAGCTATATTTGTGTAATAGGGGCAGCTATCGCTTTCGGCACTATGGAGATTGCATTGAAGGTGGGAGGCGCCTCTTTTCCTGCTCTGCAGATGACATTTTTAAGGTTTTTAATCGGCGGGCTGGTTTTGCTTCCTTTTGCCCTCGTTGATTTGAAAAAAAGAGGCTGTCGTTTGAATCGGACAGATTTGGGATATTTATTTCTGTTGGGAATTATCAATACCGGTTTCAGTATGACGCTGTTTCAGATGGGGGTTATGATGACCAATGCCGGCCTGGCGGCGATCATCATATCTACCAATCCGGTCTTTACGATGATTTTTGCGCATTTTCTTGTGAACGACCGATTTACAAGGAAAAAGGCGGTTGTTTTGATTTTAAGTGTAACAGGTCTGTTTGCGGTAGCCAATCCGGATAGTTTCGATTCCGGAAGCAGCTTAAAAGGTATATTGATCGTTATTGTTGCGGCAGCCGGATTTGGGCTTTACACTGCGTTGGGGAAACGGAGGATCGATAAGATCGGCGGGCTTGCGCAGAACAGCTTCAGCTTTCTTTTGGGTTCCGTTGCGGAACTGATCGTTCTGCTGGCTGCAGGGCAGCCTGTTTTTTCCGGAATTTCCGCAGATAATATCGGAGTTCTTTTATATGTGGGAGTTATTGTGACAGGCTTCGGCTATGTATGCTATATGAAAGCCATTGAATTGGCGGGACCATCTACCGCTTCGGTTTCTTTTTTTATAAAACCTGTAATCGCCGTGATTCTGGCGGCATTGATTTTGGATGAAAAGATTACATGGAATATGGTTGTGGGTATGATTTTAATTTCGGCCGGATTTCTTTATAACTTAAAAGGGAAAGCGCCGGCAGCTTCGGAGAAAGAGAATTAAGCAGAGACAATTCTTTTCCCTTTTGGGATTGACAAATTATAAGAAAGATGGTAAATTCATTCTTGTGATAGCTCACTGTCGCTTTAATGCACAAAAGCGGCAGCGACATAAAGAATTATGCGACATGTAGTTGAGAAGGAGAGGAATCATGAAAAAGAAATTACTTGTATTGCTGGCGTTGATGATGGCTCTGTCTATGGTAGTTATGACCGGCTGCGGCGGCGAAGACACAGATCAGGACAACGCAGAACTGACCGGCTGGGAATATATTGAGGATAAGGGCGTTCTGGTAGTAGGCCTGGACGATACGTTTGCGCCCATGGGATTCCGGGACGAAGCAAACAACCTGGTTGGTTTTGACATTGACCTGGCTAACGCGGTAGGCGAACAGCTGGGTATCCAGATCGAGTTCCGCCCGATTTCCTGGGAAGCAAAAGAAATGGAACTGGAATCCAAGAACATCGACTGCATCTGGAACGGTATGTCCGCAACTCCGGAACGTCAGAAATCCATGGCTTTAACCGATAAATATCTGAACAACAAGATTGTAATTATGGCGGCTGATGAAAACGTAGTAATCGATAAGGTTGAAGATCTGCAGAACTATAAGATCGGTACTCAGACCGATTCTGCAGCGCTGGAAGCGATGCAGGCAAATGCAAACTTTGCTGATTTCGAAGCAAACATCACAGAGTTTGAAACGTATGATGAAGCGATTTTAGCTCTTCAGGGTCAAAGAATCGACTGCATGGTAGTTGACCAGGTTCTGGGCGAATATAAGAACAGCAAGCTGGAAACTCCTTTCATCGTTTGCAACTATGATTTCGGCAATGACTTCTATGCAATCGGCTGCAGAGCGGATGATACTGATGTTGCCGAAAAGATTAACGAAGCGATTCAGGCACTGATCGATGACGGTACTGCTGCTGAGATCAGCAATACCTGGTTCGGAAAGAACATCGTAATCCTGGAAGGATATGATAAATAGTCTGCTGCAGACAAATTTGAAAACACCGCCATGGGGCAGTCTCTGCCGGGGCAGTTGACCATAAAAAGTCTTATTTCTTTGCGTGCCGCATTATCATGCGGCACGCAAAGTCATGCAAAGAAAAGAATCGTTTTTGCATTGCGGAAAGGGACAAGGGGAACCGAAATTGGAATTCTTGAATGACTTTATAACAAAAATGGACTATGTAGGCGTCTTGATGCCTGTTATGCTGCAGGGATTGTGGATGACTGCAAAACTTTTCATCTGGACACTGGTTTTGTCGATTCCGCTGGGGTTGGTCTTTACTTTGGGCACCATAGGAAGGATTCCTCCCATTCGTTGGATATGCAAAGCGTATATTTTTGTATTCCGGGGAACGCCGCTGCTGCTGCAGCTGTTCTTCTTCTATTTCTTTTTGCCGATCAGTTTTAATATTCAGCTGCCCGTATTTACAACTGCCGTTTTGACCTTTGTTTTAAATTACGCAGCGTATTTGGCGGAGATTTACCGCGGAGGAATTCAGAGCATCGAACGGGGGCAGTATGAGGCAGCCTATTCTTTGGGATTGTCCCATTCCAGAACCATGTTTAAGATCATCATTCCCCAGACTGTCTCCCGGGTTCTTCCGGCGGTAACCAACGAGGCCATTATTCTGGTTAAGGATACGGCGCTGGTATCGGCTATCGGCGTGGCGGAACTGCTTAAAGTAGCGAAGCAGTCTGTAAGCAGGGATGTAGATACCACCGCATTTTTGATCGCGGCGGTTATGTATTTGGTTTTCACCTTTGTACTTACTTTATTGTCATCTTATTTAGAAAAGAAGTTTTCCAAGCATCAGCAGAGGGTGCAGGGATAATACGGCCGGAAGGCAGGAGAAACAGGATGAAAGAACTGGCAGAACGATTAAAAACGTACGAACCCCTATGGGGGCAATGGACTGTAGGGGATGAACTGTATTCCGGAAGCGGGCTTCGGGCATTTGAATTGAAACGCAGCCGCGGCGAAGAAGAAGTGGGAGCTATGGTCAAGGTTATAGAAATCAAAGGCAGCGATGAGGAAGCAGAGAAAAAGCTTCGCTGCGTTATGGATTCTATTCAAAAAACCGAAAGCTTGGGAGATTGTCCGCAGGTTGTAACAATAAAGGGCGACGCGGTTTATTCCGTGGCGGATGAAGCGGGAAACCCTGTGGGATGGGATGTTTTAGTCTTGGGAGAACGGTTGGTCTCCTTAGGCGAAGAACTGAGCCGAAACAGAGAGTTTACGGAAGAAGAAGTACGGCGTATGGGAATCGATATTTGCCGGGCTCTGGCTTATGCGCATCGGCGGGAAGTATTTCACGGATCGATTACGCCGGACTGCCTCTATCGTCGGCCGGCCGGCGGATTCTATATGATAAGCGGCTTCGGAGGCTTTGAAAATCAAAATGAGGAAAGCCGCACAGAGCGGGATCTTTATATGGCTCCGGAGTTGATGATGGGGGAGGCGGCTGCCAAAGAATCGGATATGTATTCCTTAGGGCTTATCCTGTACCGCCTGTTGAATGAAAACGTGCTGCCGTTTACGGGAGATCCTGTTGATGTGCGGGAACGTTTATTGAACGGCGAAGCCTGGTCGCTTCCGTCGAAAGGTACTAAAAATTTAAAACAAGCGGTTATGATGGCTTGTGTTTACGAAGCGGATAAGCGCTTTTATGAGGCCTCCGATTTTCGCCTTGGCTTAGAGCAAGCCGGATATGGAACCGGCAAAAGTGAAAAAGTAGCGGAGTTTATGCTCTTTAACAGACCTGTGGATCTGCGAATTGTCTCCGGACTTTGCATTGCGTCGTTTCTGCTGGGAATCGTAGTTGCCAAATTTATTTAGGAGTGGAAAAGCTGCAGTATCGTAACGAACTGCAGTTTTTTATTGTTCCCGTAGAGCCAGCAGCTGCTCAGACAAAACCAGGGATGCAAATGCCTGGGAAATGGCTTTCAAAGCTGTTATGCTTCTGGAGTCTTCTTCATCCGCAATTTTTTTCGGAAACTCCTCCGTTCCGAATGCCCTTCGCAGAGCATGCTCTAATTCTTCGCAGAAGAGATTATATCCGTCTTCTACGGAGTATTCTTTTTTCATGCAGGAGATCGATTTGCCGATATCCGCAATACTGAACAGCCGTTTCAAAATGCAGATCACAAACAGGTGTGCTAAATGGGAGCGGTTGTATTTTTTTTTCTCCGGGCGTTCCAGAATACCCTGTTTCACATAATTGTTGATCATAGATGAGGTTAAAAACGGTGTTTTTGCCTCCGGGTAGAAAAGAAGCAGGTTTGACTGCAGAAAGGTTGTAACCTGATCGATATAAAGTTCGATTTCCGGGAGCTCGTTCCAGCGGGGCAAATGAAAATCGGCGATATCCTGAGTGTAAAAATCGTAAGTTTTGTCCATATTTATATTGATTCTCCATGTGCGTTTTTTTTTATCTTATCACGTTTTAAAAATCGGTGTCAACGGTTTGAAAACCAAATTGAAAGTTTTTAAAATCATATTGACAAATAATAAAAAATACATATAATAGTTTTAAAAACCATATATAATAAAAACGAAAACTATAACCGTGATTATAACACGGTACAATCACATAGAGGGGTGGGGAAAGCATGAAGAAAATTGCTGAAAGCGTTTACAATGCCGCGCCGATAAAAAGCATAAGGGAAATGATGGAGCTTGCAGTGCAGGAGGCCGGGAATTCCATTGCGTTCCGTTTTCGTGAGAAGGGAAGAGTGCGCAGGAAGACATATCGGGAGTTTCAGGATGACAACATTGCGCTGGGAACGGCTTTGGCAGAGAAAGGCATATTGGGAGAGCATATCGCTGTTGTAGGGAAAAACAGTTATCCCTGGATTAATGTCTATCTTACCGTTTTGCAAGGCGACGGGGTGATCGTTCCTCTTGATAAGGGGCTGCCTGAAGAAGATCTTTTGAATTTGCTTAATGAGAGCGATTCCGCAGTTTTATTCTATTCAGGACGTTTTGAGGAACTTCTGCAGAAGAATCGCTGCCGGATTCCCGGAGTAAAATATTTTATCGGATTTGATCGAAAAGAAGATGACGGTTGTTTTTTATCTTTTGATCGACTTTTGAAATTCGGGAAACGTTTAGCAGCAGACGGGGCAGGAGAATATTTGACGAGAGAAGGGAAAGACAAGAACGCGCTGAAGCAGCTGACATATACTTCGGACGGGTCGGGAGAATTTAGAGGAGTGATGCTTTCGGAGCATAATCTGACAAGCTGCGTATCTAACGGGCTGGGGGCGTTTACGGTTTGTTCCGCGGGGTTGTCCGTTCTCCCGCTGCATAACATTTATGAGCTTTCCGGTCTCTTGATTTCTCTTCATAAACATGCCGTGGTCTGCATTAACGAAAACTTAAAAATGATGCAGAGAAATCTACTCTTTTATAAACCGGACTACATCTGTCTTGCGCCGGGTATTGCGGAAGCTTTTTATAAAAAGATCTGGATGCAGGCGGAAAAAAACGGAAGAGAAAAAGCTTTGAAACGTATGATCCACATCAGCAGCGGGCTTCGGAATCGGGGAATTGACATGAGAAAGCAGCTGTTTGGTTCCGTTCGGCGGATTTTCGGCGGCAATATGAAAAAGATCATATGCACAGGCGCTCCTCTTCGGGCGGAAATAGGGGAGTTTTTCGACGCCATCGGAATTTCTGTGGTTAACAGCTATGGAATCGCGGAGTGTTCTTCTTTCGTTTGTGTAAATCAGGACGGGAAAAATGATCCGGCTGCCGCAGGCGTTCCGCTTTCTTGCTGTCAGCTTCGCTTTGAGGATATAACGGAGGAAGGCCGGGGTGAAATCTGCGTAAAAGGCGATGTGGTTATGCTTGGATATTATAAAAATCCGGAATTAACGGCGGAAGTCATAGACAGGGAAGGATGGTTTCATACAGGTGATTTCGGTTATATAAATGCGGCGGGGCAGCTGGTTGTTACGGGCTGCAGGAAAAATCTGATCGTTTTGGAAAACGGAAAAAATGTTTTTCCGGAAGAGATCGAATCGCACCTCCTTTCCATTCCTTATATCAAAGAAAGCGTAGTATATGGCTTGACGAATGAAAAAGGAAAAGAAGTGGGGCTTTGTGCCGAAGTCTTTTTGGACATGAGGCGGCTGCAGAAGGAAGGCGCCGCGGGCATAAACGAATCGGCTGCGCGTCTTCGGAACGATATTTTTCAGGTCTCCAAGGTTTTGCCGGATTATGAGCACATTTCCCGTATTGTAGTCCGCGATCAGGAATTTGAAAAAACAGCTATGAATAAAATCAAGAGGGTCTATGCAAACAGCTATTGTTAAAAGTGATATACAGAATATTGAAGGGGCGTTTTTTACCGCTCCTTTTTTCATCTTTGTGAAATTTGTATCTGCTTTTCTGCATATCCGGCTTAGAAAGGATAATCTGTTCGGCTTGGGGCATTCTACCTGTGTAAAGGTTGTGCGGAGTTTACTCCGCGGTGAAATTGACTGCAACGAATCAAGTGGGAGGAATAGAGGTATGCGGAATCATTTGAGAGACGAGAAATCGCCGTATTTGCGGCAGCATGCGGGAAACCCCGTAGATTGGTATCCCTGGGGAAAAGAGGCCTTTGAGAAGGCAAGGAAAGAAGAAAAGCCAATTCTTCTCAGTATCGGCTATTCTACATGTCATTGGTGTCATGTAATGGCTCATGAATCCTTTGAAGATGATAAAGTAGCGGAAGTTTTGAACCGCGACTTTGTATCCATAAAAGTTGACCGGGAAGAACGTCCCGATATTGACAGCGTCTATATGTCTGTATGTCAGGCAATGAACGGAACCGGCGGCTGGCCTTTGACTATTTTAATGACGCCGGAACAAAAACCGTTTTTTGCCGGGACGTATTTGCCGAAGACTGCCCGTTACGGCAGCCTTGGCTTTTTAGAATTGCTGGAACGAGCAGCGGAAAAATGGAAAAAAGATCGCAAATTATTGGTAGAAGCGGGGGATCAGATCGCGGAAGAGATGCGGGAAATTACCAAGCGTTCCGGAACCGGTGCGGAGCCTACTTTAGATTTTCTGAAGGAAGCCGCGGAAACACTGCAGTGCGGATTTGACAATCAATGGGGAGGATTCGGAACTGCGCCGAAATTTCCCATGCCCCATGTGCTGCTTTTTCTTCTGCGTTATGCGAAGGATGAGAGAGAGGGCAGGCTCAGCCGTGCGGATGTGCTCTGGATGGTAGAAAAAACATTGGATCAAATGTATCGCGGAGGCATTTTCGACCATCTGGCCGGAGGCTTTTCACGGTACTCTACCGATCACATGTGGCTGGTTCCTCATTTTGAGAAAATGCTTTATGATAATGCTCTTTTGGCTTATGTTTATGCGGAAGCCGGTCAGCGTTTAGGGCGTCCGTTATATTTGGATGTGACTTCCCGGATTTTGGAGTATGTACAGGAGGAATTGACCCATCCCGAAGGCGGATTTTACAGCGGGCAGGATGCGGACAGCGAAGGGGAAGAAGGAAAATACTACCTCTTTACGCCAAATGAAATTAAGTCGAGGCTGGGAACATGGCAGGGACATTTGTTCTGCAAACGATATGGTATTACGGAAGAAGGAAATTTCCAGGGGAAAAGCGTACCCAACCTCATCGAGATATCCGATATTACCGATGGAAAGGATTCTATGGAAATGCAGCGTATGCAGCTTGCTTCTTACCGGAAAGCAAGATATCCTTTGGCGACAGATGATAAGATTTTAACTGCGTGGAACGGTTTGATGATTGCGGCTTTTGCCAAGGCAGCAAGAATTTTCGGCGGTTCTGCCGAGGAAAGCAAAACCAGTCTGGGAGCGAAGTATCGGACTGCGGCGGAAAAAGCACAGCAGTTTATAGAAAAGCATCTCACAAAGGAAGACGGGCAGCTGTACGCAAGATGGAGAGACGGAGAAGCAGCTCATGACGGGAAGCTGGATGACTACGCATTTTACGCCTGGGCGCTCCTTGAATTATATGAAACCACATTGAATGCAGAGTATCTGAAAAAAGCGGTCAGCGTGGCTGATTTAATGATGAGGAATTTTTATGACCGGGATCAGAACGGATTCTATTTTTCGCCCCACGGCGGAGAAGAACTGCTTTTCCGTGTAAAGGAAACCGGAGACGACGCTTTGCCGTCGGGCAATTCTGTGGCGGCGTATGTACTGTCTAAATTATCGCATTTGACCGGAGAAGTGAAATGGCGGGAAGCTTCCGAGAAACAGATTCGATTTCTTGCCAGAGAGGCGTCAGATGATCCTTCAGGTTTTTGTTTTGGACTTCTGGCCTTTATGGAAGAAATGGATCCCTCGTCGGAGCTGGTCTGCGTAGCTGCGGGCAAAGAGGAAACATCGGAATTGATGCAGTTTATGGACCGCGTTGTAGGAAACCTTTCGGTGGTGCTGAAAACCCCTGAAAATGAAAAAATATTGAAGGAAACGGCGCCGTTTACGAGATCGTATCCCATTCCTGCTCATGGGGTGGATTATTATCTGTGCCGGGGCGGAAGCTGCAAATCGCCGATGCATGATCTGGACAGTGTAATTCAAAGCTTGCAGCAGTAAAAGCTGTGGAAAAAGCCGCTTGTGCAAAATGCAGAAGCGGCTGTCTTTATTATTTTATGCAAAACGCGGAAGCTTGTAAAAGAAAAGAGGAAGTGCTATAATAACTTGATATTTTACAGGATAAGGATCGTATAAAACGAAGGAGAAGCTGGGGAGGAGAAGCTGGTATGAAATATCCTATGAGGCGAAAAGACCGGCAGATGAGCGAAGAATTTGCTTATGAAATAGCGGACAAATGTGTGTTTGCGTCTTTGGCTACCGTAAACGAAGATGGGAGCCCCTACTGCATTCCCGTGAATATTGCGCGGAATGGGCGCCGCCTGTATTTTCACAGTGCGAAGGCGGGACAAAAGATAGAGAATCTGCGGCGAAATAACGCTGTGTGCCTTTGCTGCGTAGGCGATACCAACGTCCCCGACGGACGGTTTACTATGGAATTTGAATCCGCAGTGATTTACGGACACGCCCGGGAGCTGACGGCGGAGGCGGAAAAGGTGGAGGCGCTTCGCTTGATCTGCATGCGGCATGCGCCGGGAAACATGGACGATTTTTCCAATGCTATGGAGCGAAGTCTGGAACGCACATCCGTGTGGACGATAGAGATAGATGAAATAACGGGGAAGAGAAAAAAATATGATTCCGAAGGAACCGAAATGACATGGGGGCGTATGGAGTAATAAATTGAACATACTTGTTTTTATGTCTTTACAGGAGATCCTGTTCATGTTAAAATGAATCGTCTATGTTCCTGTGGCTGAGAGCTGTGAGTCTCCAACGCAGCCCACGGCGGCAGGTGAATGAAAAAAAGGAGAAAGAAAATGATTGATCAGGCAAAAAAAGCAGAAATTATTGACAAGTTTAAAACCCATGAAGGCGATACCGGTTCTCCGGAAGTGCAGATCGCGATTCTGACATTCCGCATTAATGATCTGAATGAACATCTGAAGATGCACAAAAAAGACCATCATTCCAGAAGAGGTCTTTTGAAAATGGTAGGCCAGAGAAGAAATCTGCTGGCTTATTTGAAGAACAAGGATATCGAGAGATACAGAACGCTGATTGCGGAGCTGGGTCTCAGAAAGTAACGAGGAAAGAAAGACGGGGAGTTTTCTCCCCGTCTTTGTTGCAAAATTTCAGCGATAAAAAAGGGTCGTAAACCCCTTTTTATTACTGAAGAGAGGGGTCGGGCTTGAGAATTAAGTTCGCTTTTGCGAAAACGGGCTTAATTGTCAAGCCGACCTGATTATAAATTTATCCGGCAGACATTCTGCCATTCAGGAGGTAACAGACAAATGAGATTTACAGATTACAGAACATTTAGAACAGCCGTAGGCGGCCGTTTGCTCCAGCTGGACATCGGAAGACTCTGCGAAATGGCCAACGGCTCCGTGCTGGTTCGTTATGGGGACACCGTGGTGAACGTAGCGGTAACTGCTTCTGCGGAACCCCGGGCAGATGTGGACTTCTTTCCGCTGTCCTGCGATTTTGAAGAAAAAATGTATGCTGCGGGAAAGATTCCCGGCGGTTTTATTAAAAGGGAAGGCAGACCTTCCGAAAAGGCAATTTTGAGTTCCCGTTTGATGGACAGACCTCTGCGCCCGCTGTTTCCCAAGGGATTTTATAACGACGTGCAGGTAGTGGCTACCGTTCTCTGCGTCGATCCGGATTGTTCTCCGGATATCGTGGCTATGGTCGGCTCTTCGGTTGCCCTGGCTATTTCCGATATTCCCTGGGAGGGCCCCACCGGTTCTGTATTGGTTGGACGGGTTGACGGCAGGCTGATCATTAACCCCAATTTGGAGGAACGGCAGAAAAGCGATATGCATCTGGTAGTAGCGGGTACAAAAGACGCTATTATGATGGTAGAAGCAGGCGCGCAGGAAGTACCGGAAGAAGAGATGCTGGATGCCATTCTGTTTGCCCACGAAGAAATCAAGAAGATCGTTGAATTTATCGAAGAAGTTGTTGCGGAAGTGGGTAAGCCTAAGCGGGAAGTAACCCTGTATCAGGTTCCGGAAGACATTGACGAAGCCGTGAGAGCTTATGCCTGCGATAAAATGCGGGCGGCGATTCAAACTTACGATAAGCAGGAGCGCCTGGACAATATGGCTGCGGTAGAGGATGAAACCCAGGAACACTTTGCGGAAATTTATCCCGAAAACTCTAAGGACATCGGCAATGTTCTGTATGCAATTACAAAAGAGCAGGTAAGAAGCTTGATTTTAGATGACGGAATCCGTCCGGATAACCGGAAACGGACCGAAATTCGTCCGTTGTTCTGCGAAACGGGCATCCTGCCCAGAACTCACGGCACCGGCCTCTTTAAGAGAGGACAGACCCAGGTTCTTTCCGTCTGTACGTTGGCGCCTTTGGGAGAAGCGCAGACCATCGACGGAATTACCGAAGATACGGAAAAGAGATATATGCACCATTACAACTTTCCGCCCTATAGTGTCGGCGAAGCCCGTCCCTTGAGAAGTCCCGGCCGCCGGGAAATCGGCCACGGCGCTTTAGCGGAAAGAGCTCTGGTTCCGGTTCTGCCCAGCGAGGAAGAGTTCCCCTATGCGATCCGCGTAGTATCCGAAGTTATGTCCTCCAACGGTTCTACCAGCATGGGTTCCACCTGTGGCTCCTGTCTGGCGTTGATGGACGCGGGCGTTCCTTTAAAGGCGCCTGTAGCGGGTATCGCTATGGGATTGATCAAGAGCGAAGATAAAATTGCCATCCTCAGCGATATTCAGGGCATGGAAGACTTCTTAGGAGATATGGACTTTAAGGTAGCGGGTACCGCAAAGGGCGTCACTGCAATTCAGATGGATATTAAAATTCACGGCCTGTCCAAAGAAATTCTGCAGGCGGCATTAAAGCAGGCTCGTGAAGGCAGAATGTTTATTATGGACGCTATGCTGGAAGAGATTGCGGAACCCAGAGCGGAACTTTCTCCCTATGCTCCCAGAATTATTTCTATGAATATCGATCCGGACAAGATCCGCATCGTCATCGGCAAAGGCGGCGCGACGATCAACCGGATTATTGCGGAGACCGGCGCGAAGATCGATATCGACGACAATGGCGCAGTCAGCATCGCATCGCCGGATATGGCCTGCGCGGAAGCCGCCAAAAAAGAAATCGAACTGCTGCTGAAGGATGTGGAAGTAGGCGAGATTTACGAGGGTACCGTAACCAGAATTATGAGTTTCGGTGCATTTGTTGAGATTCTGCCCGGTAAAGAAGGGCTGCTGCATATTTCCCGCATTGCGAAGGAACGGGTAGAAAATGTAGAGGACGTTCTGCATGTAGGGGATAAAGTAACGGTTAAGTGCTTTGAAATCGACAGTCAGAACCGGATTAATCTGACGAGAAAAGAATTGCTGTAAAGAGAAATGAAACCAAAGAGCGTTTTGAGAATTTCAAAACGCTCTTTTCTTTTTCGCTTCTTGAAATGGGCGGAGGAAAGGTGTACGATGAAGAATAATTGTATCTATAGTAAATTTAAAAATTGCGGAGGACAATGGTGGGACAGGAGAACAAAAATACAATTGTAAATAAAACAGTAAAATCCGGAATTACGTTTGGAAGCGCGCTGGCTATGGTAATCAGTTATACAACGTGGAAATCTGTAGGCTGGGCAATTTTTCATGGGCTGCTGAGTTGGGGATATGTGGTCTATTTTCTGCTGAGGTATTGAGAACCGCTTGTGCTGAATATCTTAAACCGGAGTATTATGAAATCCTGCCTCGGTGCATACACTTGCACCGGGGTGTTTTTTATGAATTTAAAAAATCGAAAAGGTGCCGGCAGAATGACGGCAAGAAAAAAATCCGCTTTTAAAAAACTTTTGATCTGTATTTGCGCCGCCGCTTTTGTGTTGGCGGGAATTGAGGTGGCTTCGTTCTTTTATTTCATGTCTCAGGAACCGGCAAAAGAAACGGCGGTGCTTCCGGGGGAAGAGGGTATTGTTATCCGCAGCGGAAATGCGGAATCCGACCAGATGGCATTAACGTGTAATGTGGATTGGGGCGAGGATGTTTTGCCGGATATGCTGAAAACATTTCGCGAAAAAGATATCAGCGTTACATTTTTTGTAACCGGTCAATGGGCGGAAAAACACCCGGATTTGGTACGGCAGATGTACCTGGAAGGACATTCTGTGCAAAGCCACGGATACAGCCATAAACTTTGCAGTCAGGTAGATAAAGAGACCATATGTCAGGAAATGGAAAAGACGGAGAAAGCCATACAGAAGATCCTGGGATATAAACCTACGGTATTTGCTCCGCCTTCCGGAGATTACAACGAGGCTGCTTTGGAATTGTGCAAGGAAAAAGGATATGTATTATCGCTTTGGTCTTCAGATACGATAGATTGGAAGCCCGGCTCTACGGCAGATGTAATTCGGAGCAGGATTTTAGGCAAACCGCTTTCCGGCGCCATTGTCCTTATGCATCCGAAAGAAGAAACGGCCAAGGCGCTGCCGGGTTTGATCGATGAAATCCGAAAACGCGGCATTGAAATCGTACCTTTGAATGATTTTATTTGCAGTGAGCTGAAAAAGGAAGTATAATGGAGCATATTTGATAGGAGAAAATTGACTGTATGGTAATAAATCAAACTTTAAGCAACGGTGTTCGCGTAGTGATGGAGCCCATTCCTTATGTGCAGTCGGCGGCTGTAGGCATCTGGGTTCGGGCAGGTTCCATCGATGAAGCGGAAAACCAAAAAGGAATATCTCATTTTATCGAACACATGCTTTTCAAAGGAACAGAGAAGCGGTCTGCACGGCAAATTGCAGAGGATTGCGATTGGATCGGTGCGCAGGTAAATGCTTTTACAAGCAAAGAAGCTACTTGCTACTATATGAAGGTTTTAGCCAGCGAACTGCAAAGCGCCTGTGAGATTCTGACGGATATGTTTATGCATTCCCGGTTTGATCCCGAAGAAATGGAGCGGGAAAAAAATGTAATTTATGAGGAAATGAAGATGAGCGAGGATGATCCGGAGGACGACGCTCATGATCTGCTTCAGGAACGGATTTTCCGGGGCACTTCTTTCGAAAGCCCTGTAATAGGAAACCGTGAGGCTTTGTCTGCTATGAAACAGAGGGATTTACAGGAGTATTTATATAATCAGTATACTGCGGATCATATTGTGGTTTCCGTTGCGGGAAATATCGACCCGGATCAGGTCTGCGCCTTTTTTGAGAAAACCTTGCAGGGACTGAAGCCTTCTAAAACGGATGTGCCGTTTGAAAAACCGGAATACAGGCCGGAACATTTTGTGAAAGTCAAAGAGGTCGAACAGTCTCATCTGTGTATCGGAACGCAGGGAGTAACGCTTGATTCGGAACTGTATTATCCGTATTCTGTTTTCAGCAATTTGTTCGGCGGAAGCATGAGTTCCAGACTGTTTCAGAAAGTCCGGGAAGAAAAAGGCTTAGCATATTCTGTTTATTCCGTTTCCCATTCGTATTCTCTTTTAGGGATATTCAGTATTTATGCAGGTGTCGCCCACGATAAAGTGGAGGAATTGCTGGAAGCTCTCGCAGAAGAATTTCAGCTTCTCAAAAAAGAACCTGTGAGCCAGCGGGAAATGCATATGGCCAAACTGCAGCTGAAAAGCAGCTATACGTTTAATCAGGAAAATGTCAACAGCCGTATGTTTTCCATCGGAAGGAGCACGCTTTTAATGAATTCGGTGCGTTCTTCGGAAGAGGTTTTAGGAAAAATCGAAGCGGTAAGTTTGCAGGACATTGCCTGCGTAGTGGATCGGCTTTCAGACATAAGCGGGTATTCCGGCGTTTTGGTCAGTCGAAATGATCTGGATCTGAAAGGGTGGATAAAATAAGATGAACGTGAAAATCACTTCCCGAAGCGGAATTTGCCCTGCGTATGAGACTGACGGATCGGCAGGTATGGATCTGCGAGCCTTTTTAGACGAACCGATTTTTTTGCATCCGGGGAAACGGACGCTGGTTCCCACAGGAATCTCCATTGAACTGCCGGAAGGATACGAGGCGCAGATCCGCGCCAGAAGCGGCCTTGCTGTAAAGCATGGAATCGGCCTTGTAAACGGAATCGGCACGATAGACAGCGACTACAGGGGCGAAATTAAAATTGCCATGATTAACTGGGGCGAAGAAACTTTTGAAATTCAAAACGGCGATCGGATTGCGCAGATGGTAGTGGCTCGTTATGAGCGTGTACGATGGGTGCCTTCGGATTCGCTGGAAGATACGGAACGAGGAAGCGGAGGCTTTGGGCATACCGGAAAATGAACAGAAACAGGAACACAGAGTTCCTGTTTTTTCATATATTAAAGAAAACCCAAACCGGAAGGAGTATCAGGTATGGATCAAAGAAATCTGGGCATCATCAGACAAATTTCGGAATGGAATCGGAAAAAGCGGCCGGAACGTTTGTTTTTTGAAGGATGCGGAGCAGGCGCACAGGGCGTTTTTGAACCATATATGAATTTACAGGAAGAAACCAAAGCTGATTTTCTGCAGGGGCCGGAAAAAGAAGTTCCGGTCACCGTGCGGTTCAGCCGCATGAACGCGGGACGGGGAGGTGCGGATACAGTCAGGGATCTCCGGGGTTTTTCCGTTCGCTTTCATACAAAAGACGGGGCTTTCGATTTACTGTCTTTGCATCTTCCCGAATTTTATATTCGAAAAGCAGAGGAATTTTCGGATTTGGTAAATGCACTCTCTCCGGATCCGGCGTCAGGGCTGACAAACAGAGAGTTGTATTGGATTTTTTTAGCGGATCATCCGGAAAGTCTGCCTTGCTTTTTATTGCTTTTTTCGGATAGGGGAACTATAAAAAGTTATCGTCATATGGAAGGGTACAGTCCGTATGCCTATCGGCTGAAGGCAGAAGGAACAGAAAAAGCGTCGGAACCTGTCTTCTTTTTTTGGAAACCGGATTTAGGAGCCCGAACGATAACCGGGAGAGAAGCAGAATTTCTTTCCGGGTTTGATCCGGAAGCGGCCAGGCGGGATTTAAACGAAGCCGTAGCCGGGGGGGAGGAACCGTCCTGGCAGCTTTGGATGCGGAAAACGGATGGGGAAGCCGTTTGTATAGGCCGAATGCGTTTAACAAAAGTTCCGGATAATTACGAAGCAGAGATTGAACGCTTAAATTTTTCTCCCTTGCATCTGGTTCCCGGAATCGAATTATCCGGAGATGAAATGCAGATGATGATGGCTTTTGCCTGTGAAGACGGGCAGCGGTATCGACTGGGGGAACCAGACGGAAGCAGCGCTTTACTGTCTCTTTTGGCAGCGGAAAAAGCGCGGCAGGACTTTGAGCCGGAACATTTTTTAAAAAGAGCCCAAATGTATTACGGTGAGATGAACGGAGATGAACGGGACGCGCTGGCAGGTAACTTGGCAGAGGAGTTCCTTTTTTTGGATGAACCCCTGCAGGTAAGGCTGCTGGCATTACTAAAACGGGTCGATAAGGGACTTGGTGAAGCGCTTGAACAATGGCTGAAGCTATGATAAAATCAACTATTATGGTCAACGGAGGACAAGATGGTTTTACGAGAACAATTGGAAGAACGAGAACGTCGGATGTTATCTCCCTTTGCTATGTGCGCAGCGGATTCAAAAGGCCGGATGGAGCCGGAGGAACCTTGTTCTACGCGGACGGATTATCAGAGAGACCGTGACCGCATTATTCATTCGAAATCCTTTCGGCGGCTGATGCATAAGACGCAGGTGTTTCTTGCGCCGGAAGGGGATCACTTTCGGACTCGTTTGACCCACACTCTGGAGGTGGCTCAAATTGCGAGAACGGTTGCGCGGGTTTTAGCTTTAAATGAAGATTTAACAGAGGCGATCGCACTGGGGCATGATCTGGGGCATACGCCTTTCGGGCATAACGGAGAAGAATTTTTAAACCAGCGTCATCCGGGCGGTTTTGAACATAATCTGCAGAGTTTGCGGGTAGTCGATATTCTGGAAGTGAATGACGGCCGGCAGGGAATGAACCTGACCTGGGAAGTGCGGGACGGCATTCGGAATCATACGGGAAGTATGAAACCTTCTACTTTGGAAGGGCAGATTGTGCGGATCTGCGACCGGGTGGCCTACATCAATCATGACATTGACGACGCTATCCGAAGCGGTGTAATCCGTCCGGAAGATTTGCCTGCGGACTGTATTCGGATTTTAGGGCAGACACATAAACAGCGGATCGATACTCTGGTAAAGGATCTGGCGTTCAGCAGCGACGGGAAAGATACCATTTCTCTCAGCGAGGAAAAAAGTTATTATATGGATGAGCTTCGGACGTTTATGTTTGAGCGGGTTTACCACAGCAAAATCGTAAAAAAAGACGAGGAGCTGGAAAAGATAAAAACAATGATTTTCAGTTTATACGATTATTATGTTGATAACCCCGAAAAACTTCCCCGGGAGCGGCGGGATATGATTCCGGTTTACGGTGTGGAAGAGATGGTAAAAGATCAGGTGGCAGGCATGACAGATCGTTATGCGGTAAACTTATTTAAAGAGCTTTTTATCCCCCGGGGGTGGAAATAAAAAGTTTTTTAAAATAAAAAAAGGATATTCCTTCTTTTTGTCGAATAAAGTTAAGTAACCGGTTTGTCTTTTGTTTATCAGGCAAATTTTTCAGAGAGATTTTAAAGTGAACGGATGAGGGTCGGAACAGGCAGGAATGAAATTCGAAAATGCGGTAGATGAAATTAAGAACAGATGCAATATTGTCGACGTAATCGGTCGCTGTGTTCCGTTAAAGAAAGCAGGGAGCAATTACAAAGGCGTCTGCCCGTTTCACAACGAAAAAACGCCGTCGTTTGTAGTATCGGAGGAAAAACAGATTTTCACCTGCTTTGGCTGCGGCGCCTCGGGAGATGTGATCGAGTTTGTCCAAAGATATGAAAATCTTGATTTTCATGGAGCAGTCCAAAAACTGGCGGAGGAATGCGGAGTCGACTTGACAAAAAGTTCTTTTGGGACGGAAAGCCGCAAAGAAGTTTATTATGAATGGAATCGAGAAGCCGCCGCATACTTTTATAAAGTTTTTCGGAAGAGCGTAAATCCGGGAATTGCTTATATGCAGAAACGGGGGCTGAAGCCGGAAACGCTGCAGAAATTCGGAATCGGTTATGCGGACGAAAACTGGGACAGCCTGTATCGGTATTTAAAAGGAAAAGGCGCGGATGAAAGAATTTTGCTTTCCTTGGGTCTGATTTCCGATTCAAAAGGGCGTTACTATGATAAGTTTCGGAATCGGGTTATTTTTCCTATTATCAATACCAGGGGAAAGGTCATCGGGTTCGGCGGCCGGGTTTTAGGAGACGGGACTCCGAAGTATTTAAATTCGCCGGAATCTCCGGTGTTTTTAAAAAAAAATAACCTTTATGGATTAAATCTGAGCCGGCAGGATATAAATAAGGAGGATTGTGCGATCTTAGTGGAAGGGTATATGGATGTGATTTCCTTATATCAGCATGGAATCCGAAATGTGGCAGCTTCGCTGGGAACCGCTTTAACGGAAAACCAGGCGGCTATGCTGAAGCGCTATACAAATAATGTGATTCTTTCCTATGACGCAGACGAGGCGGGGAAGGCTGCTGCACTTCGCGGAATGGATATTCTGCACAAGGCGGGATGCAAAGTAAAAGTGCTTCATATCTCCGATGGAAAAGATCCGGACGAGTTTATAAAGAAAAACGGCAGAGACGCCTTTCGCGGTTTGTTAAAGGAAGCGCTTCCTTTTGCGGATTACAAGCTGGCGCTGCTGAAAGAAAAGTCCGATTTGCGGACTACGGACGGAAATGTGGTTTTTCTGCAGAAAGCCGCAGAAATTCTTCGGGAATTGAGCCCGGTGGAAGCCGATATTTATGTGCGGAAGTTGGCGGCAGAGACGCATATTTCGGAAGGAGCTATCCGCATGGAGATGCGCGGCGCAAAATCGGAAGCGAACAATGTCCCATCCGAAAAAAGAAGGTCAGAAACAAAAAAAACACAGATAGGCGGACGTGATTTATTGGAGCGGAATCTAATTCGACTCATGCTGCTGAAAGGCACATATATACCGCGGACGGAACCATATGCATCCGCATTTAAAGATCCTGTCTGTTACCGTATTTATGAGGTAATACGTTCTCTATATCAAAGTGATGAAGAGATTGACTTAAAGAAGCTGGAGGACAGCTTGGACAATGAATGCGCAGTTGTTCTCGGCGAAATTGTGGAACATATTCAGCTTTCCGGAAATGATGAGCAAATGTTTGAAGATTGTATCGAGCACATTCGCATTGGTATGCGGGAGAAGCGGGAAGCGGAAATTATTAAGTTATTGGAAATTATGGATGAAGAAAAAGAGAAGACTGCGATTGAGGATTTGACAAAAGAATTGATGCAGATCCAAAGAGAAAAAAGCAGGGGAGGATTCGGAGCGTGAAAAGCAACACAGGAGAAAACGAAGCACGGGATGAAAATAAGGTAGATGTTGTCAGCGAACTGTTGGAAAAGGCAAAGCGAAAAGGGTCTATAACCTACCAAGAGATCTCAGACTGCCTGGAAGGCGTTGATTTAGATAAAAATCAAATGGATGATTTTTACGATTCTCTGATTACTGCCGGTGTAGAAGTCGTTTCGGAAACCGAACCGGATGATTTTGAGATTATTGCCATGAGTAATGATAACGATACAGAGCCGGAGAGCATGCCGAGGGGGCAGGAGGCGGATGTTGAGGTTGACGTTGACGTTTCTCTTCCGAAAGGCATTGCTATCGATGATCCGGTGAGAATGTACCTGAAAGAGATCGGAAAGGTGCCGCTTCTGTCTGCGGAGGAAGAAATCGAGCTGGCAAAGCGGATGGAGCAGGGTGATGAGGAGGCAAAAAAACGTCTTTGCGAAGCAAACCTCCGCTTGGTTGTCAGCATCGCCAAACGCTATGTGGGAAGAGGAATGCTGTTCCTGGATTTAATACAGGAAGGCAATTTAGGGCTGATTAAAGCGGTCGATAAATTTGATTGGAGAAAAGGATATAAGTTCAGCACATATGCTACCTGGTGGATTCGGCAGGCTA
The DNA here is from genome assembly GCA_022769485.1 of Bacillota bacterium. Classification (GTDB taxonomy): domain Bacteria; phylum Bacillota; class Clostridia; order Peptostreptococcales; family Anaerovoracaceae; genus JALEJU01. The sequence continues at coordinate 30,574 of JALEJU010000004.1, forward strand.
TTACCCGTTCTATTGCGGATCAGGCCAGAACAATTCGAATTCCCGTGCATATGGTCGAAACGATTAACAAATTAATTCGGATATCCAGACAGCTGCTTCAGGAATATGGCCGTGAGCCGACGCCGGAAGAAATTGCTGTGGAAATGGATATTTCCGAGGAAAAGGTTCGGGAAATTTTAAAAATTGCTCAGGAGCCGGTTTCTTTAGAGACTCCTATCGGCGAAGAGGAGGACAGCCATCTGGGAGATTTCATCCCTGATGACGATGTTCCCGTGCCTGCGGATGCGGCGGCTTTCTCCATGCTGAAGGAGCAGCTGATAGAAGTGCTGGATACTTTAACAGAACGTGAGCAGAAAGTTCTGCGTCTGCGTTTCGGGCTGGATGACGGACGGGCTCGTACTCTGGAAGAGGTGGGAAAGAAATTCGATGTAACCAGAGAGCGGATTCGCCAGATTGAAGCAAAAGCTCTTCGGAAGCTGCGCCACCCCAGCCGCAGCAAGAAATTAAAGGATTACCTTGAATAATAAATCATGATAAAATTATCCAGTCGATTAGCGGCTATCGCTTCCTGCATTGACAGAGGGGAGACGGTGGCGGATATTGGAACGGATCACGGATTTCTTCCTATTTTTTTATATCAAAGCGGAACCAGCCCGAGGGTCGTATTGTGCGATATAAATGAAGGACCTTTGCAAAAAGCGAAGGAACATATTGAGCAGCTGGCGCCGTCCGGCGCGTTTGAGCTGCGGCTTGGGGACGGGCTTTCTCCGTTAAAGCCGGGCGAATGTGATGCGGCGGTCATTGCCGGAATGGGCGGAAAACTTATCGCTTCCATTTTGGAAAACGGTTGGGATGTGGTCTGCTCTATGAAAAAGCTGATTCTGCAGCCCAGAAATGCGCAGGATAAACTGCGGAAGTGGTTGATTCAAAAAGGGTTTGTGATTATGGATGAACTTCTGGCAGAAGAAGGCCGGTATGTATCTGAAATCATTGTAGCCGGTATGAATGGAAATGCGGGAGAGGGAAGAAAATTATCTGCTGAGCCGGAATTGCAGTTTGAAATCAGTCCGATTTTATTTGATAGAAGAGATCCTTTGCTGCCGGTATTTATAAAACAAAAACTGGCGATAGAAACGGATATTCTGCGGGAAATTTACACGGGAGGCGGCGGAACCGAAGATCGCCTTCCTGATGTCCGGAAACGTGAAGCGGCGCTGCGGAGACTTTTGGATTTGGCAGAGAAGGGGATTCCCGGCTGCGTAGCCGCAAAACGAATTGAAGAACGAAGGGACAGAAGAGAGCGGCTAAATCGAAGCAAGAAGGAGGAACGAATTTTGGGCATGAAGAATAATGATTTTTTGACAGAACTTCGGGCGATTGCTCCGATGGATTTAGAAGAGGAGTGGGATAACAGCGGCCGGCAGATTGACATGGGTAAATCGGAAATAGAACGGGTTTTGGTTGCATTGGAAGTAACCAATGCTGTAATCGATGAAGCCGTAAGCCTTGGCGTGGATTATATCGTAACCCACCATCCTCTTTTATTCCGAGCGGTGGATTTGATCGATGCAAATACAACGGCAGGCGGGTATATCGTTCGTTTGATACAAAACGGTATTTCTGTTTATTCTGCACATACAAATTTTGACTCCGTATTCGGAGGAAATAACGACTATTTGGCGGAACTTCTGGGGTTGACTCAGATTCGCAGGATGAAGGTGTTATCCGCTTACGGGTATACGGAAAAAATCGGCCGGCTGGGAACCTTTGACCGCCCCTGTACACTGAAAGAAGCTGCGGATTTGACGGCTCACGTCTTGAATTTGCCCGCAGTGAAATATGTGGGAGATCCGGAGACCATAATCAGTTCGGTTGCTGTATGCACCGGAGCGGGCGGTGACTCTTTGGAAGGAGCTGTAAGCAACCGCTGCGACTTGTTTATCACGGGGGATGTTCGATATCATGAAGCACAGACCGCAAAAGAGCAGGGCTTGTGCATCATCGACGCGGGACATTACGGCACGGAACGCATTTTTGTGGAAAACTTTGCAGGAAAGCTGCGAAAAGCAGCAGGGGATAAAATAGAAATTTACGAATCGAAAGTGAATATTAATCCCTTTGATTCATAGGAAGCGGAAAGCGGATCCGCAAAATTATATGGATTGTTATGAGTAAGTCAGACAGCCGCACGGGTCGAAGGGATTCGGCTCTTGAGGAAAGTCCGGGCTCCATAGGGCAAGGGTGCCAGATAACGTCTGGCGAAGGTGACTTTAGGGAAAGTGCAACAGAAACACACCGCCCACCGGCACAGGCCGAGGTAAGGTTGAAATGGTGAGGTAAGAGCTCACCGGCGGTATGGTAACATACCGGCCGTGTAAACCCCACCCGGAGCAAGACCAAGCAGGGAGGTAATTGTCCGTATGGGCATAATGCCTGAAAGGCGGCGGCCCGTCGCTTCCCGGGAGGTAGGTCGCTTGAGCACATGGGCGACCATGTGCCTAGATAGATGGCTGTCAAATACAGAACCCGGCTTATAGATTTGCTCATAATGATAAAAAATGCCCCGGCTTGACTGTCGGGGTATTGTTATTTTTTCAAAAAATTGTGGATGTTAATAACGCTGTTTCTGTTTACGGAGCGTTTTCAATCGGAAAAGAGAGTAAAAAAATAGAGCGCCCCCAGGCGCCCTAAATCATAGGAGATTTCTGTCCTCCCCAGAGGACAGGTTATGGATGACAAATTGGAGTGCTTACTTTTTATAGGAGTGAAAAAGCATTGTACACTTGCCTAAATTCTTTTTCCATACTGACATGATAAAAGATTTTTTGTGGAAAAGCTATGACCTGATGGAATAATTGTTAAATGATTATTGGCTTATAAGTAATTTTATTTCGAGCAATTTAAGCAAAAATAGAGCTTTATGTGTCAAAAAGAAGTAGACTCGTAGTAAAAAAGATGATAAAATGATGAAAAACGTCTTTTGTTTCAAAGAGATATGTTTTAGCCGAGAAGGCGGTGAGGCGATATCATGAGAAAAAATGATTTTATGTGCATTAATAATGTGATTTATCAAATTTATAATGTTTCTGATTTTCGTGAAATGAGAACAATTGTACTTTCTTTGCTTCGCACATTGATTCCGAATTCTGCTGCCAGCTTCATGCTGGCGGATCACACTTCTTCTGCAAATTTGCTTTGCGATCCGGTATGTTTTCCGGCTTCTTTTATGGATGGAGAAAATAAGTATATGACCATCGAAGAAAAGGATTACAGTCGCTGGATGTTGTTTAATAACAAGGCGATGGTAATAAAGGAAACGGAGCTTCTTCCGGAGGAGGAGCGCATGCAGAGCACCTTATACAAGGAATACTTTGCTCCCTATAATCTGCATTACGGTGTGAATATGAGCATTGCGGATAACAATGAGTTGCTTGGTATGCTGAGTTTATACCGACAGAAGAACGAAGGGGATTTTACAGATGAAGAGGTATTTATGCTGAGATGCATCGGCGAGCACTTAAACGCCCGGTTTTATAACGAATATATGCAGACCAGCGCCAGCGGCACCGAGGACGCGGAGCTGATGATTCGTTTAGCCAACGAATATGGCTTGACAGGCAGAGAGGTAGAGGTTTTGCTCCTGATTTTCAATGATTTTTCAAATGACGAAATTGCGGCGAGACTTTGCATCAGCACAAACACGCTGAAAAAACATTTGCAGAATTTGTACCGAAAAGTCGGCGCTTCCAGCCGATGGGAGTTGATGTCCTTAAAATTGTCCAAAACATCGGGAAATCACCGATGAGAATTTGGCTTTTCCGATAAAGGTGGTTCCTGGATTCCGATAGAAAGACCGTCAAACTCAATACGAGATTGGCGGTTTTATTTATGGCTGACAGTTTTGATCTTTGTCTTTGATGCTTTACGATAAACTTAAATAATTTAACGATTATCATAAAATATGACTTGACAATAAAAAGCGGAAGCAGTACACTTTATTTAACGATAATCGTTAAATATTTTACGTTATGCATAGGAGGTAACGCAATGAACAGTTCAACCCTGAGAAAGGTCAATCAATTTGGAAAAATCGGAAATATTATTATTACAGTAATGCTTGTGCTGATAATTATAATTACGATTGTCATTGCAGGTGTTACCGTTTTCCTTTCCAATGTTCCGGAAGACGCTGCAGTTGTAAGTGTGACAGGCAATGCGAAAATCAGTGTAGATGATAAATATTTTGAAATGATTTGGAATCATTTATCGGAAGAAGCTTCATATACGAGCAGTGATGAACCAACCTCTTTTTTACCGCTTGAAGACGAAAACATGCAGGTTAAATTTTCTCTGTATAATCAGGATTTTACGTCGGCTGCAATTCGTTCGGAGGATAATCAAAAGACCATAGAAGCAACAACCGACACATTCACTTATCAATTGGGAGACTTTGTTGCAGTGCTGATTTGCAGCGTCGTTTTCTTGGCATCTGTAATTGTATCGCTGTTTATGCTCAGAAAACTTTTTAAAGAATTTGCGAAGTGTGAATCCCCATTTTCGGAAAATATTGTAAAGAAAATGCATTTTTTCAGCATTTCCCTGATTCCCCTTGCAGTTTTTTCATCCGTTTCAGAAACTATTGCAGGTTCTTTCCTCAACCCAGAACAAAACGTAAGTGTTTGCGTGCAGTGGGGTGTCATTATTGCGTTTGTTGTCGCTTTCTGCATGGGCACCATATTTAAATACGGCGCTCAGCTGCAGCGCGAATCTGATGAAACTCTGTAATTAGAGGAGCTGGGTATGGGACATATTGTATTAAGACTTGACAGGGTTATGGCAGATAGAAAAATGAGCCTTAATGAATTATCCGAAAAAGTAGGGGTGGCAAACGTAAACCTTTCAAAGATGAAAAACGGCAGAATCAGCGCCATACGTTTTACCACATTAGCGGCAATCTGCGAGGTGCTGCATTGTCAGCCGGGAGATATTTTGGAATATGACCCCTCACCGGCAGATGAAAAAGTTTAAGGGAACAACGAAAAAAGCAAATAAAATAGGAATTGACACAGGATTCGGCTTTTATTTCCGAGCCTTAGTGCAAAAAGGATACGGCGCAATTCTCTTTTCGGAATTGCGCCGTATCCTGTACAAAATACTTCCTCACGCAGTATTACTGTCGGGTAGCAGCCGTTTTTCACTTGATGAAACTGTTTTTCTAAAATCACAAAGTTAGCTACATAGCAGGAAGCTTTTTTTCGCCGTTTCCCAAGTGTTTGATTTCCTTTTTGTAGATGTATACCAGGAAAAGCAGACAGATAAGCACGGAAGCGATCTCTGACAGCGGGAAGGCCAGCCAGACCCGGTTGACGCCGAATTGCTGCGCAAGCAGATAAGCCAGAGGCAGGATAAAAAACAACTGTCTGGCCAAGGAAATGATCAGGCTGAGGACGCCGTGGCCGGTAGCCTGAAACAAGGTAGAGCAACTGATCCCAAATGCTGCGGGGATAAAGCAGATGCTGATAAGCCGAAGGGCGTTGAGGCCGATTTCCATCATCTGATCCGATGCGTCAAAAAGCATGAGCAGAGGACCGGGGAGAAGCTGGAACAGCAGGAAACCGAAAAACATGATGCCCAGACAGGCCAGCAATCCCAATTTAAATGTTTTTATAACTCTGGATTTATTTTTCGCTCCGAAGTTATATCCAACCAGAGGCATAACCCCTTGATTCAAACCGAAAACCGGCATGAAAACAAAGGACTGTAATCGGAAATAAGCGCCCAAAACCGCAACGGCAGTGGAGGAAAAGGAGATCAGAATCGCATTTAAACCTACCAGCATAACAGATCCGATGGCCTGCATCAAAATGGCGGGGAAGCCAACTGCGTAAATTTCTTTCACTGTTTGTCCATGGAAACGGAAGCCTTTCAGCGAGATTTTTACGGCATGTTCCTGTTTCATCCAAAGGCCTACGGCAACGCACAGTCCGATAAACTGGCTGATGATCGTTGCCAGTGCGGCACCCAGGACTTCCAGCCGGGGCAGACCGAAAAGGCCGAAGATTAAAATCGGATCCAGTACGATGTTTATCAAGCCTCCTGAAAGGCCGATGAACATGGGATAAATCATATTTCCTGTTGCCTGAAAAATCTTTTCTATTGTGGCACTGATAAAAACAAAAATAGAAAATGTTAAAATAACAGAGCAGTATTGAATTCCGTATTCCGAAATAGACGGAACTTCGGAAAATGCCAGTATGTAAGGCTTAGAACCGAATATGCCGATGAGGGCAAAGACCAGCCCTCCTAAAACAGCCAATATAATGCCGTGGCTTGCGGCTCGGTCGGCAGCTTCCTGCATTCTGGCTCCCAAACGACGGGAAATCAGGGAATTCAATCCTACACCGGTACCGATGGCAACTGCGATGATAAGAAATTGCAGCGGAAAGACCAGTGAGAGGGCGGACAGAGCGTCTTCGCTGATGTGGGCTACAAAGATGCTGTCTACGATGTTATAAAGTGCGTTGACCAGCATGGACAAAATAGCGGGAAGCGACATGGTGAACAGAAGCTTGCCGATGGGCTGTGTACCCATTTTGTTTTCTTTTTTTATTCCGGATTGTGTGTTGATGTGTTCTTCTTTCATTTCTTAATTTATAATCCTTTCATCTTCTAACATTTCATTATAACATTTATGGATATATTTTACAAGTGAGCAAAACGCACACAGTAAATTTGACGAAAAAAAGAAAATGTACAGATTTAAATACAAAAATGAAGGGTATGTATAAAAAAGAGCGAAAAAATGTAAAGAGAAACTTTTCTTTTTGTATTTCTCATGTTAGAATTTAATGTGCTTGTGAAGAAAAAAGCAGGGTTTGCGAAAGGGATTTGTGATTTATGAAACTTGGAATTGACATCGGCTCCACTACCGTAAAACTGGTTATGCTGAATCATGAAAACCAGATTATATACAGCCGATACGAGCGCCATATGTCGAATATCTTTGAAAAGTTGGAAGAACTGATTCGGGAATTGTACGAGGAGTACCCGGAAGAATCCGTTTGCGTAATGGTTACGGGAAGCGGCGGATTGGCTTTGTCTCAGCTTTTGGGCTTGAGCTTTGAACAGGAAGTGGTTACCTGCAGTGCTGCGGTAGAAGCCTTGATTCCGGATACGGATGTGGTCATTGAGCTGGGCGGAGAAGACGCGAAGATCACGTTCTACGGCGCTGCTGTTGAGCAGCGGATGAACGGAACCTGCGCAGGAGGAACCGGTGCTTTTATTGATCAAATGGCAATCCTTCTAAACACAGACGCTGCGGGGTTGAACGAGGCGTCTAAAAGGCATACTTTGATTTATCCGATTGCCGCTCGCTGCGGTGTGTTCGCGAAGACGGATATCCAACCTTTAATCAACGAAGGCGCATCTGTTGAGGATCTGGCTGCTTCTATTTTTCAGGCGGTAGTGAACCAGACTATCAGCGGGTTAGCCTGCGGAAGGACAATTAAGGGGAATGTCGCGTTTTTAGGCGGACCGCTTTCCTTCCTGTCAGAACTTCGGAAGCGTTTTATAGAAACTTTGGAATTGAGAAATGATCAAATAATTTTCCCGGAGAACGCTCAATATTATGTAGCTGTCGGAGCAGCCCTGCTTTCCGGAAAAACAAAAGAAATCACGCTGCAAAGCTTGGTGGAGCGTCTGGACAGTACAGATCAAAAAGAATTGTCCGAAAGCAAGTTCTTAGAACCGCTTTTTCGTTCGAAAGAAGGTTATGAAGCGTTTTCGCAACGCCATAAACGGCATACAACGCCAAAAGGAGATTTAAGGCGGGCAGAGGGGGCTCTGTTTCTGGGTATTGACGCAGGCTCTACTACAACCAAAGCGGCTCTGATCGATGAGCAGGGCAGGTTGTTGTATTCTTTTTATCAGAATAACGAGGGAAAACCGCTGGAAGTGACCATGCAGCTGCTGAAGCAGCTTTATAAACAGCTTCCGGAGGGCGCATATATTGCAAAAGCCTGCGTAACCGGTTACGGCGAAGGCCTGATAAAGACCGCATATAAACTGGATATAGGCGAAATCGAAACCATGGCGCATTATCGGGCTGCAGAGCAATTCCTGCCCGGCGTGGAATTCATTTTGGATATCGGCGGCCAGGATATGAAGTGCATGAGAATTAAAAACGGCGCAATTTACAATATCATGCTCAACGAGGCATGTTCTTCCGGCTGCGGATCCTTTATTGAAACTTACGCAAAGTCCGTAAACATGAGTGTTCAGGATTTTGCGAAAGAAGCGTTGCTGGCTGAAAATCCGGTGGATTTGGGTACCCGCTGTACTGTATTTATGAATTCTAAAGTAAAGCAGGCGCAGAAAGAAGGAGCTACCATCGGCGATATTTCCGCAGGGTTGTCCTATTCCGTTATAAAAAACGCATTATATAAGGTAATCAAGCTACGTAATCCCGATGAAGCAGGAGAAAAGATTGTGGTTCAGGGAGGAACCTTCCTGAATGATGCAGTTCTCCGCAGTATCGAACGGATTTTGGGAAGAGATGTAGTGCGCCCGGATATTTCCGGGATTATGGGGGCTTACGGAGCCGCGCTGTTGGCAAAAGACCGCTGTAAAGAAGGCGACGTCAGCAGCATTTTATCAGAAAGTGAATTACAGAGCTTTCAGGTCGTCAGCAACCATACTCGATGCGGCGCCTGTGAAAACAACTGCATGCTGACTATTAACCGTTTCAGTGACGGCAGTCGTTTTGTGACCGGAAACCGCTGCGAACGAGGTGCCGGAAAAGAAATCGAAGGCGCTGCGGTTCCTAATTTGTTTGCGTATAAATACAACAGGCTCTTTTCTTACGAGCCGTTAAGTGCAGCGGATGCGCCCCGGGGGGAAATCGGTATTCCCCGGGTTTTAAACATGTATGAAAATTATCCGTTTTGGTTTACCTTCTTTACAAAACTTGGGTTCCGGGTAATTTTATCGCCGTCTTCTTCGAAAAAGCTGTATGAGGGCGGCATGGAAACGATTTCCTCCGATACTGTGTGTTATCCGGCAAAGCTGGTTCACGGGCATGTGAAATGGCTGGTAAAGCAAGGGATAAAGACGATTTTTTATCCGGCCGTCAATTATGAAAATGCAGAGGATGCCGATGCCCAGAATCATTACAATTGTCCCATTGTAGCCACATATCCGGAAACCATCGGGGGGAATATGGATGATATCTTTGCGGAAAACGGTGTAACATTTCTGCATCCGTTCCTGCCCTATGATAAAGATCGGCGTTTAGTCCGCCGTCTGTGCGAATTGTTTAAACCGTACGGTGTGAGGCATAAAGAGGTTTTTGAAGCAGTAAAGGCGGCAAGAGCGGAGGACGCCGCTTTTCATGAGGAAATTCAAAACAAGGGGCGGGAAGTTCTTCGGCAGATTGAGCGGGAAGGAACGAAAGGAATCGTTTTGGCCGGCCGGCCTTACCATTTAGATCCGGAAATAAATCATGGCATTGACAAACTGATTGCGTCCTTCGGTATGGCGGTGCTGACGGAGGATTCTGTAGCGCATCTGGTAACTTTGGAACGACCCGTTCGAATTTTGGATCAATGGATGTATCATTCCCGGCTTTATCGAGCGGCGCAGCTGGTTGGAAGCCGGGATGACCTGGAAATGATTCAGCTGAATTCTTTCGGCTGCGGGCTGGATGCGGTAACCACGGATCAGGTAGAGGAACTTCTGCATGCCAGAAACAAACTGTATACGGTTTTGAAAATCGATGAAGGAGCGAATTTGGGCGCGGCTAAAATTCGAATCCGGTCGCTGCAGGCTGCTATGCGGGAGCGGGAAGAGAATCATGTAGTGCATAAAGAAGCGGAAACTGCTTTTCACCGGGCTGTTTTTGAAAAAGAGATGAAAGACTATACGATTCTGGTTCCGCAGATGTCACCGATTCATTTTCAGTTTATTGAAGCGGCGCTGGAGCAGGGCGGATATAAAGCGGTTCTGATGCCGTCGGTAGACAAGTGTGCCGTGGAAGAAGGCTTGAGATATGTAAATAATGATGCCTGTTATCCAACGATTGTGACACTGGGACAGATTATTCACGAATTGAAATCCGGAAAATACGATCTGCATCGGACTGCGGTTATCCTGTCGCAGACCGGGGGGCAGTGCCGAGCCAGTAATTACATCGCCTTGCTGCGGAAGGCTTTAGTGGATCTCAAAATGGAATACGTTCCCATTATTTCTTTTAACTATGTGGGATTGGAAAGCAATCCCGGGTTTAAAATCTCTCTGCCCACTTTGGGGCGGCTGGGAATGGGAATGGTTTACGGCGATGTATTGATGCGGGTGCTTTATGCCACCAGACCTTATGAACAGGAACCGGGCAGTGCCAACGCTTTGGCCGCAAAGTGGGCTAAGCGGGCATCAGAAACGATTAAAATGCCGAATTTTTTCCGGTTTAGAAAAGATATAGAGGAATTGGTGAAGGAATTTGATGAATTGCCGCTTTGCGACGTGAAGAAGCCGAAGGTGGGAATTGTAGGAGAAATTCTGGTGAAGTACCATCCTATGGCTAATAACGATATCGTAGGAGTAATTGAAAAAGAAGGCGGCGAAGCCGTGGTGCTGGATTTGCTGGACTTTTTCTTATACGGCATGTACAGCAAAGAGTACAACTATAAGGAACTTTCCGGTGATTTTAAAACGATGGCTTTGAATAAAATTTTCCTTTCTGCCGTTGAGAAGTTCCGCAATCATGCCAGAACCGTGCTGAATAGAAGCAAGCGATTCCGCGGGCCGGGACACATTTCTCATACAGCAGAAAAAGCGCAGAAAGTCACTTCACTGGGCAATCAGTGCGGTGAAGGCTGGCTTTTGACGGGGGAAATGGTGGAGCTGATTGACAGCGGTGTGCTGAATATTGTGTGTATGCAGCCTTTTGCCTGCTTGCCGAACCATGTGACCGGCAAAGGTATGTTAAAAGGACTGCGGAAATATAATCCCATGGTTAATATTGCGGCAATCGATTATGATCCGGGCGCCAGCGATGTAAATCAGCTGAATCGGATTAAGCTGATGATGGCTACAGCATATAAAAATATGCGGAAGGAAGAGGAAAATCTTAAAAAATCGGAGCCGTTTGACTAACTCGGGGAGTCTGTGAAATAAAAAACATTGTAACGGGAGATGTTCTGTGGTAAAATAGATCGGATAAAAATTTAGGAGGGATTTACCTATGGGTAGACACGGAACGATTGCTGGAAGAAAAGCAGCACAGGATTCAAAAAGAGCACAGATTTTCACTAAATATGCGAGAGCAATTACGGTAGCGGCGAAGGCTGGCGGAGATCCCGAATACAATATTACTTTAAAGAATGCAATTGAAAAAGCCAAGAGCATCAACATGCCCAACGACAATATTAAGCGGGCAATTCAGAAAGGCACCGGCGAACTGGCCGGCGAATCTTATGAAACGGGGAGTTTCGAGGGTTACGGAGCAGGCGGCGTTGCTGTTATTGTAGACGTTTTGACGGATAACAAAAATCGTACCACTGCAGCAATCAAGCACGCATTCGATAAATATAACGGTAACTTAGGTGTTCCCGGTTGTGTATCGTATATGTTTGACCGGAAGGGGATTATTCTGGTTGAAAAGATTGACGCTATCGAAGAAGACGCTTTGATGGAGGCAGCTCTGGAAGCGGGTGCGGATGATTTTATCACCGAAGATGAGTATTTTGAAATTGTTACGGCTCCGGATGCTTTCAACGAAGTTTCGGAAGCGCTTCGCGGGGCGGGATATGAACTGCTGGAAGCGGATGTAGAGTATGTTCCCTCTATGGAAGCGACTCCCAATGAGCACGATCTGAAGAGCTTGAAAAAGATGATCGAAATCATGGAAGATAACGATGATGTGCAGAAGGTTTATACCAACTGTGCGCTGCCTCTGGACGATGACGAAGAATAAGGCAGATATAAACTGAAAATATAAGAACAAATGAAAAGCGCCTTTGCTGTAAAGGCGCTTTTTGTTGTTATAAGAAAACCCCGCGTTAGACGCGGGGTTCCGTGAATGCTATGCATTTGACCAGAAATCCTCCAATTCTTAAAATCAAAATGCGGTCTGCCAACTGCATTAAGTATAAGAAGGAGGATTAACATGGGTCTTAATGACATTCATAGTTTAGCGCATTCAAAATGGAATTGCAAATATCACATTGTATTCGCGCCGAAATACAGAAGGCAAGTTTTCTACGGAGAAAAAAAGAGGGAAATAGGTAAAATTCTAAGGACATTGTGTGAGTGGAAAGGCGTGAATATTATCGAAGCCGAAGTTTGTCCAGATCATGTACATTTGCTCGTAGAGATACCACCGAAGATGAAGGTTTCAGCATTTGT
>JALEJU010000010.1 GCA_022769485.1 Bacillota bacterium
CGGGCGTCGTGTACATCGCACATTCGCTTTATATTTCCGTCCTCTTCCAGCTTATTCAGCTTTTGGGTCAACGAGGGCGGGCGGATATCCAATAATCTCGCCAAATCACTGGAACGAATCCCGTCATTCTGGGCGATTAAGCGCAAAGTCTTTCCCTGAGCTTTGCCGTTAACCCCGCCCCGAGCCGCCGCACGGCGTTTTATATTTCGATTTAATCTTAAAATAGTGTCCAGAATCTGGCTCTTTTCACTCATACTTTTTCCCTTTGCAATTAGAATGATTTGGAAATCAATATACTTTTTCTCATTTTCCCCTTTCCCGGGTGGAGAGTAAAGCTTTTTTTATGTTGCAGAGACAACATTATTTGATAACTAAGTTTTTTTGTCCGGGCGGCTATTTTTAGAAAAAGACGTTAAAAGAATGGGGAGGAAAAGAACTTTAAATATAAAAATAGATATGATACAATTTTTTCAATGCAATGAAAGCAATGGGCTTGTTTGAAGAACACTTCGATATGGCGGCTTCTGCCGGAACGTTTGAAAACTCCATCAAGCCCAAAATGTTATTGAGTATCTAAACAGTCGGGGGGCGCAGAGCTTTGAATTCGGAATGGAAACAACCCGATGTATTGATTTATATCAGTTCATTCGGGAAAGAATCTTCTAAATCTCACGACTTGCTGCGCAAAGCGGCAGCCCGGTATACCCGCCGGGATAAATGCGATTGGAACATTGCTTTGGGAGCAAAAGGGAAACCGTATTTTTCAGCGGCGCCCCGGGTGCATTTCAGCATTACTCACAGCGGAGGATATTGGATGTGTGCATTTTCTTCCCGGGAGGTAGGGCTTGACTTGCAGGTGCATCGAACGTGCAGCCGGGAAAAGCTGTCTCAGCGGTTTTTCCATCCTAAAGAAGACGCGTTTCTGCGGCTGCGGGATTACGCGGATTTTTTTGATCTGTGGGCGGCGAAAGAGAGCTATGTAAAATATACCGGCTGCGGGATTGCCCGGGGCTTCAACGATTTTTCAACGGTAGCTTCGGACGGGAAATTTCCCTCTGTTCAGGGGGCGCGGCTTCGCCTGATACCTTGGCGGGAAGGGTATTCCCTGTGTCTGTGTGCCCGTCAGCTTGAAGACGTTTCTTTAGCTTGGCTGCGGGAATAAACGGCGCTTTGAGCGTTTGAATTTAAGATGGCTTTATTAAGAATTCTGTCGGCGGCATCCCTTCCGCAAAATGGATGGTTCCTTGAGGCAACCGGAAAAAATAAGATTGGAAAAATTGAATAGTATGTGTTTATTTGCAATCCTTCGGGGCTTCCCGGAGGATTGCTTTTACAAAATGGTTTTTATTGTTTCCGGAAAAACGAGGGTAAAATATAAGAAAATTGTAAGGAATTTGTACAGAGTTTCATCGGCGGATATACGGATTTTTTGATATAATCGTAAGGAACAGATGGAATCGAGGGGGAGAGTGAGCGGTATGGCAGATAAAATTCTTGTAGTAGATGATGAAAAAGAAATCGCGGATTTAGTAGAACTTTATTTGAAAAATGACGGGTATGAGGTGTTCAAATTCTATAATGGCCGGGATGCTTTGGCCTGCGTAGAGCGGGAGAATTTGAGCCTTGCGGTGCTGGATGTTATGCTGCCGGATACGGACGGGTTTGCTTTGTGTCAGAAAATACGGGAAAAGCATATGTTCCCCATAATTATGCTTACGGCTAAAGTAGAAGCTGTGGATAAAATTACGGGGCTTACATTGGGGGCGGACGATTATATTACAAAGCCGTTTAATCCATTAGAACTGGCAGCGCGGGTTAAAACGCAGCTGCGCCGTTATACGAAATATAATACGGCTCAGCCGGGAACGGAACGGCATGAATACGACTTTGCCGGGCTGCATGTATTCAGGGACAGCCGGAAGTGCAGTCTGTTCGGAAGGGATTTGACATTGACGCCCATCGAATTTGATATTCTTTGGTATTTATGTGAACATAAGGGAACCGTGGTGTCTTCGGAAGAACTTTTCGAGGCAGTCTGGGGCGAAAAATATCTGGATAACAACAATACGGTTATGGCGCATATCGCCAGGCTGCGGGAAAAGATGAAAGAGCCCAGACGAAACCCGCGGTTTATCAAGACGGTTTGGGGGGTCGGATATACAATTGAATAAGAAAGAAAAGCGAGCCCGTATGGGGCACAGCTATATTTCCAGGCAGATTTTAATGCAGTATGTGCTGACCGTTGCAGGGTTTATTGCGGGGGTAATCCTGCTGTACATCCTGATGTGGCAGCTTTGCCGGCTGTTTATCTGGCAGGCGGACGAGCCTTTGTATGTGATTTTAAAATTCCTTCAGGATACCAATTTGTTTTGGGGCAGCGTTCTATTGGCCTCCGGCGTTCTTTTTATTACATACCGTTTCATTTCCAAACCTCTTGGATATTTGGACGAAGTAGTGGCGGCCTCGGAACAGCTGGCTCGCCGGTCGGCGGATGTTATCGTGCTCTCTCCGCCTATGAAAAGCGTTCAGGATGAATTGAATCTGGCTCGGGAGCAGGCTCTGCGGGACGCGGCCGCGGCGAAAGACGCGGAACAGAGAAAAAACGATCTGATCGTCTATCTGGCGCACGATTTAAAAACGCCGTTGACCAGCATTATCGGCTATTTAACGCTTCTCCGGGACGAGCCGCAGATTTCGCCGGAAATGCGGGCGAAATATACCGGAATCGCTTTGGAAAAGGCCGAGCGTTTAGAGGATTTAATCAACGAATTTTTTGATATTACCCGGTTTAATCTTACAGGATTGACTTTGAATGAAGAGGTTGTAAATTTGACCCGCATGCTGGAGCAGACAATTTATGAGTTTCATCCTATTCTTGCGGAAAAAGCGCTGACCTGGAGCACGCAGCTTGCGCCGGATGTACAGATTGTCTGTGACCCGGATAAGCTGCAGCGCGTGTTTGATAACCTTCTGCGAAACGCAGTAAATTACAGTTACAGGGAACGAAACATTGTGGTCTCTTTAGTGCAGAACGGGGAGCAGGCTGAAATTCAGGTGAAAAATTACGGAAAGACCATTCCTTCGGAAAAATTGGAACAGATATTTGAGCAGTTCTTCCGGCTGGATTCTTCACGGGACAGTTCTACCGGCGGCGCGGGGTTGGGGCTCGCCATCGCAAAGGAGATCGTAGAGCTGCACGGAGGAACCATTGCCGCCGAAAGCGCCGACGAGGCTGTAACGTTTACCGTAACGCTGCCGCTTTCCCGCCGGTATATAAAGTAGATGTGCCCGGCTTTCATAGAATCCGGTCAAGTACATGTGCAGGAGAAAATAGAAACTGTTTCCGGCATGAGCTATGGTATGATCATGAGTATGGAGGCAGCTGCATGATGTACACCGGAGGTGATTTCGGCGGAGAGATGAGCTGGTCCAGGCAGACCCCGGGGGATCTTGCGGCAGTGGCGCAGTATGACGCAAAAGAAAATTTTGAATTGTATCTGAAGAGTGCCGAAAGCTTTAAAGAAAACGGTTCGGAAACCACCAACGGAATTAAAACCGTTCGTTATGACGGCATTATTTCCGAAGACGCCCTGAAAGACGTAATGAATTCTACCGGAGTCCTTTCTCAGCCGGACAGCGTGGGGGTTTCGGTTCCTCAGGAGGTTCTGGATTCCGCTGTCGAACTCAGCGTATAGCAGAATAAAACCCTGTCCGCGGAAGGAACGCTGTCGGCATTTTCACACATATGATTGATTTCCACCGGGACGCTGCAAAACAGGCGGCCTCCCGATTTTTGTATTCACATCAGCGGAGCTTTCGTTATAATAGTAAAGAAGGGGGACAAACGATGTATCGATTGTTGATTGTAGAAGATGACCGGGGAATTGCGGGGGCGGTTAAAGAGCAGGCGGAGCAATGGGAACTGCAGGTTTCCTGCGTGCAGAACTTCCGCGATGTTATGGGGGAATTTACGGCTTTTGATCCGCATCTGGTATTGATGGATATCGCATTACCGTTTTTTAACGGGTACCATTGGTGCAGCGAGATTCGCCGCGGATCCAACGTCCCTATTATTTTTATTTCGTCTGCTTCCGATAATATGAATATTGTTATGGCTATGAATATGGGCGCGGATGATTTTATCGCCAAGCCCTTTGATCAGAGTGTCCTGATGGCGAAAATACAGGCTATGCTGCGGCGCACCTATAATTTTGCACCGGCCGTTCCCGTGTTAGAATGCAGAGGTGCGACTTTGAATACGGGGGATAATACCCTAATTTATAAAGATGAAAAGATTTCGCTGACGAAAAATGAATACCGAATTCTGCTGGCGCTTATGGAGAGCAAAGGGAAAGTGGTCAGCAGGGAAAAGCTTATGGAGCGTTTATGGCAGACCGATTGCTTCGTAGATGAAAATACGCTGACGGTCAATGTGAATCGGCTTCGGAAAAAATTAGAGCGATCAGGATTGGACGGATTGATTGAAACCAAGTTCGGAGTGGGATATTTAATAGAGTAACCAATTTGCCGCAAACCGGCTGCGCAGGACGAAAGAAAGGGGATAAAGGCAGATGTTCATACTTTATTTAAAAGAAAGGAACAGGGAGATTTTTGTATTTTTTCTTTTTTGCGCGGTTTTTCTGGTTTCGTTTCTGCTGTATCATCTGCCGGCGGGAGCTGTGCTGTATCCGGCTGCTCTTTGCGTTTTGACCGGTATGCTGCTCTTTTTCCTGGATTTCAGAAAACTGCGGAGACGGCATGAACAATTAGAGGCGCTGCAGGGTATCTCTGCTGAACTGCTCCACTCGTTTCCGCCGGCTTGCAGCATAGAAAGCCGGGATTATCAGGAAATAATCCGCTCTTTATGCGAGGAACAGAAAGCAAGGCAGAATCAGGCAGATATCCGGTATTCTGACATGGTGGATTATTATACCACATGGGCACATCAGATCAAAACGCCCATTGCGTCTATGCGGCTGCGGCTCCAAAAAGAGGATTCTCCTTTGGCGCGGCAGTTGACCGCGGATTTGTTCCGCATTGAACAGTATGTGGAAATGGCGCTCATGTTTTTAAAGCTGGATTCCGGTGCTGTGGATTATGTAATCCGCGAATATGAGCTGGATTCGATCGTGCGTCAGGCGGTGAAAAAGTTCGCGGGAGAATTTATAGAAAGGAAGCTGCGGCTGGAATATAATATTCCCCAGGTGCGTGTCATTACAGATGAGAAATGGCTTTCTTTCGTGATCGAGCAGGTTTTGTCCAATTCGTTGAAATACACCCAGGCCGGCGGAATTGAAATTTCTTTGGAAGCGCCGGGAACCCTGTGCGTACGGGATACGGGAATCGGCATCGCACCGGAGGATCTGCCCCGTATCTTCGAAAAAGGATATACCGGATATAACGGACGCAGCGACAAAAAGGCCAGCGGGATCGGGCTCTATCTGTGCCGGCGTATCTGCCGCAATCTGGGACATGGAATTACGGCGCAGTCGGATTCCGGAGGCACGGTGATTCGTATCGATTTGGCACAGAAAAAAGCAGCAGTGGAATAAATTTCTTACAAAAGTGTAAGGATTGCAGAGGGAAATGTAAGCAGAATCGATGGCGTATGTTTCTCTCTTTTTATTACAATAAAGTCAAGAAATCAACAAAAAGGGGGATATGGGATTGAGTATATTAGAAGTAAACGGCCTGAAAAAAGTTTATACCGCCCGTTTCGGCGGGAACCGGGTAGAAGCGCTGAAAAGCGTCTCTTTCAGTGTAGAGCAGGGAGAATATGCAGCCATCATGGGAGAGTCCGGCTCGGGGAAAACGACTTTGCTCAATATTCTGGCTGCGCTGGACAAGCCTACGGGCGGCAGTGTTTTTCTGGACGGTAAAGATTTATCGCGGATCAGAGAATCTGAGATCGCAGGGTTCCGCAGGGACAATTTAGGATTTGTATTTCAGGAGTTCAATTTGCTGGACACATTTTCCTTGGAAGACAACATATGTCTTCCTCTGGTATTGGCGGGCAAATCTTACGGAGAGATGCAGAAACGCCTGGCACCTGTGGCGGCACAGCTGGGAATTACAGAGCTGTTGAAAAAGTATCCTTATGAGGTTTCCGGGGGGCAAAAGCAGCGGGCAGCTGTAGCCCGGGCGCTGATTACAAACCCAAAGCTGATATTGGCGGACGAGCCTACAGGGGCGCTGGATTCCAAGGCAACGGACGAACTGCTGCGGTTATTCGGGGAAATTAACCGCGGAGGGCAGACGATTCTGATGGTGACTCACTCCATAAAAGCGGCCAGCCATGCGGGACGAATTCTTTTTATTAAAGACGGAGAAGTATTCCATCAGATTTATCGGGGAGACAACACAAATGAGCAGCTGTATCAGAAAATTTCCGATACGCTGACTCTGCTGGCAACAGGCGGTGATATGCGATGAAAAGAGGTCTTTATCGGAAGCTGGCCTGGATCGGCATTGGAAAGAATCGACGTCTGTACACGCCGTATATTTTGACCTGCACAGGCATGGTTATGATGTATTACATCGTTCTTTTCCTGTCCAAGTCCCCCTTGCTGGATCAAATGAGCGGAGGCGGAACAATCTCGGGAATGCTGGGGTTCGGAAGCTGGGTTATAGCGGTGTTTGCTTTGATTTTCCTGTTCTATACTAATTCCTTTCTGGTTCGGAGAAGGAAGAAAGAGTTCGGTTTGTACAATATTCTGGGTATGGGGAAACGCAGCATTGCCGGAATTTTGTGCTGGGAAACATTGATGATCGCCGGAATCGCGTTTCTGACCGGATCCGTTTCCGGTATTGCGCTTTCAAAACTGGCAGAACTGGGGCTTGTAAATATTATACACGGACAGGTGAATTACTCTGTTTCGGTTTCCTTCGGAGCTTTGGCGCAGACCTTTCTGATGTTTGCCGGGATTTTTCTCCTGATTTTTCTCAACACGCTGCGGCAGATTCATGCATCCAGCCCTATGGCTTTGCTGCGCAGCGAAAACTCCGGCGAAAAGCCTCCTAAAGCTAATTGGATTCCGGGAATTTCAGGAGTACTCTTACTGGCGGCGGCTTATTATCTGGCCGTGACCATCAAAGATCCTGTGACTGCTTTCGTTATGTTTTTTGCAGCGGTGCTCATGGTCATTGCGGGGACATATCTTCTGTTCATCGCCGGCTCGGTTGTTTTCTGCCGTGCGCTGCAGAAAAACAAAAATTATTACTATAAACCCAACCACTTTGTTTCCGTTTCCTCCATGGTCTACCGCATGCGGCGGAACGGAGCGGGATTGGCGTCTATCTGTATTCTGGGGACTATGGTGCTGGTTATGATTTCTTCTACCGCCTGTCTTTATATCGGAGCGGAGGACAGTCTGCGAACCCGGTATCCCCGGGAGATTACGGCAGATATTTGTTTGAACGATACGGCGCATATGCGCAGTGAGAATATCGATCACCTGCGGGCTGTGATAACAGAGACTGCGAAAAAAAACGGAACCGGTCAGATCAACGTAATGGACTATCGGACGGCTTCCTGCGTGGGAATTTTGAAGGAAGGAAGGCTGAAAACAGATATTTCTGCCGTGACGGATTTTGATGCGAAGACGTATGGTGATATATGCAGGGTTTATATGGTTCCTTTGGAAGATTATAACCGCATGACAGGAACGAATGAAATTTTAGACCGGGATCAGGTGCTGCTTTATTCTTATCGTATGGAATATGAATCGGATTCATTTGCGGTCGAAGGGGGAAATACTTATAAAATAAAGAGGATTGTGGATCAATTCCAACTCAGCGGAAATCCTGCCATGGATATGCTTCCCTCTGTTTTCGTGGTTTTGCCGGATCTGGAAGAGGGGATCAAACCCTTGCAGGCCATAGAAGACAGCGATGGGGACAATACTCTGTTTCTGCATTGGTTTTACGGCTTTGATACCGGAATCGAAGATCAAAAGCAGCAGGAGGTTAGCGAAAAAATCCATGAACAGATTCGGAGTTTATCTATGGACGGTCGGAACGGTATCTATTCTTACAGCTGTGAAAGCGCAGCCGCAAATCGGGGCGACTTTTACGGAACGTTCGGCGGGCTTTTCTTCCTGGGTCTTCTGTTAAGCCTGGTATTTATTGCGGCAGCCGTGCTGATCATTTATTATAAACAGATTTCCGAGGGATACGAGGATCAATCCCGGTTCGAGATCATGCAGAAGGTGGGCATGACAAAGAAGGACATTCGAAAAAGCATCAATTCCCAGCTGCTGACGGTGTTTTTCCTGCCGCTGGTTATGGCCGGAATTCATCTGGCTTTCGCGTTCCCTATGGTGCGGAAGCTCCTGATGCTGTTTAACTTAGTAAATTTAAAACTCTTTATTCTTGTAACGCTGATCAGCTTTTTCGTGTTTGCGTTGTGCTATGCGCTGGTATATCGAATCACATCCAACGCATATTACAACATTGTCAGCGGAGTAAAAGAAGATTTGCGTGTATAGCGCGCGTGAAAAAGGAACGGGTTTAGAGTCGTACTCTAAAGGACAGACGCTATGTAGGATGCGGTGTAGCCTGTGAGGGCTGCACCGCTTTCCTGTTATAATAAGAAAACCCCGTGTTAGACGCGGGGATGGGTTTACTTTATCCACTGCCACTTTTGGGGCGCATTCAATGCTATCCAATCGGAAATTGCATCTTTTTTATGAAGACTATTGATTTTTTTAGAAAAAATGATCATACTGTAATTGTTGTTACAGAATGGTCGTTATAGAATAAGTGTTACAGATAGGAGGGGCATTATGCCACCGAAAGCGAAGTTTACAAAGGAACAAATCACAAAAGCTGCACTTGGCGTTGTTTCTGAAAAAGGGGCGCAGGCATTGACTGCTAAGGAACTG
>JALEJU010000031.1 GCA_022769485.1 Bacillota bacterium
GTGCTCAATCTCGGGCGGAATACTCAAATAATCACAATTGCTTTGATAATATAATAGATAATTGCCAATAACTGATAACTTGGCCTGCTTAAACCTCTGTATCTGTTATTTCGCAGGCGAAAAGGAAGCCGATATGCCCAATCCTCTTTTAAATGCTCAATTAACACCATTTGACCTGTTTCGCTAGATACCTTAAGCACAATTCCAGCAATAATAAATGCCATGCTCACCGATAATAGGGCAAAAGTTTCAGCAGTCATTGCAACAACCTCCTTCTATTTATAAATATATTATAGCACCTCAACTGTCCAATATAAAGTACTGCAATTGGCAACGTTCCTCACAAAGCAACGTTCCTCACAAAGCAAGATTCTACCATGGCACCAAATTTCGATACCATGGAATCTTGTTGGGGAGTACCGTCCCCAAACCCTGCTGATTTAAAAACGGGAAGCACGTGACCTAAATCATGTTGCTTCCCGTTTTTTGTTATACTGTTTTATTGGATCGCTCCCTGCCTGCGGTTCTTTTTCCTCTCTTATGACTCAATCAGCGGTGTTCCGTCGTTTAAATACAGTCCTTCCCTGTGAATGCGCAGGTCTTCCTTCGAAAAATCCCGTTCAATAAAATCAGAAAATGCTTTCATAAACAGTTCCGGATTTAAATTTGCTTCACTGCCTGCAGCTAAAAATACACGAAACCATTCCTTATTGTCCTGTCTCCCCAAATATTCCGCACTCTTTATCATAGACTGAATATCTATCTGCTTCAGCATCTTTGTTTTTTTCTGCGCTTTTTCCACAAAAATTTCCTTCAGGTGACAAAATTGATCCAGCACATCCGCAGCCTCTGCAAGCGGCTTCGTTTTCCAGCCGATTTCGTAACTTCCCATACCAACAAGTGCCGCGGCATTTTTTCTGTTCTCATTCAGCAACTTGCATTTCAGAATTGAAATTCCTGCCGGAAACAGCCTGTTCAATTTATCCGAAAGATCTTCCGCTGTATATTCCTCAACAGTTTCAAATTCCATATACTCTCCGCCTCCTGTAAATCCAAGTGACAGCGGCTGTGCAATGCTCATTTTCGGGTGCGGATTAAACCCTTTGGAATATGACAGCCTGATATCTGCACGTTTAAATGTTCTTTGAAACAAACGCATCAAATCCAAATGGGAGATATAACGCAAAAGGCCGTTTTTCTCAAACTTAATCAAATACTTGCTCATAGCGTCCCTTCCCTTTCACACACGGCCGTGCGGTTAATTCCGCATCCGGTACATCCTTTCCGGCAGTCCGGCGTAATAGTCTCCTCCATAGCCAATTTCCATTCCCTGCGAAAATAACTATCACTGATTCCTGAATCAATTATCTGCCAGCATACGGCGCCGTTTTCCGGATCCCCTGCATACGCATAACATTCCGGCGCCAAACCTGCTTCCGAGAAAGCCTGCATCCATCTGCCGTAATCAAAATGCTCTCTCCACCCGTCAAATTTGCTGCCCAGTTCCCACGCCCGCAGAATTGCCGCCGCCACGCGTCGGTCTCCCCGAGCCAAAACCGCCTCAATATAGCTGGTCTCCGTATCGTGATATGTAAAATGAACACCCCTTACCGTTCGGAATTTCTCCTTTAAATAATTATGTTTTTCCCGCAGCTGTTCCCGGGTATTCTGCGGAAACCACTGGAAAGGCGTATGGGGCTTCGGCACAAAGTTGGAAACGCTCACCGTAATATTAAAGCGTGCGTTTTTCCGGCCTCCGTTGTGTTCATAATACAAATTCATAATATTTTTCGCAATCTCGACTATACCGTCCAGATCTGCATACGTCTCTGTAGGAAGCCCTACCATAAAATACAGCTTAATATTAATCCATCCAAGCTGAATGGCCTGTTTCATGGAACTGTAAATATCTTCCTCTGTAATCGATTTATTGATTACATTCCGAAGCCGCTGCGTTCCTGCCTCCGGAGCAAATGTCAGGCTTGATTTCCGATAACTCTGTATCTCATCCAGCACGTGGAAAGAAAATGAGTCCAAGCGAAGAGACGGCAGCGACAGCGCTACGTTTTTCTGACGGCAGGTTATCATTAAATCCGTTACCAGAGGTTCAATTTCCGAATAATCACTGGTAGACAAAGAGAGCAAAGAAAGTTCATCGTATCCCGAAGCTTCCAGTTGCGCTCTTACCAGTGCCTCAATCCGTTCCTTTGATCGTTCCCGCACAGGCCTGTAGATCATTCCGGCCTGACAAAACCGGCAGCCCCTGGTGCAGCCCCGGAAAATTTCCACCACAGCACGATCATGTACTACTTCAATCAGCGGTACAATCGGCTTTTCCGGGAACGGCGCCGTGTCCAGATTCTGCACGACCCGTTTGCTTATCCGATCCGGCGCTGCTTTGTACAGCTTGTCCATACGGATAAACGCACCGTCCTCTCCGTAAACAGGCTCATAAAATGCAGGTACGTAGATACCCTCCAGCTTACAGATCTCCTCAAGAAATGCCCGTCGGCTTCCGCCGGTGGCTTTCCATTCCTTATGGATACGGCATAACTCAATATTCACTTCTTCTCCGTCGCCGATTACAAAGAAGTCGATGAACTCCGCCAAGGGTTCCGGGTTAAACGCACAGGGGCCTCCCGCCGAAATAAAAGGAACGCCTTCTCCCCGATCCTTGCTGCGTAATGGAATTCCGCTTAAATCCAGCAGATTGATTACATTTGTATAGCACATCTCGTATTGAAGCGTGAAACCCAGAATATCCATTTCTTTCGCAGGAGTCTTCGTTTCTATGGAAAAAAACGGAATTCCCGCCTTCCGCATTTCTTCCTCCATATCCATGCCGGGGGCAAAAAAACGCTCGCAGAAAATGAACTCTTCTGCGTTCAGCGCATGATAAAGAATCTGCATTCCCAAATAAGACATTCCTATTTCATAGGTATCCGGAAAAACAAAACCGAACCGGGTATCCACCGTTTTCGGATCTTTTATTACCGAATGCAGTTCTCCGCCAATATAACGAGCCGGCTTCTCCACTCGTGCGAGAAGACGTTCCAGTTCTTCACCGATATAATTCATTCTGTTCCTCTTTTCCCCTGTGTTTCTCATTCGAAAGTGTATCTCATGCCTCTTTATTGTAACAAGGAAAGGAGAAAATTTGAAGTTATTTTTTCCCTTTTTCCACGGGCAGGTACGCTGACGCATTTACACTTTTTCCCTCTTCACAGATTTGAAACCGTAAAGCATTTCCTTTTCCTGCAGCTACAGCTCCTATAATCTGTCCCCGTTTGACCTTATCCAGCTTCTGCACATAAACTTCCGTGCATCCCTGATAAACGGAAGACAAATCCTTTCCGTGTTCAATTTTTAAGCTGATGGTTCCGTCGTTTTCTTCGGTTACTTTGGTTATTGTCCCGCCGGAAACCGCATAGACCTGCATTTCGTTTTCACTTTCATATTTCACCAAATCGGAATTTCCATTCCACACAGCGACGGCACCTTCCGCATCCACAGGGAATCCCATTTTTACTTCTCTTTCGGAAATCCGCGCAATCGTTTCTTTTGCTGCATTTTCCCCTTTTGCGGCCAGGCGTTTCCCTTCCGAAATCAACTCGGCCACTTCATAATCCTTTTTAATCTGACTTTCCAGAAAAGCCACTGCCTGATTTGCAATCGCCGCGTCCATCTTTTTTACTGCTATTACGGTTAAAAGTATGAGTACGCAAACCAGAAGCTGCCAAAGCAGCGTTCCTTTTTTGAAGCCCATAAGAAAAACCTCCCTCGCACCTGTTTTAAACATATGCAAGAAAGGTCTTTTCCATGCGAATTCCTATGGCTGCATCCGCCTGTTCCATCAGGGGATTTTATCCAAAAGCAGACAGTCCATGCTGCAGCCGATTACATTCTGGATGAAATTTCTCTGCTTTAAAGTCTGATAAATTTTCCCTTGAATCTTCCCGTACACTTCCGGGTTTTCCCGGTTCCTGCCCAATATCTCCGTCATTCGCTTTTCCAGCCCGATATACCGGTCTTCTTTTACCATGCGATCCGCCAGGCAGAGTACATCCAGCTCGCGAACATGTTCCGGATTTTCCGGTGCATAAATCATATGCGGCTTAATCAGGTCCGCCGCTTCTTCATATCCCAGGCTGCGCAGATATTCTGCACCCACGGCTGCATGCCGGGAATGGACTCTGGCAATATCATGCAGACAGGCTGCAAAGCGAATCAGATCTACATCCAAAGCATAGCCATTTTTATTCAGAGCATCTGCCAGAATTTCCGCCGCCTTTGCAACAGCCAGGCAATGGCGTATTACATGCTCCGGTGTGCCGTAATTTCGAAGAAGTCGCAGGCATTCTTCCTCATTCGGTCTCTCTTTTTTTGTTTCTTCGCTCATTTTCTGCTCCGAGACATCTATTCGTCATAATACTCCATCTCATAATCCACGATACGGATTATGTCGCCCTCTTCCAGTCCCATTTTCTTTAACTCATCAATGGCGCCGTTTT
The DNA here is from genome assembly GCA_022769485.1 of Bacillota bacterium. Classification (GTDB taxonomy): domain Bacteria; phylum Bacillota; class Clostridia; order Peptostreptococcales; family Anaerovoracaceae; genus JALEJU01. Next base: position 4,512 of record JALEJU010000031.1, read on the forward strand.
TTTCAATATATTTATACAAATACCTTAAAGAACCATAATCATTGAAGTTCGTAGAGTTAAAAATTTTCGTCAGCTGTTTGCCCTCCAATACAAAAACATCCCCTTCTTTAGAACAACGAATGTCTCTGTAATCCGGCGCTTCTTCTTCTCGCTCAGCTTCGTAATATACAATCGGTTCCTCTTCTTCCAAAGGCATGGCCGCCAGCATAGCAGCTGCCGCATTTAATACATCCTGCACGCCTTGATGAATGGGCGCAGACATGGGATAGACAACAAAGCCTTTGGCCTCCACATACTCCTTTAACCGCTCAAACTGCTCGTCCTCAGCCATATCCATTTTATTTGCTGCAACAATCTGCGGTTTAGATGCCAGCTTTTCGCTGTAGGCTTTAAGCTCCTGATTGATTTTTTCAAAATCCTCGATGGGATCCCTTCCCTCTGAGCCGGAAACATCAATTACATGAATCAATAATCGAGTCCGCTCCACATGCTTCAGAAAATCAAGACCAAGGCCAACGCCTTCGTGCGCCCCCTCGATCAAACCGGGGATATCCGCCATAACGAAACTGCTGTCATAAATCTGCACTACACCTAAGTTGGGGGTCAGCGTAGTAAAATGATAGTTCGCGATTTTAGGGGTTGCACTGGTAGAAACGGAAAGCAGAGTGGATTTCCCTACGTTGGGAAACCCGATTAACCCTACATCGGCAATCAATTTCAATTCCAGACGTACTGTTTTTTCCTTTGCGAAGCCGCCGGCCTCCGCAAAATTAGGAGCTTGGCGGGTGGGCGTTTTAAAATTTACATTTCCCTTGCCGCCTCGGCCGCCTTTTGCCGCAATAAAAGAATCACCGGGTTTTACCAGATCGTACATGGGCAGTCCGGTTTCATCGTCGATTACAACCGTTCCCGCAGGAACTTTAATGATCAGATCCTCGCCCTTTTTTCCGAACTGCTTCTTTTTGCGGCCATCTTCTCCGTTTTCCGCTTCGTATTTTCTCTTGTATCTAAAATCCAGAAGCGTTCTCATATTTCCGTCAGCCAAAAAGATAACATTTCCGCCCCGGCCGCCGTCACCGCCGTCGGGTCCGCCTTCCGGAACAAAAGGCTCTCTTCGAAACGATACGCAGCCGTTTCCGCCTTTTCCGGATCTAATGGTAATTTTCGCTCTGTCTACAAACATATTCTTCCCTTTTTATCTTTATTTTGTCTTCTGTACGAGTCTGTACATATACGAAAAAACCCCTATGCAGTACGCATAAGGGCTTTGCTGTTCTTTTACGCTTCCTTCGGATAAACGCTTACTTTCTTTCTGTCTTTTCCGAATGTTTCGAACTTAACGACACCTTCCACCTTTGCGAACAAAGTATCGTCTCCGCCTTTTCCTACGTTATTACCGGGATGGAACTTCGTTCCTCTCTGTCTAACCAGGATGCTTCCTGCGCTGACGGTCTGTCCGTCCGCTCTCTTTACGCCAAGACGTTTCGACTCACTGTCGCGGCCGTTCTTGGAGCTGCCTACACCTTTTTTACTTGCCATAGAAGAAACCTCCTTATCTATTTAAAGTAAATCTGACTTTTTATTTCAGTGCTGCTTCGATGGTTTCAATCATTACAGCGTTAGTTGCTTTTTCATCGATTTCGATGTTGTTTTCCTGAGCAAACGCAATCAGTTCTGCCTTTTTCATAGACTTCAAAGACGGCTTTTTCACCGGTTCCGCTGCTTCTGCTGCAGGAGCCTTAGCTTTCATTTTCCCATTCAGAGATTCGATCTTCAGCATGGTATACGGCTGTCTGTGTCCCTGCTTCTTCCGGTAGTCCTTCTTGGATTTGTACTTGAAGATAATTACCTTCTTTCCTTTTCCGTTTTCAACTACGCTGGCAGCCACTGCCGCACCCTCCAGGTAAGGGGTTCCTACTTTTACGGTATCTCCGTCGGAGAGAATCAATACTTTGTCCAGCTTTACAGCGTCACCGGCTGCAGCGTCCAGCTTTTCAACTGTGATCACATCGCCTTCCTGTACTCTGTACTGCTTACCGCCTGTTTCAATTACTGCATACATTGTTTTTTACCTCCTCTATCCAGTCTCGCCATCCAAGGCACCGCTTGCGCAGTTTAGAGAGCCTTTTCTGAGCGGCTTTACAAACAGTAGTATTTTACATGATGAACAGCCTTCTGTCAACTGTTTTCATCTATGCAAAATCAAGAATAATAACAGCGCCTTTGGGAATTTCCATCTTTACCGCTTCCTCCAGCGGAACTCCCTGTAAATCGCTGAGCAGAACCCGAAGGACACCGGAATGAGCTACGATAATCAAATCCCGATATTTGTCATCCTCGCCGCGCAGCGCCGCCTCTCTGCTTTCTATCCGCAGAATCTTTTCCAAACATTTCATTACCCGGTAACGAAGGTCATAAAAATTTTCACCATCGTGTCCGATTTTAAATCGAAGCAGATCCTCTCCGCGAGCTTTATACTCCTCCGGATATTTTTCCTGAATCTCCCGAATAAAATGTCCGTCCCAATCCCCCAGATTCATTTCCCGAAGTCCGGCTTCCGGCCGAAGTTCCGGAATCTGATTCCGCAGCATAATTACCGTGTTCCCGGCAATTTCCGCTGTGTCTTTTGACCGCTTTAAATCGCTGCAATAGATATGTTCAAATTTAGCTTCATGCCGTGTCAAAAATAACCCCACAGCCTGAGCCTGCTCCTGCCCTTCTTCATTTAATGGGACATCCGTCTGGCCGATAAATACTTTTTCCGCATGCTGCTCCGTCTGACCGTGGCGAATCAAAAAGAGCCTCCCCCTGAAATCCAGGGGTTCCTTCGGTTTCAGCATATTCAGAACGTCCTGGTATCCTGCCGGCGTATCCATATCCAAAACCACGCCTTCCTCCCCCGTTTCCAACAGCCTCACCTTATCCGCATAGCGGTTCATTACAGCTTTCAAGCCGCCGTCCCCGTGATAATTCAAAATTTCCTCTCCGTATTGAGAAGGAATCAGTATGGGATGTCCTTTCTTCCCACGATAACAGGGAATCAAAAAACAATCAGGATGTACCATATGTTCCGCTGCCATACGCCGAATTGCACTGACAGGAACCAACGGACAGTCCACCAGCATCAACAGATATGCGCTTGATTGATTCTCCCGGGCTGTCCGAATACCTGCCTGTATTGATGTAAACATGCCTTCGGAAAAATTTTCGTTATAGGCCTCCCGAACTCCCTGATTCTCCAAAATTCCCCGCAGCGCCTCCCGCTTATAACCGGTAACAGCTATAATTTCCTGAAATCCGGCTTCCTTCGCCGTGTTCAAAACCCGTTCCAAAGCGGTTATTTCTCCTACCGGGAGCAGCGGTTTAAAATCCCCCATCCGGGAAGAATAGCCCGCCGTTAAAACAAAAGCGGTTAAATTCAGTAAATTACCTTGTTCCATGACCGGCTCTCACCTGAATCATTTCCGCTGCAATGCTGATAGCAATTTCCTCGGGAGTTTCCGAATAAATTTCCAGCCCGATCGGGGAATAAATCTTATCCAGCGTTTTCTTCGAAACGCCTTCTGACGCCAGCTGATCCAGATTGGTTTTGACCTTTCCACGGCTGCCGATCATACCGATATATGCGTTTTCTTTCGTTACAGCCTGCCGCAAAACTGTTAAATCCGCCGCATGCCCTCTGGTAACGATGATAATATAACTGTCCTGATCCGTCTCGATTCCTTTAAAAGCGTCTTCGAAATCCCCTACGATGACTTCTTTGGCTTCCGGATACCGCTCCCGGTTCGCAAACTGCGCCCTGTCATCCATTACAACTGTTTCAAATCCGATATAACGAAGGATCGGCTCCAAAGCCTGAGCTACATGACCTGCGCCGAAAATATAAGCGGTTGTCCGCTGCCCAAAATCCTCTGTGAAATTTGCGGGATTGGATGCGTCAATATAATCAATAGCAATATCCGCATCCCCGCCGCAGCGCATGTCGATTCCGCCCTGTTCCTCTTTTGTTAATCGGAAATGATAAATTTGACTTTTTTTCGTTTTAAAAGTCTCGCGACAGATTCGCTCCGTTTCTGCTTCCAGTTTGCCGCCTCCTACCGTTCCGATTCTGTCTCCGTTTGCCTTCATCAACAAATACGCGCCCTTTTTCCGAGGCGTAGAACCATGGGTATCGACTACCTTTGCCATTACAAAATCTTCTCCGCGCTCCAAAAGCTCTCTTGCCACATAAATCACTCTATCTGCCATTTTTCATTTCCTTTCTCTCTATTTTTCCCGTGGGCCTACCCGTTCCAAGCGTTTTAAGATACAGCCGCAGGGACACGGCTCCGTCAAAAAACGACTCCGGTCTCCCGTGCGGTACCGAATAAAAGGCATCCCTTTCCGGGTTAAAGTAGTAAATACGATCTCCCCGTATTCTCCGTCTTTTACTAATTCCCCGGTTTCGGGATTTATAATCTCAAAAAATAAATCCGCTTCCCGATAATGGTAGCCATCCAGGACATAACAGCTGACAGCGCCTCCAAGCCCCATTTCCGTCATGCCGTAATGCTCAAATATTTTGCATTCCCACGCGGTTTCAATGGCGTTCCGCGCCTCCGCGGAAACATAATCCGCCGACAGCAAAACTGTACGCATAGAAGCTTTAACTTTTTCCAAACGTTCAACAATCAAAGGATCCTGCGCCGCCGCTCTTTTCTCTGTCCAAAGCTGCGCTAAAGCCGCCACCTGCCCGGGAATCCCCAGAATAAAAGTCACATCCTTCTCCGCCATCAGCTTCAGAAGTTCTTCCAATTCCTGTTTAAAAGTTTCTCCCCGGCCGTTTCCTTTATTTCCCCGTTCCAGTTCTCGCATGCCCGGAAGGCCATACGGTATTGTAAATACATCCATCCGTTCCGCACCGATGCGGAAAAGATCGCCTACCGACCCCGGCCGCCTGCACGGAAGCAGAATCAAAGCCCGATCCGTATCGTCCGCCATATTATGCAGCCCAATCCAAAAATAAGCCGTAGTTAACTCCTGATCTTCTTTTGTAAAATATACACGCTTCGGCTTTCCCTGAGTACCGCTGGTTTCCAGCGTTACAATTCGACTGATCTCACCGGGACGAACGCAAAGAAGCCCCTCCTCCTCCGCCAGCAAATCTGCCGGAGAAGTAAAGGGGAGCTTCTGCATATCTTTAGTTGACATAATATCCCGTTCCGGATCCACGGAAGCAAACAGTCTCCCGTAAAACGTACTGTTTTTTTTCGCCATTGCTACGGTCTCCCGCAGTTTTTTCACCTGATACGCTTCCAGAGTTTCTCTTGTCAAAGGAGCATCGGCAGGAAGTCCGATTTTCTCTTTTGTCCAGTCGCTGATGAATTCTTTTTTAATCATCTTCCCAACCTAACATTTCCTGTAACTTTTTATAAGTTGCATCCATCATCGCAGGACATTTTTCCGCCTTGTTCAAAGGGTTCCCTTCCAGCAATTCATCACAGTCCAAGCTGCCGAACTCGTCCTCAAACCAGTCAAGCAGTTCTTCGTTCTGACCCTGACCCGCTTCTTCCGGATTCCGCATATAAAGCAGGCACGCTGCCGCCGTCAAAATTCCGCAGACCTTTCCCCTGTGCAGGCCGCCGCACAGCCCTGCCATAGCAGCGATCAGATCCGGATTTTTTTCCTTACCCATGGCGTCCATTCCCATCTGCATGATGATCTGACTGCAGCAATTTCCCTGCAATTTTAAATCAATAATCTTTTTATTAATATCCATCATTCCCATCGCATTTCCGCCTTTCTTCTTTTAAGAATCGGAATACAGCCCCTTCTACTCCGGCTTAACAGCTACTAAGAGGAAATATCCCGGATTTTTCTGTTTCATAGACTTGCAGAATTGACAAGCTTTTTCCCCTTCGCCTTCCGATTCAAAGAATTTTTCAAGGGAACCATAATCCATTATGGTCTGCGCTATGAAGTCACGAAGCGCTTTGCTTTTATCATACCATTTTACATTCTTATACCCTATATCTTCCAAGTTTGTCTGTAAAACATCCATAACAAAAGCGCCGTCCAGACAATATTCCGAAGGATACTGCACTAATCCGGATTCGCAGTCTCCTTCCTGTTTTGGCTTATTCATAGCCGCATGAGCAGTCTCTATCATATTCATTACATCTTCGGGCTTGGGGTCTTTTGTAAACAAGTCGGTGATAATCAGCTTCCCGCCTTTTTTCAAAACGCACCAGGCCTCGTGAAGCGCTTCCGTCTGCATATTGATTAAAGAAAGCGTACATTCCATCAAAACGCCGTCAAAAGTAAATGAAGAGAACATATCTAAAAATTCTCCGTCCCCTTCCCGAATATCCAGTTTCGGGTTTCTCTGTTTTCCGGCTTTTATCAAATCCGGAGAGAGATCAATTCCACACGCATCAAATCCATTGTTGTTCAAGTGCTCTACCGTCTGACCTTTTCCGCATCCGATATCCAAAAGTTTCGCGCCTTTTTTAAATCCGCAAAGCTTTACGGCCTCGTCTGTCAGCGTAAATTCACCCGGTCTAAATACTGCCATGTTCCTATCATCCTTTCTTTTACCGTCTGTGCCATTGATATGCGCAGAAAGGCACCAGACGCTCATCGGGGCTGTATACCTGAACCCGGCACCGTTTCAGCCGCTCCGCGTCCAGATTTGTCTCATCTTGAAATGCCATTCCCGACAGAGTAAACGTATTTCTTCTCATATATGCAATCATCTGATCAAAATCCGGAATTTCATTCTCTTTTTTTTCGCCGGAACAGCAGCAAGAAGATTTTTCTTTCTCCGGTTCTTCCGCTATCCAGTTGTTTAAAACGAAATCCCGATCTTTTTTAATAATAGACAATGGATCCTGATCACCGCAGCAGCTGACACCGCTCTGCTTTTCGCTGCTCCCCAAAAGGCTCTTTACACTGCCGTCCTTCAGCAGCAGATAACTGCCGCTGAAACAGCATAGAGGATGCCCGGTAGAAATCGGACAAAAATCCTCATAACGGAATAACCCATTCGTCTGCTTTACAATTTCATGCATAACCGCAAACATGGTAACCCGTTCTTCCTTCCGGCGCGTTTCATCATAATCATGTCGCCCGATAAAACTCACCGGCTGAAAGTGAATTCCCTTTACTACGCCTATATAACGGAACATAAACCGGATCATATTCCCAATGTTGTCCATGTTCAAATGCTTTACAAGCGTAGGCACTAAAGTGACCGGCAGACCTGCTTTCCTGCAGTTTTCAATGGCCAGTTTCTTCACTTCAAAAAGGGCTTCTCCCCGAAGTTCCATGTAGATATCGTCTTTTGTTCCGTCGAACTGCATGAAAATCACGGAAGCTCCCGCTTCTTTCAGTTTTTGGGCATACCCCTCTTCCAAAGCCAATCTGCGTCCGTTTGTGTTAATCTGTATGTAAGAAAAACCTTTTTCCCGTCCCATACGGATTAATTCCGGCAGATCGTCCCTGACTGTAGGTTCTCCGCCGGAAAGCTGAATATTAAAAGGACGTTCCTCCCCCAGCTCGATCAGACGATCGTACCAGCGTTCAATTTCCTCTTTCGAAGGGTCTCCTTCCATGGTTTTCCCCGCATCCGCAAAACAGCACGGACAATGCTGATTACAGCGCTGGGTAATATCCAAAATCACACAGCAGGCAGTCTGCAGATGTTTATCACACAGGCCGCAATGCAGAGGACATTCCCCTTCTTTTCCTTCGGTCATAGCTTCCTTCATTGGAATGTTTATAACCTTTTTTTCAGTCCAGCGGGTGAAATCCTTCACCCGCTCGGCTGCCAACGTTTCGATCAATCCATGCTCCGGGCATTCGCTTATAAAATGCGCTTCGCCTTTTTCTTCTACATAATAAGCTTTAATAGGTTTACCGCATTTCGGACAAACGCTCTGCACGGTGCTTAACTTTTTCATTTTTCTTCCAGGGTTCCTTCCAGCTGTTTCATCTTACTTAAAACCAGATCTTCCGGAATATAAACTTGTCCGCATTCAGGACAGCGAGGAACCTTATGCTGGATCGACGTTCCCAAGTACGTGAATTTTGTTTCCGCCGGAACCATCTCCACTTTGCATCTATCGCAAATCAAAGTCTGTTTTTCTTCCATTCCAAATCATCTCCAGCTCAATTTCAATTCTATGGTTATAAACGTTTAAGATTTCAAATTCATTTTCGCCAATGGGACGATAATCTACCCAATAGGTCGTATATCCCAACTGGCGGAAACAGGTATAGCTGTCCGTATCGGGATGATAAACTCTGCGCTTTAATTGCTCGGCCAATTCCAGAACTTTGCAGATATCATCTTCTATAATGTGAAGCTTATCCATTTTTTCCGTCAATTCAGGGCTGATTTTCAACTTCATCTTCTGCTCCGGTTTTTCTTCCATTTTTTCTCCCCAAATTTTTTTCAGCAAATTTTCTTTTAACCGTTCTCTATTTCTTCTCCGTTCAGTTAAGGAAGGTTTTGAACAGCCGTCATCATTGATGTCGAAAAACAAATCCAGAATGTGGAGCGCATCTTTCCCCTTGCTTCTGAAATTATCCCTGCAGTTAATACAGTATGCAATATAAGGATGTTCTGAAGCGTTTACACGACTTTCGATAACGAAATCCACATACTCCGGATTGGCAACTGCACCCTGCCCGCCGTAGCCGCAGCATCCGTGCTGTTCATATTTAGGCAGGTCTTCCCATTTCGCTCCGGCTTTATCTGCAAGTTCTCTCACGGTTTTCTTGATGTTTTCATCACCTCTGACAGCGCAGGGGTCAAAAATACAATGCATTTCATGGGGAGAAGCTCCATGGGGCTCAATTCCCCATTGGTTCATCACCTCATAAAGCATAACAGTTTCGATTTCCGGGAGAGCCTCTTTCAATTGGTTTCTGCAAGTGGGGCAAGCCAGTATAAGCTTTGGTTTTCCTAAATCCTCCCAGTCCTTTCTTAACAGTTCGGTCTCATCTTTATGCAGCTGTTCATCTCCCGACCACTTTGCAGGGATATTGCAGCAACGAAGCAGCAACGCTGTATCAGGCTTTTTGGAAAGCAACCAGTTATAAGACTTCTCTACATAACGCGGATCGGTAGCTCCCAGCTGACATCCCGGAAAAAATGCGTATTCACAGGATTTTTCTCCCGGAGCCATTTTCTTTATGGCTGCAAAGCTCCCGTTGGCATGATCCATATCCTCCAGGAAATATTGATGATACCCGTAAGGCATTTTCCCGATTCGATGCAATTCTGTCCTTGCATGCATGATCATGTCGCACAGTTCAATTTTAGAAGGACAACTGCTTCCCTGCAGCTGCCCGCACTGAGAACAAGTATTGATCAATTTCTTAGCCGGAGCCGCATGAATAATCGAATCAGAAGGCGATACCGTAGCCGTTACTTCGTCTCTCAACTTCAGCGGCCATTTATTGTAAAACGCGACCAGATCACAGTCCGTTCTGCAGGCGTCGCACTGACAGCGAATGCAGCGAGCCGTCTCCTCTTTTACTTCTTCGTCAGTGTAAATTCCATTATCGGAAGGAGTCGGCCCTTTTGTCTCTTTCAGGCGATTGGGATTCGGAACCACTTTCGTTTCCATTACTCCTTTGGGATATTCCAATCTTCCTACTTTAATGAACACCTCCATAGCCCATGCCATGTCCAGGCCGTCAGCCATAGCCTGCACCGGGTCTTTGCCTGTCAGCATACCGCCTGCAAAAACCGCGGTTTCGCCTTCCATGCGGCAATGCCCCTCCGGCTGATTCAGCGTACCGAAATCGTTGCCGCCTTTCCCGGTAGCAACATAAATTGCGTCGAAATGTTCATTCTCCAATTCTTTTATATCTTTGATCTCTGTATTGAGTTTCAGAGTATAATTTTCATATTTAAATTGTCTCTCGATATCGGTTGTAAAAACCTCTTCGGGAACCATATCCCGAACAACTCCTCCGATTCGATCGCTCTTTTCATAAACGATAACCTGGCATTTTTTAGACGCTGTGCGCAGTGCACAGGAAAGACCGCTCATGCCCGCTCCGATAATGCCGATTTTCCAATCCTTAGCGGGTACATTATAATCCGTAGGATCTTTTCTTTTTGCCTTAGCAACACAGGTTTTTTCCAGTAAATTTACTTGAACAGGTTCATCAACGCTGTTTCTTGCACAGCAGGCAGTACAGTACTGCGGACAGAGCGCAGCTACAATATCAGGAAACACGACTGCATTCCGAAACGTTTTATACGCAGTATTATAAGTGCCTCTTCCCATCTTTTCTATAAAATCCAAAATATCCACATGAAACGGACATTCTGTCGTACAATGGGGTTTTTCCCACTGACGGCATTTTTCAAATTGATTATAGTAGTATTCCATATGTTATCTCCTTAATCGGAAATTCCCTCTATTTAAGAATACCCAGGCTGTGATAAATTATCACAGCCTGGGTTTAAATTTAAGCTAACTCGCTTTTTCAACCAAGAAACTACTCAGTGATGGGGTTTGCCTTAATGTTTTCCAGTTCATCATACAGATCGGAACCCAAGAAGTACTTTTTGGGAGGTTCAACCTTTCCACCTGCTGCGATGATGTCCAAACCGGCCTTAACCTTATCAGGAGTAGCCGGGAGTTCGTAGATTCTAACACCGCAAGCATTGTTGATAGCGTTGAGAACTGCAACGTGACCGGAGCACTGGAACGCTTCGGAAGCACCGGAGCAACCGAAAGGACCGTGAGAATCTTCGCCATCCATGTAGATAGCCTGGAAGTTGTCACCATCCGGAATGTCCTTAATATAAGGCATACCTGCTGTCAGCATGTTGGTGTGCTTCTTAACATCATCATAATTTTCGCTCAGAGCGAAACCGATGGAGTGGGACATGCCGCCGTAAGCCTGGCCGTCAACCAACTGGATGTTACCGATATTACCTACCCAAGCAACGCACTTCAGGCCGATGCAGGTAACCTTACCGGTAGCAACTTCAACTTCAACTTCTGCCAAGTACAGAGTATAGGTATAAGCGTAAGTCGGGTTACCTTCGCCGGTGTTGGGATCCAGGTAAGTGAACTCGCCGTCCCACTCTCTTGCAGACCAGTTACCCTCGTATCTGGTGGGAATGCCTTCAGCGATCATTTCGTCATAGGTTCTCAATGTGCCGTCAGGCTTTGTCATAGCTTCTACCAGAGCCTTAGCTGCCAGCTCAGAAGCTTTACCGTTTACGAAGAAGGATCTGGAGGAAGCAGATTCACTTGTATTCGGGCAAACCTTACTGTCGTTCTGAATCAGCTTGACGTCGTCGGGCTTAATGTTGGGGAAGTACGGTCTCAGAGCTTCCAGAGTACATACCAGGGAGCCTGCGTCGCCGCCCTGACCCTGATCCTGCCATGTATCGTACTTTCTGAATTTGCCGTCGCCAACCAATTCGATCGCTACATTAGCAAAGTCATCCGGGCCGGAGCCTACGTTATAACCACCCCAGCAGATACCAACACCGCGGCGAACTTCCGGAGTATCAGCGGCCTTAGCATCAGCTACAGCCTTTTCATACAGCGGTCTCATCTTATCCATCATAGCTTCCATGGGATACTGCAGGAAGGTATGGCTGTTGGTATTAGTGTCGCCTTCTCTTGCGATATTGATATAACGGAACTCAAACGGATCAATACCGGCTTTTTCAGCCAGCATATCGATAATGGATTCGGAGCAGGTGAATGTCTGCGGAGAACCATAACCTCTATAAGCTGTACCATAAGAGTGGTTTGTTGTAGCTACTCTTGCCAGACCTGCAATGTTGGGAACCTTGTAGGGCCAGAAGATGAAACGTACGAACTTGGAGATAACGTCATCGCCCAGTTCGAGGTAAGCGCCGTGATCCAGAGCACCGTCAAATTCGCCGGCAACAAACTTACCGTTTTCATCGCAAGCCAGACGAGCATTCCAGTAAGACGGAGAACGCTTGCCGGAGAACGCCATGTACTGGCTGTAGTCCATAGACAGAGCAACAGGCATCTGCGTTACCTTACAAGCGATTGCTGCCAGAGCATAGGAACCGGCAGAAATAGCCCAACCGAAGGAACCGCCTGTCGGGTTTTCAATTACCCGTACCATCTCGGGATCCAAACCGGTAGCTTCAGCAATTTCGTCTCTGTCGAAGTAAACGGTCATGGTCTTACAATGTACGTTCAGGATACCTTCATCGTCATAATAAGCCTGGATGGTGTCGCCTTCGATGGAGCAATGGGGCTCTCTGGAGGAGTAGAAGCTGCCTTCTACAGAATAAGCAGCATTGTCGATCAGTTCGGGAACGTTGTCGGAATCACCCTTCAACAGGGGCTGATAACTCCAAACGTTATCCATTGTCGGATGAATTCTCATAGCGTCCGGCTTAACCGCATCCAGCAGGTTCATGTATTCGGGCAGCTGTTCGATTTCAACCTTAACCTTTTTAGCAGCTTCCAGAGCGTGCAGCTTTGTGTCTGCAGCAACCAGAGCTACGATATTACCCCAGTTAACGATCTTTTCATCAGTAATCAACTTGTGAACCTGATCAAAAGCCTTTGTTCTGGGAGAGAATTGATACATCATCAGACGATTTGCGCCTGCGATATCTTCAGCTGTAATTACTTTGTAAACGCCGGGCATCTTTTCAGCTTCGCTGTAGTCGATGCTCTTAATGTTTGCATGGCTAGCGATTCTCGGCATTACAGGAACAACTTTCAGGGTTTCTGCAGGCATATGCAGTTCAACGTCATCGCCGTAATCTGCAACACCGCAAGCCTTAGCCATAGCAGCCGGACGAATCAGCGGCTTGCCAAGGAATTCTGTATCCTTACTGTAATCGTAAGTAATGTCTGCTTCTGTCATTTCACCACGGCAAATAGCAGCAGCAGCCATAACAGCGTCTACGATCTGCTTGTAGCCTGTGCAGCGGCAAGCATTTCTGTGCTTCTGGAACCAGTCACGAACTTCTTCTCTTGTGGGGTTCGGATTTTCTTCCAGCAGCTGATACGCGGATACAATGAAACCGGGAACGCAGAAACCGCACTGTACAGCACCGAGATGTACCCACGCATACTGAAGGGGATGGGGGTGTCTTACGGTACCAATACCTTCTACTGTCAGGATTTCGCTGTATTCTTCAACAGCCTTCATTTTCTTTGTACAGGAACGGATTACCTTTCCGTTCACAATAACGGAACAAGCACCGCAAACGCCGACGCCGCAACCGATCTTTGTGCCGGTCAGGCCCAGACGGCGGAGAACGGTAGCTAAGGTATCTGTGGCGGGATCATAGATAAAAGTACGATCAGCGCCATTAATATTCAGCGTCATCTTCTTCAGTTTCATAGAATCATTACCTCCTCAATTTACGTTCAAATCCTTAAATATTCTCTCCGGAATTATCTGTTTTTATGAAAACAATCAAAAAGCCTATCCCTTTTTGGAAGGAATAGGCTCAGAACACGCGCTACACATCTTTTGCCGCTTCTCCTTTCCAATACGGGAGGCCCGTCCGTTTCCAAACAGACCCACGGTCTCAATTTCATAGCGCAACACGCCACAGAAAGAAAGACTCGGAGAAAAATATTTAATTTTCTGTAACTTGATAACAGTTTATCAGGGTTGCGCCTGCCCTGTCAACTATTCCAAACGTTTTTTTCCCGCATTTGGAATTTTTTTTGTTGTTCGAGTAACATAAAAATGAGCTGCATCGATTTGATGCACTGCTACCCAAGCCGACAATTTTTCCCGATTTTGTCTTCCCGGAAGAGAGCACATCATTTCGTCTGCAGCCCTTTCTTTTTAATCTTCAATTATTACGCCGTCTTCATCTGCAAAAAATTCTTCTTCCGGCATTGCTTCGTCTTCATCTGCAGCAAATTCCGGCTCTGTTTCTTCCAAGCGCTCCCGCAATAATTTCTGCAATTCTTCCAGCAGCTCCGGATGCTCCGTGAGATAGCTTTTAACATTTTCTCTCCCCTGACCAATCCGCTCACCGTTATAGCTGTACCATGCGCCGGCTTTATGGATCAGCTTGGCCTCTACCGCACAGTCCAGAACATCGCCTTCTTTCGAAATGCCGGTTCCGTACATAATATCAAATTCAGCCTGTTTAAACGGAGGCGCCACCTTGTTCTTTACAACTTTTACACGAGTACGGTTTCCTAATATTTGATCCCCTACTTTTATACTCTCTACTCTTCTGACTTCAAGGCGCATAGAGGAGTAAAATTTCAATGCCCTTCCGCCGGTAGTTACTTCCGGATTTCCGTAGACAACTCCCACCTTTTCGCGAAGTTGGTTAATAAAAATCACGGCACAGTTGGATTTATTGATTGCGCCCGCCAGCTTTCTGAGAGCCTGAGACATCAGACGAGCCTGAAGACCTACATGGCTGTCTCCCATATCACCTTCTATTTCCGCTTTCGGAACCAGGGCTGCCACCGAGTCTACAACCACTAAATCAATTGCGCTGGAACGTACCAGCATTTCGCAGATTTCCAACGCCTGTTCTCCGGTATCCGGCTGAGATACCAGGAGCTCATTCACATCCACGCCTAACCGCGCTGCATATTCCGGATCCAAAGCATGCTCCGCATCTATAAACGCCGCTTTTCCGCCTTTTTTCTGAGCTTCCGCTATAATATGTAAAGTAAGCGTTGTTTTGCCGGAAGATTCCGGTCCGTAGATCTCGATAATCCTTCCTTTCGGAACACCGCCGATTCCGGTAGCCGCGTCAAGGCTTGCAGAACCTGTAGAAATTGCTTCGACCATCATAGCGGAATGCTTATCTCCCAGCTTCATAACAGCGCCTTTTCCAAATTGCTTTTCAATCTGCTGCAGCGCCGCATCCAGTGCCTTCTCCTTATCTGTTTTCTTTTCGTTTTTTTTATCCATCTGCTTTTCAGCCTGTTTCGTCGCCAATGTTTCCTCCTTATCGCGCAAATAGCGAACATCCGTTCTTTTTTTTAGAATACCTCACCAAATAAAAAAAAGCAAGCCCTTTTTTATTTTACAAATTATACCATAATAAGTTTTATTTGTAAACTTATTTTCCCAACAGTTCATTAGCCATATCAAGCATATTTAAAACTGCATAATTTCTGTTCCAGGCTCTCCCCATACGGCGCATTTCCGACTTTCTGCAAATCATTAGCTCATCCAAAATTGCACAGAAATATATCAGCCCTACGGGCTTTTCTTCAGTTCCTCCGTCCGGACCCGCAATTCCGGTCACGGAGAGACACATCCTGCAGCCGGTTTTCTGTTTCAGTCCCTGCGCCATTTCTACAGCTGTTTCCCGGCTTACCGCGCCGTGAGCATCCAGAGTTTCCTGAGAAACCCCTAATTCTTCTACCTTGGCACGATTGCTGTAAGTTACAATCCCGCGATCAAAGACAGAGGAAACACCGGGAAGATCCGTAAGTGTCTTTGCAAACCAGCCTCCGGTACAGGATTCCGCACAGGCAATGCTTACATTTTGCTCCTTTAATTTTCTCACTACCACATCCGCCAGATTTTCATCATCATAACTGTAAATATAAGTCCCCACTCTGGCTTTCACTTTTTCTGTCATTTCATCTACCGCCCGGCGTGCTTCTCCCTTTGTCCTCCGCTTGGAAGCCACCCGAACGCAGCACTCGCCGTCCTTAGCATACGTAGCCAAGGTCGGATCCGTTTGCCCGTCGATTAAATCTAAAAGCTCTGTTTCCAATTTGGATTCGCCGATGCCGAAACACCGAAGCATCCGGTAATAGATCGCCGCTTCCGTTTTTTCCTCTAAATACGGGCTTACATACGTTTCAAACATATGAACCATTTCACGGGGCGGCCCGGGCATACAGATTACAATTTTCCCCTTTTCATCTGCCAATGCAAACCCCGGGGCGGTTCCCATATCGTTGGGGAATACATGGGCTCTTGTGGGAAACAATGTCTGCTTCCAATTGTTTTCTGTCATTTCCCTGCCAAGCTTATCAAAATAGATTTTCATCCGTTCTGCCGATTCTTTATGCGGCCGCAGCTCATCTCCCATAACGTCACAGGCGATTTCTTTTGTCAGGTCATCCTGAGTCGGTCCAAGCCCTCCCGTTGTCAGAACCAAATCACAGTCCTCAAATGCCCGTTTCATCATATCCGCCAGGCGCTCCGGATTATCCCCTACCGTAGAATGATACATAACGTCAATCCCCAGCAAGTTCAGCTGCTGAGATAAGTATACCGTATTTGTATTTGTAACCTGTCCAAACAAAAGTTCTGTTCCTACGCTCAAAATCGTAGCTTTCATAAAATGCCTCCTACGAAAGAAATACTTGCTTGTTCTTTACGATATATTCTATCCCGGAATATACGGTCATAATCACCGCTGCCCACAGGATAATATTTCCTACGGGAAAATCGGTAAATAAAGCAAACGGCCAATCCCGCAGCAAAATTACAGTCAGCGCCGTCATCTGCAGGATCGTCTTCAATTTCCCGGATTTACCGGCAGCTATAATGATTCCTTCTCCCGCGGCTACCGCGCGCAGGCCGGTAATAATGAATTCTCTTGCCAAAATTATAATTACCATCCAGCCGGCAATTTCCCCCAGTTCTACCAAGCAAATCAATGCCGAAGTAACAAGAAGCTTATCCGCCAGCGGATCCATAATTTTTCCGAAATTCGTAATCAAATTATATTTTCTGGCAATCTGACCGTCCAGCATATCCGTAAAAGAGGCAAGTAAAAATACAATGCCGGACCAATAGTAATAGCCGTTCATCAGCAGTACAATAAAAACCGGAATCAATAAAACCCGCAGTATGGTCAACTTATTCGGTAAATTCATAATATTACTCCTTATCTTTCCGTTTCTTTCCCTACCAAATCATAATCAAACGCATCTGTAATCAAAACCCGCACCAAATCTCCCGGTTTTAATTCCCGCTCCGAGGTAAAAATTACAGAATTATCAATATCCGGCGCATCGAAACGACTGCGGCCGATCCAGGTACCGGGTTCTTCATCCTTCTCTTCCACAAGAACTTCCTGTACGCTCCCAATCTTTTCCTGATTATGCCGCAATGAAATTTCCATCTGCATCGCCATAATCTGATCTCTCCGCCGCAGCTTTGTAGATTCCTTTACCTGGGACGGCATGGCTGCCGCTTCCGTATTCTCTTCTTTCGAATAAGCGAAAACGCCCAAGCGATCAAATTTCATATCTTCCACAAAATTTTTTAAAATATGGAAGTCCTCCTGCTTTTCGCCGGGAAAACCTGTAATTAAGGTAGTACGAATACAGATATCCGGCAGTTCTCTTCTCAGCTTTTCTATGGTGCCGCGGATAGACGCTTCCGTAGACCGACGGTTCATTCGTTTCAGCACTTTATCCGAAGCATGCTGAATAGGGATGTCCAAATACCGACAAATTTTTGGATTGTCTTTCATTACACGAATCAAATCATCCGTAATTCTGTCCTCATAACAATACAGAAGCCGAATCCATCGAATCTCGTCTATTTTACACAAAGCCTTCAAAAGATCCGGCAAGCGGAACGCCTCTTCAAAATCCATTCCGTAAGCAGTCACATCCTGCGCTACGAGAATCAGCTCTTTACAGCCCTGCTCCGCCGCATCCCGGGCTTCCGCAAGAATTTCTTCCGGCTTTCGGCTTCGATAGTGTCCGCGAATAGAGGGAATCACACAATAGGCACAGCGGTTATCGCACCCTTCCGCAATTTTCAAATACATGGTATAAGAAGAACCTAAAGACTTTCTCTTTCCCAGTTCCTCATATTCCGGCAGGCAGCCGCAAATACGAGGGCTATGTTTCTTATTGTCTGTTTTTTGTAGAGATTCCAGATATTCCGGCAACTTCGCATATTCATTTACCCCCATAAATAAATCTACCTCCGGCATAGATTTATATAAGGCTTCTCCGTATCGCTGAGACAGACATCCGGAAACAATCAATTTCGTTCCCTGCTCCCGATATTGAGCCATTTCAAAAATGCGGTCGATGGATTCTTCTTTGGCATCGTTGATAAATCCGCAGGTATTGACCAGAATTACATCGGCATCGGAAGGATCGTTTACAATCCGATGACCGGCACGTTCTAAAATGCCGGCTGCGCTCTCGGAATCCGCCACATTTTTGGGGCATCCCAACGTTTCAATTAAACAATTCAATTACGTTTCTCCTATTTTCCGCAGCCCTCAGGCCGCACTGCACTCTTTAAATTTCCTCCGGCACACCATCATCCCCCGGATCCCTGCCCAACGCCAAATATTCTTCTTCCGTCAGAAGAACTTTTCTCGGTCGGCTTCCATCCGGCGGCCCTACAATTCCACGGGTTTCCATCATGTCGATCAAACGGGCAGCCCGGTTATATCCGATTCGGAACCTTCTCTGCAGCATGGATGTGGAGGCCTGCTCGGCTTTTACGACTGTTTCAATGGCTTCCTGCAGCAGCTCATCCTCATCGGAATCCGCTTTCGTATCGAAGTTTTTTTCAAGAGACTGCATCACATCCGAGGAGTAGCTTGTTTCCGGAACCTGCTTCTTTAAAAATTCAATTACATTATGAACCTCCGTATCGGAAATAAAGGCACCCTGTACCCGAACCGGCTTGGAAATTCCAAGAGGGCTGAACAGCATGTCCCCTTTTCCCACAAGCTTTTCCGCGCCGCCCATATCGATAATCGTTCTCGAGTCAAATTGAGACGATACGGCAAAAGCGATCCGCGACGGAATATTGGCTTTGATTACACCGGTAATTACATCGACGGAGGGTCTTTGGGTCGCTACGATCAAATGCATGCCGGCAGCACGAGCCATCTGAGCCAGGCGGCAGATAGCGTCTTCCACCTGGTTTTTAGCAACCATCATCAAGTCCGCCAATTCATCGATTATAATTACAATCTGCGGCATAATGCACTCCGGCTTTTCATCCGCTTTCATCTTTTCGTTAAACGACGCCAGATCACGCACACCTTCTTCCGCGAATTTCCGGTAGCGTTCTGTCATTTCCGCAACCGCCCAATTTAATGCTGAGGCCGCTTTGGAAGCATCCGTCACAACCGGAACCAGCAAATGCGGAATGCCGTTGTAATTTCCCAGTTCTACCACCTTCGGATCGATGAGAACAAACTTGACTTCTTCCGGCTTTGCTTTGTACAGGATACTGGTTATCAGCGTATTGATACAAACACTCTTTCCGGAGCCGGTGGAACCTGCAATCAAGAGATGGGGCATTCCTTTCAAATCGGCTACCACTGCCGTCCCGGAAATATCTTTTCCCACCGCAAAACTGATTTTGGATTTCGCATTCCGGAACTCTCTGGATTCTATAATTTCCCGAACGGAAACCATATTGATCCGCTCGTTTTCCACTTCGATTCCTACAGCAGCTTTTCCCGGGATCGGGGCTTCCATCCGTATGCTTTTCGCTTCCAGATTTAAAGCAATATCATCCGCCAGGCGCACGATATTGCTGACTTTCACCCCTACGCTGGGCTGAATCTCATATCTGGTTACCGCAGGCCCTCTTGTGACCTGTACGACTTTCGCATCCACGCCGAAATTATGCAGTGTGTTTTCCAGTTTCTCCGCTTTTGCTTTTAACGCCGCACCTTCTCCCTCATCCCGTACACCGGGCGCTTTCGCCAGCAAGTCGATAGGCGGCATTTGGTAATCGGTATCCGAAGCACCGCATGGGCTTTCGATTTTCATGGCTTCTACCGCCGCGGCTTTTTTATGCAGAGCCGACTCCGCGGACGCAATGGATTCGGGGACAACCGTGTTGCCGAAAGCCGATTTCCGAAAAATCGTTTCTTCTTCCAATCCGGTCGAAGCACCGACTCCAGGATCTTCATTTTCCCGCTCGGTCGGCAGGGAAACCGCCGACCCGTCTAACCCCATTCCCGGCTCCGGCGTATGCACCGCCTCCAGCCCCACACTTGCTGAGCCGGACTGATTGCGTTCAAACAGGCCGTCATCGTTCATATAATCGATAATCTTCAGCTTTCCGGCTCTGGCTTTGCGTTCCGCTTCCGCTTTCATCCGTGAAAAGCCAAAAGCAGCCGATTGCTTCTCTTCCGACTCATTTACGGAAGCAGCCGACGCAGAATCAGCGCCTTTTTTGGACGTGTCTCCGTTTTCTTCACCTTCCGAAAGCACTTCTTCCGCTGCTCTCTTCGCCTCTCTGCGAATTTTCCAATCCTCTGCGAACTGTGAAATCGGCGTATTCATTACACCGATCAAAGATATGAGAATCCCTGATATGCATACAATATACAGCCCGCTGACACCTATGATCTGCTTCAAAAGCAGGCCTGCGCACATACCGAAAATGCCCCCGCTTTCCAGCTTCGTGCCTTCCATATAGCTGTCACCGGGAAAAGCCGCCGACCAAACGGCATTTTCCAGAAAATGAGCCGAATTAAGCACACAAGCCAGCAAAAATATAACCGCCAGCAAAACCACAGATCGATGTCCGATATGAGCCGTCTGCTTCGCGAACAGAAGCACTCCGTAAAGAATCAGATAATAGGGAAGCACATAGGCCAGCAATCCAAACAACCCTTTGAAAAATAAAGAAATGCCGTGCCCGATCTGTCCGGCAGCTTCTGTCTGCAGAGAGATAACCAGAAAAACGCCCACGGCAATCAGAACAATAGCCCAAATCTCATCCTGAATCCGTTTTTTCTTTTTCAATTCTTCCTGTAAGCGAAGCTGTTCTTCTTCACTCACCTTATTTTTATTTTTCGAACCGGGCGGACGCCCCGGTTTTTTCTTTGTTTCCCCCATAAAAAACACTCCAAATACATTAACTAAGCAAAGTATAGACAATCAGAACCGCGCCTGCGACCCAGGTGTAATAAGAAAAGATTTTTAAGCCCTTATTCGTAACCAATCTGATCATAAATTTGATTGCCAGAAAGCCTGAAACGGCTGCTGTGACTACACCAGCAATAATAGGCAGAACCATATCTCCCCCGCCGGAAGCAAGTGCATCCGGCATTTCCAGGATAACCGCACCTAAAATAGGGGGAACGGAAACCAAGAACGCAAACCGCACTGCAAATTCCCGCTTTAATCCGGAAACCAAACCGCCTGCAATAGTAGAACCGGAACGGGATATTCCGGGCATCATGGCAATTGTCTGGAACAAACCTACTAAAAGTGCGTGCCTGTATTTCATTTCCCGAACAGTTCTTCCCTTTCCGGCTATACGTTCTACTGTCCAGAGAAGAGTGCCCGTTACCAGAAGATTAACGCCCACCAGGATCATCGAAGTGTACATGGCATTAAAAAAGTCGTTCAGCAGCAAACCGAATGCGGCAGTAGGTATGGTGGCTATAACTATCATGATTCCCAGCTTTCGGGTTTCATTTGCGTCAGGGCGAAGCCCTTTGCCTGTAAATAAATCCTTTAATGCGGCAAACAGTTCCTTGATCAAATCCCAAAGGTCTTTGTAATAAACAGCTACCAGGGAAATCAGCGTCCCGAAATGCAGCGTGGCTGTCAGCGCCAAAACCTGATCGCCTTCAATCCCGAACAGATTCTGCAGAATTGCCAAATGTCCCGAACTGCTGATGGGAAGAAACTCTGCCAACCCTTGAATCAATCCCAATAAAATACTTTGTGTAATTGTCATTCTAATCCCCTTTCCCCGATTATTTCCATCGGGCAAAAATACTTTTTTTATTATATCACTTCGCTGCCGGAAATTGAATATATTAATTAAACGAAAAAAACATTTCACAATTTCTTTCTTTACGTTATAATGATTTAATAGGCTTTTTCTGTGGTTATATTCGAGCTAAATGCGAATACATGCGAAAATGAAATGGAGGACAAAAGAATGAACAAGAAACCCAATATCGCAATCGTCGGCGCAACCGGCCTGGTTGGCAGTACCTTCTTAAAGGTTCTGGAAGAACGCAACTTTCCCTTTGAAAACATCTACATGATGGCATCCGCACGTTCTGCCGGAAAAACATTGACATTTAAGGGAATCGATTATGTTGTGGAAGAATTGAATGAACATTCTTTTGATAAACCCATCGATATCGCCCTGTTTTCCGCAGGCGGCTCTACCAGCGAAAAATTTGCTCCCATCGCGGCTGCTCACGGAACAATTGTAATAGACAACAGCAGCGCATGGAGAATGGATCCCACCGTTCCTCTGGTTGTACCCGAAGTGAATCCGGAAGATATAAAATGGAACAAAGGAATTATCGCAAATCCCAACTGCTCTACAATCCAGGCTATGTTGCCCTTAAAAGCTCTGCACGATGCTTATAAAATCAAGCGCATCGTCTACTCTACTTACCAGGCTGTATCCGGTTCCGGCTTAAAAGGTATCAATGATCTGAAAAACGGTCTTGCCGGCAGCAACGAAACCACAGCCTACGCTCACCCCATCGCCGGCAACTGCCTGCCCCATATTGACGTATTCTTGGATAATGGATACACAAAAGAAGAAATGAAGATGATTAATGAGACAAAGAAAATTCTCGGCGATGACAGTCTGAAAATTACAGCGACCACAGTTCGTGTTCCCGTCTTTGACTGCCACAGCGAATCCATCAACATAGAGTTCGAGAAGCCCTTCGATCTGGAAGAAGCGAAACAGCTGATGGATAACTTCCCCGGCCTGCATGTGATCGATGATCCCGCAAACGCAGTCTATCCGCTGGCTCGGGATATCGCAGGAAAAGATGAAGTTTATGTAGGCCGTATCCGCAGAGACGAAAGCGTAGAGAACGGCATGAATATCTGGGTCGTTGCCGATAACATTCGAAAAGGCGCAGCAACCAACGCAGTACAGATCGCTGAACTTTTACTTAAATAGCCGTCAGCTTTTATTTATAAAACCAACCAAAGAAGATTCTGCTGAAAAGCAGGATCTTTTTTATTAAAATTTTAAAAAATTAAACAGGAGGTGTTATTTATGGCTATATTTACAGGATCCGCTGTGGCTCTTGTTACGCCGTTTAAAGACGGAAAGGTAGATTATCCGGCAATGGAACAGATGATTGAAGAGCAAATTGCTCAGGGCACCGACGCGCTGGCTGTATGCGGCACCACCGGAGAAGCCCCGACTTTAAAAGATGAAGAACAAATCCAAATTGTCCGCTTTGCGGTAATGCAGACCGCAGGCCGTATCCCGGTCATTGCCGGCGCAGGCAGCAACGATACCGACCATGCCGTTTATATGAGCTGCGCGTTAAAAGATGTGGGCGCGGATGCCTTACTTCTGGTCACTCCCTATTATAACAAATGCAGCCAGGATGGACTGGTTTCCCATTACATCACCATCGCAAATGCCGCGGAACTGCCCTGCATTCTCTACTCCGTTCCCGGAAGAACCGGAGTAAATATTACGCCCTATGCCGTCTCCCGCCTCTGCGATCACCCGTATATTGCAGCTATCAAAGAAGCCAGCGGAAACATTTCTCAGGTTGCGGAAATCGCGCAATATATCTCAGATGATTTTGATCTCTACTCCGGTAATGACGATATGGTGGTTCCGATTATGTCTTTAGGAGGAAAAGGTGTTATCTCTACGGCGGCAAACGTAGTTCCAAAAGATATGCACCAAATGACAGAACGATTTTTCAAAGGGGATATACAAGGTGCAGCAGAACTGCAGCTTTCCATGAAACCTCTGATGGATGCACTGTTCTGCGAAGTAAATCCGATTCCCGTAAAAGCGGCTCTGCATATGCTTGGAAAAATCCAGGCAGAATACCGTCTCCCGCTCTGCGCACCATCCCCGCAGTCTTTAGAGCGGATTCGAAATGAGCTAACCCGTTACGGGCTGCTCCCCCTTTAAACAGCTGCGAAAAAGTATACAGGAAGCATTTAAAAATGCTTCCTGTATACCTTGAGATTATGATTATGGTTTTTTACAGAATTGAAAATCCCCGCTTAAGCGGACATTATAAATTGCTTTTTACATACCGCAGACACTCTTCGCAGACCATCAGTTTCCGGAACGGAACCTCAGCGTCTTTTCCGCAAAGTGCGCATGTATTCTCATTTTCCGCAGACATATCTGCTTTTGGCTTTATTTTTCTCATATTAATTTCCTCTTTCCCGCTGTCAAGCGTTTTGCAGAATGTATATAACGTCTCCCGGCCGGTGTATTGATATTGTAATCCAAATTCTGTAAAATTCAACACCTTTTTGAAAAATTATGCTCAAATTGTAAAAAAAGAAATGCTTTTTGTCGAATTTGCATTTCTTTTTGCCGTTCCTATTTTTTCGTTTTTTTGCTTTGCCGTTCTCTCGCGATTCGTTTCGCGGTTTTGGGTTTCATGATAGAATATCCAAACCTGCCTAAACATTTCTGCTTCACGCCGAAATATCCGCCGTGACTGAATGTCAATAACCCGGCTCGCTCCAAATTCAGCTTCCCGTTCTTGTCCATCAAATCCTGATCCGCATGTACCGCCAGCACTTCTGCCAAAAACATATCGTGAGAGCCCAACTCTATTACCTGTGTTACCCTGCACTCGATATTTACGGGAGATTCCGCAATCATGGGACATTTTACAAACTTCGCACCCATGGGCGTCAGCTTTTTTTCCGCAAATTTATCCACATCTCTTCCGGACTTTACCCCGCAGTAATCCGTTGCCTCCACCAGCTTTTCCGTAGTTAAATTTACCACAAATTCGCCGGTACGCTTTATGATGTCGTAAGAATGCCGGGATTTTCGGATGGAGACAAAAAGCATGGGAGGATCGGAATTTACGGTTCCGGTCCATGCAATCGTAATAATATTGAATTCCTCCGGCTCGGTTCCGCAGCTGACCATAACAGCAGGTAACGGATACAGCATAGTGCCCGGTTTTTCAAACATAATCTTTTTCATTTTCTCAATTTCTCCAACATGAGTTCAAACTCCGCAGGCAACGGGCTGTCAAACTCCATGTATTCTCCCGTAGAGGGATGTATAAAACCAAGGGTTTTAGCATGGAGCATCTGCGATTCAGCGCCCAGTCCCTGCTTTTTCGGGCCGTATACAGCGTCCCCTACCAGCGGATGACAGACAGAAGCCATATGCACGCGAATCTGGTGAGTTCTTCCCGTTTCAAGTCTGACTTCCAGATAAGTATACCGACCAAACCGTTCAAGCACGGTATAATGCGTCACTGCCGGTTTTCCTCCCCGTTCCACAACGGCCATGCGCAGACGGTTTTTCGGATCCCTGCCGATATCTCCGGTAATTGTCCCTTCGTCCTCTGTAAAATTATTATATACCAAAGCCCGATACGCTCTGGTTATGCTGTGTTCCGCCAGCTGTTTCGCAAGACATCGGTGCGCCGCATCATTTTTAGCTACCATTAAAAGTCCGCTGGTATCCTTATCTATCCGGTGTACGATCCCCGGACGAATTATGCCGTTGATGGAAGACAACCTGTCTCCGCAGTGATACAAAACAGCGTTGACTAAAGTCCCGGAATGTGTCCCCGCTGCCGGATGCACCACTAAGCCTTTCGGTTTATTTACAATTAGCAAATCATCGTCTTCGTAGATAATCGAAAGCGGTATATTCTCCGGTTCTGCGGATAACCCCTCCGGCTCCTGCATTTCAAGGGAAACGACATCTCCCGCCGATATTTTTCGCTTTTTGGAAACTTCCGTTTTCCCATTTACAGAAACACAGCCGGTTTCAATCAATTTTTGAAGGTAGCTTCTGGATGCCTCTTCTACCAGCGTCGCCAGTACTGCGTCCAGCCTTTGCGCCCCCTGTTTTTCTTCAATTGTGAAAGTATATCGATTCTCTTCCACGCTTACGCTCCCTATTTTGCATCCTTCACCGGAGCCTTTTTACAGCTGTTTCTCCGTCCGGACTCAAAGAAAAATACATACAGTAAAATCAGACCACAGCCGCAGCAAACACAGATATCCGCTATGTTGAAAATAGGCCAGATCCGAAAATCCAGAAAATCAATCACATATCCGTACGCAATCCGGTCAATCAGATTCCCCGCGCCGCCGCTTATAAGCAGTGCGATACCGGTCAGAAGAACGGGATGCGCCTGCTTTCTTTTTATCCAAAGATAAAAGGCCGCGCCCCCTAACGCTGCCACCGAAATACAAATCAAAAAAACTTGCTTTCCCTGCAAAATGCTGAAAGCAGCTCCATAATTCTGAATATAAGTGATGTGAAAAACATTCTCTATTAAAGGAATGGTCTCATACAAAACCATCCCGCTTTTTATTAAATATTTACAGAGCTGGTCAGCGAAGACCAGCCCTATAATCAAAATCAGATATTGCATTAACCCTTTTCTCCGACTCGCATATTTACAATCGTCTTGCGTTCGTCGCCCCCGACAGCGGAAGGATCGTCCTCCCGTACGGAAACCGCCTCGTCCAGGATATTTTCCAAATCAGCTATATCCTTTTCTCCGAAAATATCCTCCGAAAGAGTATCGAAGCGTTCCAGTTCCATCTCCAGCATATTTTTAAACCTGCTTCGAAACTGCATGTACCGATTGCGAAGCGCATTGTTTTCCTCCGTCAGCCTCTCTGCCGATTCCCGTGCTTCCCGGGTTATCATCTTAGCATCCAGTTCCGCATTTTTCACCAGAATCTCAGCGCGCTTTTCCGCGCTGGCAGAAATATCTCCCATCAGCGATTTTGCCGCTTCCAGAGTTTCCAGCACGGTTCCCTCTGTACTTTTATAACGCAGCAATTCGTTGTTCAGCGCATGGATTTGATCTTTCAGTTTTTTATTCTCTTCAAGAAGCTTTTCCATATCCAATGTCAGAAGATCCAAAAAACCGTCTACATCATCTTCTTTATATCCCCGTACACCTCTTGCAAATTCTTTATTCTGGATATCTAAGGGCGTAATCATAACAAACTCCTCCAAATACAAAAGCCGCGCTCATCCCGACTGCTTTTTCTACACATGGTAAAGCAAACGAATCAGCAGTCCACCGACAATTTCGATCAGCAGAATAGCAATCACCGGCGAGAAATCTATACCCATGCCGGCACCGAACCGCCCCATAAGTTTCCTGCAAGGCGCCAAAATCGGATCACTCAGCCGCTGAACGAACAGATACAAAGAATAGAGCCTGTCACCCGGCCGTATAAACCAACTCATAACAGCTCCGGCTATAATGATAAAAACCAGCACTCTGCAAAACAAAGCGATAGCCGAAATCAACATCCCCATATCTACCTCCAGCCGTTATTCTTATCACCGAACCCGGTTTTGGGCTCCAGCGGAATGCTGACTTCCACGTTCTCAGGAGCAAAAATAAAGATATTATTTGCCACTTTCTGTACATTTCCATTCAAAGCATAAGTAGCGCCGCTCAAGAAGTCAAAAATTTTCCTAGCCGTATCCGATTCAATTTTCTCCAAATTAATAATCACCGGTTTTTTCGCTTTTAAGCTGTCCACCAACCGGGGACATTCTTCAAAGCTTTTCGGTTCGATTACCAGCATTTTAAACTGATTGCTGAATTGATTCGCCGTGGTCACACGAGGAGCCATGCTGACTACCCGCGCCTCCTTATTTTCGCCTTCTTTATGTACAGAAGCACTATGAGGATCTAACGGTTTTCTTTCCGGCAGAGAAGCCATTTCTTCTTCTACTTCCAATTCATCGTCTTCTGCGTCCTCAATACCTACCAGCACCTTCATTTTGCTGAACAATCCATCACCCATTTTTCCTTACTCCTTTTCTGTTTTTCTCAAATCTGCTTCCCGTAATCCCGCGGTCCGAAAATCGCGGTACCCACGCGAACCAGGCTGCTGCCCTCCCGAATGGCTATTTCAAAATCATTAGACATTCCCATAGACAGCCACTTCAAATCCAAACGTTCATGCTTCACCGTTCCGAATCGATCGTATAATTCCTTAACCTGACGAAAATAAACCGCGACTTCTTCGGGCTCTTCCGCATACGGAGCGATGCACATAAATCCGCGTATGCGGATATTCTCACAGCGTTCCAGGATATCCGAAAGAAGCTGTTCTGTTTCTTCTGTCCCAATTCCGAATTTGCTTTCTTCCTGCGCAGAATTCACCTGAATCAAAATATCCATGGTCTTATTATGCTGTTTTGCCCGCCGGTCTATTTCTTCCGCCAGATGCAGCGAATCTACTGAATGGATCAAATCCACTTTATCGATAATATATTTTACCTTATTTGTCTGCAAATGTCCAATCATATGCCAGCGTACCGGTCCTTGAATCTGATCAAATTTGTCCAGGATTTCCTGCACTTTGTTTTCGCCGATATCCGTAGCTCCCGCTTCAATGGCTTGATTGATTTCCTCCGCAGATCTCGTCTTTGTTACCGCGATTAAAGTTACATCTTTCGGGTCACGTCCTGCCGCCTCCGCAGCTTCTGCAATGCGCATTTCAATCGTCCGTATGTTTTCTCGAATTGTGCCCATCCATTCGCTTCCTTTCTCCCACGTCACTTTGATTTGGGGCTGTTTAAAATTTCATCGTAAGCTTCTACCGTTTCTACTTTTACAATACCGTCTTTCGTTTTTTGATTAAACGAACCGGATTCTACTAAAGAATACTCCCCATCGGTTGTAATAACGGAAACCGGCGTAAATTTATAATCTCCGTTCAAATCCTTTACATAAACCCCGATCTGCCCGTCTTTCGTTGCAATGCTGCCGTTTCGGAGCAAAAGCCCTTCGTAGTCGGAAGTAGTAATCGTCACATCCTCCAGTATCCGAATCTTACAGAGGTCTTCGTAATAACGGTTAAACCGAAGAATGATCTGATACCCATTGTCTTCATCCACAATTTTATATATCGTACCTCTGATTTTACCTAAAGGAAGATCAACCGAAACGCTATTCCCCTCAACATACTTTGCAATATCGCCTTCTCCGATCCAATAGGTCAGAAACCACTCGTCGCCTCCTACCAGCTTGTACACAGTTTCGCCGGAAGCAGCCGACTTACGCTTTGTATCCTTGGTTTCGTCCTTCAGTTCGGATAATTCTTCCTTCTTCAGCTTTTCCATGGAACCGGGCTGAAACAGACCTTCTTTTCCGTCCGTGTAATAGCTGACAATTCCGTTTTCCAATGCGGTATATGTTCCGCTTCCCGGCGTAATGTCCAAAATTTTGGTTCCCTTTCGAACCATCGTTCCTTCTTCCAAATAATACTGGATGGAGCCGGAATCCGTCGCTTTGCACACGCTTTCCTGCCGCACTACATAGCAAGTAGCTTTATCCGTTACCTGCAGGGTTCCGTACTCCAGAATCCAGGTTGAGGTCAATGCGTCGGATACCACGGGAAGCACATATATAATTATACCCAAAAAAACAGTTGCTGCGGCAAAAACAAATGCCAGCAGAAATTTTTGGTTTGTTCTTTTCTTGCCTTTTTCCTGCTTTGCCACTTCCATCTTTACATCCATCCCCCGGTTTCATTGCTTTATCTATTGAATTATATACTGTATATCGACTGTTTTCAAATAGAATTAACCTTTCTTCGAAACCTCATTTAAAATTTTCTTTTCTTTTTTTGTCAGCGTCTCAGAGTTTTTCAGAAATTGTTCAAACAAATCCGGACGCCGTTTCTTCGTCAATTTCAGCGACGCTTCAAATTGCCACAGATGAATGCGCTCATGATCTCCGGAGACAAGAACCTCCGGCACGCTCATTCCCAAAAATTCTCTTGGTTTCGTATACTGCGGATATTCTAAAAGACCCGAATAGATGGATTCCTCCCTATGGGATTCACTGCTGCCCAAAACATCCGGTATCAAACGAGCCACCGCATCAATAAGAATCATAGCCGGCAGTTCGCCGCCGGTCAGCACGTAATCTCCTACCGAAACTTCCTCCATACCCCAGAAATCCAGGATCCTCTGGTCAACGCCTTCATAATGTCCGCACAAAATGACCAGATCCGTCTCCTCGGAGAGTTCTTCAATTAATTCTTGATCCAGCATACGCCCCCTTGGAGACATATACAGCATACGCTTACCTCTGGCGCCGATTTCATTCAAGCAGCGAAACACCGGCTGCGCAGACATAACCATACCGGCGCCGCCTCCAAAAGGCGTGTCGTCGGTCTTATTGTGTTTATCCGAGGTATAATCCCGTATATTCCACAAGTTTATATTGAGAATTCGATTGCTGTTAGCCCGTCCCAAAATGCTCTGTGTTGTTACCGGAGCAAACATTTCCGGAAATAAAGTCAATACATCAATGTTCATCCGTATCCCCTTCCTTCTGCCGGAAACGCATTAAGCTAAATCCATAATTCCTTCGATCAGATGAACAGTTATCTTTCTGCCGTCGAAATCAATCTCAGGTATAAAAGCTTCTACCGCAGGCACTAAAAACGTTCCGTTTCCATCCTCCCGCTCTATTTCATAAAGATCCTGACTGCTGTTTTTTATCACGTTTTTCAGCCTGCCGATCACATTCTTTTCTTCATCAATTATAGACATTCCTATCAAATCTTTTATATAATAAGTACCTTCCGGTAGTGCGGGAGCCTCCTCACGATAGAGGAAGAGCATACAGTTTTTCAGCCCTTCCGCCGCTGTCCGATCATCGACGCCTTTCAGCTTCAGAATCGCCATTTCTTTTATATAGCGCACATGCTCCAGCTCATACCGTTCTTCTTTTCCTTTGCCGTTTTTTATTAAAAGCGAATCAATCTGTTCAAAAAACTCCTTCTCGTCCGTATAAGGGTAAACCTTTACTTCGCCTTTTAATCCCACCGCATTTACAATTTTCCCAAGCTGCAGTTTTTCCATGCTGCCCTCCTGTATAAAATAAAGGCACATACGCAGAATCGCATATGTGCCGCACGCGCAGTTCAAACTCAGCAGAAATAATGAAATTATTCCCGATAGACGCTGTACGTCTTACTGCAGAATTTCTACCACGACTTTCTTGTTCGCTTTGGTTGCCGCAGCTTTGACTACAGTTCGAATCGCTTTTGCGATCCGTCCCTGCTTGCCAATCACTTTCCCCATATCTTCGGGAGCGACACGCAGCTCGATCACGATTGCCGGTCTTCCTTCTACTGCCCGCACCTGGACCGAATCGGGATGATCCACCAGTGATTTGGCAATCGCTTCAACTAACTCTGTCATCCGTATTCATCCTTCCTTATTCCAAAATCCCGGATTTCTTGAAAAGACCCTTAACGGTATCGGTCGGCTGTGCGCCGTTGGAAAGCCACTGCTTTGCCTTATCTGCATCAATCTTAACTTCTGCAGGCTCGGTCAGAGGATTATAATAACCCAGCTCTTCGATGAACTTACCGTCTCTCGGGGAACGGGAATCTGCTACGATAACTCTGTAGAAAGGCTTTTTCTTTGCACCCATTCTCTTTAATCTGATTTTAACTGCCATTTATATTTCCACCTCCTTCTTCAAACGATTATGTTAAAGATTATAACAACCTCTCAACATCGACTACATCAATCCGCGGAACAGCGAATTCCGCTTGAATTTCCCTCCGGTAAGCTGCTTCATCAGCTTCCGCGCATCCTCGTATTTCTTAATCATACTGTTTACCTGCGCTACCGTAGTCCCGCTTCCCGCCGCGATTCTCTTTCGGCGGCTGGCG
This sequence comes from Bacillota bacterium, assembly GCA_022769485.1. Classification (GTDB taxonomy): domain Bacteria; phylum Bacillota; class Clostridia; order Peptostreptococcales; family Anaerovoracaceae; genus JALEJU01. Next base: position 36,107 of record JALEJU010000031.1, read on the forward strand.
TTCAAAATCGAAGGGTCATGACGTTCCGCCTTTGTCATGGAATGGATAATTGCTTCCATCCTCCGGAATTCCTGCTCCCCTCGGTTTACATCTTCTTCCTTAACTTTATTCGCACCGACTCCGGGAAGCATTTCCACCATTTTAGCGATGCCGCCCATTTTTTTCACCTGACCCATCTGTTCCAGAAAGTCTTCCAATGTATATTCATTCTTTCGAAGCTTTTTTTCTAACTTCTCGGCCTGCTCGTCATCATAAGCCTCTTGCGCCTTCTCAATCAAAGAAAGCATATCGCCCATGCCCAAAATCCGAGAAGCCATCCGGTCGGGATAAAACGGCTCCAACGCGTCCAGCTTTTCTCCCATGCCGATAAATTTAATCGGCTTTCCCGTTACCGCCTTTGCAGACAGCGCCGCACCGCCTCTTGTATCGCCGTCCAGTTTGGTCATAATCAGGCCATCAACACCTAATTTATTATTAAAGCCTTCCGCCGCGTTTACCGCATCCTGGCCGGTCATCGCATCGATTACTAAAAGAATTTCATGAGGTTTGGTCCTCTGCTTAATCCGAACCAGCTCTTCCATCAACTCTTCGTCAATATGCAGACGGCCGGACGTGTCTATAATCAATACGTCGTATCCTTTGTATTCCGCTTCTTTGCAGGCTCGTTCCGCGATATCGGCCGGATCTTTACAATCCCTGTCCGTAAATACAGGTACGCCTACGGATTTTCCTACAATTTCCAGCTGGTCAATAGCCGCGGGACGATATACGTCGCAAGCCGCCATCATGGGCTTCTTTCCGTTTTTCTTTAAATAATTCGCCAGTTTTCCGCAGGTGGTGGTTTTTCCGGTTCCCTGCAGACCGGCCATTAAAAGAACCGTAAAACCTTTAGGCGAGTAGGTCAGCTTACTGCCCGCACCGCCCATCAACGCAACCAGTTCTTCGTTTACGATTTTAATTACCTGCTGAGCCGGCGTCAAGCTTTCTAAGACATCGGCTCCCAAAGATTTTTCTTTCACCGAAGCCACAAAATCTTTTACGACTTTGAAATTGACGTCTGCCTCCAACAAAGCCAATTTGACCTCCCGCATGGCTTCGTTAATATCAGCCTCCGTCAGAACGCCCTTCCCTTTTAATTTTTTAAAAACACCTTGTAATTTTTCCGAAAGTCCTTCGAACGCCATAGTATTCCTTTCTGTCCGCAGAGTTCCGCCCTTTTTCAAAGTATCGCCTGAATGTCTCCTAAATTAAGATATACTCCGTAAGGAAATTCATTCAGGAAAGGTTTCCGCGTTTTGCAGACGATCCGGTCTGCAGGAAAGCAGATACCGGAATGCTCAGTATAACAAACACTGCATTTCAGCGGATATCCATTCGCACTAAATGGAATCCAGCCCGTCCAATGCTGTTTTAATCTCCTCTCTCATCTGTGCCAGCGCTTTATCCAATTCTTCCGGACATAGCTGTCCTTCCGCCGACTGTTGAAAAATAATGTCAATCGTTTCCGCTGCCTGCTGCAAAGCTTCTTCCATTGCGCCGAATTTTTTCGCCAGTCCTAATTTTTTTTCGTACCCTTCCAGCTTCGCTCCCGCGCGTTTTACAGCTTCATGCACGCCCTGGCGACTCATTCCCAGTTCCTGCCCGACTTCCGCCAGGCTGTAATTATCTTCGTAATACAACCGGAACATCTCCCGCTGCTTTTCCGGGAGCAGTTCACCGTAAACATCATAGAGAATATTTAAGGCGCTGATTTCCTGAATCTTTTCAAATTCCATTTTCATCAACACCCCCTAATGAATAACAGCATACCACGCCCCCGGTATGCTGTCAAGTTTTTTTCTTTACAGTTCGTTCGTTTTCAAGAATCTTATAGAGTCTTTCCGATTCCTCGAAACCGTCTTTGGAGAATGCTGCTTGCGGCAGCAAATTTCCACCTGTAAAGCATTTATTATCCCGCTTGTTTGCTATTCCGCTTGTTTACCATGCCGCTCAGGCGTTTTCCAAGCAAGCCCGCAAGCAAAATTGAAATCGCATCTTTCAAAATGTACGGCAAAGAGGCAATGCAGAAGGACTGCAAAAGAGAATTCCCGGACAGGAAATAGAATTGCAGCACGCCTAAACCGTGACAAAGCATAAGCCCAACCCCGCACAGCAGAATTGCAGCGCCCCTGTTTTGTTTTCCATCCGCCCTTTTAAAGCGAAGAGAGAGGCCGCAAAAAAAAGCCAAAAGGAAAAAACCCCACAAAAACCCGCCGGTCAAACCTAAAAGTACGCCAGGGCCTCCTTTGAAATTAGCAAATACAGGAATCCCTATAACGCCGAGCAGAAGATATACGCCTATGGCTAAAATGCTCTTTTTTTCTCCGAGAACAAAGCCGCATAAAGCAATGGCAAATGTCTGAAGGGTAATGGGAACTCCTGTGGGAAACGGAATAGCCAGCTGGGAGCAGACTACAATCAAAGAAACCAGAACACCGGTCTGCACCAGTGTTAAAACAGGGATCACACCTTTTTTCATTTTTTATTTCCTTCCTGATGAAGAGTAACTTCCCCGGCACACAAGGCTTTTACACCCCCGTCCGCTAAACGAACCAGCAGTCGGCACTCTTCATCGATACCTAAAACCACAGCTGTTTCGTACAAATCCACTTCCGATCCGGTTGCCTCTCTTTTTTGCACAGCCGCTGCTCCGGTGCTTAAAATTTTAACGGTTTTTCCATCTAAAAAGGAGCGCTGTCTGTAAGTTTCCATAAAAGTTTTTTCTTCCAGATGATCATAGTAAGAAAAAAAACGGTCGATAATAACGGCGGCAAGATGATTGCGGACATCGGGCGGCGCCGTTTCGTCCTCGAAAACGTAGCCTATCTTTCCCTCCAGTTCGTCCGGGATTCCGCTTTCCGGCAGCTTTACATTTACGCCGATACCTAAAACGGCGTATTCCAGCCCGCCCCCTTCCAGATCGAATCCTGCTTCTGTAAGAATGCCGCAGATTTTCCTGCCTCTGCAATATACATCGTTCACCCACTTGATCTCTGCTTTCACGCCGCTGACCTTTTCAACCGCTTCCGAAACGGCTGCGGCAGCAGCAGCGGTGATAGAAAGCGCCTCCTGTGCACTGCAGCGCGGCCGAAGCAGAATGCTCATATAAAGCCCGCTTCCCGCAGAAGAATAAAACGACCTTCCGAACCTTCCCCGCCCCCTGCTCTGTTCTTCCGCAAGAATGACAAGGCCTTCAGGTTCTCCTTCTGCAGCCAGATTCTTCCCAAGATCATTTGTGGAGCTGAGGGTTTTACAAATCCGAAATTGAATTCCCTCCCGATGCAGATATTTTAAAATTGCAGGCACGGACAGGATATCACTTTCTCCGGACAAGCAATAACCCCGGTTATTAATCCCTTCGATTTCATATCCTTCTTCCTGCAGCGACTTCACCGCTTTCCATACAGCGGTTCTGCTCACGTTAAGACGAGAAGCCAGCTCTTCTCCCGATAAGTAAACACCGCGGTTTTTTTCAAATTCGGCCAGTACGCATTCTCTTACACTCATACACTGCTCCTTTCGTTCACTCTTCTGCTTATTATAAATTTTTCCGTTTTGAATGTCAACCGTTTTTATTTTGCAAGTTTACATTATGTGATTTTAAAGGAAATAGCTTGCTTTCAAAACCCGAAGTGATACAATAAAGAATCAAAGTACTTACATAGACATTACAGGAGGCTGAACTATGAATGTAGCCATCGTCGGCGCTGGAAAGCTGGGCGTTACCATAACAGAGGCTTTTCTCGGTTCGGGGATCGAAGTAACCCTTATCGATAAACGGGCAGAAATTCTTGAAAAAGCCGGAAGCCAATTCGATCTTTTAACGGTGACCGGAAACGCTAAAAATACCGACGTTTTAAAGCAGATTAAAATTGATACCTACGACCATTTGATCGCCTGTACAGATAATGATGAAAAAAACATCGTCATATGCCGTTTCGCAAAGGAAATGGGCTGCCCCAGCGTGATTGCACGAGTCCGGGATCCGGAGCATGTAAATCAGCTGGAATTTATAAAAAAGGCTGCCGGCATCGATTACATCATCAATCCCGATTTATCCGTGGCTAATGAAATTTACAAATACCTGGTAGAAAAATACACTCTGAGCAACGGCCTCCTGTCCATGGGCGATACCAGCATACTGGAATTTTCCAGCAATAAAATTCCTGTTATCATCAACAAACAGGTTAAAAATGTAGGAAGGATTCTGGATCGACTTCTGATCATCGCCATCTCCCGTCTGGGAAAAATTATCATCCCCAGAGGAGACACCGTGATTACGGAAGACGACAGCCTTTACGTCCTCGGCCCCAACGAGGAAATTCAAAAACTGAGCCAGATCGTACATGAACAGAATGCTTATACGGATCTGCAGCATGTTATGATCGCCGGCGGCGGAAAGACAGGATATTATCTGGCAAAAAAACTGGACGAATTCGGCGTCTCTGTTAAGATCATCGAGGTGGATCGGGATCGCTGCCAATATCTTTCAGAGCACCTGAACGATGTGCTGGTTCTCCACGGAAACGCAACGGATCCCGTTCTTCTGGAGGAAGAAAATATAGATGAAATGGACGCTTTTGTCAGCGCTACAGGGTTTGACGAAGAAAATCTGCTTCTGGCACTGATGGCAAATCAGCATAATATCGAAGATGTTGTGGCAAAAATCAGCCGCAAAAGCTACAGCAGCCTGATCGAAAAATTAGGCGTCAGCATGGCTTTAAATCCGCAGGATATTTCCGCATCCAATGTGCTGCGCTATGTTCAGGGCTCCAAACGGATCCTTTTCTCCAAATTAATCCAGGGACAAGCTGAATTTATTGAAATCCTGGCGGACAAAGATATGAAATTGACCAACACGCCCATGGCGGAACTGGATCTGCCGGAAGGTGCTCTGATTGTAGCTGTCCATCGGGGAGACGAGTCCATCGTTCCCGACGGCAGCACGGTTATTCAAGAAGGCGATAAGGTAATTATTTTCTGTCTGCTTTCAAAGCTCCCGCTTCTGGAAAAACTGTTCCAAAGCAAGAAACTGTTTCTGAGACGTTAACCCGGGAAAGGTTTTACTATGCTATGGCTCTGAATTTTAAACTAATTTTTCGGATCTTAATATACATGCCGATCCTCGTATCTGCAGCTATGCTTCCCCCGCTTCTGATCGCCTTTTTCCTGAAGGAAGAAACGGAAATTGTCGCTTTCGGAATACCGGCAATGCTGTTTCTTTTATGCGGAGGGCTTCTTCTGTTCCATATGAGCAAACAGGCCGTTCTTTTTCGGCGCGGTGAACAAGGCGAAAACATGGGCATTCGGGAAAAAATCTTTACCGTTGCCGCAATATGGATTTTTATTTCTTTAGCCGGGAGCCTGCCCTATTGGATTTCCGGCGCTGCTCCTCAGTTCGGCAGTGCGCTTTTTGAAAGCACCTCCGGATTCACCGCAACCGGAGCTACTATTTTCAAGGATGTAGAAAGCCTTCCGGAAAGCATTTTGTTCTGGCGATCCTTTTCCAACTGGCTGGGAGGCCTTGGAATACTGCTTTTGGCCATAGCGTTTTTTCCTTCACTTGGACTTAACGGCTATACCATCGCCAATTCAGAAATGGTAAGCGGAGATCTGCAGCAAAGCAACGCGAAGATCAACAGACCGGCGACGTTTTTAGCTCTGATTTATCTGATTTTCACACTGGCGGAAGCTGGTCTTTTAAAAATCGGCGGAATGTCTTTCCGCGACGCATTTTTATGCTCTATGAGTACCGTCAGTACCGGGGGTTTTACGCCCTATAACGACAATATCGGCCATTTTAACAGCCTTTACTCGGAGCTTGTTATCGCGTTTTTTATGATATTAGCCGGAACAAATTTTACACTGTACTATAAAATGCATGAAAAAAGAAAGCATGTTTTGATAAGAAATGCAGAATTCCGAACCTACCTCGGTCTGATTGCGGGTTCTGTCATTTTTATAACCGCATGCCTTATGATTCTGTGCAACTCATCGGAAGGCGGCGCAGTGCGCAGTGCCTTTTTTCAGGTGGTTTCCGTTTTAACGACTACCGGTTTCGTTACAGCGGATTTCAGTCTCTGGCCCACGCCCTGCTGTATGTTTTTATTTATGCTTTCTTTTATAGGAGGCTGCTCTGCTTCTACCGCCGGAGGAATTAAAATCATCCGCGTTATTATGCTGTTTCAAATTATCCGTATCGGTATATACAAAAAACTGCATACATCTGTCGTAACTTCTGTTAAATTCGGGCAGCAGAAGCTTTCTCCGGACATTGCATCAAATATTTCCAATTTTTATTTTTCATACTTTCTGGTTTTCCTTCTGGGAACATTTTTGTTAAGTTTGGATTGCCCCGACTTGATCACAGCCGCATCGGCGTCCGCGTCTTGTCTGGCTAACAACGGATTGGGTCTGGGGTTGATTTCCGGTGACTTCAGCTATGCGTTATTTTCGGAGCCTCTGAAAATTTACTTAGCTTTCCAGATGATCGCGGGAAGACTGGAAACCGTTGTAATTTTGCTTTTGTTTTTACCGTCTTTCTGGCGGATAAGCCACTAATCAGGAAGGAAAGGAGGAGATTCCATGAGATTCAACAGTTCTGCTATCTTAAAAATTCTCTGCCAGATTATCATCATCATAGGTTTCTCTATGGTTCCATCCTTAGGTATTGCGATCTTTCTGCATGAAAAAGAAATGGTTCCCATCTTTTTCGGCTTGATTGTCATCTTTCTGTGCATCGGTTTTATCGGTACTGTAAACATTCGACCCGCCAGCAATAATTTAAGAGTCCGAGACGGTTTTTTTCTTGTGGGTTTAACGTGGCTCCTTGCATCGCTTTTAGGCACGCTTCCCTATCTTGCAAGCGGCGTATTTACAAGTTTTCCCGACGCACTCTTTGAATCCACGGCTGCATTTACCACAACCGGAGCCTCTATTCTTCAAGAGCTTGAAACGCTTCCCCGCAGCCTTCTTTTCTGGCGTTCTCTCTCCCAGTGGTTAGGAGGAATGGGGATTCTGATATTTATTATTTCCATTTTGCCTGCTCTGGGAATCAGCGGGCAAAAAATTGCAAAAGCAGAGGCCACCGGACCTATTCTGGATAAATTCACACCCAAAATGTCCGACTCCGCAAAGGTGCTTTATCTGATCTATTTTCTTTTTACCGCACTTTGCCTGATTTTGCTGCTTTTTAACGGAATGGATCTGTTCGATGCGTTTATTTACTCTTTTTCCTCCGTATCTACCGGCGGACTGGTCTGCCACTCCGATGGAATCGCACACTTTGACAGCCGATCCATAGAACTCATCATTTCGTTCTTCGCGATTTTTTCTTCTGTCAATTTCACATTGTATTACATCCTGCTCCGGGGACGATGGAAAGATTTTTTCCGAAACTGCGAGCTTCAAGTGTTTGCCTGCCTTTTGCTGGCTTCCACCGCATTAATATCCGTCAATCTTTTCGCACATAATGTTTTTGATTCCGTTTCGGAATCTCTCCACTATGCGTTTGTCCATGTAACCGCTTTTATTACCTCCGCCGGGTATTTCTGCACAAACTTTGATACATGGCCGGCTTTCAGCAAAAGCGTCCTTTTCGTACTTGCGATGATCGGTGGATGTTCGGCCTCCACCTGCGGCGGGCTGAAAATCATCCGGGTAATCGTTCTGTTCCGCGTCTTTGTACAGGGGCTGCGGAAAAAACTCCACCCCCGAGCCGTTATTCCCGTAAAAGTACAAGATCATATTATTCCGGAAGAAACTGTTTTTTCGATTTTCGTTTATTTCTTCCTCTATTTGTTCACCTTGTTCGCGAGCGCCCTTATTCTTTCCTTCCAGCAGATCGACCTGATGTCCGCACTTTCCGCTGTTTCTGCACTTCTGAACACCACAGGAACCGGTTTCGGTCTGGTGGGGCCTGCCGGTAATTTTGCATTCTTCTCTCCCGGGCTGAAACTTTTTCTTTGCATCCTTATGCTGATAGGACGTCTGGAAATGTACGCGATCATCTTCTTGTTTATTCCGTCGTTCTGGAAACCTTCCGTTAAATGATTTTTTAAACCGGTTCAAAACGAATCTCCCGAAGAGAAAGATCGGCGGCCTCTACCCGCACCCGCAGAGAATTGCCCAGGCAATAACTCCGATGCCGCCTTTTTCCTATTAAGCGATACCGATCCTCTTCGTAAATGTAATAATCGTCCCGCAGAGCCCTTATGGGAATCCGCCCTTCGATGGTGCTGCCAATGTCTACAAACAATCCGGAAGAAGAAATTCCCGTGATAATTCCATCAAACTCCAAGCCGATTTTATCCTCCATGTATTCGGCCTTTTTTAGCTTTTCCATTTCCCGTTCCAGTTCTTCCGCCGTCTGTTCGCAGTCAGAGGACTGTTTCGCCGCAAAATCCGTTTTGGAAATCAAAAAAGTACGCCTTTTCTCCGATAATCCTTTGCCGTTTCCTTCCTCCTGATTTTTCAGCCACTCTTTTATGATGCGATGAATCATTAAATCCGGATATCTTCGAATAGGCGAAGTAAAATGGCAATAATAATGAACCCCTAACCCGAAATGTCCCCGGCACCCGCTGTCATAAGCCGCTTTTTTCATGGCTCGCAGTACCACCGTATTGATTACCGTCTCCTCCGGCCGCCCTTGAGCATCTTTCAAAATTTTATTCAATACCGCCGGCCGTACCTCCTTCATCCCGGAAACATCCATAGAAAAACTTCTCAAAACTCGTTTCAGCTCTTCCATTTTATCTTCGGCAGGCGATTCATGCACCCGGTATATAAAAGGAGAATCCAGCAGACAAAAATGCTCCGCAACCGTTTCGTTGGCAGCCAGCATAAATTCTTCAATCATGCGGTTTGCAGTCCGCCGTACTTCTGTTTCCACAGACAGCGGCTTTCCATTCTCATCGCAGCGAATACGCGCTTCCGCAAAATCAAAATCCACGCACCCACGTGCTTCTCTTTTTTCCCGAAGAAGATCCGCCAGCTTCTCCATGTCCCTTAAAGCCACACAAATTTCATTAGAAAGGCAGTCTTTTTCCATACCTTTCTCAAGATAATCCGATACATCATCATACACAAGCCTTGCCGCAGAGCAAATCAAACTTTTAAATATTTTATGGTTCCGCACATTTCCCCGGCTGTCAATTTCCATCTCTACCGATAATGTCAAACGCTCTTCCTGCGGGTTTAGGCTGCAGATGCCATTGGACAGTTCCCGAGGCAGCATAGGAATTACTTGATGGGGAAAATAGACGCTGCACCCTCTTTTCAGAGCCTCTTTATCTAAATGGCTGCCCTCCCGAACATAATGGCTTACGTCGGCAATATGAACGCCTAAAAGCCAATTTCCGTTTTCGGTTCGGCCAATGGAAACCGCGTCATCCAAATCCCTGGCATCCGCGCCGTCAATTGTAAAGATTAACAAGCTGCGCAGATCCAAGCGTCCCTCTTTGGAAGCGCTCCCGATTCGAAACGAAATGGATTTTGCTTCCGACAAAGCTTTTTTAGAAAAAAAGACGGGAATATCATAAGCACGAATCAATGCAGTCTCATTGGCTCCGGGCTCATTTCCCCGGCAGATCCGTTCCGCGATTTTTCCTTCTGCGGCTCGTCCCGGTTCCGGCCAGCGGGTAATTTTCGCTAAGACCTTATCCCCGTTAACGGCACCGTTAAAATCTTTTTTTAAAATTAACAGCGTTTCCCCATTCTTTCGATTTTCCGGGACGACAAATCCATAACCGCGCTCCCGCTTAAAAGTTCCTGTAATTTGAGAAGAGGAGCGTTCCAGTACAGTTAAAATACGTCCTTCCGCATTTCGCTTTTCTTTTCCGTAATCTCCGTCCTTTTCTAAAAACACTTCCGCTAAAACCCGATCGCCGTTCATAGCATTTCCTAACCCCCACGGGGGAATAAAAACATCCTGCCCATTCGCAGCTTTCGGATCATCCAGGGAAACAAATCCGAAACCTTTCTGATTCTTTCGAAGAACACCCTGCAGAGAACCCAGTTTCTCTTTTTGTGTTTCGTATTCTGTACTTCTAAATTCATTTTTACGCCTTGTGAAATGTTTCTGATTTTTTCTCATATACTGTTTCCTCCGGTTTTAGTTTAACACGAATCCGTCCATACTAACAACGAGGAGGATCGTTTTATGAAAATTTATGATTTAATGTCTCATTCCGTTTCCTGCGTACGCCCGGAAACTTCCATCGTTCAAGTTGCCAAGCAAATGCGTCAGGAAGACGTAGGCGCAATTCCGGTCTGCGATGACCAAGACAGAGTTTTAGGCATTGTCACCGACAGAGACATCGTTATTCGTTCAGTCTCCAACGGATCCGAAAATTTATCGGCAATGGATATCATGTCTCGAAATCCGATCACTGTTTCACCGGGAATGAGTACCCATGAAGCTGCCCTTTTAATGGCGGGAAACCAGGTTCGCCGCCTTCCGGTCGTAGAAAATGAACGCTTAGTAGGTTTCCTGTCGCTTTCCGATATTGCCCGCCGGAACTTGTATGTAGACGAAGCCGGGGATGCGCTTTCTGCTATCTCCAAAGCTACTCCCATAGGATAAAAACAAGAGGCAAATCGTACAGATTCTGCCTCTTGTTTTTCTTTTGTTTCTTTTACTGATTGGCAGCTCCGCCTTTGACGTCATTGTCAGTCTTTGTGGTTCTGTCATTATCAGGTGCATTATTGTCGTTCCCGTCTAATAAATCATCTACATCGTCTTCCACATCATCCACCACATTGTCGCCATTGTTGTTATTGCCGTTATTGTCGTTTGCGGTTCCGTTATCATTGAGTTCATTTGTGGTTCCGTTATTATCCGGAGTCACATCATCATTCTGGTTGTTCCCGCAGCCTACAAAAGCGGCCAGAGCTAAAATCAATAAAAGTCCGATGATAATCTTCTTTGTTTTCACTTCTTTCATCTCCTCTCTTATTTCATAAATATTGTTTGTTACAGAACCGTTTTTTAACACAAGCAAAAAATAGAAACAAACGGCGAAGAATGCTCCTCGCCGTTTGGAAAAATTTTCTTTTTATAAATTTTATAAGCTAAACCTTAGCCCAGCAAACCGCTTCCGAACAGAGGCGCGAATACAACCGCTACGATTGTCATCAGCTTGATCAGAATGTTGATAGACGGACCGGAAGTATCCTTGAACGGATCGCCTACGGTATCGCCTACAACTGCAGCTTTATGAGGATCGCTGCCCTTGCCGCCGTAATGCCCTTCTTCGATGTACTTTTTCGCGTTATCCCAGGCGCCGCCTGCATTTGCCATCATGATAGCCAGCAGAACACCTGCAGCCAGAGCACCTGCCAGCATGCCGCCCAAAGCAGCTGAGCCCATAATAAAGCCAACAGCCAAGGGAGCTACGATAGCCAACAGACCGGGAGCAACCATTTCTTTCAAAGCAGCCTTTGTGCTGATATCTACGCATCTTGCATAATCCGGTTTGGAAGTACCTTCCATAATTCCTTTATCCGCTCTGAACTGTCTTCTTACTTCTTCAATCATTTCATTTGCAGCTCTGCCCACGGAATTCATAGTCAAAGCAGAGAACAGGAACGGAAGCATAGCGCCGATGAACAGTCCTGCGATTACCAGGGGATCCAGCAAACTGATATTAAAGGAAACACCTTCGCCAAGAGAACCGGAATCTTCTACAACCTGAGAATAGGAAGCGAAAAGAGCCAAAGCGGTCAAAGCCGCGGAACCAATGGCAAAACCCTTTCCGATTGCAGCAGTTGTGTTACCTACAGAGTCCAACTTGTCTGTAATATTACGAACTTCATGGGGCAGCTCGGACATTTCCGCAATACCGCCTGCATTATCGGATACGGGACCGTAAGCGTCTACAGCTACAACCATACCCGCTGTAGAAAGCATACCTACTGCAGCCAAAGCAATTCCGTACAAACCCGCACAGGCATTCGCAACCAGAATGCCTACCGCTACAAAGAGCAGAGGCCATACTGTGGAAAGCATACCTACGCCCAAGCCACTGATGATTGTAGTGGCGGAACCGGTCTGGCTCTGCTCTGCAATCTTCTTTACATGCTTATAGTCGCCGGAAGTATAAACTTCTGTAACCTTACCGATGGCGATACCTACAATCAGACCTGCAACAATCGCAACAGCGCAGTTAAAAGTGCCGAAGAACACCTTACTCAGAATGAAGGATACGATTACAACGATAATAGCAGAAATATATGTACCCATATTCAGCGCAGTCGCCGGATTGGAGCCATCCTTGCCTCTTACCATCAGAATGCCGACTAAGGAAGCCAGAATGCCCACAGCGGCTAAAATCAAGGGAAATACACAGCCTTCAAGCGGAGGCAATGCGAACGCTTCACCGAATGCCGGAGTAATCGTCGGGATAATAACCGCCAGAGTAATTGCGGAAATAATGGAACCTACATAAGATTCAAACAAGTCGGAACCCATGCCGGCCACGTCGCCTACATTGTCGCCTACGTTGTCAGCAATAACGGCCGGGTTTCTCGGGTCGTCTTCAGGGATTCCGGCTTCAACCTTTCCTACCAGGTCAGCGCCTACGTCAGCAGCCTTTGTATAGATACCGCCGCCTACACGACCGAACAGAGCCATAGAGGATGCACCCAGACCAAAGCCGGTAATTACAGATGCACAGTCAATACCCAGAACAACAAAGATCGTTCCTACGCCCAGCAGACCTAAACCTACTACGCACAAGCCCATAACAGCGCCGCTCCGGAAAGCAACCTTCAGAGCTTTCGGCATACCGCCTTCTTTTGCTGCGTTTGCTGTTCTTACGTTACCTTTCGTAGCAACGTTCATTCCGAAGAAACCCGCGAGCACAGAGAACAACGCGCCGAAAACATACAGAACCGCTGTAACCCAGCCGATTCCGATACCTAAAATGATGAACAGCGCAACAATTACGATTGCCATCATCTTGTATTCTCTCTTCAAAAATGCCATAGCGCCTTCGTGGATAAAACCGGCGATTTCTTTCATACGGCTTGTCCCTACGTCAACTTTGCTAATCCAAGCGGAAAGAGCAAAAGCAACGATCAGCGCAATTATGCCGCAGACAGGTGCAGCTATTGCCAACGTGTTCATTTTATAAAATTCCTCCTTTTTCCTTTGCCCTGCTTTCACAGGGTACAACAATATTAAGAGGCGCCGAATTCAACACCTCTTAAAACGTTTCGGATAAAAATATAATAATTCCGCACCAATTACTCGATGCAAACCAGTGCCAGTGAACAAATAATAAAGCAGATTGCTCCTACGATACTGATCTTGCTCAGAACCGCTTCGTAGCCTTTGCTCTTTTTCTTGCCGAACAGCTGCTCTGCACCGCCGCCGATAGCTCCGGACAGGCCGGCGCTCTTACCGGACTGCAGCAGGATACTTGCGATCAAAACAATACTCGAAATTGCGAGTAAAATCATCAAAAATGTTTTCACCTTTGCACCTCCATTAGTAGTATAACCACTATAGTTTAACACGAGACACATTAAAAATCAAGCATTTTCATGCTTAAGCTTCGGCTTTCAAAAACGAGTCCGTCCGCTTACCAGACCCGATAAAGAATTTCTGCGAACTGCGCTCTGGTAGCCGGCGCTTTGGGATTGCATCTTCCGTTTTCATCAACCAGCAGTATTCCGCTTTTACCTGCAAATGTTATTGCTTCCTTAGCCCATTCGCTGGCATCGGTAAAATCGGAACAAACTACGAGTTCACCGGTTCCTACCCAATCAGATATATCGTTAACTTCGATGTAATTATATAACATCTTCAGAAGTTCCTGCATCGTTAATTCTTTTTCCGGCGCAAACCTCGTTTCCGAAACCCCATCTACCACCTTTGTGCTGTACGCCCAGCAAATTGTATCGTAGTACCATGCACTCGGCGAAACGTCGATAAACGGAACGTCCCGATATTTTTGCCCTTCAAATTCAAAATACCGCTGAATCATAGCCACCGCTTCCGCTCTTTTAATCGTATCGTCCGGTTTCATCAAGGTTTCGGTTTTGCCTTTCATAACCTCCATACCATACATAACCCGGAGCGCTTCTTCGGCCCAATGCCCTGGGACATCCGTCAGCGGAAAATTGGATTTTAAAAGCGCTTCCGCCTGCTTTTCGTTGATTTTCCATTTTGCGTTGAGCGGTGTGAAACCGTTCCAAACCAACGTCCCGTCTTTTTCAACTTTGTTTGCGTTGTTGGAAACCAGATTGCCGTCCACCTTGACCGCATAACGGAATTTAAACATTTCCTGCATCATTTTCTGCGTGTATCCCTGCAGCGCCTGTCCCTCTGATTCCTCATCTATGGTTTCCATCATGCTTTCCATGTCAAGATTCAGATAATACTGTCCGTCGGCCTGTTCGACAAACATATTGCACAAAATAGACATTTCTGCCATATCGAAACCGAACAGTACTTCTTTATCAATGCCTTCTTCAAGACCTTCAAATGCGAATTCTGTGATTTCTCCCACATAATTTACATCGTCAAGGGTATAACTCGTCCGCTCTATCCGGATCCCCGCTTCCCGGCAAATCTGCAGTTCTTCCGCAGTAGTATAGAACTCTTCTTCTTCGTATGTGCCATCCTCGATAAGAGCCTTATCTATTGCGGCAACCACCCTTTCCGTACCGTTTCCGTCCTTGTCAATATTCACAGCTACATCAAGGTTTACGCAGCCCGTCAGCGCAAAAGCAAAGACCAATAACACTCCGATCATCAGCAGTTTCTTTCTCAGTATGTAAACTCCTTTTTATCGAAGTTCCCCAGCGAAAACCGGGGAACCTGCCGATAGATTTTATTATTTTTTCAAATTATAAAATGCTCTGGATCCTGCATACTGCGCACATTCGTCCAACAATTCTTCAATTCGCAGCAGCTGATTGTATTTAGCCACACGGTCTGTTCTGGAAGGTGCGCCGGTCTTGATCTGCCCTGCATTCACCGCAACAACCAGATCCGCAATAGTGGCGTCTTCGGTCTCGCCGGAACGATGAGATACGATCGCGGTATAGCCGGCCTTTTTCGCCATTTCAATAGCGTCCAGCGTCTCCGTCAACGTTCCGATCTGATTTACCTTAATCAGAATAGAGTTTGCTACCCCCCGTTCAATTCCTTTTTCCAGCCGTTCCGTATTGGTAACGAAAAGATCGTCTCCAACCAACTGCACCTTATGGCCGATGGTTTCCGTCATCAATTTCCAGCCGTCCCAATCGTCTTCCGCAAGGCCGTCTTCGATAGAGATGATCGGATACTTATCCAAAAGCATATCGTAATATGCAACCATTTCCGCTGCAGTCTTCTTTACGCCTTCTCCGGCCAAATTGTAAACGCCGGTTTTTTCATCATAAATCTCAGAAGAAGCCACATCCAATGCGATTTTTACATCCTGCCCCGGTACATAGCCCGCCTTTTCAATCGCCTCAATAATTACCTGAATCGCTTCTTCGTTAGAGGAAAGATTGGGTGCAAAACCGCCTTCGTCTCCAACCGCAGTGTTCATGCCCTTACCCTTCAAAACCGCTTTCAGGCTATGAAACACTTCGGTTCCCATACGCAGTGCGTCGCGGAATGTTTTCGCACCAACGGGCATTACCATAAATTCCTGAATATCTACGTTGTTATCCGCATGCTTGCCGCCATTCAGTATGTTCATCATAGGCACAGGCAGAACCTTACCGTTAACACCGCCTAAATACTGGAACAAGGGCAGACCGAGAGAATTTGCAGCAGCATGAGCTGTAGCCAAGGAAACTCCCAGGATAGCGTTTGCGCCCAATTTTGCCTTATTAGGCGTTCCGTCGATTTCACACAAAAGCTTATCCAGACCGGGCTGATCAAAAGCGGACAAGCCGATAATTTCGGGGGCGATAATATCATTCACATTATCCACCGCATTTTGTACGCCTTTTCCCAGATAGCGGGCACAATCCCCATCCCGCAATTCTACAGCTTCAAAAATACCGGTAGAGGCTCCGGAAGGCACCATTGCCTTTCCCATAGAATCATCATCGAGAAAAACTTCAACCTCAATAGTGGGGTTTCCCCGTGAATCCAATACTTCTCTCGCCGCTACATCTGCAATATAACACATGGCTCTTGTTCCTCCTTTAATTTCTTCTCTTTAAGCCAACAGAAATTCTACGAAACATTTCGTAGAATTTCCGAAGTTGTCGATTATTTAAAAATTAATAATTTGAATAAAATCTTCCGGTTTCAGACTTGCTCCGCCTACCAAAGCGCCGTCGATTTCATACATATTCATCAGCTCCGATGCATTGGCAGGTTTTACACTTCCGCCGTACTGAATCACTACATTTTCCGCAAGTTCTTCGCTATACAGCTCCGCAATCGTTCGACGAATGTGCCCGCACATTTCATCTGCCTGTTCCGGAGTTGCGGTTCTTCCTGTACCGATAGCCCATACCGGCTCGTAAGCCACCGTAACCTTTTCCGCCTGCCCCGCCGTCAAGCCGGAAAACGCCTTTTTCACCTGTAAAGCAACTACATCCAATGCTTCTCCGGCATCCCGCTGCGCTAAAACTTCTCCTACACAGAGAATGGGAAGAATATCATGTTCAAAAGCTTTATGCAGCTTTTTATTTACGGTTTCATCGGTTTCGCCGAAATACTGCCGGCGTTCCGAATGCCCGATAATACAATAATCTATACCTATTTCCGTCAGCATATCGGCAGAAATCTCACCGGTAAATGCACCGCTTTCTTCAAAGTGCATATTCTGAGCTCCGACCCTTATTCCGGTTCCCCGAAACGCCTTGACCAGAGTTTCCAGCTGTGTATAAGGCGCACAGATAGCAACCTGTACATCTGAAGCTTCATACAATTTTTTGAATTCGTCCGCAAATGCTGCCGCTTCCTTTGATGTTTTAAACATCTTCCAGTTTCCCGCAATAAAAGGCTTTCTCATTTATTTGTCCTCCAAAACCGCCACTCCGGGCAGTTCCTTTCCTTCCAAGAATTCCAGCGAAGCGCCGCCGCCGGTAGAAACGTGCGTCATTTTATCTTCCAAGCCGAACAATTTTACCGCTGCGGCAGAATCACCGCCGCCAATGATTGTGGTCGCATCGGTTTCCGCCATGGCTTCGGCAACCGCCTTTGTTCCTGCCGCAAAATTAGGCATTTCGAACACACCCATGGGGCCGTTCCATACAATAGTCTTCGCGTTTTTTATTTCATCGGCGAAAATATCCATGCTGGTGGGCCCGATATCCAACCCCATAAAGCCTTCAGGCATGGTTTCCGCGTCATAATACGCCCACATGGTATCGTTTGCAAACGATTTTCCAACCTTCACGTCGATAGGCAATAAAAACCGCACACCTTTATTTTCCGCTTTTTTCATTAAAGCACTGGCCATTTCCTTCATTTCCGGTTCCAGAAGAGATTTTCCCACGGAAAACCCTTTGGCGGCTAAAAAAGTATACGCCATTCCGCCGCCGATAATTAAGCTGTCTACCCGATCAAGCAGTTTTTCTATTACCGGAATTTTGTCGCTTACTTTTGCGCCTCCCATGATCGCCAGGAAAGGCCTCTCAGGATTCGCTACAGCATTCCCCAGAAATGCGATTTCTTTTTCCAGCAGAAAACCGGAAACGGCCGGAAGATAATCCGCAATGCCTGCAGTAGAGGCGTGCGCTCTGTGAGCCGTTCCGAAGGCGTCGTTTACGAAGACATCCGCAAGTCCCGCCAAGCTCTCGGCAAAAGCGGGATCATTTTCAGTCTCCTCCTTCCGAAACCGTACATTTTCCAGCAGCATGACCTGTCCCGGCTCCATCTTCTTTGCAAGAGCCGCCACATCGTCGTTTACTACCTCCGGCACATTGGGAAACAACACCTTCTGCTTCAGCAGCTCCGACAGATGCTCCGCTACCGGTTTTAAACTGTACTTCGGATCTGCTTTTCCTTTCGGCCTTCCTAAATGAGACATCAAAATCACGGAGGCACCTCCGTCCAGCAAATAACGAATCGTAGGCATGGCGCTGGTAATACGGGTATCGTCCGTTATTATACCATCTTCTGTAAGAGGCACATTAAAATCACAGCGGACGATAACCCGCTTACCGGTCACGTCAATATCTTTTACCGTTTTCTTCATGTTTACAGTCCTTTAGCAATTACATATTCGATCAAATCGATCGCTCTGTTGGAATAACCCCATTCGTTGTCATACCAGGAAAGAACTTTAACCATATTACCGTCCATAACCATGGTAGAAAGAGAATCTATAACAGAAGACCGGCTGTCCTGTTTAAAGTCAACAGACACCAAAGGTTCATCACAAAATCCTAAAATACCTTTCATAGAACCTTCGGCAGCTTTCTTCAGCGCTTCGTTCACTTCTTCCTTAGTAGTATTTTTCTTCACTTCAAATACGATATCAACTACGGAAACCGCCGAAGTGGGAACGCGCATAGCCATACCGTTGAGCTTTCCCTTCAACTGAGGCAGAACCAGCGCTACCGCTTTTGCCGCACCTGTAGTTGTAGGAATCATGGAAACCGCCGCCGCTCTCGCTCTTCTCAAATCTTTATGGGGCAGATCCAGGATTTTCTGATCGTTTGTATAAGAATGGATTGTGGTCATCAGACCTCTTTCAATGCCGAAGGTTTCATCAATCACCTTCGCAAAGGGAGCCAGACAGTTTGTCGTACAAGATGCGTTAGAAAGTATATGATGGTTCGCAGGATCGTATTTGTCTTCATTTACACCCATAACGATGGTTAAATCCTCGTCTGTTGCAGGAGCGGAAATTACAACTTTCTTTGCACCCGCTTCCAGATGCTTCCCTGCATCAGGCCGCTTTGTAAAACGTCCCGTAGATTCCAGAACAACTTCAACCCCCATCTCTTTCCATGGCAGGTTTTTGGGATCGCTTTCCGCCAGAATTTTAATCTCCTTCCCGTTTACGATAATTGAATTATCGGTAGCTTCTACCGTGCCGTCAAACTTTCCAAAACAGCTGTCGTACTTTAAGAGATGGGCCAAAGTAGCCGGAGTTGTCAAATCGTTAATAGCTGCGATTTCAAAATTTACATCCTTTTCCATGGCAATTTTAAAAGCATTTCTGCCGATTCTTCCAAATCCGTTAATTCCTACTTTTGTCTTCATTTTGAGTCCTCCTGTTTTTTCATGAAAATAAATGAAACAATACTTATTTTACGCAATTTCAATCGAAGAATTCATACGGAACAAACCCTGTGCATTCCGCGTTTTCCGCCGATTTATAAATTTAATATCTTTTTCGTTTGGATGAAGCGGGAATTCCCATCTCCTCCCGGTATTTCGCTACTGTTCTGCGGGAAATCTCAATGCCCCGGCTTCCCAGCGTATTTGAAATCGCCTGGTCTGACATGGGATTTTCCGTATTTTCTTTTCCTATCAGCTCTCTGATCTCTGTTTTAACGCTCTCCGAAGCAATACCCTCGCCGAATGCATTATGCACACCGCTGGTAAAAAAATGTTTGATTTCAAACATTCCTCTGGGAGTCTGCATGTATTTTCCATTGACAGAACGGCTTACCGTAGACTCGTGAACGCCGATTTCTTCTGCGATCTGTTTCAGTGTCAAAGGCTTCATATGCTTCGGCCCATAGTCGAAAAATTCCTCTTGATAACGCACGACCGCACTGACCACATCCCGAATCGTATCCCGCCTATGCTCAATGCTTCTGATGAGCCAAATTGCGGAATTCAGCCGATCCGTCAGAAAATGAAACAGCGTGGAATTTTTATCGGATTCTTGTAAAATCTTTTGGTATTGAGGGCTGACAATCAATCGCGGCGCCGTGCTTTCGTTAACCTGCACCACATATTCACCATCCAGCTTCTCTACTGTCACATCAGGAATAATATACCGGTTTTCTTTTACCGAGCTGAATTGGTTTCCCGGCTTCGGCTCTAAAGACTTAATCACATCCGCTAATTCCTGCACCAAATGTAGAGGAATTCCCAAAGAACGGGAAATATTGGAAAGCCGATTTCTTGCCAGATCTTCCAGGTGATTTTCTACGATACTTCTGGCTTCCGGACAGTCTCTTTCTGCGGCTGCCAGCTGTATCTTCAGACATTCGGTCAAATCCCGAGCTCCAACGCCTGCCGGATCCAGATTTTGTACAATCCGCAGCGCCTCCTCGGTTCGCTTTTGGGGCAAAGAAAACGTTTCTGACAACTCCTCCAAAGACGCTCGAAAATATCCGTTTTCATCCAAAGTTTCAATAATATATACTACCAAAGCATGGAGATTTTTATCCATCTCCATACAATCAACCTGCTCCAGCAAATGCTCCGCCAAGGTAACTTCCGAAGAAATAAACTGTTCAAAATTGAAGTCCTCTTGGGGAGTCTTTTCTTCCCATTGCCGGTAACTGATGTCATCATATTCTCTCTGCCGCAGAAATTCCTCCCAATCGATGGCCTCCGCTTTGGAACCTCTCACTTCTTCCGGTTCAAACTCCCGGTCGGTTCCGGTTTCATCCTGCACGTCCGGTTTTTCGAGAACCGGATTGGTCAAAAGCTGTTCCTCAATAAAGCGCTCCAGCTCCTGGGTATTAAACTGCAGAATCCGAATAGCCTGCAACAGCTCCGGTTTCATGATAAGCTTTTGTTTTTGTTCAGTTAGCAGATCATATCTCAGATTCATACCCATTCCTTCTGTCGGCATTTATTGTATCATTAAAAACCGGAAAGTTCTACCGTTTCATTTCCAATTTTCTGCACATATGCAACAATTCTTTCCATATTGCTGATCAAATCCACAAAAAGTACGCCGGAACCGGGATGACAGATGCCTTTGCTGAGCCGTTCTACATGTTCCCTGCGCAGAGCTTCCGCCATCTTATCCAGTTCTTTTTCTTTCTGATTCAAAATTTTAACCAGTTCCTCATCATTATTTTCCATAGCGCTGATCAATGCTTCTCCCAATTCACATACACGATTATGATAATCCATCAGCTGCTGCGTTGCTTCCTGGCTGAATCCGATTTTATTTTCTTTTTTATAAATAGTCAAAGAAACCATGTTATTGCAGGTATCACTGACTTGTTCTACATCACCCAGCATATTTAAAAGAAGATTAAGTTCTTTCTTTTGATCCTCTCTGAGATTCTTTTTATTCAGCTTTACCAGGTAAACCTCAACTTCTTTTTCTGCTTTCAGAAAGCTTTCCTCTCTTTCCTGCAGGCGATCCCATATTTTATCTTCCTGTCCCTTAATGCTCTGGAACGCCATCTGATAGCTTCCCAGCGCCGTTCTGGTCAAGGCTATAATCTCATTATAGGACTGCGCAAGCGCAAGCCCCGGGGTTTCCAGCATACGCACATCCAAATTGCTTTGATCTGCCGCCGCATCTTTGTCCTTGGGAACCAGCCGTTCCGAAGTCTTCGCAAAAAAACCAATAAACGGCAGACAAATAACCGTAGTACCCAAATTAAAGATGGTATGCGCATGGGCGATCTGATGCGTCAAAGCGTTGGGAGCCGCCCATTCCAGCGCGTCCGCCAATAAATTCCGGAAGAAAAACAAAAGCAGAAAAGCGCCGAACAAATTAAACAGAAAGTGGATTACCGCCACCTGGCGAGCCGTGCGGCTCGTCCCCCGGCTGTTCTGCAGAGCCGGAACGCATTTGCCTAAGTTCGCGCCGGCGATCAGCGGAATGGCAATTTCAATAGGCATAATCCCCGCCATAGCCATGCCGATCATAATCCCGGTAATTAAACTGCTGCTTCGGACAACAGCAGTCAACAGAAATCCGGCAAATGCAATTACAAGACATATGCCTAATCCCGGTGCTTCGCACAAATTCAAAAGCTGTTTGGTAACATCTAATTCAGCAACCTGCAGCATTCCATCTTTCACAAAGCTCAAACCAACAAACATGAGCCCTAAGCCGAGCAAAGCCTTGCTCAACGTTTCCCCGGTTTTTGTATCGGAAACTCTCCAGAACATAACCGCAATACCTACGATAAACAGAGAAAGCCATTCTAAACGAAAAGCCAGAATCTGCGCGGTTACCGTCGTACCGATGTTAGCGCCCATGATGACGCCTGTTGCCTGAACGAGGCTCAGCATACCTGCATTCACCATACCGACTACAGTGACGGTAGTTGCCGAACTTTTTTGATTTATAATAGTCAGAATAAAACCGATCAAAATCGCTTTTAACGTGCTCTTTCCCGACAGAGACAGAAGCTTTTGCCCCTGTTCCTGAGTCAGCCATTCCAGGCTGTCTTTCATTGTTTCGATTCCGTACATAAGCAGGCCGATTCCGCCCAAAACCGTAGAAATCATATAAAATGTATCCAAACCCTCAGATCCTTTCTATTCCATCTCAGGGAAGTCCATCTGCCGCAGGGCTTCGAAGAGGATAATCGCAGCGGAGTTTGAAAGATTCAAAGACCGGAGCTTTGTATTTTGACTCATAGGAATTCGAATGGCTCGATCCGCATGAGCCTCTATAAAATCACGGGGCAGCCCCGCCGTTTCTTTTCCGAACAGCAGCATGGCGTTTTCCTCATACACTGCTTCCGTGTAAGATTTTCCCCCTTTTGTTGTGGCCAGATAAAAAGGCCGATTCCCGTATTTGTCCATAAAAGCTTCAAGACTTTCGTGGACTTCCAAATCTACATACTGCCAGTAATCCAGCCCCGCCCGTTTCAGCGCTGTATCATCAATGGAAAATCCAAGGGGTTTTACCAAATGCAGCTTTGCCCCGGTTATTGCGCAGCTTCTGGCAATATTCCCGGTATTAGGCGGAATTTCAGGTTCCACTAAGACAATGCTTAAATGGTGTGGTTTTTTTTCTGATTCCATAACGTTCATCTCCTAACGGGCAAATTTCGCCACTTTTTTATATTATAATATTTTTTTCACTTTTTGAAGACAATTTTAAAGAATTGTACTATAATCTTTTATCATGAAAATGTATGATTGAAAAGTATGAAATTTGTACATCGGCAAAAGCCGGAAACTAATTTAGGAGAGAAAAGGACTATGAAGAAAGCACATTTGAAAATCGGCTTGATGGGATTCGGCAATATCGGCGTTGGCTCCTATCAGGTTCTGGAAATGAATCGAAAACAGATCCTGGCAGAAACCGGTTTGGATTTCGAGATCGTAAAGATTTTAGAAAAAAACGCAGACAGACCCCGCCCCGTTCAGGTTCCCCGTGAAATATTCACGCAAGATCCCGACGACATTTTCTGCGATCCGGAAATCGATATCGTAATCGAACTTTTAGGCGGCATTCACCCTGCGGCTGATCTCATGCTGTCCGCCATGAATCACGGCAAGCATGTGGTAACTGCCAACAAAGCAGCTGTAGCGGCAGCTTACGACGAACTTCGTAAAGCTGCGGAGGACAATCATGTTCTGTTTCGCTACGAAGCCAGCGTAGCCGGAGGAATTCCTATCCTCAGCGCCCTTACAGAATCTCTGCAGGCTAACGAATGGACAGAAGTCCTGGGCATTTTAAACGGCACAACCAACTACATTCTGACCCAGATGACCGATTTCAATCTGGAATACGCAGATGTGCTGAAAACCGCACAGGAAAAAGGTTTTGCAGAAGCGGATCCTACTGCTGATGTAGAGGGTATCGACGCCGCAAACAAATTATCAATCCTGATCTCCTTAATTTTCGGCCACCGCGTGCCTCCTGAAGAAATTCCCATGGAGGGAATTACCCGCATTACAAAGGGAGACATTGCAGAAGCCACAGAATCCGGAAATAAAATTAAACTGATTGCTACTGCCAGAAAAACAGTGGACGGTAGGCTGGAATACAGCGTAAAGCCCACTCTGATTCCCTTCGATCATCCGCTGGCAGGGGTCAGCAATGAATTCAATGCCGTATTTGTACAGGGCAATGCTGTAGGCGAGCTGATGTTTTACGGAAAAGGCGCAGGCCCTTTACCCACAGGCAGTGCCGTTATGGGAGACGTAATCTCCATTGGTAAACTGATTGCAAAAAATGCCGCATATGATAACAAAGTACCCGGAGGAAGAAGATAATGACGCTATTAAAACAATGGGACAATTTAATTCAAAATCAGACCGACGATACATTTGACGCTTTCTGGGAGCGCTACAGCTCCGCGGAAAAACGCATTTACGCCGGTATTTTAGGCGATAAAAATCCCCATGTAACCGGGGTATTAAAAGATCTCGCCGAAAAGTATGAAACCGATACCGTGATCTTCACCGGTTTCATCGACGGAATCAACACCAGCTTAACAGAGCCCATCGATTTGAAATCTTTAACAGAGGAAAGCCTGTTGGAACTGAATATCGACTGGGAGAAGCTTTTCTTTAATATGCTGAAAGCCGAAGCAGATTATCTCTTTACACTGGATGAATGGGACGGACTGCTTACGGAAGAACGCCGCCAGGAAATCTATAAAGACTTCCGCCGTTCCCGAACTGTCGTAAAAGAAAAAGAACCCGGGCGAAATGATCCCTGCCCCTGCGGCAGCGGGAAAAAATATAAAAAATGCTGCGGAGCAAATAAATAAGCAAAAGAGAGCGTCCAAAAGTCATAAAACGACTCGAGGACGCCCTCTTTTTTAACTGTCTTTTAATCCCGCTACCTGATAACCTGCATTGACGACAGCCTGTTTCAGCTGTTCATCGGAAACGCTTCCGTCTGTGGTAATCGATGCGATTCCTCTCAGCAGATCCGTTACCGCCTGAACCCCTTGCAGTTCATTCAATGCGTCAGTTACCCGATCACAGCAATGCTGACATTCCAGCCCCTCAATACTCATGGTCTTTCTCATATGCGCACTTCCTTTTTGCTTATATAAAAGCCTTTCTTTTCGTACGGTATTAGTCCTGCCCATTTTTCATTTCAAATATACATTTACGATAAAGTTGCCACAATCACCGCTTTAATCGTATGCAGGCGGTTTTCCGCTTCGTCAAATACTACAGAATGCTTGCTGCGGAATACCTCATCCGTAACTTCCCGAATATCATAACCTTTTTCCTTCCATGCCTTCGCCTGCTGCGTTTCAAAATCGTGAAATGCCGGGAGGCAATGAAAAAATAAAACATCTGGATTTTCCGTCTTTTCCAGCATTTCCATGGTCACTTTAAACGGAGTCAACAGTTTTACACGCTCAGGAATCTGTTCCTCTTCTCCCATAGATGCCCAAATGTCTGTATAGATCACATCCGCGCCTTTCAGGCACGCCGAATCAGAAGTCACTTCAATTTTTCCGCCGGTCTCTGCCGCCACGGCCTGCGCTCTTTTTACTGTCTCCGAATCGGGAACTAATTCATCCGGGCCGTAGGCCACAAAATGCATCCCCATCTTTGCGCAGCCATACATCCAGGCGTATGCCATATTATTTCTGATATCTCCGCAAAATACAACCTTAACCTGTTTCAGCTTTTTAGAGCAATGCTCCTCAATCGTCAAAAGATCCGCTAAAATCTGCGTAGGATGATCCGTATCGGTTAAACCGTTCCATACCGGAACCCCCGAGTATTTAGCCAGGTCTTCCGGTATTTTCTGTTCGTATCCGCGGTATTCAATTCCGTCAAACATGCGCCCCAGCACCTTCGCAGAGTCTTCCAGCGATTCCTTTTTCCCGATCTGCGAGGTTTTAGAATCCAAATAGGTCACATGCGCGCCTTCATCCAAACAAGCCACCTCAAAGGAGCATCTTGTTCTTGTGGATGTTTTGTCAAAAAGGAGAACCACATTTTTTCCTTTCAATGTTTCACTATGAATTCCCAGGCGTTTTTTGGATTTTAAATCATGCGCCAGATCAAGAAGATAACGTATCTCCTCCGGCGTGAAATCCATCAGCGACAAAAGACTTCTTCCTTTTAAATTTACTGCCATGTGATATCCTCCAAACCTTTTAAATCCATTTTTTTCGCAGAATAATCATACTATATTTTTATTCATGAATCAAGTATTTTTTACCATATTGATGAATAATTATTCCATTTTTCGGGCGTGATATGCTTATTTTTGCATATATATCGTTTTGTATTCGTTTTCTCAAATATCGATTCTAAAGAAAAAAGCGGAGATCACTTCTCCGCTTTGGTTGGTTTTGCGCCGTAATATTGATAGTAACAAATTTCGATTCTGCCATTGTAAAGCTTTCTTCTTCGATCAGCCGGCTTCTCCCGAAACCGCTGTTCGAACTGCTTATCCGAAGTCACCAAGTAAAGAGACCACGTCGGGTTTTCAGCAAAAAACCGCTTTAAATCCTCATAAATGCCATGTATGGCTTCCGCTTCACCGATTCGTTCCCCATAAGGCGGATTCCCTATTAAAATCCCATAGGGTTCTTCCGCCCGCAACTTCGAAACCGGTCTTACACTGAACTCAATACAGTCATCCACACCGGCTTCTTCCGCATTTGCAACAGCTGCCCTTACTGCTGTCCTGCTGATATCCGAAGCCCGAATCCGTATGTCCGCATCGTAACGAATCGCCTCGAAAGCCGCCTTTCTCTCCTCTTTCCACAGATTAGCGGGAATCGCGTCCCAGTCCTCGGAAACAAATTTTCTGGAGAGCCCCGGCGCGATATTTCGCCCGATCATAGCGGCTTCGATAGGGATTGTCCCGGAACCGCAGAAAGGATCTACAAGCAAGCGCCCCTCTTTCCAAAAAGACAGCTGTACCATAGCCGCCGCCAGAGTTTCCTTAATCGGCGCCGCTACATCCTTTACCCGGTACCCCCGTTTATGCAGCCCCGCTCCGCTGGTATCGATAGTCAACGTCACGCGATCCTTCAGAATCGTTACTTTGATATTATAAAGAGCTCCCGTCTCCTCAAACCGATCCACCGCATAGGTTTCCTTCAATCGTTCCACAATCGCTTTTTTCACAATGGACTGGCAGTCCGGAACGCTATGCAGTTTAGATTTTACAGATGTTCCATTAACGGTAAACTTGCCGTCTATGGGAATCCATTCCTCCCAGGGCAGAGCTCTGGTCTGCTGAAACAGTTCTTCGAAGCTCAAAGCCTTAAATTCTCCCATAAGAAGCAACACCCGATCCGCAGACCGCAGCCACAGATTTGACTTTACCAGAGCACGCTCATCACCCATATAGGTAATCTTTGCATCCTCCGACTTCAATACTTTAAAGCCCAGTGCTTCCACTTCACGCTTTACAACAGCTTCTAAGCCAAAAGTGGCAGTTGCAATCAATGTCAATTTTGCCATTACATGAAGCTCTTCTTTTTATTCATATGGTTGTTTTCAATTACATCCAGCTGGTTCAGCGCCTTGCCGGTTCCGATTGCAACGCAGGATTTCGGATCCTCCGCTACAATAACCGGAATACCCGTCCATTCTTCAATTCGCTTGTCCAAGCCGTGCAGCAATGCGCCGCCCCCGGTAAGGATAATTCCGGAATTGCTGATATCCCCTGCCAATTCCGGGGGTGTCTTTTCCAATACGCTGTGGATTGCTTCACAGATGCTCTGCAAAGGTTCTTCCAAAGCGTTCAGCATTTCCTGGGAAGTAACCTCTACGGATTTGGGGAGACCGGTTACCAAGTCTCTTCCCCGGCATTCCTGAACGGTAATTTCTTCGCTGGGGTAAGCGGTTCCGATGCTCATCTTTAATTCTTCCGCGGTTCTTTCTCCGATGTAAAGCTTATGCTCTTTGCGCATGTATTTTACGATAGCTTCATCGAATTTATCTCCCGCCACCTTAACCGAATTACTGGTTACAATGCCGCCTAAGGCGATAACTGCCACGTCCGTTGTGCCGCCGCCGATGTCGATTACCATAACGCCGTTAGGTTTTGCAATATCCATGCCTGCTCCGATAGCTGCCGCAACCGGCTCCTCCATCAAAAAGACGGATTTTCCACCGGCCTGCGTAGCTGCTTCTCTTACCGCCCTCTTTTCTACCTCGGTAACCCCGGAAGGTACACAGACCATAATTCTGGGTTTAAAGAACTTTCCGTTCCCGCAGGCTTTGCGAATAAAATATTTCAGCATTCGTTCTGTCACATCGTAATCGGAAATTACGCCGTCCCGCAGCGGACGTACCGCAATAATATTGCTGGGTGTTCTGCCCAGCATCTGCCGTGCGTCTTCTCCTACCGCCAGAATTTCATTTGTGTCTCTGTTAATCGCTACTACTGACGGTTCTTCCAGAACAACGCCCTTCCCTTTTATATAAACCAGTACATTTGCCGTCCCCAGGTCAATACCCACTTCATCCGAAAATCCCATTTCATTTCTCCTTACTTTTTTCGTATTTTTCTTATTTAAAGCCTTCGTAAAACGCAAAAAATATTTTACAAAACATAAAAAAATAAAACCCCGCAATTTTATCGAATGCAAACTTTGCCATATGTTATTGTATCCGAAATATATTTTAATTTCAATGAAATTTTCGTGAAAACAACAGAGGCCGCGAAAAATACCGCGGTCTCTGTTTATTTTTGCTTTATTTATAATTTTTTCGCTATTCTCCCAGCAAAATTGCTGTTAAATCCATAGGATCCACAATTACGCCGTCCTTATACACTCTCATGTTACCGGAAGCGATCTCGTCGATCAGGATCACCTTTCCGTCATCTGCCACGCCGAATTCGAATTTGATATCATACAGTTCCAGCCCTTTTTCCTTCAGAACCTCGCTGACTACTGCAGTGATTTTTCTGGTGGTCTCTTTGGTTTCCGCATACTGCGCAGGAGACATAACGCCCAGTATTTCCAATCCGTCCACGGTTACCAGCGGATCTTCTCTTTCATCGTCTTTCAGCGTCATTTCCACATAAGCGTCTAACTTCTGCCCTTCTTCTACATATCTTCCGTAACGGCGGAAAAAGCTTCCTACCGCCCGGTAACGGCAGATAACTTCCAACCCCTGACCAAATGTCTTCGTAGCTCTGACTTCCATTCTGGAATTTTCAATATCAGCGCTGATATAATGCGTTTCAATTCCTGCTTTTTTCAGGATTTCAAAGAACATAACAGAAACTCTCAGATTCTGTTTTCCGATTCCGTCGATGGACAGCCCTACTGTGTTTGCGCCCGGGTCAAATACACCGTCGGTACCCGTACAGGTATCTTTAAAAAGCAAGCTGTAATTTCCGTTTTCCAAAGCATAAACGTCTTTTGTTTTCCCACTGTACACTAAATTCATCTCTTATCTCCTTTGTTTCATTATTTAAAATATTTAACAGCGCTTTTAAACATGCCGTTCCCGGCAGGTGTGCAGACATTTTTATAAAGTCCCGGGCGAAGCATACGTTCCGTATGACCCATTTTCCCGAAAATGCGTCCGTCGGGAGACGTAATTCCCTCTACCGCATAATAGGAGCCGTTGGGGTTGTATTGAATCTCCATGGTCGGGCTGCCGTCCTCGTCCACATACTGCGTGGCAATCTGTCCGTTTTCGGCAAGCTGATCCAGGAGTTCCCTGCTGCACACAAAGCGTCCCTCTCCATGAGAAATTGCCATAGTGTGAATTTCCCCTACTTCACATTCCGAAAGCCAGGGAGATTTTACAGAAGCGATCCTCGTACGAATCAGCTTGGACTGGTGGCGCCCGATCAGATTCGGCGCCAGAGTCGGGAAGCTTTCATCCGCTTCTGAAATCTTTCCGTAGGGAACAAGTCCCATCTTGATCAGAGCTTGGAAACCATTGCAAATTCCGGCCATCAAGCCGTCTCTTTTATTTAAAAATTCATGAATTGCCTCGGTCAATGCAGGGTTGCGGAAAAATGCCGCGATAAACTTACCGGAACCGTCCGGCTCATCTCCCCCGGAAAAACCGCCGGGCAGCATGATGATCTGCGAACTTTCAATTTGCTTCCTCATAACTTCGGCAGTCTCCGCCAACGCACCGGGTGTCAAATTCCGCACCAGCACAATTTCCGCCTTTGCTCCCGCATCCTCGAAAGCTCTCGCCGTATCGTATTCGCAATTGGTTCCCGGGAATACAGGAATCAAAACTTTCGGCCTTGCAATGCCGGCTCCGGAGGCTTTCCGAGCGCCCCGTTTCTCATAAACAAACGTTTTTAACGGTTCCTCCGTCTGCTCCGCATTGCAGGGATAAACCGATTCCAGCCGAGCGTCGTAAACTGCTTCTATTTCTTCCAGAGAAACAGTTTCTCCGTTTCCTTCCAGCACCCAATCCGACAGCGTAACACCCACAGGAACGCCCACGGGCTCCGCGTCTTCTGCAAGTTCCAGCAGGAAAGAGCCGTAACCGTAAGAAAAAGCGTTTTCCACAGCAAAGCCGTCATCAAACCGGAACCCGATCCGGTTTCCAAGCCCCATCTTATATATACCTTCCGCGGCTCCGCCGTAACCGGGAGTATATGCGCTGCGAACCTTTCCTGCCGCAGTCAATTCCGCAACCGCATCGAAAACGCGGATCAAACTTTCCGCCGAAGGAAGTCCACGACCGTCATATTCCGGAGCCAGCCATACCACACGGCTTCCCGCCTGCTTAAATTCCGGGGAAACGACTTTATCATTTTCACACACAGACACCGCAAAGGAAATCAAAGTGGGAGGTACATGAATGGACTCAAAGCTTCCGCTCATGGAATCCTTCCCTCCGATAGCCGCCACTTCCAAATCCATCTGCGCTTTTAACGCGCCTAAAAGTGCGGAGAAAGGCTTACCCCACTTTTCCGGCGCGGAACCCAGCTTTTCAAAATATTCCTGGAAGCTGAGCCAGCATTGCTGCCGCGTTCCGCCGGAAGCTAACAGCTTCGCCACGGATTCCACTACGGCCAGATACGCACCTGCGTAAGGATCTTTCTCGCTGATATACGGATTAAAGCCATATGCCATAGCGCTGCAGGTAGTAGTCTCGCCTTCTAAGAGAGGAATTTTGGAAACCATAGCCTGCGCCGGAGTTTTTTGGTATTTTCCGCCGAAGGGCATGAGTACCGTTCCCGCCCCGATAGTGGAGTCAAACCGTTCTGTCAAACCTCGCTTAGAGCAGACATTCAGATCATCTGCCAGTTCCCGCATGGATTCTTTCAGAGAATCCTTATAAGGATGTGCAAACTCAAATTTACTCCCCGCTTCTACCCGCAGGTTCGTATGCTTCTGCGCGCCATTGGTATTCAGAAAAGCTCTGGACAAATCAACGATGGTTTTGCCCCGCCATTTAATTACAATCCGAGGATCCTCCTGCACCTCGGCCACCACTCTTGCCTCCAGGTTTTCCTGCTCCGCCAGTTTCAGGAAAGCGTCCACATCTTCCTTGCCCAAAACCACTGCCATTCGCTCCTGAGATTCGCTGATGGCCAGCTCTGTTCCGTCAAGGCCTTCGTATTTCCGAAGCACTTGATCCAGATCGATATTCAATCCGTCAGCCAATTCCCCGATGGCAACGGAAACACCGCCCGCACCGAAATCGTTGCAGCGTTTAATCATCTTTGCCGCCTCGCCGTTTCGGAACAATCTCTGCAGCTTTCGTTCCTCCGGCGCGTTTCCTTTCTGTACCTCTGCACCGCAGCTGGTCAAAGAGCTGCTGTCATGAGATTTGGAAGATCCGGTAGCGCCGCCGCAGCCGTCCCTTCCCGTCCGGCCGCCCAGCAAAACAATCCGGTCACCGGGGGCAGGCGTTTCCCTGCGTACATTTTCTTTGGGAGCCGCCGCGATAACAGCGCCTACTTCCATACGCTTGGCAATATAGCCCGGATGGTAAATTTCATCTACCAGGCCGGTAGCCAGACCAATCTGGTTTCCGTAGGAAGAATAACCTGCTGCCGCTGCATTTACAATCGTTCTCTGGGGAAGCTTTCCTTCCAGCGTATCTTCGATAGGTGCCGTTGGATCTCCCGCACCTGTTACTCTCATAGCCTGATATACATAGCCTCTTCCGGAAAGCGGATCCCGGATGGCGCCGCCTATACAGGTGGCCGCGCCGCCGAACGGTTCGATCTCCGTAGGATGATTGTGCGTTTCATTCTTAAACAGAAGCAGCCAATCCTCCTGTCTGCCGTCCACGTCCGCTTTGATTTTCACCGTGCAGGCGTTGACTTCCTCGGAACGATCCAGACTATCCAGCTTTCCCCTTGCACTCAAAGTGCGGGCACCGATAGTTGCAATATCCATCAAAGTGACAGGTTTGTTTCTTCCGGTCTCCCGCCGAAGCTGCAAATACGCCTCGTAAGCCTTTTCCACATCTTTATCCTGAATATCCGCCTTGTCAATCTCCGTAGAAAATGTGGTATGGCGGCAGTGATCCGACCAGTAAGTATCCAGAACCCGCAGTTCCGTCACCGTGGGGCATCTTCCTTCACTGCGGAAATAATCCCTGCAGCAGATCAGATCGTTCCGATCCATAGCCAGTCCATATTGACGAATCCACTCGTCCAAAGCGTTTCCTTCCAGATCAAGAAATCCTTCCAGAACGGCTACATCCGCCGGAATCTCGCATGTCATTTCCAGAGTCTCCGGTTTTTCCAGAGAAGCTTCCCTGCATTCTACAGGATTGATCACATAGTTTTTGATTGCTGCGATTTCCTCGGCCGTCAGATTTCCGTACAGCAAATAGACCTTCGCCGTCGCTACGTTAGGACGCTCTTTTTGCGAAATGATCTGGATGCACTGTGCTGCCGAATCCGCTCTTTGATCAAACTGACCCGGAAGATATTCCACCGCAAAAACAGCATCATACCCCGCAGGGATCTCATCCCGGATTTCATCCAGCGCCGGTTCGGAAAACACGTTAGTCTTGCAGGTTTCAAACAGACTGTCATCGATATTTTCTACATCGTATCGGTTCAGCAGGCGCAGATCCGTTAACCCTTTTATGCCGATCAGCTCCCGCAGCTCACTTAAAAGGGCTTTCGCTTCTCCGGCATATTCTTTCTTTTTTTCCACATATACTCTGTAAATCATACCTGCTTCTCCCCTTCCAAGCCTCGCTTTCCAATGTCCTTTCGATAGTACGCATTCGCAAAATGCACCTGCTTTACAGTTTCATATGCTTTTTCTACTGCTTCGGGAAGATCGGAAGCCAAAGCCGTAACGCCTAAAACACGCCCTCCCGAAGTCAAAAGCTTTCCGTCCTGCAGTTTTGCTCCTGCAACGAAAACGAACGCGTCTTCCCGATCGGCCGGCAGGGTGATTTCAAATCCCTTTTCATAACTCTTCGGATAACCCGCCGACGCCATAACAACGCAGCAGGAAGCTCCGTTCTTAAACGTTACATCCTCTTCCCTAAGCATCCCTTTGGACACTTTCTGCATAATATCCAGCAAATCGCTTTCCAGAAGAGGAAGTACAACCTGCGCCTCCGGATCCCCGAAACGGCAATTATATTCGATTACCTTCGGTCCTTTTTCCGTGAGCATAAGGCCGAAATACAAACAGCCCCGGAACGGCCTTCCTTCCGCTTTCATAGCCTGTACAGTGGGATTCAGGATCGTGTCCATGCAAATCTGCGCAATTTCCGGGGTATAAAAGGGGTTGGGGGCGATTGTGCCCATTCCCCCTGTGTTCGGGCCTCTGTCTCCGTCCAGCGCTCTTTTATGATCCATCGATGAAATCATGGGTACAACGATATTTCCGTCTGTAAAAGACAGTACCGAAACCTCGGGTCCGGTTAAAAATTCCTCTACTACGATACGGCTTCCGCTGTCTCCGAAAACTTTATCTTCCATCATGGACAAAACCGCCTGTTTGGCATCTTCTCTGGTTTCGGCAATTACAACACCCTTTCCCAAAGCCAGCCCGTCCGCTTTAATGACTGCGGGAACCGGCGCTGTTTCCAGATATGCCAGCGCAGAAGCGGAATCCTCAAACACTTCATAAGCCGCAGTAGGGATTCCGTATTTCTTCATCAGTTCTTTGGAGAACACTTTGCTGCCCTCAATAATCGCCGCGTTCGCTCTCGGACCGAAGCAGGAGATGCCCGCTTCCTCTAAAGCGTCAACAGCTCCTAAAACCAGAGGGTCATCCGGAGCAACCACGGCAAAATCGATCTTCTCCTTTACGGCAAATTTCACGATTTCCGGAATGTCTTTCGCTCCGATGGGCACGCAGACTGCGTCCTTCGCGATTCCTCCGTTGCCGGGCAGAGCATAGAGTTCCAGATCTTCATGCCCTTCCTTCAGCTTTTTTATAATAGCGTGTTCCCGGCCACCGCCTCCAACAACCATTACTTTCATTTTCAAATCCTCTTATCCTTCGTAAATAGGATGCTGCGCGCAGAGAGCTTTCACTTCCGCTTCAATTTCCGCCCTTTTCGCTTCAAAATCTACAGCAGCCATCTTCATAATCCGCGCAATGGTTACCATATCCGCTTCTTTAAATCCTCTGCTGGTTACCGCAGGAGTACCGATTCGCAAGCCGCTGGTCACGAAGGGGCTTTCCGGATCGTCAGGGATCGTATTTTTATTTGCTGTAATATGCACCTCATCCAGGCGCTTTTCAAATTCTTTACCGGTTAAACCAAAGGGTCTCAGGTCAGCAATCATAAGATGATTATCCGTCCCGCCGGAAATAATTTTAAAGCCCTGCTTCAACAGTTCGTCGCAGAGCACCGAAGCGTTCGCTACGATCTGCTTTTGGTAATTCTTAAAATCATCGGTCAACGCTTCGCCGAATGCAACCGCTTTTCCGGCGATAATGTGCATCAGAGGGCCGCCCTGTACGCCGGGGAAGATAGCCTTATCAATAGCCTTTGCGTATTCTTCCTTGCACAGGATAAATCCGCCTCTGGGGCCTCTTAAAGTTTTATGAGTGGTAGAAGTAACTACATCCGCATACGGAACCGGATTTTCATGGAGTCCGGCCGCGATCAACCCCGCAATGTGCGCCATGTCCACCATCAGATAAGCTCCTACGGATTTAGCGATCTCGCTGCAGCGCTTAAAATCAATCTTTCTGGAATAGGCACTGGCTCCCACAACGATCATTTTCGGCTTGCATTCCACCGCAATCCGTTCCATTTCATCGTAATCCAAAAGCTGAGTCTCGCTGTTTACACCATACTGATGGATATCAAAATATTTACCGGAGATATTGACCGGGGATCCATGGCTCAGATGCCCGCCGTGGTTCAGGTTCATGCCCATAACCGTATCTCCGGGCTGCAGCAGCGCAAAGAACGTGGCCAGATTTGCATTGGCTCCGCTGTGAGGCTGTACATTGGCGTGCTCCGCGCCGAACAGTTTCTTTACCCGATCTCTTGCCAGATTCTCTACAATATCCACATATTCACAGCCGCCGTAATAACGTTTTCCGGGATACCCTTCCGCATACTTATTGGTTAAAACACTGCCTGCTGCCAACAAAACCCCGGGGGAAACGATATTTTCAGACGCAATCAACTCGATGTTGTTTCTCTGACGGTTCAATTCCAAATTGCAGGCTTCATAAACCTCTTTATCAAAGGATTCCAATTCTTCAAAATAATTGTTAATATTCAATGTCTTTCTCCTTTCACGCTACCTTAGTGGTGGAACAATCTCATGCCGGTAAAGGCCATTACCATCCCGTAACGGTCGCAGGTTTCGATTACATGGTCATCCCGAATCGATCCGCCCGGTTCTGCAACATATGATACGCCACTTTTTGCGGCTCTGTCAATGTTGTCGCCGAACGGAAAGAATGCGTCGCTTCCCAGAGAAACGCCCTTGATTTTCGATAAAAACGCTTCCTGATCTGCTTTTGTAAATGCCTCCGGCTTTTCCTTAAATACTCTCTGCCACTGGCCGTCCGCCAGAATATCTTCACTGCGATCGGAAAGATAAACGTCGATAGCATTATCTCTGTCGGGGCGTCCTACGCTCTCCAGAAACGGCAAATTTAAAACCTTTTCACAGCGGCGCAGCTGCCAAGTATCTGCCTTGCCTCCCGCCAGACGCGTACAGTGAATTCTGGACTGCTGCCCCGCGCCTACGCCGATAGCCTGTCCTTCCGCCGCAAAGCATACGGAATTGGACTGCGTGTATTTTAAAGTAATCAGAGAAATAACCAGATCACGCTTCGCGTCCTCAGGCAGTTCCTTTTTTGCGGTCACAATGTTCTCCAGAAGCTCCTTACCGATCCGGAAATTATTCCGTCCCTGTTCAAAGGTGATGCCGAACACCTGCTTGCGCTCCTGTTCCTCCGGAACATAATCCGGGTCGATCCGCACGATATTGTAATTTCCCTTTCTCTTTGCTTTTAGAATTTCCAATGCTTCCGGTTCATAATCGGGGGCGATTATTCCATCGGATACTTCCCTGGCAATCAATTTTGCCGTGGTCACATCGCAGGTATCACTGAGCGCAATCCAGTCCCCGAAA
Organism: Bacillota bacterium; assembly: GCA_022769485.1. GTDB lineage: Bacteria > Bacillota > Clostridia > Peptostreptococcales > Anaerovoracaceae > JALEJU01. The sequence continues at coordinate 72,454 of JALEJU010000031.1, forward strand.
GAACACATGCGGTCAGTTCCTCTTGCTCTTGCGTAGGCTGTAGCCACCGGAGAATCGTCCAACCCTTCGATGTCGTCAACAAAACAGGCCTTCTTCAGATCTTCCGCCATAGGGACAGATACCGCCGCCGAAGTAGGGCTGACATGCTTAAAAGAAGTTGCCGCGGGAAGTCCTAATGCTTCTTTCAGTTCTTTTACCAGCTGCCAGCTGTTAAATGCGTCCAGAAAATTAATATACCCCGGTCTGCCGTTAAGAATCTCCAAAGGAAGCTCCCCGCCGTTTTCCATAAAAATTCTCGCAGGTTTCTGATTCGGGTTGCATCCGTATTTCAATTCAAATTCTTTCATGTTATTTCTGACCTCCCATTTTGTTCTGCAGGCGGCTTTCTTCTTTGCCGGTTTCCAGATCGATATATTTTACATATAAAGAAACTTTATTATCCGCATTTAAATTTTTCCATATCATATCCGCGAACACATCGATATCATCGGGGATCTCCACCCGATCCGGTTCCCCGGTAAATGTAGGAATAGGGTTCCCGTCACAAACATAGGTATGGATAAAATGACCGTATCCGTTCCGAGCTTCGTATGCGAAAGTAAACCGGTTGCATCCGCTTCCCTCTTTATCAGCGCTTTTCAATATGCTCAGCTTATAATTTGAGCTTTCCACATCCAAAATACCGCTGATCCTCGGTGTGAAATTGGGATCCGGTTCAAACGTCCGGGTTTGCAGAGCTTCTTCAAAGGTTTTGCCTTCTTTCAGAAATTCATAAACGGTATCGGTCTGATCCCCGTTGGTGACGATCAGCTTTTTGCCAAAGCGGCGAATAGGCCAGTAGATAACCAACGTGGGATCTCCCGCCTTTTCATCGTCATAAGGACGAATCATCAGCCCGTCTTCCTGTTCTATAAACACGCGGTTTCTGCTGTTTTCACTGCGCCCCATAATAAAATACGCCGCAGCGGCTTTTTTCCCGTCTTTGGTTCTGCCGATAATGATTCCTCTTCCGGGATAGGTATTTTCTCTTAACTCTTTCGCCAGATCGGTTACTTCGTACATCTATTCGTTTCTCTCTTTCTGTATGATTCCAATCACTTTTTCTACTGCTTCGGGAAGGAGCTTCCACTCCGCTTCTTCCATAACCCGCCGCTGCAGGGTCTGCGGTGTATCCCCTTCCAGCACGTCTACCGCTTTCTGAAGGATGATCTTTCCGCCGTCCGGAATTTCGTTGACAAAATGCACCGTGGCTCCGGTAACTTTTACCCCGTATTCCAACGCCGCTTCGTGAACACGCAGCCCGTAAAAACCCGCTCCGCAGAACGCCGGGATCAACGATGGATGAATGTTGATAATCGGCGGACAGGCTTTGATAAAGTCCTCGCTTAAAATCCGCATAAATCCTGCCAGAACGATCAGTTCCGCACCGGATTCCCGGAGTTCCGCCAACACCGCCTGCTCGAAAATCTCACGGGCTTCCCCCTTCTTTCTCTGCACCACTGCCGTGGGAATCCCGTTTTCCTTCGCCCGGGTCAGCGCGTAAGCCTCCGGCTTATCGGACAAAACCAAAACAAATTCTCCGTCCCGGATTTTCCCGCTCTTTTTCGCGTCAATCAGCGCCTGCAGATTGGTTCCGCCTCCGGAAACCAAAACGGCGATTTTCGTTTTTACCATAGAGTCACGCCCTCCCCGGAAGCCGTGATCTCGCCTATGCAGAAAGGCTCTTCTCCTGCGCTGCGCAGAATTCCCATCGCTTTTTCCGCGTCTTCTTCCGCCACAACGATGCTCATGCCTACACCCATATTGAACGTATTGAACATATCCCGTTCCGGAATGTTTCCCGCCTTCTGAATCAAATCAAAAATAGGAAGTACTTTAACAGCACTCTTTTCAATCTTTGCTCCCAGCCCTGCGGGGATACTTCGGGGAATATTCTCATAAAATCCGCCGCCGGTAATATGGGAGATTCCCTTTACCTCTACCTGCTCACAGAGCGACAGAACCGGCTTTACATAGATTTTTGTAGGGGTCAGCAGCGCCTCACCCAGTGTGCAGCCCAATTCATCATAATAACGGCTCAGATCGCTGTTTTCCACATCAAATACTTTCCGCACCAAAGAAAAGCCGTTGGAATGAACGCCGGAGGAAGGAAGCGCGAGAATTACGTCTCCTTCCTTCATTTTTTTATTGTCAATAACCTTGCTTTTATCCACAACACCTACCGCGAAGCCGGCCAAGTCATATTCGTCCTCCGGATAAAATCCCGGCATTTCCGCCGTTTCGCCGCCGATCAAAGCCGCACCGGACTGCACGCACCCCTCCGCTACACCGCAGACGATCTGCGCTATTTTTTCCGGCTTATTTTTACCCGCTGCGATATAATCCAGAAAATACAAAGGCTTTGCGCCGCAGCAGATAATATCGTTCACGCACATGGCAACGCAGTCAATTCCCACGGTATCGTGCTTATTCTGCAGGAACGCCAGCTTCAGCTTGGTTCCCACGCCATCCGTCCCGCTGACCAGGATCGGATGGGTCATCCCTGTCAAATCCAGTTCAAAGAGACCTCCGAATCCGCCGATATCGGACAATGCACCTGCTGTCATAGTCCTCTGGATGTGAGTTTTCATCAGCTGTACGGCTTTGTACCCGGCCGTAATATCTACGCCGGCTTCTTTATAACTTTCGCTGTAGCTTTTCATTTACGCTGCACTCTCCTTCTTCGTCAACTTCTACCGGATAATTTCCGGTAAAGCAAGCGTCACAGATGCCTTCCTCATTTTTAGGAGCCAGTTTAACAAGATCCTCGATATTCAAATATCCTACGGAATCCGCCCCTATCTTTTCTGCAATTTCGTCGATGGTATAATGATAGGCAATCAGTTTTTCTCTTGAATCAATATCCGTGCCGAAATAACAAGGATGAATGAACGGAGGCGCAGAGGAGCGAACATGAACTTCCGTTGCTCCCGCAGCCCGCAGAAGATTTACGATGCGGGCACTGGTAGTTCCGCGGACAATCGAATCATCTACCATAACAACCCGCTTTCCCGCTACCGTACTTTTTACTACGTTAAGCTTAATCCGCACCCGGTTTTCCCGATAGCTTTGATCCGGCTGGATAAATGTTCTGCCGATGTATTTATTTTTGATGAAACCCAGGCCATAGGGGATCCCGGATTGCTGCGCATAGCCCATAGCCGCATCCAGTCCGGAATCAGGAACGCCGATGACTACGTCCGCGTCTACATGGTTGCTTAAAGCCAGCAGCGCCCCCGCTTTCCGTCGTGCATCATGAACCAGCGTTCCGTTGACCAGGGAATCCGGTCTGGAAAAGTAAATATATTCAAAAACGCAGAAAGCTTTCTTTCCTTCGCACATATGCTTCTTTATGGATCGAAGACCGTCCTTATCGATAACAACGATTTCGCCCGGTTCTACATCCCTGACGAATTCCGCACCGATGGCGTCCAGTCCGCAGGTTTCCGAACTGAGAACGTAATCTTCGCCCAACATACCGATCGAAAGGGGGCGGAATCCCAAAGGATCCCGGAAGCCGATCAGCTTCTGAGGCGACATGATAATCGTGGAATGCGCACCCTTAAAACGAGGAATCGCATTGGAAACAGCTTCTTCGATGGAGCCTGTTTTTAAGCGTTCTTTTATAATAATTGCCGCCATAATTTCCCCGTCGCTGAGAGTATGGAAAATGGAGCCTCCCAATTCCAATTCTCTTCTCAGTTCGCCGGAATTCACAATAGCGCCGTTGGTCGCAAGTGCCATAGAACCCTTCATATGATTTACTACAAAGGGCTGCGCGTTTTCACGAGTGGCCGTGATTTTCGTACCGTAATGGACATGACCTACAGCGATTTTTCCCTCTCCTAAAGAGTCCAGCTTTTCTTTTGTAAATACGTCGTTGACCAAACCTACATCTTTGTATCCTTTAATAACGCCGCTGTCATTCACTGCGATCCCGCAGCTTTGCTGTCCTCTGTGCTGCAACTCAAATAATCCGTAATAACTCAGCGCCGCCACATTTTTTCGTTCTTTGGCGTAAATCCCGAATACGCCGCATTCTTCATGAATTTCTCTTGCCATACTACCCTCTCCTACTTGAGCTTTTCCTGCAGCTCACAATCTTTCTTCAGTACATCCTCTTCCATTTGCTTTCTCATAGCAATCAATTTTTCCGCCAGTTCTTCATCCTCCAAGGACAGAATCTGTGCCGCCAGCATGCCTGCATTGTACGCACCGTCAATGGCCACCGCAGCCACCGGAATGCCGCTTGGCATCTGCACAGTTGACAGCAGTGCGTCGATTCCTTCCAACGCCGAGGCCTTAATCGGAATGCCGATTACCGGTAAACAGGTTCCCGCCGCTATTGCTCCCGCTAAATGAGCCGCTTTCCCCGCCGCAGCGATCATTACGCCAAACCCGTTTTCCCTGGCTTTTGCCGCGAATGCCGCCGCAGCCGCCGGAGTCCGATGCGCAGAATACACATGTGCTTCAAATGGAATACCGAGCTGTTCCAACAAATCCAAACATGGCTGCACCTGCTTCAGATCGTTGATGCTTCCCATAATCACCGCCGCTTTTTTCATCTTTTTGCCTCCTGAATACGAATTCCTCTTGCTGACGGATTAACCTGCCGCAGCCGTCTGCGATGCGTTTACTTTCCGCTTACAAGTTCTGCCTCTTTCATTGTCATGAAACTAAAAAAGACACAGCATTTTATACTGCGTCTATAAGAGGATCCGGATTCCCCACCGGTGCCGAATTATTGTTTTTCAATTTTTTCCGAGCCAAATAATTCATGGCAAAATCCTCCCTTTGCGTTCACGAGCAACGAACCACATACATTTTTCCCGAAATTATTCTAACGCTTTTTTTCTCAAAAAGCAACAAAAAGTCGGATATTTTATTTTAAACTTTTTATTTTTGTTCGCTTTTCCGCACATTCTTTTGTTATTTTCCTTCTTAATGTTCGTCTTTTGGGAATCATACTTCCGGCTTTTCCACTCACAAAATCCTTTTCCCCGCATATTTTGTAGAAAAGCCGGCCATCTTCCCGGCTTTTCCGAAAATCCAATTACAGAAAGGAGCCAATCACATTGGGTCATAATACAAACATGTATTCGGTTCAGCTGTCCTCGGGCGTCCCCTGTCCCTGCAGCGGAGAAAATCCCTGTATTCCCTGCGACAGTCCCATGGACAACTGCAAACTTTCAAGCCTTCCTCTGGCAATGGCTTATGTTCCGTTTCAAACTTGGAACAACAATCAATATGATGCGGCAACAGGTCTGTGCAGGGGGACATTGTTCCCCGAGCTGGATCTGCCGTTTGGCGGAAGGGAGCTGGTTTAAATGATGAATTGTGAAAAACAGAACCAGCTTCTGCAGCTGTTCCGGGAACAGTCCTTTGCATTAAGAGAAATCGGACTTTTTTTGGATACTCATCCAACGGATAAAGAAGCCCTCCGCTGCTATCACAAATTTCGCAAACTCCTCTGCGAAACAGAAGCTAAATATGTTGAATTATACGGGCCTCTTACAGTTAAAGATGTAAAATCCGAAGAATGCTGGACCTGGGTGCAGGCACCCTGGCCCTGGGAAAGGCAGGCGTAAACCATGTGGACATATGAACGGACATTAGAATATCCGGTAAAAATCAGCAAACCCGACGCAAAAGCTGCGAAAATCATCCTTTCGGCTTTCGGCGGTTCCGATGGCGAATTGGGGGCTTCCCAACGCTACCTTTCTCAGAGATACTCCATGCCCTATAAACAGGTAGCAGGTCTTCTGACCGATATCGGTACAGACGAGCTGGCACATATGGAAATGGTATGCGCTATCATCCATCAACTCACCCGTGATTTAAGCCTGGAGCAGATTGAAGAACAGGGTTTTGCCCCTTATTTCGTAGAACACACATTGGGTCTTTACCCGGAAAATCCATCAGGGCATCCATGGTCCGCCGCGACCTTCCAATCCAAAGGCGACGCCATCACCGATCTGTGCGAAGATATGGCGGCGGAACAGAAAGCCCGCAGCGGCTATGACAACCTGCTTCGCCTCATCGAAAATCCCGAAGTTCGCGATCCTCTGAAATTCCTGCGAGAACGGGAAATCGTCCATTTCCAGAGATTCGGCGAAGCCCTGAGGAACATCCAAGACGGCCTGGATTCCAAAAACTTTTATTTCATCAACCCGGAATTCGATCGAAAAGGGCCAAAAAAATGCGGTATGAAGGAAGCTTCCAAAGCAGACTGCGGCTGCCGAATGCCGGAAATGTCCAAAGACGACTGCGACTGCCGGATGCCGGAAATGTCTAAAGACGACTGCGGCTGCCGGATGTCGGAAACGTCCAAAGACGACTGCAGTTGCATGAAAAAAGGCTGTAAATAAGTGCGGCAATACAGACCAAAATCGCAATTTCTCATCATAATAGAACATTTCCTCCAGAGAAACAGGCGTCTTCCGCGGCAAAAGCCGCGGGACGCCTGTTCCTTCCCTTATTTTATTTTCTGTCAGCTCCAAAAATGAAAACGCCCGATCCGCACGTTGCAAAGCTCCCGCAAATATTCTAAATATTACACCTTCGGAATTTCATTTTATTTTCCCCACAGCTTCTTATTGCCGCGATTTTTTAATTTGCAGATACCTTGCGTCATCGTTCCCATTGGGCAGAACACACACCACGTTCTGGGTTTAAACAAAACCATAACAATCAGCCCGATTAAGAGAGATGTAAGCATCAGGCTGTAAAACCCGAAACTGAACCGGGCAACCCAATCCGGAACAGTGCCGGCCGTATATGTCCACTCCCACGGAACGCTGACAGTCCAAAACAGTTGGATCACCTCGGACAGCGTCTCTGCCCCCGAAGCCACCAGCCAGGTTTGAAAGAGCATGTTTCCGAACATGGCAAGAAAGAAAATTAAAAAGCCGCAGCGAAACCATTTGGAACTCATCCATTTCGGCGCAGGCTTACGGAAAGAACATTTCCAATCTCCGCCAAGCTTTGCAAAAAGCTGACCCCGACCGCAAAAGCGGTTACAGAAATATTTATTCCCGCCGGCTATGGCAAATCCAAGCGGCACCAGAAAATCAATCATTCCAAGCCACGCAAACAATATATTGAAAAAACCGAGGGCAAAATACACAATTGACCAGATCCAAAGATAATCATACCATTTCGTCTTTCTCATATCTCCTCACGATCCTTCACTGTGATACATCCTGCGGGGCATATTTTTTCGCACTTACCGCAGCCGATACATTTTTCAATATCAACAATGGCGCAGCAGCCCTTAAAAATGCTGATTGCTTCCCGCGGGCAAACCTTTATGCAGGCGCCGCACGCCACACAAATGCTGCTGTCAGGCGCAGCAATTCTTTTACTCATCATCCGTTACCAGCCTTCTTTTCTATACTGTAAAATCGATAAAAACGAGACATTTAAAAGCATCACGATTTCAATGTTTATACACAGAAGATTTCTTTGATTTAAGTATATAGACCAAATGGAAAAAGTCAATGTAAATACAGTGAACGGCCGCTGTCTTCCTAAAACTCTCCGAAGATACTTTCTGCAGGTTTTGCAGTACAAGAATCCGAACCTGTTTCCAATCGGAAAAGGTTCGGATTTTATCAGTTTATCAATATCTTTTCCCATCCAAACCTTCGGCGTATCAAGATATACGGTTGTTTACTACATCGTCTTTCACACCCTAAAGAATCAAGCCAAATGTTACAGCTCACTCCTGTGCTTTTGGGCGTTAAACGAGCAAGAGGAAATGTGTCAATAAGGAATACTCGGTTAAACATCATACTGTTACTTTAAAACAGATCACTTCTGCCAATCTGTACAACGAAAATTCGCCTGTTTCTGTTATCTTTTCCATCCACCTTTAGGAATAGAGCACCTGCCCTTTTCCACAGCACTCGGAACAGTAACTCTCTGTCCGAAACGGTCACATTCTCTATTGCCACTCCAAAATGCACAGGGGGGGTGCATCTTTTAATTATATGTTTTTAATCATGGTGTGGATTTTCATGTGTTTTCCGTACTTCCTCCGGCAATTCGTTAGGAATCATGTTCTGCCCCCAGATTTTCGCTGCCATCCCGCGTTGCCTGCTCATAGTACCAGTACTTGAATTTCAGCATATCCAGACCTCTGTTCATGTGGGGGATTTCTACCTCCAGCGCTTCCTTTGCTTTTCTGTATTCTTTTCCATTACAAAAACAGCTCGTTTTCTTTTCTGACCGAACAAGCCTTTTTAATTGCCATAGCTACAATGGATACCATAGCGCCATTGACTTTTCTGGCGTTATGGGGGCACTGCTTCACACAGCGCATACAGGAAATGCACTTCTTGGTATCTGCCGAAAGTGTTACGGGATCAATCGCCTGCACAGGGCAGTTTTTCGCACAAACGCCGCATTTTACACAATCTTTGGACGGCTTTGGCACAAGTCCGGCACCGCCTGCTTTTTTGTAAGGACGGTTGCCCGGAATAGAAGTTGCTGGTTCTGTCTTGTCTGCAATCTGCTGTGCAAACTCAGCCAACTGTTTTTCATCTGACGCGTCAGGTCTGTTTGCGGCATACTGTGGGATGATGGAATGCTGTGCTACGGCGGCGACAGCCGCAACGACCTGGAAGCCGCTTTCTTTTGCGGCATCTTCCATTTCTGCAAGAGTGTCTTCATAAGCACGGTTTCCGTAAACGCAAACAAGGGTACATTTCGCACCGTTTCCTGCAATTTTCTTGAGCCTCTCGATTGCCACGGCAGGAGCCCGTCCTCCGAATGAGGGCATAGCAATTAGTACCCGATCTTCTTTACCGAGCACACACCCAGAAAAATCGGCTTTAGGATCGCTCAGATCGATTTTTATGGTGCTTTCGCTCCACTGTCTACTGATGATGTGGGCGACTTTTTCTGTGCCGCCTGTGGGACTGAAAATGATTTCTACTGTGTTCATATGTATTTCCTCC
>JALEJU010000038.1 GCA_022769485.1 Bacillota bacterium
AGCTCATCTGATATTCCGAAACGCCCCTGCGCAGCCGAAGCTCGGTAATGCGGTTTCGGATAAATTCCTCCGTCATTGGTATCACCTCACATAGATAATACCGACAAGGGATAATTCAATAGTAAATAAATATTTGTCAAATATATTGCAACGTCTAAAAATATATGTTATTCTCTGAATATAATCAAAAGAAATATGTAAATCGACAAAAGGGAAGGTGAGAAAATGAAATTTCTATTAAATATTTCTTCTCGGACAATACATGATGCGTTCTCGACAGATAACCGATGTAGACTTTCTCTGATTGCGCCAGAACACAAGATCGTGTTCGGCTCTCTGGCAGAGGCGGCGGCATATTTGCCCGAAGGAAAAAAACCAACTAAGACATGTTCTTTTTGCCTGGGGCGAGATTATGCAGATAAAGAATCAAAGAAATGAGGGGAAATCCATGAAAAGCAAGACAACGGCGCTTCTTTTGTCGGTTTTGGTTGGCGGACTGGGGATCGACCGGTTTTATCTTGGATATACCGGGATGGGCGTACTGAAGCTGCTGACGGCAGGCTGCTTTGGCATTTTGTACATCGTTGATATTATCCAGATCGCCACGGGTTCGCTCCTTCCGGCAGACGGAACGCCTTATGAAGAGGATGCGAAAACCGTTGTACAAAGCACGCGGGGGAAAGACGATGACTTTGCAGCTTTGGAAAAGGCGGCGCAGCTTTATAAGCAGGGCGTGCTGACGGAAGAAGAGTAACGGAAAATGAAGTCCGAAATTCTGGCGAGAATGTGAGGAGACGCAGAATGAAGCGCAGCAAAGGCAACAGATATGAATTTACAGCACAATTGCTGTTTATGATTTTAGGGCTGGTATTTCTTTATTCGCATTTTTGTGTACTCGTCGCACTTACTGGATGGAACGTTCTTAACTATGTTTATTATTTTGAAGCCATTGACAACTTTCTCTTTTTCATAGTTCCTTTCGTGCAGGCAGGTGTATTCTTTTTGATAGCTTTGGCAATTAAAGAAAGAAGGTGGGATTTAGCTGCCGTTGCTTCCGCGCTGCTTTGCATAAACAGCATACTTCAAATCGTATTATGGGGAGTATTATTGGGTGATACACTATATACGATTGGGATGATTTCTAATTTGGCGGCATTTTTTCTTTTGGGCATTACAATCGCTTTAAAAAAGGAGAAAGAAAAGATCGGGCGGAGAATGCTGCTTGTCGCCATGATATTGTTTGGCGCGGCAGCTGTGCCTGAGGTTGTTGCAATATTTTCGTATTGCTATGTCTTTTATATTGTAATGAAGGAAGCAGCGTGGGTGATTGAAGCAGGCGTTTTTGTGTATTTCTGCTATTGCCTGCAAAAAAGAAAAATAAGATGGATAGAGGCGGAAAAGCCCGGAGCAGGAAATACGACGCGAAATGCGGCGAACGGTGACGGATGGTCCGATGAAATTGTGGAGCTGGAAAAGGCGGCGCAACTACATAAACAAGGTGTGCTGACGGAGGAAGAGTTTCAAAAGATGAAATCGGAGATTCTGAAGAAAAAGGAAGGAGAACAAAAGTGATAATAAAAAAGCAGAAAATGTCTTCTGTGGCGGTGCTGGTGCTGGTTGCGGGAATCCTTGTTCTCATCGTAATGTTTTATAACGGTTATGGAAAATATGTTGAACGCATAGAGCAAGTGTCGCGATGGGGCTTTTATGACCTTATACCGGATTCCTATTTGTCTTATCTGGCAAGTGATGGAGGGAGCTGGGTAGCGTTTATTATAGGTGTCGGGTTGATCATCGTATCCGTTCGGCTCCCCAAGAAGACTGTTGAAATCCCTGTGGTGATACCTGCCGTTGAACAGGAAATTCAGAAAAAGCAAAGCAGAGCAGATGAACTTATCAAGTATAAGGGAATTCTGGATTCCGGCGTTCTGACGCAGGAGGAGTTTGACGCGAAGAAAAAAGAGCTCCTTGAGCGTTCGACGTGATGCCGTGGATCAAACAAAAAACCGCCGGAACGGGTTGTCCGTTCCGGCGGTTGTGCTTATAAGGTTTTATCAGCCGTTGACCATCTTGGCGACCTCGGCGGCGAGATCGTCCTGACGCTTCTCAATGCCTTCGCCCTTCTCAAAGCGGACGAAGCCCTTGACGGTGACGGGAGTGCCAAGCTCC
>JALEJU010000009.1 GCA_022769485.1 Bacillota bacterium
CTTCCAGACAGAAATCTGAAGCGGGAGGAATTGCTGCGGTTTGGCACCTGCAATTACATTCAGGAGCGCCACAACATCATCCTGCTGGGAGCGACAGGGAGCGGCAAGACCTATCTGGCATGTGCGCTGGGAATGGCGGCAGTCCGACAGTTCCTGACAGTCAAGTACATCCGTCTGCCGGATCTGCTGGTGGAGTTTCACATTGCCAGAGGCGACGGAAGCATCCGAAAGCTTCTGACCCAATACAAGAAGTACTCGCTCCTGATTATTGATGAATGGCTTCTCTACCCCTTGAAGGAAACGGAAGCCAGAGATCTTCTGGAGATTATGGAGGCCAGGTACAAGAGGGCTTCTACGATTCTGTGTTCCCAGTTTGACATTCCGGGCTGGGCAGAGAAGCTCTCCGATCCGATTCTGGCAGACGCGATCTGTGACCGCATTGTTCATGACGCCTACACCATTGTCATTGGCGGCAAGGAGTCCATGCGGAAACGGAAGGGCTTACAGGAAACCTGATGTAAGAGCCTGCGGCTCACCGGGCTCTGCCCGGACCCGAGGTTTTACGCATTCCGGTTTTCCAGGAGAGTGATTGGGATGGTGCAACAAAAAAGAGAGCGATGCTGACGACATCACTCTCCTGCCAAACCCCATATACGGCGCTCATGTCGCTCCTCAGCGTTGCACTATCCTCCGATATGGCTAAAAGCACATTCATGATACCAAGTACAGCATAGTCTGTCAATATTCAATCCGAGCGGTGGCACTGCTCAATCCGGGCGGTGCCATTGCTCAATTTCAGCGGAACGACCGCTCAATTCCGCCGGTCGAGGTGATCTCGAGGAGCGGTGTACGCACAGAGAAGTTGGATGAGATCGATGCGCTGTATGAAGAAAAAAGAACGATAGATGAGAAAACATATCAATTCATATGTTTTGCTCTCTCTATCAAAGGCCGTTCAAAACCGTGTGTATTAAAGCATTTCAAGGGAGCGTTGGAAGCAGGCGCAACGGTTGAAGAGCTAACTTATATTCTTGCGCTCACCATGCGCGAGGCGGCGGGAGCAGACGATTGCTGGACGCACGACGTAATCGGCGATTGGAGAGAAATCATAGCCGGAAATACCAAGTGTTCGTGCCAAAAATAATACAAAGGCATGATAAAATAATAAAGTAAAGAACTACATTTATATGCATACATAACTTATGCCGCAGCCAGATTGCAGAAGCGTTTGGCTGCGGGTTTAAAACTCCCTTGGTTGGGAGTTTTTATTTTTTTCTCGAAACGCAGCAGTTTTAGCATCATATTTTTAAAGGGGACTTGTATTTTTTCTTATTTTGATATATTTTGTTAGGTAACAAAACAGCGCAAAAATGCGGCAGCGGAAAAACGAAGATATTCGTGGGCGTTTCGTTTATTAACAATAAGCGAAAATCAGAGATTTGCAATAATAACTCCAAGCTTTTTATTTTTAGGAAGATAGAGGCCGCAGGGAGCCGGCTGCAGCTGCCGGTCTGCCATCTCCCGAAGCTCCCGTTCGGTTAGGTGCGCTCCGTAATAGTGGCGATAGTAGGAAAACGCTTCCTCTAAATTTATAAAGGGTTGTCCGAAATCCACTTGGAAAGGGATTGCTTTGTAGGCAATTCCTTTTTTTTCTAAGAAGTCCGCGGCGAATTCCCAGTGTTCCCGCGATCCTTTCTTTGCTGTTACAGGGAGCTCTGCTTTGTTTTCTGTGTTGGCAGGCCCCCGAAAGCTGTCTTCTGCAGAAGGGAGAATAGAAAGAATTGTTCGCTCTGCGGTTTGTTCTAATAAGTCCCAGTCGTTTAGAAAAGCGGAAAACTGCTGAAACAGTAAAATGTCAAATTTCTTCCCTGCACAGACATGTTTCCAATCACCTTTTTCGATGGTTATATTTTCAATGCGCTTCTTTTCAATTTCCCGTTCCAGATAAGCCAGAGCGTTTTCGTCCATGTCGTTGGCAGTTAAATGTTTTACATGGGGTGCGATAGTACGGGCTAAAGATCCGGTTCCGCAGGCCACTTCGCAGACAGTGTCGCCGGGATGGAATTGAGAAGCGATCAGACCCCATATAACTTGATTGTACCCCGTATATTCCACAGCCCGTTCATACCAGGCGATCGATTCCCTGCTCCAGCGAAAACGCCGTTCTTTTTTTTCTTCGGCCATAAAAAATCCTTTCCGCCGGCACTTGGCCTGGCTCTGTGGGGTTGGCTTTTCTCAATTATAGGGGAGGGAAGGGCAATTTGTCAAAATGGGTTTTGATTGTGAGAAAAAAGAAATTCGCTCAAATGTTGTCTTGACAACATTTGAGCGCGGGAGGATACTTTATAATAGGAGCAAGCAAGAGAGGAAACATATATGGCAAGCAGCGGAAGTATTGATTTGATGATGAAATCCAAGTTGTTTGAGGGCTTTTCGGAGGCGGAATGCCTGGAGTTGCGCACGCTGCTTCGGCCTACCTTAAAGGAATACAGCAGGCGTCAAATGCTGATCAACGAGGGAGATCGTGTGGATTTTCTGGGATTGGTAGAGAGCGGGCGGCTGACTTGTACGAAGTTTTATTATACGGGGAATTCTCATATTATTTCCGTTTTGGAGCCTTTTGACTTGCTGGGGTTAGAAACTGTTGTAACGCCTACAAGAATCAGTCCGGTTACCGTTACGGCGCAGTCGGTTTCATCGATTCTTGTTTTTGACTACGACAGCCTTATTACGGATAAAGTCCTTCATCGTACATCCCGGCTGCGGATTATGGAAAATCTGATTAAGATTCTGGGAAATGAAGGAATTCGCCAGATGTATAAAATTGAAGTTCTGTCGAAGAGGGCATTGCGGGATCGGGTTATGACTTATCTTTGCCTTATGTCCCAAAAAAGAGGAAAGGATACTTTTTCTATCCGGATGACCCAGGAGCAGTTGGCACAGTATCTTTGTGTGAACCGCAGCGCTTTATCCGCGGAATTGAATGATATGGCTCGTGAAGGATTGATTTCTTTTAAAAGAGATTGCTATACAATCTGCCGGGAAAATCCGGCATGGACAGAATTGCATCAATAAACCTCCTAAACCGGCGAGCAGAGAGCGCTACCCTGTTCGTCGGGGTTGCGTTTAGGGCACAGAATACGGGGAACAGATGGGCTGTGTCAAAAAAGATGTACAAAATTGCATTTCACGATTGAAATGCAGAAAGAATGTTGTTATAATAACGGAGTAAAGTTGTGGGGGTATAGCTCAGCTGGGAGAGCGCTTGACTGGCAGTCAAGAGGTCAGGAGTTCGATCCTCCTTATCTCCACCAAAACATGCCACCCGGTGCTTTAGCACCGCAGGTGGCATTTTCGCTAGGGATGCCCGCGATTGATGAGCGGAGCGAAATCAGAGCGGAATGCAGCCCGAACGTGCAGATATGGCTCCGGTTAGAAATAGCCGGAGCTTTTATGTTGCAACGGTTTTGGCCGATAAAGCCAGTAATATCAAGGCTTTCAAGCTTTCTCATTAGTTTTGCACGAAACACCATTTGAAGCATATCTGAATAAGATATGGGATTGCGTTGACTCTCTTCATGATAAAACCGGAATATCAGACTGGTTATATCTGGACGAATCAGTGGATATAAATGCTGCGGCACAGGCTACCAATAGCTTAGTAATTACATGCAGTGTCAGCGATGATGCTGCTATTTTCATGTGCGAAGTTCTTTAGCTTAGGAATGAAAGCAGAAAAACAATTTATGCAAATTCTCAGATTCAGGGTATATAAAAATCAAAAAAGTAAAAAATAGTACCGTGAATGAGCAAATTGTGATATGATGTTGCTGTCAGAAAGTGAGGAAACAAGGGATGTTTAAGAATATATATCCGAGAGAAAAATATCTGAAAAAGATTCGACCTTTCTATGATTCTGACATCATAAAGGTAATTACCGGCATTAGAAGGTGTGGCAAATCGTGCATTATGAAAGCCATTATGAACGAATTATGTTCAAAAGATGTGTCCGAGTCACAAATCATATACATTCCTTTAGACAGAAGGGGATACAAAAACATAAAAACACCGGAAGAACTGGAAGCAAAAATAGAATCGATGCTTGGAAATGAAGAGAAATACTATCTGTTTGTAGATGAAGTTCAGAATGTTTCCGGCTTTGAGAGTGTAATTCATGCGTATGCAGAAGAAGGCTATTCGATATTTCTTACAGGATCAAACTCATATCTGTTAAGTGATGAAATTTCTACAAAGCTCACAGGCAGATATCTTAATTTTGAAACTTTTACCCTGGATTTTGCTGAATATCTTGATATGAAACAATTCTTTGGTAAAAAAACAGATCAGGATATGTATGTGGAATTTGAAGAATATTTATTGAATGGAGGATTTCCAAAAACATTAGAGTTTGATGATATCCAGACAAGACAGACATATACTCGAGGAATCATATCTGAAATATTCGAAAAAGATGTAAAAACAAGAAAGCGAATTTCGAATGTTCCGGTGTTTGAGAGAGTACAGTCGTTTCTTTTAAATAACTATTCAGCACCTTTTTCACTTAACAACCTGCTTGAATGCATGGAAAAGGAAGGATATAAAACAAAAGCAACAACGGTCAGAGGGTATATTGAAGATCTGAAGAAAGCAAAAATAGTATATGAATGTAACCGCTTCGACCTCAAGAGTAAAAAGTCTTTAAAGAGAGACCAGAAGTACTATTTATCTGATTTAGCTATATATTTCGCCATGAATACGGACAACAGATTAAGTTTTGGCCCTTCGCTTGAAAACATTGTGTTCTTGTATTTAGCAAGCCACGACTACCGGATCAGCATTGGAAAAATAGGAAAACTGGAATGTGACTTTATAGTGAGAAGCAAAAGCGGTGAATATGCATATATTCAGGTAGCTTATACTTTGCAGGGTGAGGATATAAAAGCTACTGAACGTATTAAAGAGAGAGAGTACAGACCTTTCAGGGACATAAGAGATGGTTATCCTCGTTATATCATTTCACTTGATAAGTTCCGCGATCAACAGGAGGGCGTACATCATATAAACGCAATTGACTTGTTTTTGGGGAAAGAAACTATTTAGAAGAATGTTTCCATAGAATAGTGGGATAATACTGGAATACGGATACATGACCCGCCGAAATCCTTGAAACTAAAGGGGTACAGAGCTGCAGTCATAACGTCTCCACCAAGAGGCTGGAATCGTAAGATTTCAGCCTCTTTTTCTATGCGTTTTCGAGATACGGTACTGATTGGGCGGCGAAAAGCAGATGTATAAATTTTCCCGATATTAGGAAACAATAAGTATAATGTATAACAATTGTTTTAAGGGAGGCAGTCGTATGAGAATTCCTGCACATATTGGCATTATTCCGGATGGCAACCGACGTTGGGCCAGGCAGTCCGGCTTACAGAAACAAGACGGCTATTTTCATGGACTCATGCCGGGTTTGGAGTTGCTGCGCCTGGCTCGGGAAATCGGCGTTCGGGAAATCACATATTATGGTTTTACAACCGATAACTGCAACCGGCCGCCTGAACAGGTCGCCGCTTTTTCAAAGGCATGTGCCCAAGCAGTGGAGCTCATCGCGTCTGAACCGGTTTCCCTTTTAGTGGTAGGCAATCCGGCAGGTTCGGCATTCCCGCCGTCACTGCGCCCTTATACCCGCCGCACCGACTTGCACGGCGGTGGCCTTCGCGTTAATTTCCTTGTAAATTACGGCTGGGAATGGGATCTTGCCGGATTAGAGGCGCCCGGTTCCAATCGATCTAAAATTTACGCCGGCCTCCGTTCTCACGATGTTTCGCGGGTTGATCTGGTCATCCGTTGGGGCGGGATGCGTCGCCTATCCGGTTTCTTGCCGGTTCAGACGGTCTATTCGGATTTTTTTGTGGTTAATCGGTTATGGCCGGATTTTCAGCCGGAGGATTTTATGGAAGCGCTTCAGTGGTATCAAAAACAGGATATTACGTTGGGCGGATAGGTTTCCTTATTTTAAATAATAGGGGGATTACAGATACCGGAAAAGCCGGTTTCTTTTTTTGTGCGCTTGAACTTATGGAGAAGATAATTATAATAATGTTAGATGCATGAAGGGGAAGCATTCGTATTCCATTACCGCGGCAGCTTCGATAAAAAATAAAAGAGGGGATTGAAAGATGAGACAGTACATCGTTGACGCTTTTACAGATCAGGTGTTTCGCGGAAATCCCGCTGCAATCTGTATCCTGGACAAATGGCTTCCGGAAGACCTGCTGATGTCCATTACCGTTGAAAATAATCTGTCTGAAACGGCTTTTGCGGTGAAAGAGGACGACTCGTACCATCTGCGGTGGTTTACTCCGGGAGGGGAGATCGATCTCTGCGGGCACGCCACGCTGGCCTGCGCCTTTGTGCTGATGGGCTATTACGAAACCTCTAAAAGCACGATTACATTCCGTACTTTGAGCGGAGAGTTATCCGTGACAAAATGCGGCGATTTGTATGAAATGGATTTTCCGGCTTATCAGCTGAGGCCGGTGGAGGTGACAGCGCAGATGATTGACGCCATCGGTGCAGTTCCTGCGGAAGCGTATATGGGACGGGATCTTTTATGTGTTCTTGAGGACGAAAACGCTGTGCTGCATTTGAATCCCGATCAGGAAAAAGTAAAGGCTTTGGATGGATTGCTTCTTCATGTAACCGCCCGGGGAAAGGAAGATGTGGATTGTGTATCCCGGACATTTGCGCCCAAATGCGGTGTGAAGGAAGACCCGGTGTGCGGCTCCGGTCATTGCCACATTGTTCCTTACTGGGCCGGCAGATTGAAGAAAAACCATATTACAGCTTATCAGGCTTCCAAACGGGGAGGAACCTTGTACTGCCGAATGGATGAAGGAAGAGTGAGGCTGGCTGGGAAAGCGGTTTTGTTTTCGGTTGCAGATATTTATGCGGAATGAGGGTGCAGAGGAGGAAAATTATGTTGAGAATCGGATGTCATATTTCTTCGTCGGGCGGCTATTATGCTATGGCGCAGCGGGCGGAGGCTTTGGAGGCGAATACATTTGCTTTTTTTACGAGGAATCCCCGAGGGGGCAGCGTAAAAGCGTTAGATCCGGAGGATATTCGGGCGTTTTCTGCAGAAATTCAACAAAAAGGAATTGACCGGCTGGTTGCGCACGCGCCGTACACGCTGAATCCGTGCGCGGAAAAAGAAAATGTTCTGCAATTTGCAGAGATGGCTTTCTCCGAAGATCTGGCTCGTATGGAAGCAGCCTCGCCGGGACAATATTATAATTTTCATCCCGGCAGCCATGTGGGGCAGGGAACAGAGGCCGGTATTGATAAAATCGCGGGGCTTCTGAACCGGGTGCTGAAGCCGGAGCAGACAACTGCCGTTTTGCTGGAAACCATGGCGGGCAAAGGCAGTGAGGTAGGAAGACGCTTTGAAGAGCTGCGGGCGATTATAGACCGAGTGGAAGATGCTTCTTTGAATGCGAAAATCGGGGTTTGCATGGACACCTGCCATGTGTGGGATGCCGGTTATGACATTGCCGGGGATTTGGACGGTGTACTGACGGAATTTGACCGGGTTATCGGATTGGATCGGCTGAAGGCCGTTCATTTGAACGATAGTATGAATGAAAAAGGAGCGGCAAAGGATCGCCATGCGAAGATCGGAGAAGGCAAGATCGGTCTGGAAGCGCTGGTGCGTGTAATTAATCATCCGATTTTGGCAAAGCTCCCCTTTATTTTAGAAACGCCTAACGACGAAGCGGGATATGCCGAAGAAATTGCTTTGCTGAAAAGCCGGTATTTAGGATAAAGATAAAAAAGGTTCCGGCAAATCGGCGGAATCCGGCCGTGAGGGTTGTTTACCCGAGGTTTGATAGTAATGTTATGGGGCGGATCGGGAATTATACCGGTTCCGCCCCTTTCGTCTGCATTTAATTTGACTGCGACTGAGCTTTTTGCAGTTTCGCATATGCGCCGCCCAGCGCCATCAGCTCCCGGTGGCTGCCCTGTTCGGCAATTCTGTTCCCTTCAATTACCGCAATGCGATCCGCATTTCGAATCGTAGAAAGCCGATGGGCGATGATGATGCTGGTACGCCCGCGGCTCAGCGCTTCCAGAGACTTCTGTATCTTTTGTTCCGTAACGCTGTCCAAAGCGCTGGTGGCTTCATCCAGGATGAGGATTGCCGGATTTTTCAAAAAGACCCGCGCAATGGAAATCCTCTGTTTTTGCCCCCCGGAAAGCATAATGCCCCGTTCTCCGATGTAAGTGTCGTAGCCATCGGGCAGCTCCATAATTTCTTTGTGTATCTCTGCACGAACTGCGGCTTCTACAACCTCCTCATCTGAAGCGTCCGGTCTGCCGTATCGGATATTTTCCCGGACGGTTCCGGCGAACATGAAAACATCCTGCTGAATAATGCCGATGCTGCGGCGCAGACTTTCCTGCGTTACGCTGCGTACGTCTTTTCCATCTATGCTTACAGAACCGGAACTGACGTCGTAAAAACGGGAAATCAGATGACACATAGTAGTTTTTCCGCTTCCGGAAGAACCTACCAGCGCAAAGCTTTCCCCGGGACGAATCGTCAGATTTATATTCTTTAAGACCTCGGTACCGTCGGCATAGCGAAAGCTTACGTTTTGGTAACGAATTTCTCCCTTCACATGTTCCAGAGGCTCTGCATCGGGAGAATCCTTGATCTCCGGCTCTGTGCGCATGATCTCCAGAAAACGGCTAAAACCGGCGGAACCCTGCAGATACTGTTCCGTAAAAGCCGCAAGTTTTCTCACCGGAGAAACGAAAGTGGAAACATAGAGGGAAAATGTCACGAGATCAATGTAATCCAGTTCGCCTTGCATAATGAGCAGCCCTCCGGCCAGAATGATGATGACGGGCATGACGCCGGTGGTGAACTCCATTCCGCTTTGAAAGCGTCCCATGGCTTTGTAATAACCCACTTTAGCGGCTTTAAAAAGATCGTTGCTGTGGGCAAATTTGCTCTTTTCTGTTTGCTCATTGGCGAAAGCTTTGGCGGTGCGGATTCCGGAGATGCCGCTTTCGATGGCCGCATTGATTTCCGCGGTCTTTTTCTTTACTTCCAGATTGGCACTGCGCATGGAGACTCTTTGCTTCAGGGTAAAAAAGAAGCAGACGGGAAGCGTAATGAGCAAAACCAGAGCCAGTTTCCATTGGATAAAAAACATAACGGTCATAGCGCCGCAAAGGGTGAGTGTGCAGATGAGAATATTTTCCGGTCCGTGATGAGCCAGTTCCGTAATATCGAAGAGGTCGTTTGTAATTCGGCTCATGAGGGCGCCTGTGCGGTTGCGGTCATAAAAACTGAAGCTCAGCTCCTGCATATGGCTGAAGATGTCTCTGCGCATATCTGCTTCCACAAGAGTTCCCATTCTGTGCCCCACTACGGTAATCAGATAGTAGAGAAGAGCCTTCAGCGCATAGGCGGCAATCATAATGCCCATAACGATAAAAAATGTGGAAAACAGCCTCTCGGGAAGATAGGTTTCCATGCTTTTCTTTGAAATATAAGGAAATATAAGGTCGATAACCGAGGCCAGTACGGCACAGCCCATATCAGTAAGGAAAAGTTTTTTATGTGGTTTGAAATAGGACATAAACACCCGGAACGGATGCGCATTAAAATTTGTTTTTTTCATTTATTCACTGCTTTTTTCTTTAAATCTTAAAATCGGAAGAATAGAGACAAATGATTTTAGTATGAGTCCCTTTTTTTGTCAAGTTTTTGGATGTGAAGTTATGAATATGTTTTCACTTTAATTTTCTTAAAAATTTTTCATATTTTGCGGCTATTCCGGGAAGAATCTGTTAAAATAATGAAAACGAATGATCGGGGGGGAAATTATGAAAGTTGCATCGTTTGTGCTCAGCATTGCTACGCTTTGCCTCAGCATTGCTGCATTTGTTACGGCGCTTGTGAATTTAGTGAAAAGCAGATGAGTTTATAAAAAAAGACAGAGCCTTTTATATGCGCAGCGTGTTAACCGCAGCTCGGGAACGGATCGGGGGGAATTCCCCGTTTTCGTTGATTTACCTGCCTTTGGTATGGTATAAGAAAATATATATGATTAGGAAGAGAGTATAAAAATGGCGTTTGATTTTGAGAAATATTTAGGACAGAAACTGTTTGGAAGCGAAAAGGGAAAAGTAAAGAGTGAGCTTTGCCGCTTTTTAACTTTGAAACCGACGGAAACTCATGAAAAAGTTAACCGGGTTCTGACTACTCGGAATTTACCGTATTATCTGGAAGTGAAAAAAGAAACGGAAGGCGAGCACGAAAACGAAGTTTATATGAAAATCTTGCCGAAAGAGTAGGAGCCTGTATATACCGGTCAGAAGACGGGTGTATTATAATGTTCTGATTTACCGGCGATTTCTGTAGACATCGCCTCTTTGTTTACAAGAGAGAGGTTTCGGAACAGATTGGTGTTGAATTGTGCGGCCGGGCGGAGATTCGTCGGCTGCAGCAGGTTGATCCGGGTGCGGCCGGCAGCAGTAAGATAAGAAGAGGACAAACGATGAAAAGCGGGAAATTAGACAGCGATTTGCTGGAAAAGATTGTATTTCAACATATTACTTATAAAAGGCCGGAAGTTTTAGTTCGGCCGGGAATCGGCGAAGACTGCGCGGTAATGGATTTCGGCGAATATGAATGCGTCATGTCCACAGATCCTATTACGGGAGCCATAGAAGAGATCGGGCGTTTAGCCGTACATATATCCTGCAACGATATCGCATCCAACGGGGTGCAGCCCATCGGGCTGCTGCTGGCAGTCATGCTTCCGGAGGGCACGACAGAGGAACAGATTGAAAAAATCATGCGCCAGGCGGGAGAAGCCGCAGCGTCTTTGGAAGTGGAGATTATCGGCGGGCATACGGAAATCACAGCGGCGGTGAAGCAGCCCATTGTGGTTTCTACAGCCATCGGAAGAGCGGTGAAGGGGGCTTCGCAGAAAGCGGAGGATATGCAGCCGGGAGATTTTATTCTCCTGACGAAAGAGGCCGGTTTAGAAGGGACGGGTATTATCTGCTGTGACTGTGCGGATAAGCTGAAAGGCGTTTTAACACCGGAGGAAATTGCAGAGGGCTGCGAGCTTTTGAACCACGTTAATGTAGTCAAAGAAGGCGTAGCGGCGGGGAAAGTCGGTACTGCAGGAATGCATGATGTAACGGAAGGCGGCATCTTAGGCGCTGTCTGGGAAATGTGCCATATCTCCCATTTAGGAGCAGAACTGTGGCTGGAGGCGATCCCCGTTTCGGAATTGACGAAAAAAGTTTGCGGCCATTTCGGAATAAACTGGATGCGCTTGATTTCCAGCGGCTGTATGATGATCATGGTTCATCCGGAACAAAAAGAGGAAGTAATAAAAGCCATTGAGGAGGAAGGCGTTTCCGTTGCCTGCATCGGGCGGGTCAGAGAAGAAGCGTACGGACGTCAGCTGATTGCAGGCGGAAAAGCAGAAGAAATTACGCCCCCAGTCAGCGATGAACTGTATAAAGTTGTATTCTGAGAATATAAGAAAACAGAAAGGAAACTAAAATGGACGATACAAAGATCAAAGTAGAAGATTTTACAAAGGGCAATTGTAATGCCTGCGGCCATCACTGCGGGGAGCTTTCCGCTTTGATTGCGCAGGGAAAGGCAAAACCGGAGGACTGCGTGCGTTACAACGCCGATTTTGAATTGTTTTTAGACGGGGAACCTCTTCCGTTGGCTCCCTTTATCCGCGAAATGCTGCGGGGGGGCATTCTGGGAATGGCGCAGGCGCTGAAAGGAATGAATTTCGATTCCGAGATTAAGATCATTATCCGGCCGGAGAAGAACAAATAGGGGGCGTACAGCTCCCGGGGAGAGGATTTAATATGAAAGTAGTTTCGATTTTCGGTTTTACTAAATCCGGAAAAACCACGACGGTAGAGCATGTAGTCGCGGAACTGCGGCGGCGGGGATATTCCGTAGGATCGGTAAAAGATATTCATTTTGAGGACTTTACCATAGAGGCGGAAGGAACCAACACCTATCGGCATAAAAAAGCCGGTTCCCAATTGGTAACAGCCCGGGGTCTTTACGAAACGGATATTTTATTTCAGGAGCGGCTTCCTATTAAGAAGCTTCTGGATATATATTCCATGATGTATGAATTCGATTATGTAATTCTGGAAGGTGAAAATGAATTCTGCGGCCCCGGCATTGTATGCGGTCACGATTTTGACGAGTTGGATCGGAAGTGGGATAACAGCAGAATTGATGTATTTGCTGTTTCCGGCATTATTTCCGCGGAAATCAAGGAACACAGAGGCGTACCCGCGGTGAATGCCCTGACGGATACGCCGAAATTAACGGATATGATTGAAAAATATGCGCAGCCCTGGGAAACCCTGCGAAGCCGACAGGATGGGTGATATACTGTCGGGAGCCGTACTCGGTTCGTTTGATTATACATATTTTCTGGTTGTTTTATAAAGCAGAGGTGAAAGTTATACAATGGACGACCATATAATAGGCCAGTTAGTGTTGCAGGTTGTTTTGATCGCGTTGAATGCGGTGTTTGCCTGCGCGGAAATCGCTGTACTTTCCATTAACGGAACAAAATTGGAACAACTTTCCGCAGAGGGAGATAAAAGAGCGGTTCGTCTTGCCCGATTGACCTGTCAGCCTGCCCGGTTTTTGGCGACGATTCAGGTTGCGATTACGCTTTCCGGATTTTTGGGAAGCGCTTTTGCGGCGGATCATTTTGCTTCCATTCTGGCGGATTGGATGGTAGAGCTGGGGGCGTCGGTTTCAGCAGAAACTATGGATGCGGTTTCTGTGGTGCTGATTACACTGATTCTCTCTTATTTTACACTGGTTTTCGGTGAACTGGTGCCGAAACGACTGGCTATGAAAAAAGCAGAAGCGCTGGGATTAGCGCTTTCCGGGCTGGTTTCTTTTATCTCTAAAATATTTGCTCCTCTGGTATGGGTTTTGACTGTTTCAACCAACAGCATACTGCGGATTTTCGGTATTGATCCTAATGCAGACGAAGAGGATGTTTCGGAAGAGACCATTCGGATGATGGTAAACAGTGGAAGCGAAAAAGGCGTTATCGACTCTGATGAAAGCGAAATTATTCAAAATGTGTTTGAGTTTGATGATTTGACAGTGGGCGAAATCGGAACGCACAGAACGAAAGTGGTAGCTCTGGATGACGGAGATTCCCCGGGGGAATGGAGGGAACTTATAAAGAGCACATCGTGTGCCCATTACCCGATCTGCAGGGAAGGCATTGATAACGTCATCGGCGTGCTCAGCGCCAAGCGCTATTTCCGTTTAGATGATTTTTCAAAGGAAAATATTATGAAAAAGGCTGTAAAAGAAGCCTTCTTTGTACCGGAAAGCATGAAAGCGGACGCTTTGTTTCGCAGTATGAAGCAAAATCACTGCCATTTTGCGGTGGTGCTGGATGAGTACGGTGGAACTCACGGGATTGTAACGATGAACGATCTTTTAAGCCGGATTGTGGGGGACTTTGACGATGAAATTACGGAAGAAAAGATAGTTCCCCTTGAAGACGGCAGTTACCGCATTGATGCCCAGATGGATCTCAGTCGGCTCGGACGGCTTTTTAAGACGGAAATTGAAGCGGAATCCGCTACGGTAGGAGGCTGGGCTGCGGAACAGTGCGGAGATATTCCGAAGGAAGGCGATTCTTTTATCTATCGGGATCTTTTTTCCGTAGAAATTACGAAAATGGATAACAGCCGGGTAGCAGAAGTTTTTATTCACCCCTCAGATGCAGAAAAGTAAAAATAAAGAAAGCGTGCTTTAAATCATTTATGACTCTAAGCACGCTTTTTTATACATTTCGGATTAGAAAAGCGTAATGTATTCATCTCGTTCCGCACCTACGGAAACGTATTTGATAGGGCAGCCGATGGCTTTTTCGATGTATTTGATATAATTCATAGCGGCAGCCGGAAGGCTTTCCGGAGTGCGGCATTTGCTGATATCGCAGCGGAAACCCGGCAGATATTCGTAGATGGGTTTTGCCGCGTTCAGTTCATCGATGGAAGCCGGAAAACGGTCAATGCGGCGGCCATCCAGTTCATAAGCTGTGCATACGGGAATTTGTTCCATATAAGACAGCACGTCCAGTTTGGTCAGTGCCACATAAGTGCATCCCTGCATTAAAGTGCCGTAACGGGAAGCGACTACGTCAAACCCGCCCACTCTGCGGGGGCGTCCGGTGGCTGCTCCGTATTCGCCGCCCGCTTCCCGAAGCGCTTCCGCTTCAGCTCCGAACAGCTCGCAGGTAAAAGGACCTTCGCCCACACAGCTGGAATATGCCTTCATAATACCGATGCTTTCGTCTAACTTGGCATAGGGAATGCCTGCGCCGATGGGGGCATAGGCGGACAGTGTTGTGGAAGCGGAGGTAAAAGGATAGATACCGAAATTGATGTCCCGAAGCGCTCCCAACTGAGCTTCAAAAATAATAGATTTTCCGTCTTTTACAGCGGCTCCCAGGTATTCTGTGGTGTCGCAGATATAGGGAGTAAAGCAAAGCGCGAATTTCTCCAGCCATTCCATGACTTCATCCGTGGCAATTGCCGTATGGCCGTATCCTCTTTCGATGGTGAGGTTTTTCCATTCAATTATGCCTTCCAGGCGCTCCCTCAAGCTGTCCCAGTGAAGCAGATCCCCCATGCAAAGAGCCTTTTTCATATATCGGTCGGCGTAAACAGGCGAGATTCCCCGGCGGGTAGACCCGAATTTTTTATCGGCAAGCCGATCTTCTTCCAGCCCGTCCAGCAACTTGTGGTAGGGCATGCAGATGGTAGCCCGATCGCTGATTTTCAAATGTTCCGGCGTGATTTCGATACCGGCTTCCTGCAGCCTCTGCGCTTCGCCGTAAAGATGCTCGGGGTCAATGACGATTCCGGGGCCAAGCACGTTTACCGTTTTTTCGCGAAGAATTCCGGACGGCATGAGGTTCATAATGAATTTGCCTTTTTCGTTGATTACCGTATGACCGGCATTGTTTCCTCCCTGGTAACGTACCACAATATCATAATGTTCGGAGAGCAGATCGACCATACGGCCTTTGCCTTCATCTCCCCAGTTTGTACCTACAATAGATGTCAGCATAGCAGTTCCTCCTTTTTAAACTCTTATTTCGGCTTCTGCACCGATGGATTCTTTGTATGTTTCCAAAAGAGGCCGAACCTCTTCCTTCAGAAATTTTTCACATTGGTATTCGGCCATACCGGTAAATGTGGCCGGATCGGTAAGCTTATCCAATTCCTCCTGTGTCAGTGAAAATGCGCTGTCTGCCATAATGCGATCCAGCAGATCGTTTCGTTTTCCGAACAGCTTGACCTGTTCCGCGGCTTTGACGGAATGCCGGCGGATTATTTCATGCAGGGTCTGCCTGTCTCCGCCTTTCTGCTTTACACAGTACATCAGGATGTTTTCCGTAGCCATAAACGGCAGCTCTTCTTCCAGATGCTTTGCGGTTACAGCAGGGTAGACCCGCATCCCCCGGACGATGTTGATATATAGATTCAGGATTCCATCGGCAGCAAGAAATGCCTCGGGAATGCTGAGCCGGCGGTTTGCGGAATCGTCCAGCGTCCGTTCAAACCATTGGGCAGAGGCGGTTATTGCCGCATTCTGCAGGTCGCAGATCACATAGCGGGAGAGGGCGGCAATGCGCTCTGAACGCATGGGATTTCTTTTATATGCCATAGCGGAAGATCCGATCTGGCCGGCTTCAAAGGGTTCATCTATTTCTTTTAGATGGCTCAAGAGACGGATGTCGTTTGAAAACTTAGAAGCGCTTTGAGCGATCCCGCTGAGCACCTGCAGTATGGAAAAATCCACTTTTCGGGAGTAAGTCTGTCCGCTGACCGCTTGGCATCGGGCAAAGCCCATCTTTTCGGCGATTTTTTTCTCCAGAAGCTCTACTTTTTCATAATCGCCGTCGAATAATTCCAGAAAGCTGGCGCCTGTGCCTGTGGTGCCTTTGCATCCCAGCAGCTGCAGTGAATCCAGCTGAAAATCCAGCTGACGGATGTCATACAGCAGATCGTTAATCCATAAGCAAGCCCGTTTTCCCACTGTGGTAGGCTGTGCTGCCTGGAAATGTGTGTAGGCTAAAGTAGGCAGCGCCTTGTGTTTTTCCGCGAAATCGGAAAGCGCATCTACCGCGTTGATTAAAAGTTTTTTGATAATCAGCAGAGCGCCCCGCATGCGGATAATATCAGTATTATCGCCTACATAGCAGGAGGTTGCACCTAAATGAATAATAGGCTTTGCGTTCGGACAGGCTTCGCCGAACGTAAGCACATGAGCCATAACATCGTGACGAACCTGCTGTTCGTGCTCCGCCGCGGATGTATAGTCGATATTGTAAAGGCTGCTGCGCATTTCCTCCAGCTGGCTGTCGCTGATTGGAATCCCCAATTCCTGCTCGGCTTCCGCCAGAGCCAGCCATAGCTTTCTCCATGTGGAAAATTTATTATCGTCGGAAAATTGACGTTTCATTTCATCGTCAGCATATCTGCTGCAAAGCGGATTCTCGTAAAATTCGTGCATGGTCAGCTCCTTTCATGGAATCATTTCATGAAATTAAAATGGATTCTAATATAAAAAGACTTTATATTATGCAATAAGAAATTTTTTTTGTCAACGGCATAATGATAAAAAATTGGATTTTTAAAGTTGAGTTTCCACCGAATTCCTTGCATTCCTGCATAATCTTCTAATTCCTGCAGACAATAGGAAAAGAAAACTGCGTCCACGATTCGGACTGAGAACAAAGGAGACTTTATAGATGAAAGCTACTGGCATAGTGAGAAGAATTGATGATTTAGGAAGAGTGGTGATTCCTAAGGAAATACGAAGAACCATGCGAATTCGCGAAGGAGATCCGCTGGAAATTTTTACTGATCGGGAAGGCGGTGTTATCTTAAAAAAATATTCTCCCATCGGGGAGCTGAACCGGTTCGCCGGAGAGTATGCGGAATCCGTCCATAATATCTTGGGCGAAGGCACTTTGATCACAGACACCGATCAGGTGGTGGCTGTTTCCGGTGTTTCAAAAAAGGAATATATGGAAAAGAAATTATCTCCTGAAATAGAAGAAATCATTCAGGACAAGAAGACCAGAATAGTAAAAGAAAATGAGAATCCGTACCCGATTACCGGCGATGATGAAGGACGTACCAGTTATTTTTCCCAGATCATCGTACCGATTGTTTCCCAGGGAGACGCCATCGGATCCGTTATCGTTTTTTCGAAAGAAAAAGGCCGTCTGCTGGGGGACATCGAGCTGCGTACAGCGGAAGTAGGAGCAAATTTTTTAGCCAGACAGATGGAAAGCTGATATCAGCGGTATATCGGCAGGGGCTTTGTTTTGTATGCGGCGTGACCGAAGGTCCCGCCGTTTTGCTGTATTTGGAATGTAAAACGCTTTTTTGTTCCTTTCTCCGGGGGAATATGTTAAAATAAAAAGTCAAAGCAAATTCTATGCGATTAAGGAGAAGAGACGATGCTCTTTAAAGATATTACAATTTTAGATGAAAATTTGGAAATCCAGGAACATCGGTATGTGGGAATAAAGGAAGAGCGCGTTTATTATATTGGTAAAGAAGCGCCTGCGGAGGATTACGGCGAAGTTTATGACGGCAGCGGCAGACTTTTGATGAGCGCTTTTTTTAATGCCCATGCCCATTCGCCCATGACTTTGATGCGGGGATACGGTGAAAATTTAAGCCTCTCTTCCTGGCTGAACGATCGGATTTTTCCCTTTGAAGATTGTCTCACCGGTGAGGCTGTTTATTGGGCTACTTTGCTGGGGCTTGCGGAGTCTCTGCGGTTCGGTATTGTATCCAGTACGGATATGTATTATTTTTGCGATGATATGGCTCGGGCTGTTTTAGAAAGCGGCGTGAAAAATAACCTGGGGCGGGGAATCACCTGTTTTACCGATCAGCCTCTGGAAGAGCTGGCAAGCTTTCGGGAATGCAGGTCGCTGTTTGAATGCTACCACGGCGCAGGCGGTGGGAAACTTCTGGTAGATGTCAGCCTCCACGCGGAGTATACCAGCAATCCGGTGATTGCGGGCGGCCTTGCAGACTACGCGAAGAAAATCGACGCGGGGATGCACGTGCATGTATCCGAAACCAAAAGCGAGCATGAAGAATGTAAAGCGCGGCATGGAGGCATGACGCCGGTACAGTATTTGAATCATTTGGGATTGTTTGACGTCCGGACAACAGCGGCGCACTGCGTTTGGGTGGAAGAACGGGATATGGATATCCTGGCTGAAAAGCAGGTTACGGCGGCAAGCTGTCCCATCAGCAACTTAAAATTGGCCAGCGGTGTATGCAATGCGCCGGCGCTTTTAGAGAAGGGCGTCAATGTCGCTTTGGGAACCGACAGCGTGGCCAGCAACAACAACCTGAATTTCATGGAAGAAATCAAGGCATATGCGCTTATACATAAAACAAAATGGGAAGATCCTACTTTGATTACACCTAAAGAGGCTCTTCGTGCGGCTACTTTGGCCGGAGCGCATAGCCAGGGAAGAACGGATACCGGAAAGCTGGCGGAAGGAATGCGGGCGGATCTGATCGTGCTGGATATTTCCGGACCTCATATGTCTCCGGTGCATAATATGGTGAATAATCTGGTATATTCGGCTTCGGGCAGCGATGTGGTATTGACTATGGCAGACGGAAAGGTTCTGTATCGCGACGGAGAGTTTACCACCATCGATTTGGAAAAAGTAAAATATCATGTAGAAAGATTTCGTTTAGGAATTTTGGATCAGTTAGGGAGAAAATAAGAAAGAGGCGGTTATGGCAACAAAAAAAACATTTTTTCAGGGTGCTGTGATTTTAGGTGTCGCCGGATTGATTATCAAGGTACTCGGGGCGGTATTTCGGATTCCGCTGGGCAATATTATAGGCGATACCGGAATGGGCTATTATCAAACTGCCTATCCTGTTTACGTTTTTCTGCTGACATTGTCTACAGCCGGCGTTCCGGTAGCGATTTCCAGAATGGTATCGGAGCGAAATGCTGTAAATCAGCCTTACGAAGCGTTTCGGGTCTTTAAAATCTCGTTTTTACTGCTTTTGGGCATTGGTTTGTGCTGCTCGGCGGTGCTTTTTTTCGGGGCAGACATGATCGTCTCCTACTTAAAACCGGAGGAAAACGGCGAATCGGCTTATGCCATGATGGCTGTTGCGCCGGCACTTTTAATTGTGCCTATTATGGCCGCTTTCCGGGGCTTTTTTCAGGGATGCCAGGATATGCGGCCGACAGCGGCTTCTCAGATCGTAGAGCAATTCTTCCGGGTGGCCGTAGGGCTGACTCTGGCTGTCTTGCTTTTGAAAAAGGGGCTTCCTTTTGCGGCGGCAGGTGCGTCGTTTGGCGCCACTGCAGGCGCTGCGGGCGGGCTTTTGATTGTAATTTGGATTTATATGAACCGCCGGAAGAAAATTCTCCGGGGAATCGGCGCAAAATGCTCTCCACAGGAGCCGGCGAAGAAGATTCTTCTGCAGATACTGATCATAGCGATCCCCATTACCATCGGGTCTGCGGTCATGCCCATTATCAACATTATCGACGTGGCTGTAGTATCCAGACGGTTGGTTTTTGCCGGGTTTTCCGGCGAGACGGCAAATGCGCTTTACGGCCAGCTGACCGGCATGGCGGGACCGCTGATCAATTTCCCGCAGGTTTTGACTCAGGCCATTGCCATGAGCCTTGTGCCCACTGTGGCGGCAGCGCACAAGGTAAAGGATTATCCGTTTTTACAGCACAATGTGGAATTAGGGCTTAGGACCGCTTTGATTTTAGGCGTTCCCTGCGCGCTGGGGCTTATGACGCTGGCGGAACCCATTATGCTTCTGCTGTATCCTGCTAAGCAGGCGGCGGCAGTCAGCGCTGCTCCCAGCTTATTTATTCTGTCGTTCGGCGTGATTTTTCTGTCTATGGTGCAGACTACCACGGGCATTTTACAGGGAATCGGGAAGCAGATGATTCCGGTAAAAAATATTATGATCGGCGCAGCGGTAAAAATCGCACTTACTTATACACTGACGGCGATTCCCAATGTCAATATTAAGGGAGCCGCCGTAGGAACCGTAGCTTGTTATCTGACTGCGTCTATGCTGAATTTGATGGCAGTTCGAAAGCATACAGGCGCGCGGATTAACGCAGGGCGTATTTTTATGAAACCTTTGGCGTCCGGGCTGGTTATGAGCGCCGCCACATATGGAGTTTATCGTATTTTGTCTGTTTGGTGCGGCAATACCGTCTCCGTGCTGATCGCGGTTTGCGCTGCGGTTGCAGTGTACGGATTTATGCTGCTTGCAACCCGGGCTGTAACGGAAGAAGAACTGGCTCTTTTGCCGAAGGGTCAGCGGTTGGCTAAAATCGTACGGAAATTTCAAAGATAAAAGACGGCGGAGGGCATGAAATGCAGGAAAAATTCAAAGAATATCTAAAAGAAGGGACAACAGCGGCAGAAGCTATTGTCCGACTGGATCGTATCCTGGCTCTTTTGCGCAGCGAAGAGGGTTGTCCCTGGGATCGGGCGCAAACACATAAAAGTCTGCAGGTTTGCATGGTGGAAGAAGCTTATGAGGTCAATGAGGCCATTGATAATGAGGATTGGGATAATTTGGAAGAGGAACTGGGAGATGTTTTGCTGCAGGTTCTCTTTCACGCCGGCCTGGCGGAAGAAAATCGACTGTTTGACCTGAAAAGCGTGGCAAATCGGGAGTGTGAAAAAATGATTCGCCGGCATCCCCATGTGTTTGAAAAGCCGGATGAAATCGCAGAAAATTCACATTGTGAGCGAAATAATGATAATGAAAGTATTGACAGAGCTTTAGGAACATGGGAAAATGTCAAAAGACAAGAGAAAAAGGGTACGCGGACGGATTCGATGATGAAACTGCCGAAAGCATTGCCTGCATTGCGGAAGAGTTACAAAATCCAGGCGAAGGCGGCGGATGTCGGTTTTGACTGGGATGATGTGCGTTTCGCTTTTGACAAGATCGATGAAGAGAAGCAGGAACTTTCAGAGGCTTATCAAAGCGGGGACAAGCTGGAAATCCAAAAGGAATTGGGTGATTTGCTGTTTGCAGTTGTAAATGTAGCACGCTTTCTGGACGTTGACCCGGAGGATGCTTTGAACCTGTCTTCCCGAAAGTTTGTGAAACGATTTTCTTTTATTGAGGAGTCTGCCCAAAAGGCAGGACGGGCGTTGGAAGACATGACATTGAAAGAAATGGACGAGCTTTGGGAGCAGGCGAAAGAGCGGGAGGAAGGAACGGACTTTTAATAATAAAGGAGACCGTTCTGCAAATTTGAAAAGGAGGATACATTCGTGAATAAAGCAGAATTGATTACTTGTGTAGCAGAAAAGGCAGGTTTTACCAAGAAGGATGCGGAAGCTGCAGTAAATGCATTTGTTGCAAGCGTGGAAGAAGCGCTGGTAAAGGGTGAAAAGGTACAGCTGATCGGCTTCGGTACATTTGAAACCAGACAGAGAAAAGAAAGACAGGGAAGAAATCCCAGAAAACCCGAAGAGATTATTAAGATCGAAGCAGCTAAGGCTCCTGTTTTCAAGGCAGGTAAAGCTCTGAAGGACGCTATCAATAAATAAGAAGACGATAGGATGAAAAGGCAGCTCGGCAGCGGGTTGCCTTTTGTTATTGATTAGGAGAAACAATATGCGGATCGATAAATATTTGAAAAACTCCAGATTGATTAAGCGGCGCACATTGGCCAAAGAGGCTTGCGAGCAAGAGCGAATTTTTTTAAACGGAAAAGCGGCGAAGCCGGGGACTGAGGTCAAGGAGGGTGACGACCTTTTAATCCGTTTCGGAAACGGTGAATTGCATGTAAAGATTCTGTCTACCCCCGAACATGTGACAAAAGAGGACGCCGCCTCGATGTACGAAGTTTTGACTTGATCGGTTATTGCCGAAGAAACAAGTATCCTCAACGTAAATATTGGCAATAATAAATTCGACAGCAAATATCAGCTGCCGGATTTTTTTATTTGAGAAACGAATATACGGGGGAAAAGAAATGAAAATCGGAATTCCGGGCGGTCTGCTTTTTTCGCGGTACGAGCAGGAAATACGCTCTTTTTTTCACGCTTTACAGCAGAGTCGGAACGTGGAAATTGAATATTCTGTGGAAACATCCGGAGAAATTTTAGATCTGGGGGTGCGGTTTTGTGTAGACGAAGCTTGCCTTCCTATTAAGGTGTTCTGCGGTCATGCGGCGAAGCTTGCGGAAACCTGCGATGCGGTGGTGATTCCGCGGATTCTCCGCTGCGAAGACGGGTCGTCAATTTGTCCGAAATTTTCCGGCCTTCCGGAATTGGCTGCAAGGGCTTGTCAAGGCAAAACCATGGCGTTTACAAGGCCGCTTGCGTTTGATCGGCCGGGACAGGTTCTGCGGAAAGTGGTGGCGTCCGGAAAAGAACTGGGAATTCCGGCAGGAACGATTCGGAAGGCGTTCCGCGCCGGCGTTGATGCCGGGCGCA
Source organism: Bacillota bacterium (assembly GCA_022769485.1). Classification (GTDB taxonomy): domain Bacteria; phylum Bacillota; class Clostridia; order Peptostreptococcales; family Anaerovoracaceae; genus JALEJU01. The sequence goes on from JALEJU010000009.1 coordinate 22,608, forward strand.
ATAAGGCGAAAACGCACTCCTATGCGGATGGGGAATTTGGGGAAGGCAGACTGAAGATTTTGCTTTTAGGACATCCCTATCATGTACATGATTCTTTTGCAAATCGGGATATTTTAAAAAAACTGAACCGATTGGGAGCGGATGTGATTCCGGGAGAAACTTTGGATTTTAAAAGTAAACCATCGGTTTGGGACGACTGGATGAAAACGCCTTACTGGAACTTTCTCAGGGAGAACTGCCAAGCTGCAACGCTGGCGGCAAACGGTGCCTCCTTGGCTGAAAAGAATCGGATTGACGGTGTGATTTACCTCTCTTCTTTTGGCTGCGGAACGGACGCTTTTACTTTGGAATTTGTTAAGGAGCTTCTGCCGGACATACCGCTTTTAGCAGTTAAGCTGGATGAGCAGACAGGAGAAGCGGGGCTGGATACCAGACTGGAAGCCTTCTGCGAATTGTTGGAAAGGAGAAAACTGCATGCAATTGACATTTCCTCACCTGGGAGAGGCGTATCTGTACGCCAGGCTGTTATTTAAAGAATTAGGCGTGCCCTTGACAATTCCGCCGCTCAACAGCACGGCGTCTTTAGAGAGGGGCAGCAGGGTTTCCCCCGAAGAAATCTGCCTTCCGTTTAAATTGATGGCGGGGAATTTACTGGAGGCCTGGGAGGCCGGAGCAGATACCGTTTTGATGCCTGCCACGATGGGACCCTGCCGATTGGGGCAGTATGGGGAACTGCTGCAGCGGATTTTACGGAAAGAAGGTTGCAGGTACCGGTGGATTTTGCTGGATTCGCCTGCGGCCATCGGGTACAGAGAATTGATTCGCCGGGCAGACAGTGTGCTGGACGGCCGGAAAATCTCCGGAGAGCGGATATTTTCCGCATTGCGTCAAGTTGCTATTCTTGTAAAAGATTTCGAGGAGGTAAGACGGGAATGCCGGCTCTTGTGCGGCAGTTACCGTTTCAGAGGGCTAAGCGCCTCTATCTATCGTGAAGCGGAAACACTCCTTAAAACCGCAGGCGATTTGCAGAGCGCCGGGGCAGCGATGCAGGAAAAGCGCCGGGAGGTAAGGCGCATAAAGCGCAGTCGGGCTGAAGAAACGGAGCGTCGGGAAGAAGTTTCGGTATTGGTGACAGGAGAGATTTATTCCTGTATTGAACCGTTTGCGAATCATCATATTGCGGATTTGCTGGAACAGCTGAATGTTTCTTTTGCTATAACGCCGACAATCGGCTGGTGGATCGGGCGCACGTTTCATTTGCCCGGATGCGGAGCAGGTTGTAAAAAGCCGCCGGTACGCGGCGGAGATTCTTTTCGGAAGGAGCGGATTCCCTGTGAAATCGGGGGGTATGCCCGAGATACCGTTGATTCGGTATTGCGTGCGGCGGACTCCGGTTTTGACGGAGTAATTCAGATATTTCCTTCCGGCTGTATGCCGGAGATTGTGGCAAAGTCTGTATTCGACAGAACGGAGCACAGCAGAGAAATACCGGTTTTATCTCTCATTTTTGATGAAATGGGCGGGGAGGCCGGTTACATTACCCGGGTAGAAGCATTTGCGGATTTGCTGCAGAGAAAAAAGAGACGCAGTCTGCAGAGGGAATATACAAAGAAAAGGGGACAGGCATGGAGTATTTAGGCATTGATGTAGGGTCGGTCAGTACGGATTTTGTATTGATGGATGAAAATTTGAATATTAAGGAGCAGCTGTACTTAAAGACAAAGGGAAATCCTATCGGGGCGATTCAAAAGGGAATGAGGAGGCTTGATGAACAGAAAAACATCCCTGAGATCCGCGGCGTAGGCGTGACCGGAAGCGGACGATCTTTAGCGGCAGCATTGGTGGGAGCCGATGTAATAAAGAATGAAATCACCACGCACGCGGTGGCCGCGGCGGCTACAGATCCGGAAATCTGCACCGTTCTGGAAATCGGAGGTCAGGATTCTAAGATTATTTTGCTTCGGGATGGAATTATCTCGGATTTTGCCATGAATACGGTTTGCGCGGCGGGAACGGGTTCTTTTTTGGACCGGCAGGCGGAACGGCTGGGACTTGCGGTTTCGGAACTGGGAGAATATGCAGCGCGGGCGGAAAACCCCGTTCGTATTGCCGGTCGATGCGCGGTGTTTGCGGAGTCGGATTTGATCCATAAACAGCAGCTGGGCTGCAGCCTGGAGGATATTATAGCGGGAATGTCGGAAGCGCTGGTTCGGAATTATCTGGCTAATGTGGCAAAAGGAAAGCAGATCAAAAATAAAATTTGTTTCCAGGGAGGCGTAGCGGCCAACGAAGGAATCCGCCGGGCTTTCGAAAAAGCGCTGGATGCAGAGGTGCAAGTTCCCAAATATCATAAAGTTATGGGAGCTTACGGAGCGGCGATTCTCGCCAAAGAGAAAATGGAAGTCTCGGACGAACTTACGGCTTTTCGAGGTTTTCGTGCGGGGAGCGGAACAATTACGTCGGAAACGTTCCGGTGCGGTGATTGCGGAAATCAATGCGAGGTTACCCTTCTAAAAGAAGGAGAACGGCAGCTGGGCTGTTTCTCCGACCGCTGCGGGAAATATCAGAGATCAGCGGCATTACCGCTCTAAAATATTTTGGGGGATTTGCTGATGTAACATGTGCACAATAAGGGCTTCTGCGCAGAAAAGTTCGGGAACGGCGGGACTCCGGCAGCCAGGCAGACGCTGTAATATACAGAAGAAAAATCCTCTCTCTTCAGTGTTTACCACACTAAAGAGAGAGGATTTTATAAACGTCAAGCATCGAAGTGAAAATCTCCTTGATGCAGCAGCGGATGCAATATTGTATGGCAACCCTGTTCGGGTTTTTCGTTCACGGGCAACATTCCATCCCATGACACTGCTGCAGAAAATGTTCCTTTCTGTAAACGCGCAATATTTACGCTACTTCTGATTAACACATCATCCTATTAACCTTGAAAGTGCAACAGGGAGCTTGAAAAAGAGTTACGGGCATCCAAAAGAAGTTGTTAAATTACATTTTCAATCGATATGATCTCGTATTCATGCAGAAAAAGCAGGTGCCTTTTGAGACTGCTTAATTCTCCGGCACAGTCCGCTTTGTCTTCTCCGGACAGATAACCGTGCATACGGTGAAAACTCATCTCTGTTTCCTGCACAGCGCTTGCATCGCTGAAGAAAATGTAGGCGGTTTTATGACGCTGCCAGATGGACTGGGTCTTTTGAAAACTTTCTTTTGCTGTATCCCAGTCTTCGTTTAAAACCGCCGGCATAACCTGTTGGTCGATAACCGCTACCATTTGATGCACATCCTCGTCTGCAAAGTTGATAAAGATGGCGGAAGCGGTCAGAGCCATAGCCAGAGTTACGACGGAAATCAGCAATGGCCTCATTGTACATCCCACCTCTCAATTTTTGCAGAATTTTTAGATTCGGTTTCTTCGTTGCGGCGATAGGCCTTGATAGTTCCCTTCTCATCTGCGAAGCAAAGGAAGAGTTGATCGTAGCTTTCGATTCCCTGTTTTAAAAGCTCCTGCTTTAAGTCGTTTTCGTTTTTCTGAAGTTTCATCAAATTAGAAAGATACAGCTGCCCGTCAGCGACTAAAACCAGGGGTATTTTTTCGTCGGCCATGAAAAGGCCGATATCGGTAGGCGTGAGCGGACGCTTGTCCGGTTTGGGAATTACGCTCATATCTCCGTTGGTCTCCAGGATGGCATAATCCACATCGGCAGGAGAGGGGAAGTTTTTCAGTCGGAGATGCTGCGTCAGATCATCGATGCTGATACGGAGCCGTTCCAGCTCTTTTTCATTGATCTTCCCTTTATCCACCATTAAGATAGCTTTTCCGTTGATGAGATTCCTGAACCAGGTACATTTTAAGCTGATAAAGGAAAACAGAACTTGCAGAAATAAAAGAGTCAGAAGCGCAGTCAGTCCGGTAAAGACGGATATGTTCGGCGATTCGATGGAAAGTGAGGCCAGTTCCGCGATCATAAACAGAACAACCGTCTGGAAAGGGTCCAATTTGGACAATTCGCCCCTGCCCATAAGCCGCACCACAATTAAGGCGGCAACATAAAGTAAAACCGTTCGTATTGCGATAATAATCAAAAGATCACCCCATTTATGAATCGATATGAGGTTAGTATGAATGAAAAAACTGCAAGTTATTCAAAGAAAACATAAAAAGCGCTTGACAAAAGGGGAAGAGAAGGAGTAGTATGATGAAGCTGTCCTTGCGGTGCGTTCGGAGAAAGCATCCGGAAAAAAGAAAAAAAGGTGTTGACAAACGGACAAAACTGCGGTAAGATAGCAGAGCGCCTTGCGAAAGGGCGCGAGAACATTGAAAACTG
>JALEJU010000011.1 GCA_022769485.1 Bacillota bacterium
GAACGATATGCTAAGCGCCTGGAACAGGAGAAACCGGTTCTGGACGCTCTGTCGGCATGGGCAAATGAGACGATCTCCAAAACGGCGCCGAAATCTACTCTCGGGAAAGCACTGTATTACCTGCTGGAGCAGTGGCCGTATCTGGTACGTTATCTGGAAGACGGCAGACTGGAACTGAGCAACAACCGTGCTGAGCGCAGCATAAAGCCGTTTGTGATGGGCCGGAAGAACTGGCTTTTTGCCAACACTCCGGCAGGCGCTCAATCCAGTGCGGTGATCTACAGCCTGATTGAAACTGCAAAGGAGAACGAGCTCGATCCGTACAGATACCTGCTTTGGGTTCTGCAGAGTGCGCCGGTGCTGAGCCAAGCTGACGAATTCTGGGCTGAAAAACTTCTGCCAGCCAATGCCCCACAAGAATGCCGTGTTCCTCAATAATAATTGATCTCCACCTCAGCGCATTCGCGCCAAGATGGAGATTTTTATACGCTGTTAGAATTGACGCTTACGAGGAATCAACGCCGGCGCTGCTGCGCCGCCCGTTTGCACAATCATATATATAACCCCGGCTAAAACTAAGGTGCCCACCATTGCTTCCTTAACTCTATGCCAATTATCAGTCGTAAGCGTAGGTCTTCGTTACAATTCCGCTTCCGTCTGTAAGCCCTGTCACATCTCCGTGTCCGTTATGCAGATAATACTGGATTGCGCCGGTATTATCAAGACTTGCCGCTAAATTATTTCCCTGCAGATAGCGAGCCGTCATCGTTCCTTCGCTGTTCAGTTCCGCCGCAAGCTCATCTCCATCCCAAATGTGAGTCGTTGTCTGTCCGTTTGCATCGTAATACGGTAATTATCGGTTCCATTCAGATTACAGATATAAAAAAACAGCATTCAGTCTCTTTGACCATGCTGTTTTGCTTAAAATTATCTGAATTGGGATTAAATGAACCCGAGATTATCATATTTACCTATTTTCTTCCATCAGAATTACCGCAGCGTTGTCTTTATATGGCTGCCCAAGAGAAAACCTGTACGCTTACTCTCGGCTTTCCTCTGCAAGAAATACGCCCGCGCTTTCGCGCGGGCGTATTCCGTTCATTCTGCTTATTCGATTTCCAGATGCTTGCTTGCGGGAAGTACGGCTTCCTTTTTCGGAAGATGCAGCGTCAATACACCGTTTTCGTATTTCGCCTTTACCCCCTCCGCTTTTACCGCGGAAAGATCGAAGGATCTGCTGTAAGAGCCGTAAGAACGTTCACAGCGGAGATATTTCCCCTGCTTATCTTTTTCCTCGTGTTCGGAATGGCGCTGCGCCTGAATGGTCAGCACATCATTTTCGATATCCAAACTGATATCCTCTTTTGCGAATCCGGGCAGATCCATCTCTAATGTGTAAGCATCCCCCTCGTCCTTAATATCCGTTTTGAACTCGGATAAAGAATCATTTCTGAAAAAGTTAAACGGTTCTCCGAAGAAATGCTTCTCAAATTCGTCCATTTCACGGAACGGGTTGTAATTTGCCAATGCGTAATTATTCTTTCTGTTCAACATATCGATCACCTCCAGCTTCGATCAAACATGCACCAGTTTCTAACAGTTTTCCCCGGGCGGAAATGCCAAGGTTTGTATCAGGAGCTCGTATTCTTCCGGAATTCACTCTGTTTTCTTTTCACTCCTTTTGACATTTATAGGTTACCCCTTTTCTATGTCATTTATGCGTCAGAATTGTGACCGGAAGGTGAATTTTAGCACTCTCGATTCGAGAGTGCTAAAATTATGTTTTTCGGCTGCCCACCCGTTTTCCAAATCGTCCGTGCAAACCTTTATACCGTCTTCGGTTATTTATATAGATCCGCCTGTCCCCAAAAAATAAAAACACCGGACGTTTAAAATTTTTATTTTTTTCTGCCCGGTGCGTTCTTTTCATTCTTCAGTTAAGCCTGCGGACAACGCGTCAGCAGATTCTCGGCAGCCCTTCTCCGTAAAGCATATCCACCACTCTGGTTCCGCCCAAAGGCGTTTCCAGAATTACACCTCTGGAGTCGGATGTGCAGAAACCGATGACAGCCGCATTTTTCCCCATCTCCGTTCCCCGCATCAAAGCCAATGCTTCCTCGGCCCGTTCTCCGGGAACGACAGCCACCATTTTGCCCTCGTTGCCCATGTACAAAGGATCGAGACCCAAAATATCGCAGAACCCCCGCACTTCCGGATTGACCGGCAGCGAAGTTTCTTTAATCCGAATACCTACATCTGCGCTTTCCGCCAGCTCGTTCAGAACCGTACCCAGTCCGCCCCGAGTTACATCCCGCATGGTATGCACCGGAATCTCTGCGCCGAACAATGCGTCCGTAATCTCCTTCAGCACGCCGCAGTCGCTGACAATGGAATTCTCGATCCCCATCCGCGCGCTTAAAATGCAGGCATGATGATCTCCCAGGGTACCCGACAGCAAAATCGCATCCCCCGGTCTGCAATTTGCCGCCCGAACATCCCGTTCCGGCAAAATGTATCCGATGCCGGAGGTATTGATCATCAAACCGCCCCGGCCTTCAATTACCTTCGTATCCCCTGTAACCACCTGCACTCCCGCTTTTTCCGCTTCCTCGGACAGCGCTTTGGCAATTCGGTCTAAAACCGCCGTATCCAGCCCCTCTTCGAGAATAAACCCGGAGCTTAAATAAAGAGGCTCCGCCCCCATCATCAGCAGATCGTTTACCGTTCCGCACACGCTGAGCTTTCCGATATTTCCGCCCTTAAACTCGATGGGATTGACCACAAAAGAATCCGTACTGTACGCAAAGCGGCCGCCCTTTAAATCCAAAACAGCAGCATCCTCCAGCCGATCTAAAATTTCATTGTGAAAGTATTTCCCGAAAATCTGCTTCATCAGCTCCGCCGAAGACTTTCCGCCGCTTCCGTGAGCCATGGTGATCTTCTTATCCATTCCGCTATCTCCTTCGTTCGTTATTTATCGTTTATTGTCAATTATCGAACTTATATGTGGAAACCTGTAATTTTCAAGCTTTTATACTCGATTTCGATACCAGATTCCGCAGGCTCCCTCAGAGGAAACCATGCAGGGACCGTAAGGGCTCATAGGCGTACAGCCCGCATGCCCGTCCTTTTCCCCTGCCGCAAACATAGGACATTGATCCGGGTTAATTCGCCCTGTAATCACGTCTCCGCAGCGGCAGCCCGAAGGCAGCTTCATATCCTGCGTCAAGTTTCGGCTTCCGCCGTCATATTCCGCATACTCGCCTTTCAAGTACAAGCCGGAGCCTTGAATCTCACCGAGTCCCCGCCAGACCGCAGTTCCTGTTTCAAAACAGCTGCCCAACACAGCCAGCGCCTTCCGGTTGCCGTCTTCTTTTACTGCGTTGGGGTAGTAGTTGTGCACCGCATGGGTACCCTCTTCCAATTGCCGAACCAAATCATAGACCGCCGCCAGAATGTGTTCCGGCTCGAAACCTGCCACCGCAAAGGGCTTGCGGTAGCGTTCCGCCAGTTCCTCATAAGGGCGGCTTCCGATAATTACGCTCACATGCCCCGGACACAGAAACCCGTCTACTTCCTCTCCTTCGCACAGCCATGTCAACGCGGGGATTACCGTTTTTAAAGCGGTAACCAGACGCAGATTGCCGATTCCCCGCTTCCTCGCCTCGTCAATAAGCAGCGCGTAAACAGGCGCTGTGGTTTCAAAACCCACAGCCGCAATCACATATGTGATTTCCGGATGCGCCGCCGCCTTGTCCAAAGCTTCCAGGGGAGAATACATCAACTCTACCCTGGCTCCCTCGCCCTTTGCCTCCGTCAGGCTGTACTTTGTCCCCGGAACTTTCAGCATATCGCCGAAGGACAAGAGCACGCAGTCCGGCCGCATGGCATATTCCACACATCGGTCAATAAATGCCGTAGGCGTTACACATACAGGACACCCCGGTCCGGAAATCAGCCGAATCTTCGGAGACAAAAAGGAGCGGATCCCGCCCTTAAAAATCGCCGCCGTATGTGTTCCGCAGACTTCCATCAGCGAAACCGGCCTGCCGTTATATCCTTTTAAATAGTCAATGACCGACTGTATTTCCACGAGCCTTCCCCCTTTAAACTTCAACACATTTCGCCAATTTACGATTCACAATTCATCTATTTTCGTCCTTATTCGCGGTTTCTTTTACCGGCTCAGGACGGTCTCCATATCCCGGTACAGATCGGCAATCTCATCCGCCTGTTCCTTCTCCATAACTTGAATCGCACAGCCCGCATGCACCAATACATACTGGCCGGGCTTGGCGTCTACCAGCCCTAATGTCACATCCACCAGATTTCCCTGAAAGTCCACTTTTGCCGTAGACCCGTCTACTTCCAAAACCTTCCCCGGAATCGCAATACACATATCCTCTCTTTATCGCAGATGCGATATTTCTCCTTCCTTTCCGCTTTGCCGATACATGGCGGCCAAATAGGCCTGTCCCAAACAGATCCCGCCGTCATTCGGGCTGACGGAAATATTGTAATACGGCTCAAAGCCCTCTTCCCGAAGACGTTTCAGGCTTTGCTCCATCAGTATTTTATTTTGAAACGTTCCGCCGGTTAAAGCGACCCGCTGTATATTCTTCTTTTTTCCGATACGCAGACAAACATCTGCAATCGCTTCCGCAACGGCGTAATGAAAGCCAAGCGCCGCTGTAGGAATAGATACCGCTTTTTTCAAATCTTCAAACAGGGATTTTGTTGACAGCAGCAGTTTATCTCCGTCTTCTATAAGATCAAGTCGCAGATCCATAGGCTCCCTGCCTTCCTCCAGAGCTTCTGCCGCCGCATTTTCCAGGCGAACGGCGCATTCTCCTTCATAACGGTTGTATTCCTGTATCCCCAGAAACGCCGAAACCGCATCAAAAAGCCGTCCCATACTGGAACTCCGTATGGTATTGATCTTCCGGTCTAAAGCGGCATAGACCAGCGGAGCTTCCGCCCGACTGCTGTCCATTCCGTGATGGTGCAGATAACAGAGAGCGGACTTCCACCCTTCCTTCATGGAAGAATCTCCTCCCAGCATCTCTATATATTCTAAATGAGCAGCCCGCTCAAACACTGCGCCTTCACAGACCAGAAATTCACTGCCCCAAACAGCGCCGTCCGTTCCGTACCCTGTACCGTCGAAGCTGACGCCGATCACCGGCCCGGTCAAATCGTGCTCCGCCATGACGGAAGCCACATGAGCGTGATGATGCTGTACACGCAGAAGCGGAATATCCTTCTTTTCCGCATAGTCCTCTGCGTATTTTGTACTATGATAAAGCGGATGGAGGTCGCAGACCGCAAAATCCGGATGAATCCGAAACAGATCCGACATCCTTCCGATATTTTGTTCGTAATTATAAAATATTTTCCCGCTGTCCAGATCGCCGAAATACTGGCTGATATAGACAAAAGGACCTTTGCTCAAGGCGAACGAATTTTTCAGTTCACTGCCGGCGGCAAAAATCATGCCGTTGTTCTCCCCGGCCTTTCCCCCTTTTACATACAAGGGCACCGGCGCATAGCCTTTGGAACGGCGAATCATCTGCGGACTGCCGTCGATCACCCGCGCCACGGAATCATCCGCAGAAACCCGAATCTCCCGCCGATTGTAAAAAATCCCGGCCAGCCGGGAAGCCTTCCCCTCCGCAGCCATTTGTTTTTCTTCCTGCTCCAGAAAGGAAAACATTTCTTCGTCCTGCCGAATCATAGGAAAATCCGACTTATTGGCACTGGTTACGATCAAAGACCCGCAGGCCTTTAACAGAAGCCACTGTACCCCCATGCTGGGAAGAAACGCCCCCACATACCGGCTGGTACGGCAGGTATCGAAGCAAAAAGGTTCGCCCTTCTTTTTCAGCAGAACAATGGGTCTTGCAGACGAAGTCAGCAGCTTTTCTTCCGCCTCCGAGACTTCACAGACTCGGGCGATCTCCTGCATATCCGGAAACATGACGGCAAAAGGTTTCTCTTCTCTTCCCTTCAGCTTTCGAAGCGTCTTTACGGCTTTCTCGTTTTTCGGATCGCAAAGGAAGTTATAGCCGCCCACGCCCTTTACCGCAATAATTTGTCCGCTTTTAATCAGCTGCCCCGCAATTTCCAGCGGCTGCAGCACCTGTTTTTGAATCTGTGGAGAAACGACCCCTTTCTCTAAGCCGAAGCCGATCCCGGAAACAGAAACGCCCTCTGCCAGCCTGTATTCCAACACCGGCCCGCAATCGTGGCAGGAAATGGTCTGGGCATGGAACCGTCTGTCCTTGCCGTCGGTATATTCACTCCCGCAAAAATCACACATGGGGAAATCGATCATAGCGGTATTTTCCCGATCATAAGGAATGCGGTCAATAATAGTATAGCGCGGACCGCAGGCCATACAGCTGATGAAAGGATGCAGATACCTGGGATTCTCCGGATCCTGCATCTCACGCAGACAATCCGGGCAAAAAGCCAAATCTGCCGGTATCAGCGCAGCCTCGTCATCCCCATTCTGCGAATGCACGATAACAAAGCCTTTCATTTCCCGATCCGGCAATTCCTCTGTCTTTATATGCACAATTTCCGCCGGAAGAGGTTTTTCCGCTTTTAAAGCTTCTATAAAAGCCTTTACCTGTTCCCGGCTGCTCTTTACTATGATCTCCACAAGCCCGCCGGAATTGCAGACCTGCCCCTGAATTCCCATGCGGTTTGCCAATTTAGCCGCAAAGGGTCGAAAACCGACCCCCTGCACAATTCCCCATATGGTGATTTTAACAACAACCGCGTTATTCATGGTGATGGTGTTCTTCTTCCTCTCCATGGTGATGGTGGTGTTCTACCTGTCCGTCCCCATGATGGTGATGCCCGGTGCATGTCATATGCGCCGCCTGATGTTCCAGCCAGGCCGCCACTTCCGCATATCCTTCGCCGGTGCGTCCGGAAACTTTAAATACCGGAACGTCCGGGTTCAGCGCCCGCACACCTTTCATAAAAAATTCCTCGTCAAAATCCAAATAGGGCAGCAAATCCACTTTATTCAAAAGGATCACGTCTGCTTTTTCAAATGCAAGAGGGTATTTATAAGGTTTATCACTGCCCTCCGTCACGGGAGAAATCAGCAGCTTAATATGCTCTCCTACCACAAACTCCGCAGGGCAAACCAGATTTCCGATATTCTCTACAAAGAGAATGCCTTTCTTGTCTTTCTCAAACAAAATGTTCTGCACAGCATTGTGAATCTGCGGCGCGTCCAGATGGCAGGCTCCGAAGGTATTGATCTGAAATGCACGGATTCCCAATTCACGCAGATGCTTTGTGTCCAGATCGGATTCAATATCGCCTTCAATAATGTACGGTACGTTTTCCTTCAGATTTTCCAGAATGCGCTTCAGAGAGGTGGTTTTTCCCACGCCGGGCGCTCCCATCACGTTTACCATAAAAATTCCGGCCTCAGTTAAATCTTCGTTTATATGCGCCGCAATATGATTATTCTCGCGATAGATATCTTCTTTCACGTCCACTTTTAATACGTCGTGCATTTCTTTACCTCTCGATTTCGATGGAATCAATATAAAACTCTTTGCCGATATCGGTCGGTCCCCCTTGCCCGCCGCATTTCGGGCAGGCAAAGGAGAACAACTCGGTACGTTCAAAGAGTTCGCCACAGTCACAGCAGCGAAGCTTTGCTTTTACACGGCGAAATTCCACCGTCGCGCCCTCACACAGAGTACCTTTCGCAATCACATCGAAGTACATCTGTATGGAATCTCCTACAAAGCCCGACTGCTCTCCCACTACCAGACACACCTTCGAGACGGCAGAAGCCCCCTGCTCTTTCGCATGCTCTTCTGCAATTTTTACGATCTGTTGGGTAATGGGATATTCGTGCATATTCTTTTCCTTTTTCTTATTTTTCCGCTGCTTCAGCCGGAGCCTCTTCTTCCGGCTTAAAGAACGTGTCCACTGTCAGACTGACATCAGGCTGCGTATATGTGTTTTCCATTGTCAAAGAACCCTTCGGACAACAGTCTACGCAGCATCCGCACTGGACACAGCTCATCCGGGAAATTTCCCAGGATTTATTTGCGCGGTCTACTTTAATAGCGTCTGCAGGGCATTTTTTTGCACAAATGCTGCAGCAGATGCAGGTGGACATATCAACAGCGATATGACCCTTGCCTTTTTCCGGATATTCCCGGCAGACTACCGGATACAGCAGTGTTGCCGGTTTCTTAAACAGGCTCCGCAAAACGACATTTTTAATTTTCATAACAGCCATTTTCGTTACCTACCTTTCCGTACAACTGATACAGGGGTCAATGGTCAGAATCATCATGGGAACGTCTGCCAGGTCACAGCCCTGCAGCATCTTCACCATAGCCGGAATGTTCATACAGGTCGGAGTACGAACACGGAACCGTTCTAAGAACTTAGTTCCCTGACCTCTTACATAATAGATTGCTTCGCCTCTGGGCTGTTCCAAACGAGCCATGTAAGCTTCGCCGGCAGGCAGGACGCCCTTTATAGGAACGATAATATCGCCTTCGGGAATCTTTTCAACAGCCTTTTCGATCAAGTCGATAGACTGGAACAATTCACCGATACGAACCATGCAGCGAGCCCAGCAATCGCCTTCTTCGAAGACGATGGGTTCAAATCCCAGCTCATTGTAGATGCCGGGGCCGGAAAGACGCATATCCTGACGGATGCCGCTTCCTCTTGCCACAGGGCCTACTGCACAGAGCTCCATAGCCTGTTCTTTGGTAATGAAACCAACGCCCTTCAGACGATTGCCTACGGAGTAATCTTCAAAGAATACGTCGGTAAGTTCCTTGATTTCTTTTTCCATGCCGCGCAGAGTCTTTACAACCTTATTCAGGGTTTCTTTGTCCATGTCACGACTTACACCGCCAACACGGCATACGGAAAAGATAACACGGCCGCCGGTTGTTTCTTCAAACAGATCCAGCACGGTTTCACGCAATTTCCAGCAGTGCATAAACAAGCTTTCAAAGCCGAAACCGTCAGCCAGCAAACCGAGCCACAGCAGGTGGCTGTGAATTCTGCTCAGTTCATGCCAAATCGTACGCAGGTATTCCGCACGTTCAGGTACTTCTGCATTCAGCAGCCCTTCTACCGCATGGCTGTAGCCCCAGCCGTGGCCAAAGCTGCAGATACCGCAGATACGTTCGGAAACGTATACCATTTCGGGATATTCGCGAATTTCAACTAATTTTTCCAGACCTCTGTGAACAAATCCAATCGAAGGGATTACGTCTACTACCTTTTCATCATCCAATACCAGATCAAGATGAACGGGTTCCGGAAGAACCGGATGCTGAGGTCCAAAGGGGATTACAGTTCTCTTGCCCATCTATTCCACCTCCGCCTTTGTTTTCGGAGCCCAAGGAGTTTCTTCCGCTACCCGGAAGAAATGTCCGCCGAAGTCCAACTCTATATGCCGAATTTTCAGGCCAAACAGATCTTTCATTTCATTTTCATAAATGAAAGCAGGCCAGTAAATTTTGGAAATGCTGTCAATTTCCGTATTAGCCGGCATATCCAATCTCAAAGAAACCAGTTCGCCGTCCAAATCGAAGGAATACAGAACTTCAAATCCGCTTTTCAGCGTTGTGCAGCAGATCTGAACCAGACGATAACCTTCTGCCTTCATATCCTGAACCCGGTTGAACAAATCAGCAGGCTCAATGTTAATAAAATTCTGTTTTGTATACATATTAAGCCTCCTTTTCTTCTTCCGCAGCCGCAGGTGTATTTCCACCCTGCTTCATAGCCAGGCGTTTCTGTTCCAGAACGCCTAACGCTTTTACAACACCGTCGATAATTGCTTCCGGTCTTGCCGCACAGCCGGGGATATAGCAGTCAACAGGGATAACCTTGTCAACGCCGCCCAGTACGTTGTAGCATTCAGAGAAGATCCCGCCGGTACATGCGCAGATTCCGATCGCTGCCACTACCTTCGGTTCGGGCATCTGATCATAGATCTGCTTTACTACGTTTTTGTTCTGTTCATTTACAGAACCGGTTACCAGGAAAATATCAGCATGCTTGGGATTACCGGTGTTGATAATACCAAAGCGTTCTACATCGTACAGAGGCGTCAGGCAAGCCAGGACTTCAATGTCGCAGCCGTTGCAGCTGGAGCCGTCGTAATGAATGACCCAAGGGGACTTTACAGTATTCGACATTCACCGCACCTCCTTACAGATAATACAGAACCATCAGGTTCACAAAACCAAGAACTAATGCAACCAGCCAGGAAGAACGCAGTGCAAACTGCCACTTCATACGAGCTGCGCAGTTGTCAATCAATACTTCCAGGAAGTATGTCAGCAGGCAGACAACAACGCCGATAATTACGCTGAGCAGCGTTCCGTTGATAAAGAACAGGAAAACCATACCCAGCAGGAACACGTTTTCATACCAGTGAGCAACTTCCATAGCCGCCAGCGTTCTGCCGGAAAATTCCACGCTCATACCTTTTACCAGTTCCTGGTGCGCATGGTGAGACATGCTCAGGTCGAACGGAGATTTACGGAACTTAATTGTCAGGATATACAGGAAGCCAACAAAGATTAAGGGCATAACCGCAACGGCGGGCAGACCGTCGTATCGGATAATATCCATAACGCTGAAGCTTCCGCAAACCAGATAGAATCCGATCGCTGTAAACAGAACCATCGGTTCGTAAGCCATCATCTGCAGCAATTCTCTTTCCGCACCTACCTGTGCATACGGAGAATTGGAAGAATAGGACGCTACAACCAGGAACATGCTTGCCAGTGTCAGAGTAAAGATAACCAGCAGCAGATCCAGGCCTGCAAAGAACAGAGCGCCGGTGATAATGATAAAGATCAGGAAACATACTACATAGAAATCCTGAAACCGGTTTACTGTAATGCTTTCCTTTTCCAGCAGCTTGCCTACATCGTAAAACGGCTGAAGAACAGACGGACCTACACGTCCCTGCATTCTTGCGGAGATCTTACGATCCAGACCGCCCAGGAAACCTCCCAAGAAGGGCGCGATTACTACATACAGCACTGCGGAGATAATCATAATTACTGTTGTACTCATTCTACAGCACCCCCCCTACTACGATAGCCATGATCCAGAAAATAACCACCAAAGTGGATACATATCCGGCTGCCATCATCTTATTTTCTCCAAACCAGTTATCCATATACCAGTTACGCAAAGTAAACTGCACGTCTTTGTCCATGGAACCGATATAAGTGCGGTCGTCTCCTTCGTTTACGCCGGCCAGATAAATGGGCACGATCCGCTTCTTGGTCTTTCCGAAGAAAATGACCAGCAGCAGAATTACCAGCGCAACCATCAGTACCATGATGATCATGTTGTTCTGGGTTAATGCCAGACCGTCGATATTTCCGAAAACCGCTTCCAGATAAGGAAGTACGATAGAAGAAGAAATAACCGGGAATGTCAGGCAGGCCAGAACAACCAGGAATGCCAGAGTGCCCAGAACGCCGCCTTCAATCTTCGGAACATTGGCTTCAATGTTGTCTGTCTTAGCTACAACAGCCAAAACCTTGCCCAGCCACTTAGCCCAGAAGAACAAGGTAACTGCAGAGCCGAAAACGATCAGCAGAGCCATGATGGGCGTACCGCTGTCTACGAAGGACTTCATAGCAGCCCACTTGGAAACCAGCATACCGAAAGGCGCCAGGAACATACCGCAGATACCGATTACCATGTATTTTGCAATGTGCGGCAGCTTTTCAAAGATACCGTCCATATCTTCGATATCACGGCTGCCGATCTGGTGTTCGGTTGTACCTACGCACAGGAACATCAAAGACTTCGCAATTGCATGGAAGATAATCAGGAAAATACCTGCCCAAACAGCTTCCGCGGTTCCGATGCCGCCGCAGGCAACGATCAGACCCAGGTTTGCAATTGTAGAATAAGCCAATACTCTCTTCGCGTTGCTCTGGGAAATTGCCGCGCAGGAAGTAAGAACGAATGTGATACCGCCCACCAGCATAGCCAGCGTACCTGCCAGTGTACCCCAGCCCATAGCGGGAGCCAGCTTAATGATCAGGAATACGCCGGCTTTAACCATGGTAGAAGAATGCAGCAAAGCGGATGTGGGTGTGGGAGCTACCATAGCGCCCAGCAGCCAGCTGGAGAAAGGCATCTGCGCAGCCTTTGTCAGACCTGCAAATACCAGCAGCGTTACTACCAGACTTACGTTGTAGCCCATAGCGCCTGCACTGATAATAACATCCAGATCCAGAACGCCGTAGTATACGCCTGCGGAAACGATCGCCAGAGCGAAGCCCAGACCGCCGGTCAGGTTCAGAATCAAGGCGCGGAAAGAATTCCGGATTGCCTCGGGAGTTTTTGTGTATCCGATCAGGAAGAACGAACACAGAGTTGTGATTTCCCAGAAGAAGAACAACCACATCATGTTGTTGGATGTAACCAGACCGAACATTGCGCCCAGGAACAGGAACATCAAGAAGAAGAACCAGGGTCTTCTGTCTTTCATGTCGTGATTATGATGATGGAAATCTTTCATGTAGCCCAGGGCATAAACACAAATCAGAGTGCCGATAATGCCGATGATCAGAATCATGATGATGGAGAGTCTGTCGATATACATATTATTTATAACTTCGATATTTTTTCCGACAGCTAACTCAAACCATACCATCAGAGGGGTCTGAATCAGGGCAAGCAGACTTGCCAGATACTTCTTGTACTTAATACCCAAGTAGAAGATCACAACGCCGATGAACACTTCGATTACCAGCATCGCATGGGAGATCAGTTCGTTGTGTACCGCAAAGGTTTCTCCTCCGGACTTGAAATAAGTAACAGATAAAACGATTGATGCAGCCGCGATTACCAATGCAGCTACTTTGACAATAATGTCTCGTATTCCGTCCTGTTTAGCCACTAATAAAATTAAAGCGACCAACAACGGGAATAGGATTAAAAATGCAATCAGGCTCAATGACTGATTCCTCCTCCCTTTAAATTTTAGGACAACGTCCCACTTTTTCGTACCCTAAATTATACACACAAAAAGAGAAAGAAAGCAAGTTTTTTTATTTGCTTTCTTTCCGGTTATTGCGTAATTTTCACATCCTCTTTTTGGATATGTTTTAAAATGTTTCCGAGGCGACAAAATTTACGCGCCTTTATTGGATTCCACAAAGCGCTTAATTTTTTGTCCCGTGGTTTTTTCAAAGTCCTTTTTCCGAATGTCAATCTTTTTAATGCGCTTGAAAAACGGCAGTTTTTCGTTTATTCCGTCGATTTCTTTCCAGAGCAGCTCCCGAATCTGTTCATCGCTGCAATTTTCTCCTAAAACCGCTTCGCATTCTTCCCGGTTGGGCTTGATAGCCGCAAAGATTAAAATTTCCCCGGATTCTTCGCTCTCTTTCCCGTAGACCAGACTTTCCTCCACATAAGGAATCCTGCCGAGATAATATTCAATTTCCTCCGGGAATACATTTTTTCCGTTTTTCGTAATGATGACATTCTTCTTTCTTCCGGTTATATAAATAAAACGATCGCTATCCATATAACCCAGATCACCGGTATGGAACCAGCCGTCCCGCAGCGCTTCTGCCGTAGCCTCCTCATTGCGGTAATACCCCAGCATAATATGAGGCCCCTTTGCGCAGATTTCTCCAATACCGGTTTCCGGATCCGGATTATCAATTTTGGCGTCAAATCCGGGAAGGACATGCCCCACAGAACTGTTTTTCATCCC
The DNA here is from genome assembly GCA_022769485.1 of Bacillota bacterium. Lineage (GTDB taxonomy): Bacteria > Bacillota > Clostridia > Peptostreptococcales > Anaerovoracaceae > JALEJU01. The sequence goes on from JALEJU010000011.1 coordinate 13,769, forward strand.
TTTGTCCGGGTTCAGCGCGCACATGGGGCTGCACTCTGTTAAACCGTACCCCTGCAGCGCAATAATACCAAACTCCGCGAGGCCGTCCAACACAGCAGGGTCAATAGCAGCGCCGCCGCTGATCATAACCCGCATATTCCCTCCGAAAACATCCAAAACCGGTTTTAACAGCTTGGGAACCAGATCGATGCCGATTTTTTTCGTCACCTTATTCAGGCTCAAAACCATGCGCATTTTCTTATCCATGCCGTTTTTCTTTGCCTGGCTCCAGATTTTTTTGTATATATTTTCAAAAATCAGAGGCACCCCTAAAAACAGCGTGGGATGTATCTCGCTCAAATTTTTCGTTATATATTTCAAACCTTCGCAGTAGGCGATGGACGCGCCTTTATAGAGCGGCATGAGAAAACCGCAGGTACATTCATAAGTATGATGAATGGGCAGGACAGAAAAGAAAATATCCGTCGGGTATACCTCCATCATGGTAGGCGCAGACATCAGATCCTCTACCAGATTGCCGTGGGACAGCATAACGCCTTTGGCAATGCCTGTGGTTCCCGAGGTGAAAATCAAAGCGGACATAACATCCCTTTCAATCAGTGCATCCAGATATTCCGTATTTCCTTCTGCGATCAGCTTCTTTCCGTTTTCAATAAGCCGGCGCCAGGAGAGTACATCCTCCCCTTTCGGTTCGGCCTGGGAAACCAAAAACCGGAGGGGCACGTTCCCCCGCTTTTTCATTTCCGTAAACATCTTTTCATATTTTGCGCCGAATATGACGCATTCCACTTCCGCTTCTGCCATCAGGCCTTCCAGTTCCTCTTCGGGAAGCTCCTTATCCAGCGGAACCACAACACCTACGCCGCAGATTACAGCCAGGTAAGAGCTTGCCCACGGATAACAGTTGCTTCCGATTATACCGATCCTCTTCCCTTTCAGCCCGAGGGAAACCAAAGCGGTTCCCAAAGCGTCGATATCTTCTTTTGCTTCCTTATAAGAAATTGCCCGGTAAGCCCCGCCTACACGGTCTTTCACATGAAATGCCGGCCGGTCTGCGAACAGATCCGCACTGGTGGCCAGCATATGCTTTAAGTCGATAATGGGGCGGCTTGTTTTGTAGCGAACACAAGGATCTGTGCTTTGATTTATTGCCTCTACCGTTTCGCAGGCCTGTTTCCATTCAGCAGGCTTTAATGCTTGATATTCCTTATAATCCATATGCTTTTCCCTCTCTACTTTTCTGCGCTGTTATGACCTGCCAGATGGCGTTTGATTTTTCTGGTTGTGGTTTTTTCAAATTCCGTATGCCGCACATCAAACCGCCGAACCCATTTGTAAGTGGACATCTGCTCATTGATTCTGTCAAGCTCCCGCTTCAGCACTTTGCGCAGTTCTTCTTCCGTGGTTTCTCCGAAATGCGCTTCGATCATAGCGAAATCGGGGAAAATATCCGCGCAGACTACAGTCTCCCCGTTTTCTTCCTCGAGCCCGTATACCATAACCTCCGCAATGTAATCGCTTTTATTCAGATAGTATTCCACTTCCTCCGGGAAGATATTTTTGCCGTTTTTCGTAACGATCACGTTCTTTTTGCGTCCCGTTACATAGAGGAAACCCTCTTTGTCAAAATAACCGTAATCCCCCGTATAAAGCCAGCCGTCTTTTAAAACCTTGCTCGTTTCCTCCGGATTTTCATAATATCCCAGCATAACCGAAGGCCCCTTACAGATGATTTCTCCGATGCCGCTTTCATCCGCATTGACGATCCGCACATCCGTCCCGGGCATGGGAAGCCCTGCCGAAGCCGGCTTACTGTAAAAATCTTTGTTGACGGCAATAATGGGGGAGTTTTCCGTCATGCCGTAACCCTGAATCATATTAAAACCCATGGCTCGAAAATCTTCGATCACGCCCGGGTCAATTGCCGCGCCGCCGGAAATCCAAAGCCGATCCTCTCCGCCGAACGCCTCATGAACTTCTTTAAACATCTTTCGAGCCGCAGGAGTCTGCCCCAAGTGCAGTTTTTTGGACATGGACAGACCTTTTTTCATTTTCTTCGCCTTCCCCGATTTTTCCGCCTGTCTCCATACCTTCTTATACATGGCCTCAAAAATCGCGGGAACCGCCAGCAATACATTGGGATGCAGTTCCTCCATGTTCTTCTGGATGTATTTCAGCCCCTCGCAAATGCCGATGCTGACTCCCCAATACATGCCGGTCAGGATGTGGCACGTCATTTCGTATGTATGATGCATGGGCAAAACGGATAACCCGATATATCCGCTGGCATTGACGTATTTGGACATGTTCATCACATTGGAAACGATATTTTTCTGAGAGAGCATAACTCCTTTTGCCAACCCCGTTGTGCCGGATGTAAAAAGCAGGACGCTCATAACGTTTGGGTCAACAGGCGTATCCATATAACTGCGGTCGCCGTTCTTCACCTTCCGTTCCCCTTCCCAGACCAGTTCCCAGAACGAATACCGCTTTCCCTCCGAAGTTTCCGCGCCCATGCCGATTAAGTATTCCAGCTGCGGAAGCTCCCCTGCCGCTTCCAAAACCGCTTTTTCCATCCTGCGCGAATAGACCACAGCATCAACACCGCTTCGTATCATAAGATTTTTTAATTCCGACAGAGGCAGCTCCCGATCCAGCGGCACGACAACTCCCACTCCGGAGCTGACCGTACAGTAGGTTAAAGCCCATTCATAACTGTTTTCACCGATCAAAGCAATTTTTTTCCCTTTAAGCCCCAAAGCCAGAAGCGAAGTCCCAAGCCCGTCCAGGTTGGAACGAAGCTGCTTGTACCTGATCGACCGGTAGGGCCCGCCCGGTTCATCTTTTACATAATACGCTGTTCTTTCCGCATAGCGTTCGCCGCAGTCATAAAGCATATCCCGAATATCCGAAATCTTCCTGATTTCATAAAGATCATTTTTCCTCATTCTGTGTTCCCTTTCCTGCGGGAGGCGCGCCATTTCTGCGCTCCGAAGTTCTCCCCTTATATTGGACTCCTCCCTTTTCGGTTCTCAGCGTTTTCCGCTGCCCGACACCGGAGCCGGAGCCCTTTTTGAAAAGCGCTTTCGGCGCTTTATCATCAATTTATAAAGATTATTGTATCACCTTGACAAGATTTCATCAATCATATTTAATAGAATTGGAAGTTTTCAGGTTCATAAGAACCGCAGTTTACGAAATAGAAATACAAAAAGAGAGGGCTTAAGTGAGAAATAAGCGAATACTGGCCAACGGTCTTCTTTTACTGACCGCTTTTATTTGGGGAGTTGCTTTCGTAGCGCAGCGCGTAGGCATGGAATACATCGGGCCTTTTACATTTAACGGTGCGCGTTTTTTCCTTGCCACGCTGGTTTTAATTCCGGTTACGTTTTTTATGGAAGGAAAGAAAAAGCAAAACCGGCCTGCCGAAACAAAAAGCGTTTGCACACCGGAAGAACAGAAAAAGCAGAAAAAACTGCTCCTGCTTGGGGGAATCTGCTGCGGAACGTTTCTGTTCTGCGGCGCAACGTTCCAGCAAGTAGGGCTGGTATTTACCACTGCCAGCAAAAGTGCCTTTATTACCGCATTATATATCGTGCTGGTTCCTGTTTTTTCTTTGTTTTTAAAACATAAGCCCAGTATCCAATGCTGGATCGGCGTTGTTTTCGGCGCCATCGGGCTTTATCTCCTGTGCATAACCGAATCCTTTCAGATCGCCCGGGGAGATTTTATCGTTCTGGTAGGCGCTTTCTTCTGGACCGGCCATGTGCTTACCATCGACCATTTCGTAACCCGCGGCGTCAGCGCCGTAAAGCTGTCTTTGGCGCAATTCGCTTTCTGTACGCTTTTGAGCTTTTGCTGTATGTTTCTCTTTGAAAAACCCGCTTGGAGCGCTATTTGTTCCTGCGCCGTTCTGCTTTTATACACAGGCGTTTTATCGGCAGGAGTGGGCTTTACGCTTCAGGTAATAGGGCAAAAATATACGAATCCTACCGTCGCATCTCTTTTGATGAGCATGGAATCCGTATTCGGCGCCCTCTCCGGCGTAATCCTGCTGCATGAAATTCTTTCGTTAAAAGAATTATGCGGCTGTGCTTTCATGTTTGCCGCGATTATCATTTCTCAGATTCCTAAAAAAGGAGAATTCGAGAATTACAGAAAGGAGATTTCACAATGAAAATCTACAATAATTTAACGGAACTTATCGGCGGTACTCCGCTGCTGCGTCTTTCCAACTACAGCAAAGCTGCGGGAGCAGACGGTGCAAATTTAATTGCGAAACTGGAATACTTTAACCCGCTGAGCAGCGTAAAAGACAGAACTGCTCTGTCTATGATCAACGACGCCGAAGAAAAAGGTCTTCTGAAGCCAGGAAGCACAATCATCGAACCCACCAGCGGCAATACCGGCATCGGCCTGGCGTTTATTGCCTCCATCCGCGGTTACCGCATGATTCTCACCATGCCGGACAGCATGAGCATCGAACGCCGCAGCCTTCTTATGGCTCTCGGCGCTGAGCTGGTTCTCACTCCTGCTGCCGCAGGTATGTCCGGCGCCATTGCGGAAGCAGAGCGGCTGGCAAAAGAAATACCGGATTCCTTTATTCCCGGTCAGTTCACAAATCCTTCCAATCCGAAGATTCACAAAGAGACTACCGCGGAAGAAATCTGGAAAGATACAGACGGACAGGTGGATATCTTTGTGGCCGGCGTGGGCACCGGCGGCACGATTACAGGCGTTGCACAGGGATTAAAAGAAAAAAGCAAATTCATAAAGATCGTAGCCGTAGAACCTTCCGATTCTCCGGTTCTGTCCGGCGGAACCGCAGGTCCCCACAAGCTGCAGGGTATCGGTGCGGGATTTGTTCCGGCAGTTCTCGACGTAAAGCTGCTGGATGAAACCATTCGCATCACAGCGGAAGACGCATTCCGGACTGCAAGGCTTCTGACAAAAACCGAAGGCCTTCTGGTTGGAATTTCCTCCGGTGCGGCTCTGTTCGCCGGAACCGAGCTGGCAAAACGGCCGGAAAACGCAGGAAAGAACATCGTAGTTCTTTTACCGGATTCCGGCGAACGCTATCTGTCCTCCGAATTGTTCCAGGTGTAAATAAAACGGTTAAAACCGACCCCGATGTTATAAAATAACAACCCCGCGTTAAATTGAACTTGTCGGCTGAAAGCAGCCGGCTTATGGGTTCCGTCAAACGCGGGGTCTTTCTTATATAAAAAAACGCCTTTTCCGTTTTACGAGAAAAGGCAATTTCATTTTTATTTATTCTCTTTTTCCGCCTTTTGCGGCAAGCAGTTCTACCGTTTTATAAATGGCCGCCTGCTCCTGAGTGCTTAATACAGACAAATAGGAAAGGGTTTTATCAAGGACTGCATTGGCAGAGGACGGAACTTCCGTCTCAAAGTCAAACAGCTGCGTATAGCGAATCCCCAGTGCCCGGACAATACGATCCAGAGTTTGAATGGTGAAATTTCGTTCTCCCCGCTCAATCTTTCCGAGCTGCGCCGCGTTCATATCCGCTTTATGCGCTAATTCTTCAATGCTGTAGCCGGAGGCCAAACGAAATTCCCGCAGGCGGGCGCCCAGTTTCTCCTGTAACTGCCGCATAATGTACACTCCTGTATTTTCATTTCAACCTTTTGCGATAAGTAGATCATACCGCCAGGGATAAAAACGAACAAATTCATAACAGGATTTATTTATCAATCCTTATAAGGATTTATAAATAAATTGTACATAACCAAAAAATTGCAGAACAACAGCGTTATGATGAAGCTATAAACTGAAAACGTCCGCTTTTAAAATCATTACGAACGTGTTCCGTTTTCTTTTCGAAAAATCAATTCCGCTTTTTGCCTGGGTTTTCTTTTATAGTAAAACTCTCCTTTTAACTCAAAATTGCCTTTTGTTTTTAAAGATAACTCTATTTCTTTTCCGTTCCTCTCCCGACCGTTCAACAACAGATGCTTTTCCGTTCTTCCGTCCACAGCCGGCATCTGTACACAATTGCCGCACATCAAAATTTTCTCACACCCCACCCTTGTCGGCTTCTGAATTCCGGCAGATTGGCTTTCCATAAAAAGGAAAGATTTTACATCCCCCGAATCTGTAATTTTAAAAATTTCCAAAGCGATCGGATCGGGATCCAGCAATCCTTCCAGATTCAAGTATATCATCTCTCCCAGCCAAAATCCTTTCAGCATAAAGCCCCCTTTTTATTTTGATCCTGCTTTTCCTACTATACGAATACGAACTGCTGCACTATGTCATAATTTGCAGGCCATATATTTTTTTCAGATTACCCCTTCCGTTCCGGCGAGTCAATCCTTATAAGGATTTTTTAGCAATCTTTTTAAGGATTTGTTCATTTTAAAATATGGAAGTATGATTTATTCGAAGTGGTATTGTTAAAACGTCGTCAAAACACACAGGGATCTTCCGGTAATTATTTTTACAAAACCGGCGGGATCTATACGGGGGTATTTTATTATGCAGCAGTTACAGGAGAAACTGGGCGCCCGCCTGCGGGAATTTCGTTTGGCCTCCGGCTACAGCATTGAAGAATTAGCGCATAAAGCGGATATGAATGCGGCGCAGCTCGGAAAGATTGAACGGGGAGAACGAAATTTCACCATTCAAACCCTGGATCGTATCGTCTGCGCCTTAGAAATCCGTTATACGGAACTTTTTAATTTTGAAAGAAACGTACCTTCTTCTACAAGCATTATTCTCGACAAAACCATCGCTTCCCTGCCCGCGCTGAGTACGCAGGAGCAGGCGGTTATTTACGAAACGGTAGAGCTGCTTGCGAAAAAGAAGAAAAATGAATAGCTCTGCACAATCTGTTCCTTTTCTACCGGAATATAACATCCGTCTAAAGCCGAACCCATACTTAAGCGATATAGGCTTCCCTGCGCAGTTTTAATAAAATTGCCCTTCCCCTTATATTCTTCCTGCTTATAACAATAACAGATATTATTTATTCCGTTTTCCTCTTTGAAAAAAATCAAGCAATTCGCATCCATAGGGGTTTGCCCGTATCTCTCCTGCCGCCTCCGGTTTTTCTTCCTGCCCGCATGGAGTGCGCAAAATTTGTTTTTTTTTAACAAATTTTTTGTTAAAAAATGCACAATTGGCCTCAATCCCAGTTATAGAGCGGGATAAAGCCAGCTTCGCCCAAAACTTGATTTTTTATTACAAACATGTTACAATACGTTTAAATTTGGAGTTCTGAAAGGGATAAATACATGAAGAGTATCAGAAGTCTTTTTATTTTGCTTTTAATTTCAGGAACCATGCTTTTAGGTTCTGCTATGGCATTTGCAGGCATCGAAGATGACTATAATACAGCCGCAAAAGAATTGTATGAATTCGGATTATTTCAGGGAAAAGATGACTCCCTTGCTGTTAATGCCCCCTGCACAAAGTTAGAATGTGCCGTAATGCTGGTTCGGATTCTGGGCGCTGAAAGCTACGCTGTTTCAACCAGTTCGTATTATCAGCACAAATTTTTCGACGTCCCCGAATGGGCCGACCCCTATATTAACTACCTGCATGCGCAGGAATTAATAACCGGCTCGGGAAGTACCGGCTTCGGCAGTGCAAATCAAACAAATGCGGACACATTTGCTCTGCTGATTCTCCGGGCTATGGGATACGGTGATGTAACCCTGTCGGAAGCGCTTTCTTATACGGAAACCATCGGCATGTTCTCAAAAGAGGAAATCGCCGAGTTAAAGAAGGTAAACTTTACAAGAGGCACTCTGGCATTTATGGCACGCCGGACTTTGGACATGCCTTTGTCCAAAGATACCGACCAGACATTCTTCGATATCTTAACGCTGTCCGGCATGATTGAAAATAACAGCGCAGAAGGAATGCCTGCGCTGCTCGCCGTAAAAACAGCCGCACCTGCGCAGGTTGCCCCTGTTGATTCCAGGACGCAGCTCAACAAAACCGTTATCGAACAGAGCCGCAAATATTTAGGCATTCGCTACCGCTCCGGCGGCAGAAGCCCCTCTACCGGTTTTGACTGTTCCGGCTTTGTAAACTACGTTTTGACACAAAGCAAAGCACATTCCCAGTGGTACGGCGGCTGCGACGCTCTCTATGCACAGGGAACAGCCGTTAACGCAAGCGCAGCGCAGCCCGGAGATCTGGTGTTCTTTACAGGGACATATGCAACCTCCAAGAAATTAACACATGTAGGAATTTATCTTGGAAACGGACAGATGATTCACGCTTCTTCTTCCAAAGGAATTTCTTACGCAAACATCTACGACAGCTATTGGGGCGGTCACTTATACGGATTTGCCCGCTGGTAATTTCCGAAAAATACATACAGGAAAAGAATAACCGCTTTATGACCGACCGGGTTCGTCAGCCATAAAGCGGTTATTTTGTACAGAAAATACCTATTGTGCTGCGGCGCTGCCCTCTGCGCTTGCGTTTGGAAGCGTGATTTTAGCAGGCTCATACATGGAATGCAGCGCCTCCCAGTTTTCCGGGAAGTAATACATAAGGTTCCAGTAGCTTACCCCTGCCAATCCATATTCTTCTACCAGATTAAGCTTTGCCCGGATACTGGCGTTGTTTTCAAACCAGACTTCGTGAACCCTTCCCTCTGCGTCAGTGTAAGTATACCAAGGCGACTGCGCCGCTTCGTCCCATTGAATCACGGCGCCGTACCGTTCCGCACGAGCCGCAGCTTCTGTATTTGAAATTTTTTCTGCCCGGGATTCGCCCGGAACATAGGGAAGCGTCCAATCATATCCGTAGTTGGGAATTCCCATTAAAATTTTTTCCGGATCGATTTCCCGGACTGCGTAATTTAAGACGCGTTTTACCTGATTTAAAGGAGCAACCGCCATAGGTGGGCCGTAAGTGTACCCCCACTCATATGTCATTATCAAAACCAAATTCGCAGCTTCTCCTAAAAGCCGGTAATCATGCCCCTCATACAACTGTCCGGGCTGATCGGCATAGGTTTTCGGCGCCGCAGCCACCATAACTATATATCCGGAAGGATTTAAACGCCGGCTGGTTTCCCGGATAAATGCAGCATACGCCTCCTTGTCTTCCGCTAAGAGGTACTCGAAATCAAAATCAATACCTGCCAACCCTTTTTCCCTTATGGTTGCTTCGATTTGATCCAAGAGCCGCTCGGATTTTTCCGCATCCCGGAATACTTCATGCGCCATAAGATTATCGAAGCCGCCCTCTTCATTCATAGCGGTCAAAACCATAAGAGGGCCTACGCCGTAAGGCTTGACTCCCTGTATCAGATGGCTGTCATCCAATTGGATTAAATTTCCCTCTGCGGTAATTCCGTAAGTAAACATGGAAAGATACGTTAAATTCGGCGCTGTGGCCGTTAAAACATCCGGTGAGACATCCGGATACATATAGCCGTTCACAATAATCGTTCTCATAAAAAAATCCCCCTCGTCTATGCTATGCACAAAGAGGGGGACTGATGCGGAAATCAATTTGGGAATTGGCTTGATCTCCGCAAAATCGAACCTTCGGAAGGGCGAAGCCCGGGGATAACGGTGCCGCCGTTCTTCAGTCCGGCGAAGCTCTTAAACAGTTTCAGCTAACTAACGAATGCGGCAGGCGCGGTTTGCGTCTGCAGAAAAGAGCCCCGCTTTTTCATTGGGAATTCTCCGTTTTAAGCCCGGAAAAAGGCCTTCTTCAGACGTTCCGAAACGCAAGGCGGCGGAGAGTATTTTCGGAGTCCCGGCCGCGGCGTATTTTTCGGTTTGTCCGATGGTATTACAACAGCCGCTTACAGAGAAGCCGACTGGCTATAATTAGGTCCTACGGTATTGGTTGCGCCGTCGTATGTTTCTGTTACATAAACCTTGCATCGGTACGTACCGCTGTCCTCCACGGTAATATATCTGACAGCGCCGTATGCGCTTGCTGCCGGATTATCGTCTGCGATAGTAATGTAATTGGACCAGTAATTCGACCAGGTGCCGCCTACATTCCGCTGCAGCATAACCTGGGCATACATCCTATCCGGCTGTGTACTGGAAAAGGCGGAAATGGTCAGCTCTCCCTTTAACGCCTTCACCCGCACAAAGCTGCCGGAAGTGGTAGTGATGGCCTGAGGATCCACACCGCCGCCGTTCCCCGCCGCCGCGAACACAGAGACGGTGGACAGCAAAAGGGTCAGACAGAGCGCTAAGCACAAAAACATCTTTTTTCGAAGCATAAAAAAGCCTCCTTTGCTTAGTTTGATTTATCCGTTAGACACCGCTTTTCCTCCGCATATTGCGGTCTTTAAGGAATTTTTACAAGGTAAACTCCTCCAATATCCGTTCCAGCTCCTTCCATTCCAAATTCCCTGAAACTTGAAGAGTCACGCTGTCAGGCTTTAGTAAACAAAGGTTC